>NZ_REHH01000006.1:0-308478 GCF_003692995.1 Lactobacillus sp. ESL0233 | reverse complement strand
TATCAGTCATTGTTGGGTCGTCGATCTTACTAATCGCATTATTAGCAATTGTATCAACTGCATCTTTATCTGCTTGATTAGTTAAGCCAGGTTTAACCTTATCAGCTTCTGCCTGAATTTCAGCCTTGGCCTTGGCCTTAGCAGCAGCTAAATTAGCATCTTTTTCAGCTTGATTGATTGCATTAGTAGTATCCTTGACAATTTGATCTATCTTACCCTTAGGATTTGGATCTGCATCAGCTTTATCAATATCTGCATTGGCCTTGCCAACAGCAGCATCAATATCACTAATGGCCTTGTCATGAGCTGCTTTAGCTTCATTTTGTTGCTCTTTAGGCAAACTATTGTAATCAGCATTGATTCTGTCCTTAGCAGCTTGAGCTTTTTCGGCAATATCAGCTTTAGCTTTAGCCTTAGCTTGATCTAAATCTGCTTTAAGTGCGTTATTTTTGGCAGCGTTGATATCGCTCTCGCCCTTTGCTTCAACTTGATTTGCCAGATCCTTAGTTCCTTGTTTTGCAACATCACTCTTAGCTTGATCGCGAATATTCTCAATCGCTTTTTGGGCGTTTGCTTTATCTTCAGGTGATAAAGTAGAACCATTAATTTGATTAATAGCATCTTTAGCTACACTATCTAACTTAGCTTGATCAGCAGCAATTGTTTGATTAAGATCCATTGCATCTTTCAAAACATTGTCCATGTTATCGATACCAGTTTTCTTTTCTTGGTCAATCGTACTAATAGTAGTAGCATCATCAACCTTACCGATTGCATCAGTGTAAAAACCGTTTACTTTATCAGTTAATGCTTTTTTACCAGTAGCATCAATTGTATTTAAGCCATTAATTTGTGTATTAACTTTATCTTGTTCAGCTAATAGTGCTGCTTTAGCAGCATTTTTAGCTGCTTGCAAGTCTGCATCAGTTTGAATTTGATTTAGATTATCACGACCTGCTGTTGTTGCAGCTTTTACACCTGCTTCATCAGTTGCACCATTAACAGCACTTTTAGCTGCAGTTAATGTATCATCTATTTTCTTACCAAAAGCTACTTTTTCTGTTTCAGATAAATTAGGATCGGCATTGATATGATCGCGGACTTTTTTAGCTAGCGCATCTAATCCATTATCAGGATCATTAATTGCTTTATCCTTAGCATCTTGAAGATTCTTAGCAATAGAATTGCCAATACTATCAACAATTCCCTTCATACCATTAATAGCATTAGTCTTATCTGTATTAATTGTATCAATCGTCTGGTCGCCAGCAATTTGGGAAACAGCAGGATCATAAATATCATTAATCTTTTGCTTTAGATCTTTTACTTGATCTGGTGTCATTTGATCTGCTTTTGCATCAATTGCCGCCAAATCTTTGTCTTTTTCAGCTTTTAATTCTTGTAAAGCCTTAGCCCTAGATGCAGTTAAATCAGCATCATTTAGATCTTTATTAATATTAGCTTCACCTGCTTGCTCTGCAGGATCAACTCCTAGTTTGTCAGCGGCATTAATCTTATTAGTTGCATCAGCCACATCAGCATCAATTTGATCTTTAAAGTGTTCTTTATTTGTTGGACTGAGCTGATCAGCTGGAATATTGTCGATTGCTTTTTTAGCATCTTCAGCTTTAGCGTTAAGCTTATTAATTGCATCAGCTTTTTGTTTACTCAAAGCCAAATCATCCGCATCTTTACCAACACTATTGATATTATTAATAGTGTCATCATGTTCAGCTGGAATATTATTAGGATCGGTTTCATTCTTGATCTTATCAATACCTGTTTTAGCTGCATTATCAATTTTATCATTTAAAGCTTTAGTATCTTCAGGCTTAAGATCAGGATACTTAGTTGCGATTGAATTCTTTGCGGCCTCTTGAGCTTTTTTAATATCATCTATTGCTTGTTGCTTACTTTGTTCAACCGATAAGTCACCAAGTAAAGCATCTAGAGCTTTTTTACCCTTGTCATAGGTATCCTTAACTCCAGGTAAATCTGTTGCTTTGTCAATTTGTTGATTATATCCTAACGGATCAGTCAGATTATTAACAATCTGTTTTGCCTTTGTTTTTGCATTGGCAATTTCTGTAGCAGGTAACCCAGATTTATCAATTTTATCTTCGATATCTTTTTCATAAGCATCTAATTTAGCTTTATTAGCACTCTTGGCTGCCTCAAGAATGCCTGTTTTACCGTCTGCGATATCTTGCTTGATAGTTGCAGGATCTTTATCAACATCAATTTTGCCATTGGCCACATTTAATGCATTATCAATCCCTGAAATATCTATTCCTGTACCAATATCTTGCTTAGCTTGATCGGCATTTGCTTTGACTTGCGATTTAGCCGCTGCTCTGAATTGACTCAAAACATCATTTTTGCTAGTATTTAACGCTTTGCCAACTCCATCAATAGATTCGGCATTGTCAATCAAAGTATTAGCATTTTTCACCGCATTATCAATTGCTGGATCTGTTGTAACACCTAAAGCGGCCTTATCAGCATCAGAGTCTGCTTTTATTTGAGACTTAGCAGCCTCTTTATATTTATTTAAAATATCATTTTTACCATTAATAACATCTTGTTTAATTTCATCAATAGTATTATGGCTATCAATATTTGTATCAGCAGTTTTTACTGCATCATCGATGCCCGGATCTAATGCATTAAGATTATCTTTATTTTCAGCTTTAGCAGCTTCTGCTTTTACTTGAGCTTTAGCAGCTTCTTTAGCAGCTGCAAGTAAGTTAGCTTTAGCCGTATTTTCAACACTGTCAGCAGTAGTACGATTATCAGTTGCCGGTGTGCCATCAGCAATTGCATCAATTTTATCTTGTTCTTTCTTAACAGTATCGGCAATAATTTTATCATCTGGGATTCCTAATCCATCTTGATATGACTTACCATTACCTGCAATTTCAGCTTTAGCAGCTTCTTTATTGAATTGGTTTTGTGCAATTATCTTAGCCTGATTAATATCATCATCGGTATTTTTCCCATAAATTGATTTACTTGGATCATAACCATCTGTTCCAGGTTTAGCCGTTGCAGCTTTAGCAACAGCGTCAATTGCATCAAGATATGGTTTTTTATCAACTGTACTTAATCCAGAATTATTAACACGATCTTTAGCAGCCTGAGCAGCTTTTCCTATATCATCTGCAACTTTTTGTTGCTGTTTAGCGGCATGAGTATTGTTAATATCATCAGTACCCTTAGAACCGTCTGGGTCTTTGCCGTTAATAATATCATCAACTGCCTTATTGGAGTTATCTTTAATATCATCAGTGTCTTCTGGGTGCTTAGCAATTTGATCTTTAGCAGCCTGCTCGACCTTTTTAATAGCGTCAATTTTTGCATTAATTCCATTGATGATATCTTCTGCTTCTTTTTTATGTTTCTCAACTTGAGTTTCATTTGGATCAGCATCAATATCACCGCCATCCTTAGCAATTTCAGTTGGGCGACTAAGTTGATCTTTTAATTTTTTAATTGCTGCTTTTTCATCAGCATTTAAAATTGGGTCAGCTGCGATACTATCAATATCTTGTTTGGCCTGATCAATTTTACCATTAATTTCAGTTTTAATGCCGGTTTTATAATCAGTCACTGCTTGATCGATTGCTGCAATACCATTTTCTTTAGCAGTATTAACCTTGCTTTGAACTGCATCAGCAGTATCGCTTAATCCAGTTGTTGGAACGCTATTAATGTTATTAATAGCTGTATTTTTAGCGGTATCGATTGCTGGCTTTTGTAAAGGATAAGCAACACTAGTTGCATTAGCTTTAGCAGTTACATCATTAATAGCTGAATCTTTTATTGACTGCTTGAGTGCAACAGCAATTTTGTCAAGAGCTGCTTGCTTACGTTTAGTGATTTCTACTTCTGAATCACCAGTATAAACAGAGGTAGCAGTATGGTCTGGGTTAACTGGTTTAGTTGCATCAGCACCAGTTGATGTCATCACATCATCAAATGCCTTACTTTGATCCGGGGTCAAATTGCTTGGTTTTTTAGCTTTAGCAGCAACAATTGCATCATTAATTTCTTTAGCTGCCTTATCTTGAGCATCACCTAAAGTTACAATTCCTAAATCTTTAATTACTGGACGAATTCCTGCCTGAACATCAGCTGGGTTATAACTAACAAAATTAGCAGTAGGAACTAATGAAATTGCATCTCCCTTGGCTAACTGAGCTGCATCACCTGCAGGAATAGTAAATTCGAAAGTTCCATCATCATTTACTTTAGCGACAAACTTTGAAGGTAAATCCGGTGCATTAGTAGAAGCATAGGGACTGACAATTTTAGGATCTTGTAGCAATTGACCTTCTTTAGACCCCTTATATTGAGCGATAATATAAGCATTAGTTCCACCAGGAATATACTTATCAAGTAATCCACCGCTGTTAGGCCCATCTGTAGCTGGATTATAGTTGATAACTTTACCAGCAATTTTTCGGGAGCCATCAGGATTATTAGTGACAACAACGCTACTTGGATCAATATCCAAAAATCCACTGGAATTTGCTTGAATTAACTGCAAGTTATTATAGCCAACAGCTGTCGGATCCGTAAATATTTTTTCAAAAATCGTTTTATACAAGCCATCAAAATCAGTGTTTCCAGTAGTAGCAGCATTTTGAATAGCAGTGGCTACTCCTTTTAATTCTGGTAATTGGAGGATTTTACTAATTTGTGGATCTTGTAACATACTTTGGAAAGTATCAAGATCAAACTTTTGCTGACCGTTCAAAAGTTGAATCAGATTTACAATTGCACCTTGAGTACCTTTTTGAACTTGGAGCATATGTAATGGTGGGAGCGTGATGACTCCACCATTTATTGCACCAAGATCGATTCTTTGACGAGCATTAGCAATTTTAATTCCATTATTTCCTACAATACTTGTTCCCAAGCTCTTATTTAGATGTGCATCTAAAACAATCGAGGTTGGATTATTAATATTCATACTACCTGGCACATTAAGCAAAACTATGTTGCCTGTTCCAGCATTACCAACTAACTTAATATTTAAAGAGCCATTATTAATATCAGCCTTACCAGCAATATTAACCAATGTTCCAGCATACTTGCCCATATTTTGACCAGTAACACTTAACTGACCGTCAGGGGCAATATTTAAATTTCCATTAATCGAAATCAGGTTATTGGCTGCTAAGGGATATGTGGTAATGTTTCCATTAGTAGTCACATTGATTAAGGCACCGCTATCAATATTAAGAGATGATGACTTACCACCAATATAAATTGCTCCAGCTTGAGCCCAGTCTGTACTACCATTTATACCATCAAAATCAAGCTTACCAACATTGATTTTTAACGCACCCTTGACATCAATACTATTATTATCTCCAGGTGCAGCCGCAATAATACCGTATCTACCATTTATACCTGCAGAAGGTATTAGGTTTATACCACCAGTTGGGGTATTACCAGCTGGCCAAAGCATAACCTTTGCAGTAGGCTCAACAATTATTTTGTTACCATTACCACCTAAGACAATAACACTGTCATTCCTAGTGATCCCAGTAAATGAACCATCAAAATCAATCACATTACCTGATCCAGAAATACTTAGCAATGGACGATTATCTACCAATCCATCAACTTGAACTGTTTTAGCAGTATTAGTACCTTTAAAATTAATGTGAGTGTCACTACCAGCATAAATCATCTGAGAGCCGCTAAAATCGACATTCTCAAAATTAATAATTGCATTAGTAACTTTATCTGATCGAATCACACCGTAAGTGTCAGCACTATGCAAAACAAGATTTTGAAAAGTTAAATTTAATATTCCACTGGTAACATTGGGATGATTACCCTTAAAATCTACTACATATCTATCTGATCCATTTCCATTAGACTTAATTAAAAGATTTCTACCTACAAAATTAATTGGTATTGTATTTGCACCTGTACCACCAACAGGAGCGTCTAGAATATCATTCATAACATCAATTTCGCTAATGTCCGCATTTGATATTGCACTAGCAAGTTCGTCCCAGTTATGAACCTGCGCAGCATTGCTAGCAAGATCTTCAGTTCCAATCACATTTTCTTTACTAGTAGAAGGCTGATCAGAGATAGCCGGTGTATCTACTGGTGTATTAGAACTTACACGCACATCGCTATTGACTGAAATTGTTGGCTGATTAGTTGAATTTGTACTAGAAACTGTAGCAGGGGAGGTTTGACCTGAACTGCTAGAATCCACTTGAGTATCACTTACTTTAGCAGGTGTCTTCAAAAAGGTCTGTAAAGCAGAATAAGTTGATAACTTAGTTTTATCATCTTTATCGTTACTAGCTGTTTTAGATTCTGAACTTTTTGCGTCTTTTGTAGAATCAGTTTGTGGAATACTTGCTGTTGTATCTGTAGCATTATTTTTATTTGTATTCACTTGAGTATTGGCAGAATCCGCTTCAGGTTGTGCCTTTTGCGTATCTGCAGAGTCTGCATTAGGTGCAGCACTAGCGGTTTGTACTGGATTAATAGTATCCGCTTTGGTAGTTTGACTAGTTAAACCAAAGAAAGTAAAACCTAACAAAACAGAAGCAGCACCAATACTCAATTTTCGAATTGAGAAGTGATCTTGCTTTGCTTGCATCTCCATCTTTCTTAGTCTTTCGGTAAAATTATTTTTTCCTAACATAAAACTATCCTTTCACAAATTAGTTGGCTCCGATTGGGTAACCGTTTAAACATTGTAGTTCTTATAAATTTTATTATCAATTTTAATAATTTATTTTTATATATTTTTATAATAATTTAATTTATAAAAATGTTTTTTATAAAAATATAAATAAAAACTATCTAAAAAACATTGTAATAGAAGTATTTTTTATAAAAATATAAATAATATAAATAATAATTTTTTATTATATTTTATTTTTTAAAATAAATATTTTTAATATATAAAAGCGATACATATAAATATTTTATATGTGTATGTGGATAATTTTTTTGAAATTCGATAGTGATTAGTAAAAAATACAATTTTACATGTAGAGTAAAAGTAACAATAAAATATTTTAGTTATTAATACTATATTTATTAATAATTAGATAGTATATTACTAATAATTTATGGGATAATTTCTTTTATGTTAGATTTTAAAAAAATATTTTTTATTTCAAACAGTAATAAATACTATACAAATAATATAAAAAATATTTTAAAATTTAAAAACGCTAAAGCTTTATGCTAATAACGTTTTTAGTTGTTATTTACCTTAATTTTATAAGCAAAAATCTAGTAATATTATTTGCCAGATTAATGCCAGATACATAGCAAATTTGCTAACTACTACCCAAAAATTTAATGTATGGTCGCTATTTTTAAATTAAGCTTGCTATAGATATAAGATATACATATAACTGCAATTTTTTATCTTAGTAATAATAAATTTAGAATAGTGATATTTTATTACTTTGGTAGCTTTAAATAAGTTTAATATTAAGATTATATAAAAAAGGCTAATCCTACATTGAGAATTAGCCTTTTTTAGTAAACTTTTTACTTAATTTCTACTTTGTTATGAAGTTAGCCTCCTTAATATTTTTATTCTTGGCAACAATGTAATACGTACCATTCTTAATTCTGACTGGACTGCCATAAGTTCTAACCAGCTTGTACTTTCTGACAACCGAATGGTTAAGACGATTACCATATTGACTATATAGGTAAGCATTGTGTTTCAATCTTAATTTCTTTGCATCTATATTACCAGCCGCAATATACATACCGTTTTCCAATACATAGAAGAGACGATTATTAATGGTCTTAGTGCCTACAGTATTAACAATCGAACCTGCCTTAAAGATTAATTGATTACTACGAGTGCCCTTTTCATCATAAACGTAAGCATTATGCATAATTTGCTTTTCATTTACTGCAACAGCTACGTCAGCGGTTGAGGTATTGATTGGTTCTACCTCTTCTGCTTGTGTTTCAGTAACAATCTTCTTAAGCATAACATTTGATGCCTTTACGTATCGATTCTTAGCAATGATAAAGTATAACGATCCTCTAATGGTAACCGCACTACCGTAAGTATTAATTAATCTATCCTTACGTAGTAATCCTGCCGAGTTAATCCGTCTACCATATTGGTCATAAACAGCTGCATTATGCACTAACTTCTGGACACGATATTTAACATTACCTAGTGCCAAGTAATACTGCTTATTAGCAGCATTTTGATCATGCAAAATGTAGAATTGACGTCCATTAATGGTTGTTACTCCATAAGTTGTTACTACAGAACCAGCTCCTAGGATAACCTTATTGCAACGACTACCTGTTTGATCATAAAGATAAGCATTGTGCATTAGAGTTACATCTACTCCATGATCATTATCTTTAGATGAAGAATTGTGACCTGGCTCAGAATCTGATGAGTTTGGTTTGTTTGCTGTGTCATTTGGGGTACCCGGTGTACCTGGGGTGCCTGGTACACTTGGAATATTACCTGAATCATGATGGTTTCGATCATTTTGAACCTTCGGATCATTATTCCAAATGTCCTTAGCCGCGTCACTATCTTGGGTACTATCCTGGATAATTTGGTTAATGGCCGCGTCACGATTTGTATCAACTTCGTCAGTTGTCTTCGAATTATCAATCTTACCCTTGCCTTCAGTTACAATCTGGTCAATCTGGTCCTTGATTGCTTGCTTTTCATTAGTGGTGTAGTCACTACCGTCTTTATGCTTAAGGCTATCAACCTTCTTCTTAGCATTAGTTGCGACGTCTTCTACAGCACCCTTGGCAATTTCTTTTTCTGCCGCTAACTTATTGGCATTGATTTCTTCTTCGCTATCACCTGTAATCTGCTTATGATCATTAAAGCCCTTGTCAGTCTTTGAAGTGTCTGCTTGATCACCGAATTCTTTATGAATCTGATCAATTGCATCTTGGTGCTTTTGGTTTAGTTCGTCTTCAGCTTTTTGCTTAGCTTGATCATTTTGAACCTTTGGATCTTTATTCCAAATGTCCTTAGCCGCGTCACTATCTTGGGTACTATCCTGGATAATTTGGTTAATGGCCGCGTCACGATTTGTATCAACTTCGTCAGTTGTAGTTGATTTGTCAATCTTACCCTTGCCTTCAGTTACAATCTGGTCAATCTGGTCCTTGATTGCTTGCTTTTCATTAGTGGTGTAGTCACTACCGTCTTTATGCTTAAGGCTATCAACCTTCTTCTTAGCATTAGTTGCGACGTCTTCTACAGCACCCTTGGCAATTTCTTTTTCTGCCGCTAACTTATTGGCATTGATTTCTTCTTCGCTATCACCTGTAATCTGCTTATGATCATTAAAGCCCTTGTCAGTCTTTGAAATGTCTGCTTGATCACCGAATTCTTTATGAATCTGATCAATTGCATCTTGGTGCTTTTGGTTTAATTCGTCTTCAGCTTTTTGCTTAGCTTGATCATTTTGAACCTTTGGATCTTTATTCCAAATGTCCTTAGCCGCGTCACTATCTTGGGTACTATCCTGGATAATTTGGTTAATGGCCGCGTCACGATTTGTATCAACTTCGTCAGTTGTAGTTGATTTGTCAATCTTACCCTTGCCTTCAGTTACAATCTGGTCAATCTTGTCCTTGATTGCTTCCTTTTCATTAGTGGTGTAGTCACTACCGTCTTTATGCTTAAGGCTATCAACCTTATTCTTAGCATTAGTAGCGATATCATCTACAGCACCCTTGGCAATTTCTTTTTCTGCCGCTAACTTATTGGCATTGATTTCTTCTTCGCTATCACCCGTAATCTGCTTATGATCATTAAAGCCCTTGTCAGTCTTTGAAATGTCTGCTTTATCACCGAATTCATTGTGAATCTGATCAACCGCTTCTTTATGCTTTTGCTCTAATTCTTTTTCAGCTTGAACCTTCGGATCTTTAGTCCAAATTTCCTTAGCCGCGTCACTATCTTGGGTACTGTCTTTGATAATTTGGTCAATGGCCGCGTCACGGTTTTTGTCAACTTCGCCAGTTGTCTTCGAATTATCAATCTTATCCTTGCCTTCAGTTACAATCTGGTTAATCTTGTCCTTGATTGCTTCCTTTTCATTAGTGGTGTAGTCACTACCGTCTTTATGCTTAAGGCTATCAACCTTATTCTTAGCATTAGTTGCGACGTCTTCTACAGCACCCTTGGCAATTTCTTTTTCTGCCGCTAACTTATTGGCATTGATTTCTTCTTCGCTATCACCCGTAATCTGCTTATGATCATTAAAGCCCTTGTCAGTCTTTGAAATGTCTGCTTTATCACCAAATTCATTGTGAATCTGATCAACCGCTTCTTTATGCTTTTGTTTTAATTCGTCTTCAGCAGCTTGACGTTTTTCCCGCCTTTCTTGTTGTACCGCTGGATCCTTATCCAAGATGTTTTTAATTTTTTCGTCTGTTAGATCATTATTAATGCTATCTATAACATCTTCTCGTTCTTGCTTTATGGTACCAGCATCTAGCTTATGGTCAATTGACCCATTTTCTTTAGTGGCATCTTTACGCTCTTGTTCAATTTGATTAATAATGGCTTTCTTTTCATTAGTGGTGTAGTCACTACCGTCTGGACGTTTAAGACTATCAACCTTAGTCTTAGCGTTAGCGGCCGCATCTTCTACAGCACCCTTGGCAATTTCACGTTCAATAGCTATCTTATTTCTAATGATATCATCAATAGAGGTTCCTGATATGATGATATTGCCGTCTTTATCCTTGTGATCGTTCAAAGCTTTATCGGTATTATCATGAGCACCTGTGCCAAGTTGAGTTACAGCATCATTATAATGCGTCCCCACTTCTTCTGCGGCAGTTTTACGAGCATCTTCAACATCTTGAGCAACTGAATTGTTTTCTGCACTATTAATATTGCCTTCACCGGTCTGTTCAGCCTTATCAATATCCTCAATTATATCTTTCACTTTATCAGTAGGAGAAACATCATTAGGGAGGCTATCAATATTATCTTTGGCTGTATTGGTTGCATGGTCTATATCTTTTCCACCATTTGGTGCCTTCTCTTTAGCTGCTGCTGCCGCTTGATCAAGTTTAATCTTTGCCTTTAACTTGTTTAATGCAATCAGACCTTTGACATATTCAGCAGTGGCGTTTTTAAGCGTGTCTTTATCCGTTTGATCAGGATTGATATCGTTGATATTGGCAATTGACTGCTTTATTGTATCAATATTAGCCTGATAATCTTTCTTTTGTTGATCATTTAAATGATTAATATCAATACCAATACTGTCTAAACCACTTTGTAAACCGGTAACTTTTTCTTTATCAAGCCCATTAACAGCATTGTCCTTTTCAGAAGTCACATAATCTGAATTGGTCAAAACAGCATCAATACTTGCTTTCCAATTGTTTATTTGCGATTGATTAATTGGATCACTAGGGATTTTATCATTAACTTTTGCCGTATTTACATAAATTTCCCTTTTAGCCTCATTGAAGGCATTATCAATCGCAGTATTAGCTTCTGTCTTTTGGCTTTGAGATAATTGTGAATTATTAATGATGTCCTGCGCAGTATTTTTGTAATTTTGTAAATCAGAAATAATTTTATTATTAGTAGCTTGTCTGTTAGCTTGCTTAACAATAGCATCCATTTTACTTTTAGCAGTATTTTCTCGCCCAGTGACTATTCCTGGTAATTCACTATTTGTGCCATCTTCACTAGATACTGCATTAATTCGGCTCCTACCATTTTCAAATTCAGCTTCTATTTGTTTTTGATAATTTTCTAAGTCTTCACTTGTTAAACCTGAAATTTGAGAAACTTCAGTTTTTCTCTGGTCTCTGTAACTTTCTAACTGGTTAATCGCCTCTATTTTAGCATTAATAAGGTCAAGTGTTTCATCAGCGATAGTTACAATTCCTGAGATAGCATGTTCACCGTAGATGTATTTTTCGTTTGGCTTCGAATTATTATTTGGATCAGTTCCTGCTTCGATATTATCAACCATTGTCTTGGCCTTACTAATATCATTAGCAATGTCAGTATCTTCGAGTTTGACCCCATTAATCTGATTCGTTGTTTTAGTGAGAAGGTCATCAATCTGGTGTTTCAAGTTATCAATAACATCTGGCGGTAAACCTGCACTAGCCTTAGCAGTAATACTAGCCTTAGCATTTTGTGCTGCGGCTTTAATTTTAGCAAGTTGCTTATTCTTCTCTGCTAAAAGTTGGGTTGGATACGTCGCATGATCAACCTTAGTTTTAGCAGCAGTCAATGCAGCATCAACTATCTGATCTACATCAGCATTTTCAGGAACTGGTGTACCAAGAATGTCAGTAATACCGTGTTGTAAAGCGTCATTAACAGCTTGACGTCCATCGGCAAGATCCTTTTCACTCAAATATGGATGGGCCGAATCATTAACATTTTTACCGTAATTTTCTAAATTATCTTTAGCTTCATTAGCATGACCAATCAAAGTATTGATTGCTTTGCTCTTCTTCTCAAAGCTTTCCGTTAAGTGTGAGATTGCGGCTTCACCAGCAGCAGTTTGCTTATTCATTTCATCCGTTGGATCTTGGTCATTATTATTACGCGCATCAGTCTTAGCTTTATTAATAGCAGCAGTGGCTTTAGCAGCTTCGGCTTCAATTTGCCGAACCATTTCAGCTTCTAATTTATCTTTATCTTCTACTGTCGAATTTTGCGCAATATTATGGGCTGTTTGTTTAGCTTTTGTAGCGGCAGCGGTAATTCGTTGCAAATCAGCAGTCAATGTTTCTTCATAAGTAATGTGGGTATCAACAGCGGCAAGTTTACCCATTCCAGTTGCTACAGCCGCAGCTAAATCCGATTCAGATTTAACAGCATTAATGGCTTGCTTGCCAGTGCTTAGGGCATCATTAATTTCCGCAAGTAATTGATTACTTTGTGCAGTATCCAATGTATGGTTAATACCGCCATCATTCACCCTTTGTCTGAGTCTGTTTGCTTCATCCTCTAAACGCTTGATAGCTGACTCTTTATTTTTGTTTAAATCGCTTGTATCTTGCGCATCAGCTTTGATTCCGTCAATGGCTCCCTTAGCAGCAGACACAATAGCATCAACTTTAGCAGTGGTATCTGTAGCGGGGCGTTCTAACTTTGCCTTAGCATTAGCGACGGTGTCGTCAATCCGCTTATCTAAGGCTTTCTTTTGATCCTCTTTCAAGTTAGTAGAATTTGCATAACTACCTTTAGCTTCTGTAGCATATTGATCTAAGTCTTTAGAAGCTTTTTCTTTAGCATTTTGCAAAGTTGCATCAGTTAATGCCTGACCAATATTAGCTAATCCAGTAACTTTATTAGCATCAATTTCAACTTGAGAAGCAGATCCATTAATATTATTAACGGCTCGATCATGAGCAGCTTGGGCCTGTTGTTTAAACTGTTCCCTTTGCTCAAGAGATAACTCAGGTAAGGCGTCAATTTTATCCTTAATCCCAATAACAGGTGGCTTAGCCTGCGGGGCACCATTCAAAGCTTTGTCTAACTCGGCAATTGCCTTATTTTTAGCTTCTGCTAAAGCTTGGTTTTGCGCATTCTGCTTAATATTATCAATAGCACTGATTGCACCCTCTTTAATAAATCTAATGGTATTAGCATCTGTAGTTCCATTAATGCTATTTTCAGCATCGTTTTTAATTTTATTAATTTTATCAATATCTTTTTGATTGTTTGGATCAAGGTCTGCTATTACATCTTGGGCATGTTGGCTAATTGCATTGTTAGCTTGCAACTTAATAATATCCAAGTTGAAATCACTTTCTGCTTGGTTAATTTTATTAGTTGCATCAGTCACTAAATTATTAATATCCGTCTTAGAAATAGCCTGGTCAATAGCCTGATCAGCTTTAGTCTTAGCGTCATTAATAGCATCAAGTGCTTTATCTTTAGCATTTTGTGCTGCTAGTTTTTCAGCGTCAGTAAGGTTATCAAATTGATCATTAATCCGCTTTTTAGCTGCTTCTGCCGCATCGTCAACTACCTTTTTACCAGCAGTTTTCGCAGCATCCAAGTCTTGTTTTAAAGCATTATCCTTGATCTGATTAATGTTAACTTCACCAGTTGCTTCTGCTTTATTAGCAGTTTCTGAATTAATAGAGTTCTTGACCCGCTCTTTAGCCTGATCACGGGCAGACTCAATGTCCTTTTGTGCTTTATCTTTGTCATCCTTAGACAACGTTGAATTATTGATTTCAGCAATAGCATTTTCGGCAACAGCATCTAACTTACCTAAGTCAGCATTAATTGTTGCAACAAGATCACGGGCACCTTTAACAACCTCATCCATGTCAGCAATGCCTTGATCTCTAGACTTAACTACTTGCTGAATCGTGTCTTGGGAATCAATAGCTTGCTTGGCTTGATTGTAGATCTCTTTAACCTGATTAATTAACTCAGTCTTTCGATCACTATTGATATTCCCCAAAGCATTAATTTGGTTAATAACTTTACTTTGTTCTGCCAATAAGTCATGCTGGGCAGCTTCTTTGGCTGACTGCAAGTCAGCTTGAGCTTGAATTTGTGTTAATTTAACTTTACCTGCTCTTACAGCAGTATCAACTGCAGACTCATCCGTAGCACTATTAATAGCCCGGTTAGCATCTGCGACCACAGCGTCAATATCCTGATAATACTTATTCTTTTCATTATCCGATAAGTTAGGATCTTGCTCAATATGTTGCCGAACTGCTTGAGCAGCTGCGTCAAGATCTTCTCTTGCCGTCTTTCTATGCTGCTCAAGTTTTTGAGCAACTTCATTACTAATTCCAGCTACCAGTTGATCCATTCCTTTGATAGTATCAGCCTTAGCCTGGTTAACCATATCAAGACTCTGTTCAGTATTAATTTGAGCCAAACCATCGTCTTTAATTTTATTTAAACTGTTAATGTAATCTTTTTTCGCTTGATCGTCTAATTTAGAATCATTAATTGTGTTTAAATCTGTTTGATATTGATCGTTAACAGCTTTACTTGCCCGAGACTTGGCGGCATCGAGTTCAGCTGCAGCTAAGTCCTTATCAATCTGCTGCTCAGCCAGACTCTCAGCATTATCAACATTATCCTTGTCAGCGGCGTTAATGCTAATTTCACCAGCTTTTTCATGTTGATCAATCAAATTCTTATAATTAGCTTTAGCAGTTGCCGATAATTCAGTGTCAGGCTTTGCATCAATTTGATCTTTAGCTGCTTGCGCTTTTTGCTGTAATTTTTCAATAGCCTTGTTCCGTTGACCAATTAAATCATTTAAACTAGCAGCGTCAGCGGCAACTCCAGCAATATTATTTAATGCTTCATTAAGATCGGTTGTAATTTGATTATTATCTCGCTCGTTTGTGATTTTCGCAATACCAGCTTGAGCCGCATCATCCACGTCTTTTTGCAGTTTAGCAATATCGTCTGACGAAAGACTTGGATACTTTTGGTTATTAATACTATCTCTGATTTCCTTTTGTTTATCTTGGATTTGCTGAATGGCATTACTCTTAGCAGCCGTAGTAGTTGCTTGTGCGAGAACGTCACTTAACTTAGCGTGACCAGTTTCATACGCATCGTGTAGACCAGTTTTATCAGATGCCTTATTAATAGCAGTAAAATCTTCACCTTGGTCACTAATTACTGCTTTAGCCTTATTAATGGCTGTAGTTTCGGCATCACTTGGTAAGTGTAGGTTTTTTATGTTAGTTTCAATCTGACTTTCATAAGCAATCAGCTGATTTTTAGCAGCTTGTTTGGCAGCTGCAAGGAGGTTTGATTCTGCTGAATTTTTAGCAGTAGCAACGTCAGTCGCATTATCAACCACTGGTACGCCATCATGAACAGCATCAATCTGGCCTTGTCCTTGCTTTAGGGCAGTAGCCATATCATTATCTGCTGTTAACCCAATACTATCTAGATAAGACTTAGCGGTATTAGCCAGATCAGCTTTAGCAGCCTCTTTATTAAAGGTATTCTTTGCTGCTGTGACAAGCTGATCAATATCAGTTTGAGTGTTTTGCCCATAAATAGACTTATTCTTATCAAACTTAGAATCATTCGGTTTAGCAGTGGCTAAATCCTTAGCCGCATTGATTGCATCAATATAATTTTGCTTGTCGGCATCACTTAGGCCTAATTTACTAATTTGCGCAATTGCAGTTGTGGCAGCCTTATCAATTTCGTTAGCGGCCTGTGTTCGATTCTGATTAAGTACAATACCATTAATAGTGTCGGTTCCTTTACTACCGTCTTTATCAGTACCATTAATAATATTATTAATAATATCATCTAGACTACCTTGAATATCACCTTTATCTTCTGGATGTTGAGTAATCTGGTCTTGGGCAGCTTGTTCCACCTTTTTAATGGCATCAATTATATCAGTAATATTTTTAATTTTACCGTTAGCATCAACATAATGACCTTTAACAGCATCAACACTAGTGTCTTGATCAATCGTACCGCCCTCTTTAGCAATCGCAGCAGCATCACTTAATTCGATCCGATCTTTAAGCTTAGTAATCGCATCTTTAGCCGCTTGACTTATATTAGGGTCTTCAGCAATTTGATCGATCTGATTATTGGTAGCTTGAATATTATTATTGATTTGGGTTTTGGTATAGGTTTTAGCCGCATTATTGACTTCATTTATTAAATTATTTTTAGCCGTACTAATCTTGTCTTGCACATCGCCAACTTTGTTATTAGCATCAACTCCAGGCACATTATCAATGGCTGATTCATCATTAAAAGCTGCATCAATGGCTGCATCAATCTTGTCTTTCTCTGCTGGAAACGCATCTTTTGGAAACGCATCTTTAGCAGCTTGAGCCGCATTAGCAACTTCTTGTTTGGCAATGGCCTTCATTGCATTAGTCAAGGCATCATTGACCCCGTTTACAGCTTGATCGCGGCGGTGGTTAATTGCCGTTTCATCTTTAGCGTTTGGGTCATAAACCGACGTACCCTCATGCCCAGCAGGAATAGGAGAAATTGCATCTTGGCCATATTTATCCATAGCAGCATCAAAATCTGTTTTAGCTTTACCTGTTAAATTAGAATTACTGCCTACCTTGTCTTGAGCTGCACTAATAGCATCTGTAATTGCCTTGGCGGCATCTGTTCTGACATTACTAATATCTTTAATCAACAAATCATAAGTATGGTCATTCTTATTGTTTGGATCATAACCGATGAAGTTAGCATGGGGGGTTAATTCAATTTTTGTACCTGGAGCGAGTTTATTAACTTGATCAGCTGGAATTGTAAAGCTGAAGTTACCGTTTTTATCGGCTTGAGCCGCAAATTTATTCGGCATAGGTCTAGATTCAATATTAGTATCTGGGTAAGGTTTAGAACCAGACGCCACATTATCGATATCAGTTGTACCAATCTTGGCGCTAATATAAGCATGGGTCCCACCTGGCAAAATTTTACTAAAAATGCCATCACTACCAGGACCATCTTTCTCTTCAGTATAATTGACGATATGACCCGTAACAGTTCGACTTCCATCACCATTAACAGCTACATTTACCCCCTCAAGATCTAAGAACCCATCAGGATTAGCTGACTTAAAGCGAACATTGTTATACCCCGTAGGAAGCATTTCCTTATTACCGAAGGCAGCTTTAATAATATTCGTAAAGATCTCATCATAAGTCATACCAATAGAAATTTTCTTACTATCAAGTAACGGTTGAAGTAGTCCCTGGTATTCAGGTGGGAGACCAGCTACTGTATCTGGCGTTAGTGTTCTTTTTCCATTAAGCAAGACTAGGGATGGAACTTCTAAATTCATTCCTGTTGACGTAATTGAGCCTCTTTTTAACCCTAATTCAAGGAAAGGCGGCAGGACTATATCCGCTTTATTAATATTCAAAATCTGACTTACATTATTTAAGGTAATCGGAGTGGTTCCAACTATTGCAGTACGTGAATTATGGTTAGAATTCGCATTTAAAATTAGTGATTGGGGGTTATTAACAGTAAGTGTACCATTTTGAATATCAACTAGAGTAATGGCTCCAGTACCTGCTCCTTGCCCTGAACTGTCACCCGTTAAGGCTATTTCAAAAGTACCATTGTTAACTGTGGCCTTACCTTTAATCAAAAATAATGTACCTGAATAATTACCCATGTTGGTACCGGTAATTTTTAATGAACCTTTAGGGGCAATATTAAAATTACCACCATCATAAACTAAATTACCAGACAAATAGTTAGAAATGTTACCATTAGTTGCAACTTCAACATTCCCACCAGTTAGAATATTAAAAGCATTCGAATTACCATCAATATATATCGCAGATGCCTGTCGACCGTCCACTGATGTAAAATCATGATCCGACTGATTTTGACCAACATTAATCTTTAAAGTTCCTGCTACATTAATATTTTGATTAGTACCATTCATGTAGATACCATATTTAGCGAGAGTATATTCAGCACCATTTGGTGCTAAATTTTTGGTAGCATTTTTAGCAGGATTAAGAATAACGGTAGCTCCAGCAGCAATGTTAACAGTATTATCTTTCGTAGTTAATACCGCTGGTCTTCCTAACTCAAGTACGGTGCCATTATAAGTAGAACCTTCAAAGGTACCATCATCAAAATCGATAGTATTATTCGAATCCATTAATTCTAATAATTGTTGATTATTTCCTAGATTAACAGTAGTACCTTGATAGGGTGTAAGGACTGTTTCGGCAGTATTATTACCTGTAAAATGATAGTGAGTATTGCTTGAAGTATGAGCTAATTGACTACCATGAAAACTAACATCTTTAAAAGTTACTATAGTATCAGGAGTGCTATCTGTGTAAATAACACCAAAATAATTAGCACACCACAAATCTAAGTTATCATAGGTTAGATTTAACTTTCCAGTACAACGTAAACTATTCCCTCTATAATCAATTTTATATTTAGTAGAACCTTCAGATCTAATTACCACTGTTCTAGAATTTGCGGTATCTACACCGATTGGTGGATACGATATTGCATCATTTGGGGCCCTAAAACTACCCGTGATAATAATTTCAGATACTTCCTTTTTTCCTAAGGCATCAACATAGTCTTGCCAATTATTTACTTTGACTGTTTTACCACTGTTAGTATCTTGTACCCCAACTTTAGGTGTCATATCCTTATCTTGATCAGCTGGGGTCAAAGGCTTAGCCGGACTAGGCACCTTAGTTGAATTAGAAGCCTGATTAGCATCAGCAACCGAATCAGCGGGTAGCTTCGCCTCTTGATCATTATTAGCTGTTCCCGTTAAATCAGGATTACTATTAGCATCAGCTTGAGGAGCGCCATTGTTTGTAGTACTCCCAGCAGGGGCATTAATTGACCCAGTAGGATTAGTTGTCCCCTGTCCATTATTCCCTGCAGTAATTGCCTGTTTGCTATTATCAGTATTAATAGAAGCAGAAGTACCATTAGGATTTACTTCTGCTTGAGCGTTATTACTATTGTCAACCTTATGTGAGTCTGCTTTTGTATTCTGAGCAGGGGCAGTTGGGGCAGTTGCCTTATCTGTATCCTTCAAAAAAGTGCTCAGTCCTGTGTAAGTTGATAACTTAGCTTGCCTATCATCCGTCTTTTCGGACAAAGGATTACTATTAGTCTTAGTAGCGGTTGGCGCATTACTAGTAGCTGAATCCTGATTCTTAGTAGCTGAGGCTGTTGCCGCTTGACTTGGCGGTGTAGCATTGCTCTGGTTATTATCTGTTGCTTGCTGATTAGCCTCTTCTGTAGCGTTTTGTTCTGGAATAACAGAATTAGCTTTAACTGCTTGACTGTTTAAACCAAAAAAGGTAAAGCCTAAGAATACTGAGGCAGCTCCAATACTTAATTTACGAATTGAGAATCGATCTCGCTTTGCTTGCATTTCCATTCTCTTTAGACGTTCATTATAATTATTTTTACCTAACATTAAAATATCCTTTCCTATTTTCCAAACCTATACATGAATTATTTTAGACGTTCAATGCAAAATTAGCAATATAAAATCCGAAATTAATCAGCAATTATAAATAACTATTTTTCTAATTTTTATTAGTCTTGAAATAAAAGAATTAATTTTAGTATTATTATCTTGTTAAATAAGGTTTTTTATTCGAAATTTAAATAACATTTATGGTAAAATTAACAATAAATCTATATTATAAATTTTTGGGCTTAATTTTATATACAAACACATTTAAAATATTTTTATTTAAATATAAGAAAAATATCTAAATTTAGTTTAAAAAATTTTGGTTAAGTATTTTTTTAAATTATGCCTAGTTACTTTGTGTGTTTACTTGTCATTTAGAATTTATTCTTGACAAACTAAAATTGATTAGATAGTATAACTATGGTCTAAGTTGATTAACAAGCTTAATTGTATAAGTTGACCGGTCAAACTAAAAACGTGCGAGTCTGTAAATAACTGTCGGATCGGAACACTATCACCCATTTTGCATAGGATCCATATTCGTTGCGATACTACTCATTTATTTGAACACTGCGGGTTCAACAGCACTGTTTTGCACTGTTAATTCAACTTAGATTTTTTAGAAAATAATAGAAGCGGTCACGAGGACCGCTTTTTTAATGGAGATTTTTATGATTTTAAAAATTGTCGTTTTGGTTTACCTCTGCTTGCTTTTGCTAACTGCTTATTATCTTTGGCAAAAACGCAAGGATCACTTTTTAATATTTAATAACCAAACCAATACTAACTTTCAGACAATCATGACCTGTACCGCTATTCTGCTCTTTCTTGAAAGCCTACTTGGCTTTGTTTTACTATTGCTATTTACCAACAAATACTATAATTTAATTACAATTTTTCTAAGTTGTTCTACTATTTTAATTTTTAGCCTCTTAATTAATCAAAAGAACGAATAATTCAGGTAAAAATTTGGTAGAATAAAAGTAAGCGAGGTATTAATTATGAAACAATATCATCAAATACAAGTTGCTGTTGATGGCTCCAAGGAAGCAGAATTAGCTTTTCAGAAAGCAATTGAAGTGGCTCAGCGTAATAATGCCACTTTAGAAATTCTCCATGTCATTGATACAAAGTCATTTCAAAATGTTTCAAGTTTTGACTCGGATATGGTCGAACAAGTTGCTAACGATGCAAAAGAAAAATTGGAAAAATATTATGAAGTAGCGCAAAATGCGGGAATCAAGGAAGTTCATTTTTCCATTGAATTTGGTTCTCCTAAGGCAATTATTGCCCAGCAATTCCCCAAAGAGCACCAGATTGATTTAATTATTCTTGGTTCAACTGGTTTAAATGCAGTCGAGCGTATGTTAATTGGTAGTGTAACCGATTATGTAACTAGAACTGCCCCTTGTGACGTATTAGTTTGTCGTTCAACTAGACCAACAAGAATCTAAATAATAAAAAAGCATTTCAAGGTTGAAATGCTTTTTTTATTATTTAAATTAAATTCTAAAAGTCGCCGGCTTTACTAAACATGTAATCTTTATTATGGAATTTCATCGATAGAATCATGCCAACACCGACCATGTTACCAATTAGGGCTGAACCACCCTGTGAAATAAAGGGTAGCGGAATCCCCGTTAACGGCAACAAATCAATACTCATGCCAATATTTTCGAATACATGAAACAAAATCATCATGATTACGCCAGTTGAAACATAAGAATAAAAAGCATTCTTAGTGTCAAAGGTAATTCGAACCATCTGGACAATTAAATATAAATATAACAAAATAACTGCAACACTACCGACAAAGCCAAATGACTCACCAATTACGGAATAGACCATATCTGAGCCCCGAACTGGAACATAAACACTTAATTTGCCAAAGCCATTACCAAATATTTGCCCAGAGCCAATTGCTTGCATACTTAACCACAACTGATAGGCATCTTTGGAAGTGTCAGATGAGGGGTTAAGCCAAGACATAATACGCTTAAACTGATATGGTTGGAAAAAATGACTTAAGAGAACTTGACCTTGTGGTGTAGTAACCATGATAATGACGGTTATTCCGAGAATTGCGACAGCAATAAACATTGGAGTAATAATTTTCCAAGAAATACCAGAAACTAAAATTACCCCGCCAGTAATTGCAACAAAAACTAGCATGGTCCCAAAATCATTCTGTAGTTTTAATAGAATTGCAATGGGAATCAACCAAGCAATAATTTTGCCAATTAAGTTCCAATCATTTCTAATTGTATGTTCGAATTTCTGGTTGTGCTGATGAACTACTCGAGCCAACATTAAGATGAAGGCCGGTTTCATGACTTCAGAGGGTTGAAAGGAAATCGGTCCTAATTTAAACCAACTTTTTGCTCCTGCATCAGCGGCAATACTCCGATTATAAAAGAATAAAACTGCAATCAAAAGGACAATCCCAAAGCTATAAACATAAGGCGCAATACGAAAAAGTTGTTCGGCATCAAATTGAATTACGAATAAAACAATTACTACCGAAATGATATACCACAGTCCTTGCATTAAAACGGCTTTTGGCGGACTACCCATATGACTCGGATCATCAATGGCGGCAAAATAAATTGAATATAAACCAACTGCCGCTAGCAATAAAACAGGGATGACAATATTCCATGCAATTCGATTAAATAAGTTTGTTTTATTTTCAACTTTTACCATTTAATTATCACTGCCTATTATTTTTCATGTAAGACATAGTATGAAAGCAAGTCATTGATACTACTCTCTAAACTCTTAGCATATAAAATACTACTATTCTTAGTTGAAGTTGCTCGGTAGCGACCAGACAATTTTTCGATTAGACCGATCGTTTTTTTATGGGGGATAACCACTTCCCAAGTCGGATTTTCCCTATTCTTGACTTCATTAATCTCTACATTAATATTTTCGGGTTTTCTTGACATAATAACTCCTACTTTACAGAAGGATGAAACTTTTTAGCAATAATTTCATCTTCATACTTTTCTGGGTGAGGATTACGAAAAATAGTAAATTTATCCGCAACTGGATCGACCCCACCACGCACAAATGGGTTACAACGTAATATGCGACAAGTGCCCATAATCAAACCTTTAATTAAACCAAATTTAGTTAAAGCATCAATCATATAAGTTGAACAAGTCGGATAGTAGCGACAACTTTGAGGCAATGCGGGAGAAATAATCCTTTGATAAAATTTTACTAAAAAAATTAAAAATTTACGCAAACCAGCCTCCTACTAAATTATTATCGTTGATGTTTTTCAATATTTTTAAGTAAAATACCTGTACCTAAAGCGACTGCTTCCAAGGGATGATCTGCTGTTAAAACTGGAACCTTCAAGTAATAAGAAATTAATTTGTCAAGATTCTTTAATAAGGCGCCTCCTCCAGTTAACATAATGCCGCGATCAATGACATCAGCTGACAATTCTGGCGGAGTATTTTCTAAAACTTCTTTTGTAGCCGCAACAATCGTCATTAACCCGTCACATAAAGCTTCTTGAATTTCAGTTGCAGAAACTGTAACCTGCTTTGGCAAACCATCAACCATATCGCGACCCCGCACTGTGATGGTCTCATCTTCATCAGGTTCAAAGGCGCTACCGATTTCAATTTTGATTTGTTCAGCTGTTCGTGAACCAATTAATAAGTTGTGCTTATTCTTGATATAAGCAACAACAGCTTGATTCATATGGTCACCGGCATAACGCAGCGATTGACTGGTAACAATTTCACCCATAGATAAAACTGCGATATCAGTTGTCCCACCACCAATATCAATTACGATATTACCTTGAGGCTTAAAAATATCAAGTCCAGCACCGACAGCAGCTACTTTGGGTTCAAAGTCTAAATATACCTTACCACCACCAGATTTTTCTGCAGCTTGAATAATCGCCTTTTGCTCAATTGAAGTCACACCAGTTGGGGCACAAACTAGTATATTAGGCTTAGACATAAAGCCTTTAACATTTAGCTTTTCAATAAAATAAGAAAGCATCGCTTCAGTTATGTCAAAATCAGCAATTACACCATTTTTTAAGGGACGAATAACTCGTATATTACCAGGTGTACGACCAACCATTTTATATGCTTCAGTCCCAACTGCTACAACTTTATTTGTACTTGTATTGACAGCAACAACTGATGGCTCATTTAAAACAATTCCTTTGCCTGAAACATTAATCAGTACATTCGCTGTCCCTAAATCAATTCCTATATCTCGTGCCACGATAACCCTCCATAAATATTCATTGTATATTTTACCATAAAGATGGTAAGTTTGCCGTTGACTTCATTTACTTAAGTAAGTTTTAAAAGAAATTACTTAATTGTAATGAAGTATCAATTAAGGTAATTAGAAAATTACCTACTAAAAAACCCATTGCAATTGCAGCAAAAACCATTAAAAGCTGGGCTTCAAAGACTTTATTTTTTCGAATAATTTTTTCAATTTGTACACTTTTCATAATTTGAAAAGATAAAGCAATTGTAATTAAGTAAATCACAATACTGATTAAAGCATGAACGCCAAGTTGGAACATTTTATTTCTCACTTTACTTTAACTAAGTAAAAACGGATACACCATTGTGCATCCGTTTAAAACTATCTTAATTATCTGAATTATAAACACTAATTCTATTAACGGCTCTTCTTAATGCAACCTGTGCTCGTTCAATAGAACGTTGGTCATGCATAGATTTGGCCTTTTTCAGTTCACTTTGGGCACGTTTCTTTGCGGCTTCTGCTCGGGAAAGATTAATTCTAGTCGAGCGTTCTGCACTATCTGCAATAATTGTAGCAACATTATTAGAAAATTCAAAGTAACCACCACTGATGGCAATATGATTTACGGTCTCATTCATCTCACGACCACGTTTGACCCTAATTTCACCAATTGTTAGCGGGGTCAAAATCGGTAAGTGATTATACATAATTGAACGTTGACCATCAATTGCGCGCATTTCAACAAGGCTACAATGATGTGAAAAAATCAAACCATCAGGAGTTACAACATTAACGATAAAAAGGTTTTCTGGATCTGCCATTGGACATCACCCTACTTTTCTAACAATGCTTTAGCTTCTGGATCACTAGCTGTTACGCCCATCTTTTGTGCTTTTTTCAAAACATCTTCGATTGGACCAACACTACGAAAAGCATCTTCTGGTAAATCATCTAAATGACCATCCAGAATCATCTTAAAGCCCTTAATTGTTTCCTTAATTGGCACATAAGAACCAGGAACGCCAGTGAATTGCTCTGCTACAAAGAAGTTTTGAGATAAGAAAAATTGAATCTTTCTGGCACGACTAACGATTACCTTTTCCTCATCTGATAATTCATCCATACCTAACACAGAAATAATATCCTGCAATTCATGGTATCTTTGCAAAATATGTTGCACCCGTGTAGCAGTTTCATAGTGATCAGCACCGACAACTTCTGGATCCAAAGCACTTGAAGTTGACTCTAAAGGATCAACCGCTGGATAAATACCCTGTTCAACCAAGCTACGCTCCAAGTTAGTTGTAGCATCTAGATGGGCAAAAGTAGTAGCTGGGGCAGGATCAGTATAGTCATCAGCAGGCACATAAACGGCTTGAATTGAAGTAATTGAACCCTTCTTGGTTGAAGTGATTCTTTCTTGCAATTGACCCATTTCTGTGGCTAAAGTTGGCTGATAACCAACGGCACTCGGCATTCTACCAAGCAAAGCAGAAACTTCAGAACCTGCTTGGGTAAATCTAAAGATGTTATCAATGAACAGCAAGACATCTTGTCCTTCAACATCACGGAAATACTCAGCTAAAGTCAAGCCAGTTAAAGCTACTCGCATTCTGGCACCAGGCGGCTCATTCATTTGCCCAAAGACCATTGCTGTCTTACTTAAAACACCAGATGCTTTCATTTCAAAGTAAAGGTCATTACCTTCACGAGTTCTTTCTCCAACACCAGTGAAAACAGAAATACCACCATGTTCTTGAGCAATGTTATGAATTAATTCTTGAATAATGGTTGTCTTACCAACACCAGCCCCACCAAACAGACCGACCTTACCTCCTCGAACATATGGCTCGAGCAAGTCAATAACTTTAATACCAGTTTCAAGTATTTCTTGACTAGTGGTTAGTTCATCATATTTTGGTGCATTTTTATGGATACTTTCGCGGGCGTGATCTTTATCAAATTTAGGACCATCATCAATTGGTTGCCCTAAAACATTGAAAACGCGCCCCAATGTATCATTACCAACAGGCACGGAAATAGGTTTACCAGTATCTTCAACCTTCATTCCACGCATTAATCCATTAGTGGATTCCATTGCAATAGTTCTTAGGACACCATCACCAAGCTCTAGCGTAACTTCAAGGATAATTGTCTCATCCTTAGATTTAATTACGCGCAAAGCATTGTCAATATCAGGTAGGTTTTTATCAAGTGGAAATTTAACATCGACCACTGGGCCGATTACTTGAACAACTTCACCTTCACTCAAAACATCTACCTCCTTTTCTCATATTATTTCAAAGCATTAGCACCACTGACAATTTCGGTAATTTCAGTAGTAATTTCTGCTTGTCTTGCACGATTTAATTTAGTAGTTAAACTCGAAACTAATTCATCAACATTGTCCGTTGCACTTTGCATGGCGGTCATTGAACTTGCATGTTCAGCAGTCTTGGCATCCAAAATCGCGCCATAAATTCCAGAACGAATAAATTGCGGAATTAAAGTAGTTAAAACAGTGTTGACATCAGGTTCGATATCATATTCTAAATCCTTATGTGCTTCAGCTTCTTTAACACCAATATCAAGATTATTGATTGGCATCATTTTTTCAACTCTAAACGCTGATGATAAAGTATTAACATGATGCGTATAACACACGTACAATTCGTCATATACGCCATTTAAATACATTTTTATTGCGGTTGAAACAATTGGTAAAATTTCTTCAAAAGTTGGCACATCCGAAATCGCATTATTTTCATAAACAACATTTAAATTGTTTTTCTTAAAAAATTCTGCACCGACGGAACCAATTGCCAAAATTTTAATATCCTTATGTTCAGCTTTAGCATCTTGCACTAAACCCATCATATTTTTAATGACGGCGCTATTATAAGAACCAACTAGCCCGCGATCACCAGTAATAACTAAATATCCGGTTGATTTAATTTCTTTGCGCGACTGCACTAGGTTTGAAACAATACCTAAGCCAAAAACATTTTCATAATCGATTTTACTAATGCTATCTTCATCAACAACTAAATTTTCTTTATGCAAGTGGTTAATAACCTCTGCACTCATCAAACGAGATAAAGTTTGTCTAATATGATTGTTATATACTGTATAACCTTCGTCTCGTTTTTCAGTTTGATTTAATTTTGACGCCGAAACCATCCGCATCGCTTCGGTAATTTTACCAGTTTGCTTAACTGAAGCAATCTTTTTCTTCAACTCAAGTAAAGATGCAGGCATAAGCTACCTCCTATTTGTTACTTGGTGAAAAACTATCAGCAAATTTTGCAATTGCATCTTTTAATTCATTTTCATCCGGCAACTCACCCGTTTGACGGATATGTTCTAATAAATCCGCATGACTACTATCGAAGTTATCGTATAATTCCTTCTCAAAACGAGCGATATCTTCAACTGGAATTGCATCAACATAACCATGAGTCAAAGCGTACAAAATGATAACTTGTTTTTCAACTGGAATTGGGTCATGTAAAGGCTGTTTTAGAACCTCAACAATTCGCCGACCACGATTAAGTTTAGCTTGCGTTGCTTGATCTAAGTCACTACCAAATTGAGCAAAACTTTCTAATTCATGAAAAGCAGCTAGATCTGTTCGCAAAGTACCTGCAACTTTTTTCATGGCTTTAATCTGTGCACTACCACCAACACGGGAAACAGAATTACCCGCATCAATCGCTGGTCTAGTTCCTGCAAAGAACAAATCACTTTGTAAGAAAATTTGTCCATCAGTAATTGAAATTACATTAGTTGGAATATATGCTGAAATGTCTCCAGCTTCCGTTTGAATAAATGGTAACGCAGTCATTGAACCGCCACCAAGTTTATCACTCAATTTAGCACTACGCTCTAATAAACGTGAATGAAGATAGAAAACATCACCAGGATATGCTTCACGACCAGGCGGACGACGAAGTAATAAAGAAAGTTCACGGTAAGCCACAGCCTGCTTAGATAAGTCATCAAAGACTACCAAAACATCCTTACCATTATACATAAACTCTTCACCCATCGCAGTACCAGCATAAGGTGCAATATAAAGCATTGGTGCTGGTTCACTTGGTCCCGCTTCAACCACAATTGTATAATCCATTGCGCCAAAACGTTTTAATGTTTCAACCTGAGTTCTAACTGTTGATTCTTTTTGACCGATAAAGACATAAATACAAATTACATCTTGACCTTTTTGATTCAAAATTGCATCAACAGCCAAACTAGTTTTACCAGTTTTACGGTCACCAATAATCAACTCACGCTGACCACGACCGATTGGCACCAAGGCGTCAATCGCTTTGATTCCAGTTTGTAACGGCTGATTAACAGACTGGCGCTCCATAACACCTGGTGCTGAATCCTCGATTGGTCGAGTTTTAGTCGTTTTAATATCGCCTAGCCCATCAACTGGTTGACCCAAAGGGTTAACTACGCGACCAATTAATTCATCGCCAACTGGTACACGCATAATTTGCCCAGTTCGCTTAACTTGGTCGCCTTCACGAATATCATCAAAATTACCCAAAATAATGATACCAACATCATTTGATTCAAGGTTTTGAGCAATACCATATGAACCATTATCAAATTCTAACAGTTCATTCGCTAAAACATTGTTTAATCCGTGAGCACGGGCGATACCATCACCTATGTATGTTACAACACCGACTTCATTAACGTCGAGTTTGTCATCATAGTGTTCAAGCTGTTGCTTGATCAAAGAGCTAATCTCTTCTGCTTTAATGCTCAATGGTTTCACCTCTTTTTAATCTTTGTTAATTAACTGCGCACGAATCTTTTTAAGCTTATTTTTAACTGAACCATCAATCACATAATCGCCAACTTTTAAAATTACGCCGCCAATAATGCTTTCATCAACTTGATTTTCAAGTTCAACATTACTAAAACCATATTTTTGGGCATAACTATCACCCAACTGCTTGAGTTGTTGCCTAGTCAATTTGACTGCAGTAATTGCAAGTCCCCTAGTCACCTGCTTATCCTTATTGTACAAATCATTATAGTACATGATAATATCAGGCAACTCTAAAAAATGGTTATATTCCAACAATAATTTCAAAAAAGTCCGCACCTCTTGAGATAAGCCTTTGGTAATTATCGCAAGAGAAGCTCTTTTTTCATCACTATTAAAAATTGGATCACTAAAAACTTTTAAGATTTGCGGATAAGTAGAAATAGCTTTTAGCAGTTCTACTAAATCCTCGTGAACAGTATCCTCAGCATGCATGTCCTGCGCATAATCAAACAGTGCAGTACCATATCGTGCAGCAATCTCTTCTTTACTTAAGGCCATTATTTATTCAGCCCCTTAATAAACTGATCGACTAGATCTTTTTGATCAGTCGCTGATAAATTTTTGGCAATTACTTTTTCTGCAATTGCAACTGAAAGATCAGCAACTTGTGAACGCGCTTCATCTAAAGCATCAGCTTTTGCTTGAGCAGCATCAGCTTTTGCCTTTTCATGAATTGAAGTGGCATTTTTGTTAGCATCAGCTACAATCTGGCTACTCGTTTTCTGAGCACTTACTTTTGCTTCAGAAATAATTTGTGTTGCCTCTTGTCTTGAATTTTTCAAGGCAGCTTCGCGCTCATTAGCCAATACTTCAGCCTTTTTACGATTGTCAGCAGCCGCATCCAAATCATTGATCACTTTTTGCCGTCTTTTTTCCATCATGTCGGAAACTGGTCCCCAAGCATAATGTTTTACCAAAAGAAGCAAAATTACGAATACAATTAAATACCATAGCGTATTGCCGATATATATATGATTCGCTGAGGCTGCAAATAAAGTTTGAAATGTCATTTACTGCCCTTCTTATCTTTTTAGCCTAAATTCTTTCAAATAAAAAATTAAAGGAAAAGAATTAAAAAGGCAACAACAATTGCTAAAATAGGAACGGCTTCGATCAAACCAACACCAATAAACATCGTTGATCTCAAATTGCCAGCACTTTCAGGTTGACGAGCCATACTTTCAATGGTTTTAGTAATAACCTTACCGTTACCCCAAGAAGCAGCTAAAGCAGCAAGACCAGCTGCAAGTGCTGCAGAAATATATTTAAAAGCTTGTGACATATTTAAACCTCCAAAAAATTATTCTTTTGTAACCTTTTTACCAACGTAAACCATCGATAGCGTTACAAAAACATATGCCTGAATAGAGCCAATGAAGACAGAGAAACCTTGCCAAATCATGGCGAGTGGAGCTGCTAAAACCATCGTAGTAATCCCGAAGCTCGGTGCTAGACGATTACCAATCAATGTTAATAAAACTTCACCTGCATAAATATTACCATACAAACGTAATGATAGCGTTAAGAAGTTAGTTACTTCTTCAATCATATTGATTGGAAATAAGAAACTAACTGGTTCGGCGTAATTACGCCAGTAACCACCGGTACCAAATTTTTGTATGCCAAATGTAAATGATAAAAGCAAGGTCATCATCGCAAATGACATTGTCGTTACAGGATCTGCGGTTGGTGATTTCACAAACATAAAATCACCAACTTTTATTTCCATAAACAAACCCAATTGATTCATAAACCAGATAAAGAGAAACAAAACAAAAGCGTAAAGCGATAAATGCTTTTGGGCATCAGGATCGCTAACGTTATCCTTGACAATGTTATCAGTAAAGTCAAGTAAATATTCAAGAATATTCTGCTTTTTATTTGGTTTCATTTCAACCTTGCGTGAAAGCCAGATACAAACAAATAGGATTACAGCTGCCATCAGTGTTGAACCAATCATTCCCGCAAGATCAAAGTTTAAACCCAAGAAGTTAAATACAAATGGTTGCTCCATTACTTCGTGACCTCCCTTCTGGTGTCCAGTTTATCGAACACTCATACAATATTAACACTTTCAATAAATTTGTGTAACTATGTAAGCGAATTCTATAAATATTTGTTTAAAACTTCTACTTAGTGCCAAATAACCGATCGCCCGCATCCCCTAAACCAGGAAAAATGTAGCCATTGTCCAATAAATCATCATCTTCGGCGGCGGCATAAATGTCGACATCTGGATGTTCAGCTTGAATAGCTTTGACACCATCAGGTGCAGCAACTAACACCGCTAGTTTAATATCCTTAACGCCGCGTTTTTTCAAGGCTGCAATTGCCATATTGGCAGAGCCACCAGTTGCTAGCATAGGATCCACTACTAAGCACTCGCGTTCTGCAACATCATTAGGCATTTTGCAAAAGTATTCATGGGGTTCTAAGGTTTCTTCATCGCGAAACATCCCAATGACACCTACTTTAGCTGACGGGATCATATCTAAGACACCGTTAAGCATCCCAATTCCAGCACGCAAAATTGGTACGATAGTTAATTTTTTCCCGGCGATTTCCTTTTGCGTTGTCTTACCCATTGGGGTTTCAATTTCGACATCTTTCAAAGGTAAGTCGCGGGTGATTTCATAGGTCATAAGGCCACCGATTTCACCAACAATGCGTCTAAATTCGTTTGAACTTGTTTCCTTACGCCTGATAATCGTCAACTTGTGTTGAATTAACGGATGATCTAAAACTGTAAACTTGCCCATATATTCCTCCTATACGTAATTACTCTAAATCCATTGCTATTTTAATCAAAAAAACAAACGCTTTAAAGCTTTTTTCTAAATATTTTTTATTTTACCCGATAATGATGACCAGCAGCAGCTTTTTCTAATCTATTCATGTAAGCCATGGTCGCTTGACTACCATTAAAACCTTGAACATAAATCTGTTTGATTTTTGGTTGATCATCAAAATAACGCAAGCCAGCAAACAAATTATGATCAGCATCACTTAGATTATCACCCAAATTAAACTTATTTACTTGCGGTAAATCAATTTTAGCTAAAACCGGATTTAACGCCATTACTGCTGTTTGATTATCATAAGTAATTGCTTTAAAATCAGCTAAATTATCAACAATAATTACTGGCGCACTAGGAGCATAATGGCGATACTTCATGCCAGGAGCTTTAGGGACATCTTTTTCACTAACTTTGCCACTATTAATTAAAACCTTTTCCTGTAAGACGGACCCCAATTCCTCAGGCGTAATTGCACCTGGGCGCAAAACTATAGGAGTTGCCACAGATAAGTCAATAATAGTTGATTCAAGCCCTACCTTGGTGGGACCACCATCGATAATACCAGCAATTTTTCCGTTAAGATCGTGAAAAACATGCTGCGCGGTAGTTGGACTAGGTTTAGTAGAAGTATTGGCCGATGGGCCGACAATTGGATAACCTAGCTTAGTGATTAACGCATGCGTCAATTTATTATCAGGGCAACGAAATGCTACTGTCTTTAATCCACCAGTTACCGCTTCTGGTAAAGAACCAGGTTTAACTTCTAATAAAATAGTAAGCGGACCTGGCCAAAACTTTTTAAGTAATTTTTTAGCTCGCTTAGGAACAGCCTTGGCATACTTACTCATCATAGTTTCATCGGCTACGGTTACAATCAAGGGATTATCACTTGGACGACCTTTAGCCGCATATACATTTTTAACAGCCTTTTCGTTAGTTGCTAAAGCGCCTAACCCATAGACCGTTTCCGTAGGAAACGCAACTAATTCACCAGCTAAAAGTAATTTGGCTGCAGCATCAATTTCTTCGGGTAAGAATATTTTGGTCTCCATTAGTTGTTCCACTTTCCCTTCACCATGCGTGGCTTATTTGCTAAATCATTTTTAAATTCAATTGTAAAGTCTGGTAGTTCTTGCGCAAACAGGTCTTGTAGTTGCTCTTTTTGATTATAGCCATACTCTAGGAAAAATTCACCGCCATTATTCAAATGTTCACGTACTTGCTGGACAAATTTACGATAAAAGTTAAGACCATCTACACCGCCAAATAGGGCTTCTTCGGGCTCATTTTGTAAAACATTTTGATCCATTTCTGCGCGCTCGGTATCTTTTATGTAGGGCGGATTAGAAATAATTTTGTCAAATTTTTCTAAGCCAATTAAAACATTAGCCTTACGAACTATTGCATCTACCTGATAGGTTAAGAAATTTTCTTCAGAAGTCCTTAAAGCTACATCTGAAACATCAGATGCGTATAAATTAAGATCAGTAAAACCCTTTTTGGCTGCTTCTTTAGCCAGAGCAACCGTAATACAACCAGAACCTGTACCTAAGTCAAGGATCTTATTGTTTGCTTGCAAACTCTGCAAAGCCCATTCCACTAATTCTTCAGTTTCAAAACGCGGAATCAATACTCCACGCTGAACCATGATTTTATAACCTAAAAACCAAGAATAGCCCAAGATATATTGCGGTGAAATCCCTCTGGCTAATTTTTTGATATCTTTTTGAGCTTGTTGGACTTGGTCTAATGAAAGTTCTAGCTCCTGCTTAAGTTGAAATTCACTTGGACTTAAGCCTAATCTTTCTGCCAATAAAAAGGCAATATCTTCTGGCCGCTGATCGGCAGCTGCTTGGGTTGCCCAGGTATTTAAATCATTTAAAGTATTAATTTTAGCCATTTTGGTCGGCCAACTCCTCTAATTGTTTTGTCTGATTATATAAAATCAAAGCATCAATAATTTCATCCATTTCGCCATTCATTACGCGATCCAATTTATTAATTGTCAACCCAATCCGATGATCAGTTACCCGGTTTTGCGGGTAATTATAGGTTCTAATTCGCTCAGAACGGTCACCAGTTCCAACAGCATCTTTTCGTTTAGCATCATATTGATCACGATTTTGGCTTTCATAATAATCATAAACACGTGAAGTCAAAATCTGCAGAGCCTTTTCCCGGTTCTGTTGCTGACTACGCTGATCCTGCATTGCAACAGCAATGCCAGTCGGTAAGTGGGTCATCCGTACGGCACTAGAAGTTTTATTGATGTGCTGACCACCGGCACCACTTGACCGATAAACATCAACTCGTAAATCTTTAGGATCAATTTCAAAGTCAACTTGTTCATATTCCGGCATTACAGCAACGGTAGCCGTAGAAGTGTGCACTCTTCCTTGAGATTCAGTTACTGGAATTCGTTGAACGCGGTGGGCACCATTTTCATATTTAAGCTTAGAATAAACCTTATTACCATTGATCATAATGGCAATGCGTTTATAACCACCAACCTCAGTGGGCTCACTATCAACTACTGAAACTTGCCAATTTTGTTGTTCGGCATATTTTTCGTACATTCTAAGCAAATCTGCTGCAAAAAGTGACGCTTCGTCTCCTCCAGCTGCTCCACGAATTTCCATGATAATGTCCTTATCATCATTGGGATCTTTAGGTAGCATTAACAGCTTAATCTGATCTTCTAAGGCAACGATTTCTTGTTCCAGCTCAGTATTTTCTGCCTTGGCCATTTCGATTAAGTCAGGGTCGCTTTCACTAGCCATCATTTCCTTATTATCAGCTATTTCTTGCTTATCTGCTTTAAACTTTTTATATTTTTCGACTACTTCACGCAAATCAGCTTCTTCTTTTGAAATTTCCATATAGCGCTTAGTATCATTAATAACTTCAGGATCGGCCATCATCTCTTGTAACTCTTCATAATGAGCAATCAGACCTTCAAGCTGTGCCATAATTTTATCCATATTGTTTTAATCCCTCTCTATTCTTGCTTTGGGGTGAAAATAATGAAAACGACAAACTGGGTGATAACTTTCGTCCCCGCCAATTTGGACTTGTTCGCCCTCATAAACAGGCTTTCCATTATGAATACGCAAGTTCATTATAGCTTTATGGCCACAGTAGTGGCAAATTGTTTTAATTTCCTTAATTTTATCTGCGAAAAGTAAAAGATTTTTAGTTCCCTCAAATAAATTATTTTGAAAATCATTTTTTAAACCAAAAGTCATCACCGGAATATTAAGCTCATCAACAATTCGGGCACATTCAATAACGTGATGTCGTTCTAAAAATTGAGCTTCATCAATAAAGACACACGCAATTGGTCCATCCCCTTGGGCTTCGTCTTGAGCATTTAATTCTTGAATATAAGTAAAAAGATTCATCTCGTGACTAATTGGTATAGCATCACGCTGAAGACCAATTCTTGAAACAATTTTACCAACACCATTACGAGTATCAAGAGCGCTTGTTAAAAGTGCAATTTTACGACCTTGCACCTCATAATTGTGCGCATCTTTGAGAATTTCAATGGTTTTACCACTATTCATTGCGCCGTATTGAAAAAATAACTGTGCCATTTTTGCTCCTTTGTTCAAATCAAATTCACCTAACTTATCTAGTATAGATGAAAATCAAAATCTGTGCAGTTAAATTATAACCAAAAACTCGTTTTAGTTTGTCGCCTATGCTATAGTTGATATTGATTTTAAAGTGAGGGATAAACATGAAATTAAAATCTAGAATTGCTAAATTTACCGGAAAATTAAGTTACTGGTTTTTACATAATATCCTTAAAGGTGGGACTAGTTTTCCAGGTAAAATTGCTATGAAAATTGATCCTAAAATTTTAAATACTTTAGCCAATGATTATGAAACTGTAATTGTAACGGGCACGAATGGGAAAACAATGACAACGGCGTTAATTGTTGAATCTTTACGCGAAAAATATGGTGATGTTTTAACTAATCCGTCTGGTTCAAACATGCAGCAAGGAATTGTAACTGCCTTTTTAGCACATAGAGACCAGGCAGCTTCCCGCAAAATTGCCGTGTTAGAGGTTGATGAAGCCAACGTGAAGCTGGTGACTGAATTATTGCATCCAAGTTGCTTTGTTCTGACCAATATTTTTCGTGATCAGATGGATCGTTATGGCGAAATTTATACAACTTATGAAAAGATTCTAGACGGCATCAAACTTGAACCAAAAGCAACCGTAATTGCCAATGGCGATGCCAGTATCTTTTCTTCTGTTGATTTACCTAATCCGAAGATTTTTTATGGATTTAACTTACCTAGCGATCAAGCAGAAAATAATCTCATTGCACCAGTTAACACAGATGGTGTCCTTTGCCCGCAATGCAACCATATCTTGCACTTTCACGATCGAATCTACGCAAATCTTGGCGACTTTTTCTGTCCTAATTGCGACTATCAGCGTCCGCAGTTAACCTATTCAGTTAACCAAATTATTAAGCAAAGCCCCAACCACCTTAAGTTTCAAATGGGAACTAAAGAGTACAGTATCAATATCGGCGGTACCTATAATATTTACAATGCCCTAGCCGCCTACGCCGTTGCCCGTTATTTTGGTCTTAGTGATGACGAAGTCGCCAGTGCCTTTGCCAAAAACAAGCGTGTCTTTGGGCGGCAAGAATTGATTAACTATGCCGATAAAGAAATTGATTTGATCTTAGTTAAAAACCCAGTAGGTCTAGATGAAGTACTCCACTTATTAAATACAGAAAAAGAAGACTATTCATTAGTCACGCTACTGAATGCTAATCACGCTGACGGAATTGATACTTCATGGATTTGGGATGGACAATTTGAAGAATTACACCAGTCCCAAATTAAAAAGGTCATCGTCGGCGGTCAGCGCTGGCATGATATGAGCTTTCGTTTGGAAGTTGCTGGCTTTAATCCAGCTCAGATGACTACCTGCAAAACTGATAATGATGTCATTGCGCAATTAGCCAAATTACCAACTAAGAAAGTTTATATTTTATCAACCTACACGGCCCTACTTTCATTGCGTAAGTCAATGGCCGATAAGAATATTATTCAAGCTGGGATGTAAAAAACGGTAAGCACTGATTGCTTACCGTTTTTGCTTGGGTTCTTGCTATTGGGACTAAGGGCGATGTAATAATTATTACTTAAATTTATTTCTATGATTTAAGCTACTTTAATTGCATGAGCTGGAGCAGATTATCCCTTTGCCATCATCAATACTTTTAAAATTATTGTTATTACTGAACCTATTAATATTATTGTCCAAGCCATACGTTTACTCATTGCTTTATCCTCCATGTATGCTCGCTATTCTCAAAGTTACTAAACCATAATTTCTAAATATTGTAGCAAGATTATTGCCATAATGATTATTAATACTACTACCGACAATATTAATATAACACCCATTAATTACGGATTCATCTCCGAATCTGCACCGATTTTTAAAAATCATACCAATCATTTATCCATTTTTATTTATTATGCTTTATTAAAGAATGAAACAAGGATATAATATCCCTAGAATAAAAGAAAGAGGGGAAATGTCAATGTCAATTAAAACGAGTAAAAAAACTAACTTGAATGTTAAAATTGATACCGATCTAAAAAATGAAGCGGATTTAGTTTTTAAAGATATGGGCTTAACTTTAAGCTCTGCAATTACAATGTTCTTAAAGCGTTCCGTTGATGATCGCCAATTACCCTTTCAGCCACGTGTGACTAGCGAATTAGACCAAGCTTTGGATGAAATCAAATCAGGTAACATTGAATCATTTGATTCTGTTAAAGATTGGGAAGAAGATTTGCGTAAATATGTACAAGATTAAGCAATCACGTAAATTCAAAAAATCCGCCAAGCAAGCAGTCAAACAGGGGAAAGATCTTAACAAACTATTTGCTGCTGTAGAAGCTATCATTACAAACAACATTGGTCCCAAGTATCATGACCACGAACTTAAAGGCAAATGGCAAGGAATTCGTGAGTTACATATCGAACCGGATTGGTTATTAACTTATCAAATCAAAAATAACGAACTAATCCTTTATTTAGTCGATACAGGCTCACATAGACAATTATTTGATAAATAAAAAAGCTTAAGTAACTTTTTATGGCTACCTAAGCTTTTTTATATTTGTAAATATTTAATTCAGGTCTATCTACATCATATTTAATCTTCCAAGTTTCAATAAAATCAGCAAATTGGCATAAGGCATATCGTTTCAAAGCGCTATAGCAAGGGGCACTATATTTAACTTTGTTAGCAACTTGCCAGTCTTTAAGTTCATCTATATACAGTATTTAAAATCGTCCTAAATAGCTGGCTTTAACTATCTGAGCAATAATCTATTGCTTGATAAATAGCCTTGTATTTGTTTTGCATATCTAAAATTTTCTATTACCACGAACTGCTAAAATCAGTGCGATGAAAGCCAGCCTTAGACGTCTATGCCTACTATATTGATGAGGATAAGAGAAAAAGCGATAAAGAGATTAAAAAAGCTAGATGATTTATTTCATCTAGCTTTTTTAGTTCAAATAATATGATGGACAAAGCAGTTTTAAGACCTTCTTAAAGCCTGCTGTTAAGCCATTTATATTGGGATATCCGGGCTCGAACCGAAACATGCAGGAACCAGAAACCTGTGCCTTACCATTTGGCTATATCCCAGTGTTAAATCACCCGTACGAGAATCGAACTCGTAACTCCACCTTGAGAGGGTGGCGTCTTAACCATTTGACCAACGGGCAAAATCAACAGTAATTATTATGCTTGAAGCCAGGGGTAAAGTCAAGTGCTTTTTATCGCAAAAAAGTATTTTTTTAATTAATTTGGCAGGTAATTGCTTTTTTTATAGTCGATCTACCATTTATCCTAAAAAAATGACCATTCATCTTTAAATTGTTGTTTAACATATTTACTTTTGCTATCTTAAAAAAACAGAAAGGAGATGCATTTATGCTTGTTAATCAAAAAATTGACCCCCAAGCAGTTGACCTATCAGTGACTGTTAATACACCTCAAATTGATAATAACAGTACTACTTTACAAGATAATTTGTCTTATTTTGTCAATGAACAAAATCTGATTGGTTATCAAAATGGACGCCAAAAGGTAATCGCCCTATATGATGTAATTTCTATTCATACACAAGATAAGAAAGTTATTTGTGAGACTAATCAAGGAAATTATCGCTTAAAAAAGCGACTATATGAAATCAAGTCAATTCTACCTCAACGAGTCTTCATTCAAGTTTCAAGTTCTGAAATCGTAAATTTTAGTTGTATTCAAGAATTTGCCCTTACGCGTAATGGCATTTATCAAATTATTTTTAAAAATGGTCATACCACCTACAGTTCACGCCGTTACATGCAAAAAATTAAAAAGGAGTTTTTATCATGAACCTTTGCAAAAAAATTTTAAAATTAGCTCTTTGGTCCGCTCCAATTGGAGTCAATATTGGCATATTCTCATGCCTTATTTTTAGTCCCTCTTTCAATCCCTTCTCATCACTATCAAACTTCGAACGCTTTTTTCAGCATTCTGTTTCGGTAAATTTGGTAGACTTAGTTATTTGGGCGCTAATTGGAATTATTTTTGGTTGCAGCAATCTTATTTATCAGATAGAGACTTGGAGCATTACTAAGCAAACCTTAGTCCATTTCTGTATTACTTATTTTTTTCTTATCATCCTGAGTATTTTAGTTAATGAACACAAATGGAACTGGTACTACCTACTTGATTTTACGATTGATTTTTGTATTATTTATTTAATTTCTTGGTCCGTAAGTCTAATTAGAGCAAAGATGTTTGTTAAATCGTTAAATCGAAAATTGCACCAAAAAAATCAAAATTAAACCGTAGAATAATTTTGGCTATTGAGATACAAAATTGGATATAATAGACTGAGTATGCAAATTTAATTAAGGACAAATTTTATGATCGATTATTCAGCTACCCAAAATTTAATTGAATCAATGGTTTCAGACCGTGTGGTCCCTGGCGTTAATTACACTTTTATTAATAATGAGCAAATTTTTACATCAACAATTGGTTTTGCAAGCATTTATCCCACCGTAACGCAACTCAGTCCATTTGCAGAATATGATTTAGCAAGTTTAACTAAAGTATTAATTACAGAAAATATCTTATTAAAACTTTATCAAAAAAATGAACTAAATTTTTCCGAACCACTGCACCAGTTTATTCCTGAATTTACCGATGAGCGGGTGCGACTTTTTCACTTAATGACACATACAAGTGGTATTCGGGGATGGATAAAAAATCGCGATGAACTTAGCCATGATGAACTTTTAGACGCAATTATTCACCTTCCGGTAACCAATGAATTTGAACATAAAATGCGTTATGCTGATACTAATTTTATTCTTCTAGGCCTAGTCATTAAAAAAATTTACAATCTTCCTGTGCAAAAAGTTGGTCAGCAAGAAATTATAAATTCAATGGGTCTAAAAGAAACAGGCTTTAAGCCTGATAAAAACTTGTGTGTTCCTACTGCTTTAGTCAAAGATAAAATTCTTCAGGGCATCCCCCATGATCCTAAAGCTCGTCAACTTGGGCAAGATTGTGGCTCCGCTGGGCTGTTTTCAACTTTAAACGACTTAGTGAAAATTTGTAAAGGCTACCTTGGAATCGATCGTGATATCCTCCCCTTTAGTCAAGATACTGTTAGTTTACTATTTGATAATAAGAACCCCAGCGGTGTTGCGCCACGTTCATGGGGATGGGATTTACGCTTTGACCCACAAGATAATTATCCAATTATTTTACATACTGGTTATACTGGAACCTTAATTGTTCTTGATCGTATTAAAAAATCCGGCTTAATTCTTTTAACTAACCGAATTCATCCCACCGATCACAATCAAATTTTTTTAGCAATGCGCGAAAAAATTATTCAAAATTTTTTAATTGAAAATGATCATTAAAAAAGCAACTTCAAAATGAAGTTGCTTTTAATTAACATTTTTTATTCTTTGTCCAAAAATGGTAAACCAAATCAACAACAGCCTGGGCAAACATTCCCCCAGCCATCCAGTACATCGCCATCATCATTTTATCAGTAAAAGTAAAGTAAGCAGTAATGCCATAGACAATTACCCATAAAATTTTAAAAAATAAATTTTCACACATCATTTGAATAATGCTCCCTTCAATTTACCTTAATTATACCGTTTTTATTAATAAATTGGGGGCATTTTTAGTTATTTATTTAAAATTTTACGCTACTATCATTTTTTATTGCTTATAATGTTATTATTTCAAAATGTTTACATACGTAAGCATAAGTAAACTTTTTTATCAAAACATAAAACAATTTATCAGAATTATTATGATTTACTTGTTATGTAATTTAATTAACCATTTTAACAATATATTAAAACTATTTTAGAGTGATCTTTCTACAAAAAATAATTAGGAATTGTTATAAATATACACGAATTAGGCAGTAAACTTAGTATAATTTTCCCATTTTCAACTAAAATCTGTTCTTTTTGTAATTTAGAATTTTCCCTCAAAAAATCTATTTCTGGTTGTTTAAGGTAGTCTGGTTTACCCATTTCAATCCATTTTTTCATTGGATTGGCATGGCTATCATCGATTCTTTCTAAAATTCCAGCAAAATTTTTTTTGCTTTCAAGTCCTATCTGCACTTTTTCTGTTTTAATTTCTTCACTTGGAACATTGTGATTATATGCAAGTAATTGCAAATCTACGTCATTTCGTACTGCTAAAAGCTCTGCAGTTCCCTGATCATTGCCTTGCACACCCAATCGCTTAAAACCTAGCTTATGTAAAATTTCAAAAATACGATAAACAGGTTTTTCAACTCCATCAACAGTTTGCAAACCATAACCACCATGGAATTGACCCAATTTTTGCGATTGCTCTTCAAAAATATCAGTAAAGGTAAAAAATGAATAACCTTCTACCATGCTATCATTATCTGCGATTGTTTTGGCAACCATTGCAGCAGCATATGGTTCATCATGAATCATATCACCTACCATTGCTGAAACATTCCACTCTGTATAATAAAGGGGATAGCCCTTGGCTTGCTTGACAGTTTTAGCAGTCATTTCTTTTAAAATGCCACGATGATAATCAGTTTTAGTTTGATCTGAATTTTTAAAAAATTCTTCGATTCCTAGCCCACTTTGCCAAAGTGGATCATCTGTAGGATAATGATGCGTTGTTAAGAAATCTAAAGGAACATTATTAGTTTCACAAAAATCAATCATTTCGGGAATCCATGAATTAAATGATGTTGCAGGACCACCAAATTTAAGATTTTTATCAATTTTTTTCGCTGTTGCAACAGTTATTTGATATAAGTGAAAATAATCTTTTTGTGTTCCAGCAAAAAATAGTGGCAAATTAGGCTCATTCCAAACTTCAAAGAACCACGATTCAACTTCTTCTTTACCATAACGGTCAATAATGTGTTTAATAAATCTTCTAATCAATTCTTCCCATAAGTCATCTGATTTAGGCATGGTATTGTTTCCGCCATACGGAAAAACTCTATTTTCTTTAGATGCAAGGCAAGTTGGCATAAAACTTAACTCTACAAATGGTTTCATACCAATTTTTAGCAAAAAGTCAAAAACCTTGTCAATATTGAGAAAATTATAGGTAATACCCTGTGAATTGCCACTAAAATCAAAATTTTCAATGCAAACACTCATTTCATCATCAAATAAGCCATGAAAACGAACATATTTAAAACCAAGTTCATTATGTGCTTTAATCAACTGTTGGCGATAATCTTCTCTTAATGCAGTATAAGCATGGCAACTACCAACACAAGTCTCCCAATAATGTGGGAAAGGAGTTATTTTATTTTCTTCTATTTTAAAATTAAGCATACTTTTGCCCTTCCTAATTTATCAAAATAATTGAATTATGTGCGATTAGCAGTCTTTGTCAAGTAAAATTTACTGTGCTACTTTCTCTCCAAATATTGAATTACTTAGTAAAAAAGATGCTAGTTATCTTTATCGCACCGATTAATAAGCTTACATCAATAATTTAAGTATATGAGTTGAATTTCTTTCTCTGCTATAGGGAAAAACCAGAAAATGTATGTCGATTTTACAGTTTTTCGACCAACATTTTTCCGTTACGTTTGCAAACAATTCTAAAAGTAAACAAAAAATTAGATCGACGATCTGATTTACTCAATTTTTAGCGTTGCTTTCTTCTTTGTCCTTCATTTCCTCAAAAGGACTCTTTGCGGGCAAGTCCAAGGAAAAGCGTTTTTCTAACCATTTTGTACATAGAGTTGTCCATTGGCCAACAATTGGTTCAATTTGTGACTTAGAATCCGCCACAGCTTGAGTTGCCAAACTTAAGCCATGAGTTCCCTCTCCAAAAACGTGAATTTCATACGGAATATTATTTTCTGCTAAGCAGGATGCCATATGTAATGAATTAAGTGGAGAAATTAATGGATCAGTTGCTGTTGCCCAAATAAAGAATGGCGGTGTTTCACTATCAACGTGATCTACTGGACTGATTTCACTTTCCAATTCTTTATCTGGAAATTCGACACCAGCATAAGCCACGTTAGAAGCTTTCATAAAAGCATATTCACCAGGCGAATCTTTCTTAGCGCGCAATTGCTGGTCTAACAAATGATAATCAGCAAGAGCGTAGCCAATAATCGCAAATGCTGGTCTCAATTGTTGACTACTTGCATTCAAGTAATCAGTTAAAACAGTCTCATTGTACCTGGTAGCATATAACGATGCAATATGACCACCTGCTGAAAAGCCGCACACACCTATTTGATCAGGATTGACATGCCATTTTTCAGCATTTCTTTTAATTAAAAGCATTGCTTGCCCTAATTGCCTAATTTGCTTAGGATATATTGTTTCTTTTTTTAACGGCAAAGGCTTTGATAAGTCAGGTATTTTTAAACCATGACTAAAGTAAGTTGAATAACGCAGTACAAAACTGTGATACCCCATTGATGCAAAATACATTGCGACAGGTTCTGCTTCACGATCAGTACAGCTAAAGAAACCTCCGCCAGGACAGATAATAATTGCTGGTCTTGGCTTACCATTTAGTGTTTCTGGTGAGTCATCCAAAACATAGGTAGTTAAAGTATCATTAGGGTTATCTTCATCTAAACTATATTGTTCAATCTTCATAATAATTCCTCGAATCTTTTATTCTTTATTAAAAATTATTTGTTTTTACTTTGTTCTTTTTCAACTCTAGAACCAAAACGAGTAATAAATAATAATGCAGCAGTTACTACAGAAATAACTATTCCAGCAATATATGAATCACGTCCTGGTGCAATTTTGACAGCTGCTAATAACATCGGCACAATCATACCAGCAATTGAACCTAACAAAGTGTTGATTGAAATTGCTAATGGAAATTGCTTTTGGTCTGTTAAAATTGACATTTCAAACGGTGCAGTAGCGTTAACTAAAACGATTCCCATTCCTGAAAAGGCATTACCAATGATATGCATTACAATATTTGATGAAAAGACAATACAAATAAATGAAAGTGCAAAGGCAATAAAGCCCCAAGCAATTGTATCTTTCTTAGTGAACTTTCTAATGTAAGTTAAGAATGTCGCGGTAATAATGCCACCTACATTACCTAAAGCAGTTACCATGGCAACATAAGCAGTTCCTTTTCCTTGCGCAGCCAAAACAATTGATTGGTTAGACAAGAATGTCATCATTGCTAAAGAAAGCATGAAGTTAACTAGATATAAAACATATACTAGGTTGTTCATTTGCTTTAACAAAGTCCAAAAGCTTTCTTTCTTGCCACCCTCTTTATTTTTATCTGTATTTTGCAGTTTAGTATCTTGTGGAATTAAGATAAATGCCAATATGAAAACAACTAGAGCTAATGCATAAACCCAGAAAAGATTTCTCCAATTGGTACTACCTAAAACACCACCTAGAGCAGTAAAAACCATCATCCCAATATTAGTTACACCAGTTGCCCAGCCCATTGCTGTAGCTCTTGCTTCACCTTCAAAGTTTTCCTGCAATAATACGGGAACAACGTTAGTAATTGTACCTGTTCCAAAACCAACTAAAACCATACAAGCTAGGATTAAGTTTAAGCTATTACCGTAGATTGCTGGTAAAACTCCGGCAATTCCGACAACAGCAACTGCTAAAAGTCCTAAATTTTTTCTGGTCATCTTAAAAGTTAAATATGCAAATAATGTCGTAGCAATAATTTGACCTAATTGTGGGATAGAGCCAATTAACTGTACCTTAGAAATAGGCTCCTTAGAAAATGACTTAGCAATTGCCGCAATAGCGGAGGTTACTGCTGTTGCCAACATTAGCAATAGGTTCATACTTAAAATACCTATTGCTTTAGATATTTGTTTTTTATTCATTGATTATTCTCCTTACTTGAATTCGCTTTCAAATTTCATTTAAAAGTATATTATCCAGAAGGAGTAGTAACCATATTCAAAAAACAGAGAAACTATATCCATTTCCCAGTTTTTAATGAACAACAAAAAATAAAAATGACCGGTAGTCACATTACTAGTCATATTTTTAACTATTTTTTTGACGGTATTCAGCTGGTGAAATCCCAAAATACTTTTTGAAAATTTTATAAAAATACGAAGGATTTTCGTAACCTACCCTAGTAGCAATCCTTTCAATTGGCGCTGTCGTATAAGTTAGATATTCAGCTGCAACATTTATTCGTTGTAAATGCACTAATTGGATAAAGGTCTTACCAGTATGCTTTTTTAGATAGTCAGATAAATAATTGCGATTAAAGCCAAAGTGGGTGGCCATCTTTTGCAATGTAATGTTATTGTAGTGTTTTTCAATATATAAAAGAAGTGATAGTAAGTTATTGTTTTTCTTGCGAAAATCCTTCACCTTAATTTCAGCGTTAGCTGCCTGCCTAATTAATAGCGAAAATAACATTAACATTTCCAACCGAATCAACTGATCGGACTGGATATCAGGGTGATAGTATTCTGAAATAATATCATAGATTAAATTAGTAATTTTAACATCATGGCTAACTTCAAACAGACTATAACGACCCTCACCATATTCTTCATTGGATAAAAGTGAAAATAAGATATTAGAAATGTTAGAACCATTTTCGCGATGATTTAAATAGTCAAGCTCGTTTAAAGAAAAAGCTGAACTTCGTAATGCAATATTAACAACCACTCCTCTTTTGCTAATTGGCTTAACTTTATGAATAGTTCTGTTTCCCATAAAAATCAAGTTATTTTGTTTAACTTTAATTTCGGAATGCTCTAAAACCACCACACAGTCTTCAATTAGTGGGATCATTATTTCAACATAATCATGAATATGATATGGAATAAAAGAATTAATCGGTTGTACTGCAATCGAAATAGAACTGCTGTTAAGTGTTAAATCATCCGAATAGGTATCAAAGAAACGGTAGATTGGTTCATTCTCGATTTGTCCAACTTTTTTTGTCAGATTACCGTTTTTTTCAACCGTAGAAAGAACATCTGACCAATTTCGGGATGAATTATTTTTTCGTAATAGGCGCAATACTTCTTCTTTCAAAATGCTTACTCTTTCTTTCGTTGGTAGTGTACAGTTTATTTAAACTTTAATCTCTGTTTCAAAATAAAATCTGTGAAATCAACACAATATTTATGATTTTTGGCAATAGCAGAACTGCTAACACTAGATTAGAATAAATCTTAAATCAATTTATATTTATAGCACATGGAGGAAAAAGATGATAGACCTATCTAAAAAGCCCTATAACTTGTCTGCTACACAAATTAACTTTGTTAAGCAAAAAGTGGCAAGTATGTCAACCGAAGCCAAAATCGGTCAACTTTTCTTTGTCATTGGTGAAGATGAAGAAAACACAGACTTAGCTGCATTTGTAAAAAAATATCAACCTGGCGGAATTATGTACCGCCCTGATGATGCTAAAAAATTACAGCATGAAATAGCAACTTCACAAAAAGCAAGTAATATTCCACTTTTAATCGCAGCTAACCTTGAAGCCGGTGGTAATGGACTCATAAATGGTGGTACTTGGTTAGGCCGCCCATTGCAGATTGCGGCAACCGATGATACTAAAAACGCTTATAACTTAGGCGAAGTTTCTGGTTACGAAGCAAAGCAGGTTGGGGGCAACATGTCATTTGCTCCAATTGTTGATCTTGACCAAAACTTCCGTAATCCAATTATGAACGTTCGCACATATGGTAGTAATAAAGAACGAGTAATTAGAATGTCAGATGCTCAAATTGCCGGACTAAATGCTAACCACGTTATTCCTGTTGCTAAACACTTCCCTGGTGATGGTGTCGATGAGCGCGACCAGCACTTGTTAAGTTCGATTAATTCACTTTCCGCTGATGAATGGATGAAATCCTACGGAGAAATTTATCACCACTTAATTGATAATGGTTTACCAAGTATCATGATTGCTCATATTATGCAACCAGCTTGGGAACGTCGACTTGAGCCAGGAATTGAAGATAAAGACTTAAGACCAGCATCAACTTCTAAGCTTTTAATTAACGGCTTACTTCGGAAAGTTTTGAACTTCAACGGCTTAACGATTACTGATGCAACGCCAATGATTGGTTATAATGCAATAATGAAACGTTCAGAAGCTTTACCAGCAACAATCAATGCTGGTATTGACATGATTCTCTTTAACAAAGACATTGACGAAGATTATCAATTTATTACCGCTGCCGTTACTGATGGCACTATTCCGATGGCCCGCATTGATGAAGCAGTAACAAGAATAATTGCAACTAAGGTTGCCCAAGGCGTAATGAATACTGCGGGCGAACTCTGTGAACCTGCAACAAGTAATTTCGACTTAAAATTAGCAGAACACGAGAAGCTTGCGGCTAAAGTTGCTAAAGAATCAATTACTCTGGTTAAGGACCGCGACCAACTATTGCCACTAACGCCAAAGAAATACCCCCGAGTTCGTCTTGTCGTTTTAGGTGATACTGATGATGGTGGCTTTAAAGAAGGCGGTAAAGTAACTACTAAATTTAAAGAAAAACTTGAAGAAAAAGGATTCCAAGTCACTGTTTTTAATCGAAAACGCCTAGATTTCCAAGAAGTTTTTGAAGGTGGCGTTCAATTTGAAAAAGATCGCTTTGACCTTGCCTTTTATGTAGCTAATGTTGAAACGGCAAGTAACCAGACTACCACTAGACTAGATTGGATTCACTTGATGGCCGCTGATGCACCATGGTTCATGAAGGATATCCCAACTGTCTTTGTTTCTACTTGCAACCCATACCACCTCTTTGATATTCCGATGGTTTCAACTTACATTAATGCTTATACAGGCAATGAAGTTACGATTGATGCCTTACTGAAAAAAATGATGGGTCAAGAAGAATTTCTTGGTAAAAATCCAGTAGATCCTTTCTGTGGTCGCTTCGATACCCGTCTATAGAAAGAGAGCAAAATAATGATTGAAATTAATCAGATTACAATTAATCATATGACTGAGCCCATTGGCTATGACTTAGATAATCATTTACGGGTTGCCTTTAATCTTACTAATTCTGCAACTATGCAGGACACAAAGAAAAGAATCGTAGTTAAAGCAGATAAAGAAATTTACGATTCAGACTGGCAAGATTACAAGAATAACTTTTTTGATTTTGCGCTTAACTTGCAGCCGAGAACCCGTTACGAATTAACCATTTATGTTAAAAACGCTACTGATGAAAGTAGTAAGCATAGTTTCTTTGAAACTGGTAAAATGGCGGAGCCGTTTACCGCTAGTTGGATTGGCAATAATGATAAAGATATTCAAAACACCTTGCTTGCCAAAAAATTCACACTGACAAAACCGGTAAAAAGTGCTCGTCTCTACATGACTGGTTTGGGCGTATATGAAGCCTATTTAAATAATGAAAAGGTCGGCAATGAATTACTAGCCCCGGGCACTACCGCATACGATCAATTAATCCAAGTTCAAACTTATGACGTAACTAAACCACTTCAAAAGTCAGCTAATCAAGAATTACTAATTTCACTTGGTGATGGTTGGTATAAAGGTAACTTTGGTTTTGACGGCGGACAAGACAATATCTATGGTAATCGCCAAATGGCGATTGCCGAACTACATGTTCAATACACTGATAATTCAACGGAAATTATTTTAAGTGATGCTTCCTGGAAAACTACTTCAGGTAAAATCACTAAGTCGGCTATCTATTACGGTGAAGATTATGATGATACTCATGTAATAGCTAACTGGCAGCCAGTAACCATGCTCGATCACTCTAAGAAAATTCTACACGATCGTTTAAGTTTGCCTCTTACAATCAATGAGTATCTTCCCGTGAAAGAAATAATTAAGACACCAGCTGGTGAAACGGTCTTAGATTTCGGCCAAAATCATGCCGGATGGCCAGAATTCTTTAACCGTGAAAATACTGGTACTACCCTTAAATTGGAAGTTGGTGAAATTCTGCAAAATGGCAATTTTTACCGTGATAATTTAAGGGAAGCCCGAGCAGCATTCTATTATACTTCCAATGGTGAACAAAAATGGATACGTCCCCACTTCACTTATTATGGCTACCGCTATGTCAAAGTTACTGGCAATACTAAACCACTAACTAAGGCAGATTTTAGATCAGCAGTGATCTATTCAAATATGAAAACTACCGGTGCCATTAAGACAGATAATCCAAAAGTTAACCGCCTGTTAGCTAACGTAATGTGGAGTCAAAAAAGTAATTTCTTTGACGTGCCAACAGATTGTCCGCAACGTGATGAACGTCTTGGGTGGTCTGGTGATGCAGACATTTTTTCAAGTACAGCCGTTTTAAATATGGATACTTATGCCTTTTTCAAAAAATATGCTAAAGACATGTTAATTGAACAAAAACAGCACACTGGAATGCTTACCATGTATGCCCCAGCAATGGGTAATGACAGTGACGGGGCCGCTATTTGGGGTGATGCTGCGACTGTCATTCCATGGACAGTTTATAAGGCATACGGTGATCCCGCAATCTTAAGGCAAAATTATCCTAGTATGAAGGCTTGGGTTGACTGGATTAGCCAATCTACCTCAACCCCAAATCTTTGGACAGGTTGCTTCCAATTTGGTGATTGGCTATCACTTGATGGTGAAAATCCAGCAATGCCTACTGGTAAAACTGATGAAGACTTCATTGCCTCCATTTACTATTACTACTCAAGCTCAATCGTTGCTGCCAGCGCAAAAGTCTTAGGTCAGCAAGAAGATGCTCACCAATATGCTGAACAAGCTAAAGCTATTAAACAAGCTATTAGAGCTGAATATATCACACAAAATGGCCGCCTAGCAATTGACACCCAAACGGCTTATGCATTGGCACTACGCTTTGGGCTAATTCCCGAAGAGCAGAAAAAGCGTGTCGTAAAAGATTTAGTAACGCGCCTTGGTAAAGATAATAATCATCTAAAGACTGGTTTTGTTGGTACCCCGTTGATTTGTCAAGTATTGTCAGAAAACGGTGAGCATAAACTAGCCATGCAAATTTTTCTAAACGAAGATTTTCCAAGTTGGCTTTATGCCGTTAACCTTGGCGCTACTACCATCTGGGAACGTTGGAACTCCGTTTTGCCTGATGGTTCAATGAATCCTGAAGGAATGAATTCATTAAATCATTACTCAATCGGCGCAATCATGCAGTGGGTTTATCAACAAGTTCTTGGGCTCCATCAACAAGAAAATGGCTACCAAAAAGTTGAATTTGCACCACAATTTGATTATCGGCTTAAGCAGGTTCAAGGTCATTATGAAAGTTCATATGGTGATCTCCAAATTGAATATCAACTTGAAAAAGACGAAAAACATACAATTGAAATTAACTTGACTATTCCATTTGGACAAACAGTAACGGTGAAACTACCTCGAACTAACGGACAAGTGCAAGTAAACGGTGTCAATAAAGAATTGCCACTAACTCTTAATGGCGGAAAATACACTATCAGCTACCAACCAGTAACTAGTTACATTGAATATTACAATTTGGCAATGCCAGTTAAGCAAATTATGACTGACCCAGAATTAGTGAAAAATTTAGCACCAATCAATAACGTATTTAATTTTTTGCAAGATTCTAAGAATCTGGAGACTTTTGGTGGTAGTTCTTTAACCGAGCTGAACGTAATGCTCCCATTTATCAATATTTCAGATAATGATTTTGCAAAAATCAAAGAAATCATGGTACAAACACCATTAGCAAGTGAAAGGAAGTTCTTAAATGAAAGGCATACTGTTTGATCTTGACGGCGTAATTGCCGATACAGCCGTTTATCACTTTCAGGCATGGCGCAAATTAATTAAAGATCACTTTAACCGCGAATTGCCTGCTGCCTTGGAAAAACAAACCAAAGGAGTTAGTCGCAATGATTCTTTAACCGCGATTTTAAACTATCTGGATATTAAAGTTAGTGCTGCGGATTTTCAAGAAATGACTAACGAAAAAAATAAAATCTTTCGCGAATTACTTACCAGCTTAACACCGCAAAATATTCTGCCAGGGATATCTGATTTAATCACCCAATTTAAAGAACATGATGTCAAGCTTTCATTAGCCTCAGCCAGTCTTAATGGGCCTTATATTTTAGAAAAACTGCAATTAAATTCCGCTTTTGATGCAATTGCGGATCCCAGCAAAGTAATGGCAGGAAAACCGGCCCCAGATATTTTCCTAGCTGCTGCATCTGCTATCAATGTCGAGCCCCAAGATTGTGTGGGAATTGAAGACTCAATTGCTGGTATTAAATCTATTAACCGCGCTGGTGCTTTTTCAGTAGGTGTTGGCAATAAATCAGAATTAAATCAAGCCAAATTACTTTTTCCAAATACTTCTTATTTAAATTATCAGCAAATCGTTCAAGCTTGGCAAAACTTTAACCAAAATTCAAACTGAACCTACAACTTTTAACTTAAAACTTGAATTTTTCAATTACTTTATAATTAAATAACAAAAATACTCCTAAGTTACAAGTATAGTAACTTAGGAGTATTTTTTGTATAGAGTTGGTATTTATTAATTCTATTCACCCAAATAGGCAAATACGACTTTTTCATCATAAAGATGAAATACTTTTTCAAAAACGAACCGACAAATAATCGCTACAAGTGCCGGTATAATAAGCCAACAAATCATTACCATGACTGCATTTATACTGGCTTTACCCGCATTCATTGAGGCAAGCGGACCGACCAGACCAACCAAGCCAAAACCCGCTGATGCTGGAGTACCATTAATTTGAAATAGAGCAACGGGAATAGCAGAAATAATTGCAGTAATTAACGTTGGTACTAAAATAATTGGGTGTCTAAATAAATTGGGCATCATCATCTTCATTGCTCCTAGCGCAACCGCTATAGTAATACCTGACTTATTAGTACGCCAAGAATGAACTACTAAAACGATAGTTGTTGCAGCTACCCCCATAGCAGCAGCTCCTGCCGACATCCCATTGAGCTGAATTGCCATTCCAATTGCTACAGTTGAAATAGGAGAAATAATTAAAACTGAAAACATACAAGCAATCAAAATGCACATTAAAAGTGGTTGTAAATTTGTAAAGGAATTAATGACCGAACCAAGCCAAGTGGTGATTTTACTGACATAAGGCAAGATTAATAAGCCAAGCCAGCTTACACCACCGCCAATTAAAATTGGGGCAGCAACAATTTTTACAGAACCCATTCGCTCACCCACAAGTAACAGCAGGGCTACCGCTAGGCTAGCAGTAATCATCGTATTAATTAAATCACCTGTGCCAGCAGTAATTAGAGCTCCTGAAGCTTTGGTAGCAGGATTAACAATTTGCGGTACAAATTTAGTTACACCAGAACCAACATAGGCTGCTCCAGCAACAATAGCAACATCTAAAGGAGCCAGTTTAAACTGAATCGCAATTAAAGCACCAATTAAAAGTGGTGTTGCACATTGAAAAATCAACAATGCCTGATTAATTCCTATCGTAATTGTATTTTGCCCAAATAATTTTAAAATAGCGTTAACTACTGCATTAGGAATTAAACCAACAATAATTCCAGTTGCCGTTCCAGCTAAGACATTATTAAAAAAAGTTTTAGCAGATAAATTATTATTTTTGCTCATACTATTCATCTGAGTACTCCTTCGCATATAAATTATCTATCAAATTCACATCAACTGACAAACAAAGTTACTTTTAATTTTTCTCATTTTATTACTCCTTTAAAATTATTATTTAGTATTTTATCATGATAAATTAAAAAGTCTATAATATTATTAAAAAATATTTAATTAAATTTATAATAATATCATATAAATACCCTCCAAGTTTTCAACTTGGAGGGTATCACTTTATATAAAATATTTGATTAAATTACTTTTCTGCGTTAAAACGTGCAGTTAAATCATCATGTAATTCTTCATAACCTGGCTTGTTTAATAAGCCAAACATGTTTCGCTTGTATGCTTCAACCCCAGGTTGACTGAATGGATTAATACCATTTAAATAACCTGAAATTGCAATCGCTAATTCAAAGAAGTAAATAAGGTAGCCTAATGTGTGTTCAGTTTGATCAGTAATATTAACCGTCATAACCGGTACACCACCATCAGTATGAGCCAAGACCACACCTTCATATGCTCGTTCATTAACATAATTCAAACTCTTACCAGCTAAAAAGTTTAATTGATCTAAATTATTCTCGTCTGAAGGAATCGCAACGTCATTAGTCGGATTTTCGACCCTAATTACCGTTTCAAATAAATTGCGCAATCCTTCTTGAATGTATTGGCCAAGTGAATGCAAATCAGTAGTAAAGTTGGCACTTGCTGGCCAAATTCCTTTATTATCTTTACCTTCCGATTCACCCATTAATTGCTTACACCACTCGCTAAACATTCTTAAACTGGGTTCATAATTCTCAACAATTTCTGTGGTATAACCTTTACGATATAAAATATTACGTAAAGCCGCATATTGGTAAGGACTATCCTTAGTCAAATCGGTATCTTGATAAGCACTTTTTGCATCAGCTGCGCCTTGCATTAATTGATCAATATCAGCACCTGAAACTGCAATTGGCAATAATCCAACAGCTGATAAAACACTAAAACGACCACCAATGTCATCTGGAACAACAAATTCCTCATAGCCTTCAGCATCAGCTTCTGTTTTTAATGCCCCTTTAGCACGATCAGTTGTAGCAAAAATTCGTTTAGTTGCTTCTTCTTTACCATACTTAGCAATTAACTTTTCTTTAAAAATTCTAAAGGCAACTGCAGGTTCAGTAGTAGTACCTGATTTAGAGATTACATTAATACTAAAGTCTTTGTCACCAAGCCAAGCAATTAAATCGTGTAAATATGAGCCTGAAAGTGAATTACCACAAAAAACCACAGTTGGGTATTTTTCTTTACCCTCACCATAAAAAGCGCTATTTAAAAATTCAATTGCCGCTTGAGCGCCAAGGTATGAGCCACCAATACCTATACAAATTAAAACTTCAGAGTTGTTTTGAATTCTTTGCGCCGCTTGCTTAATTCGATCAAATTCATCTTTATCGTAGTCAACTGGTAAATTAACCCAACCTAAAAAGTCGCTTCCTGCACCAGTGCCTTCTTGTAATTGCTTGTTAGCTGCATCGACCATCGCCTGCATTTCATTTAGTTCGTTGTCATGAACAAAAGGTGTTAACTTTGTACTGTCAAATTTAACTATACTCATATTAAATACGCTTCCCTTACTGATTTAAATATCTATTTCACAAGAATATTTTAGCAATCTTATTTTATAAATACCAGTTCTTTTTAATAGTTTTATAGTTTTGGTTAATTAGATAAATAACCAGTAAATCAAATACCCAATTGCTGCGCCACAACTATTGAAAAATACGTCATCAATATCACTAATACCTGTTCCAAGCAAAAATTGTAAGCTTTCGATAGCAATTGATAGAGTGATTCCTAATAAAAAAATTTGCCTAAAAGTTTGTTTTTTTCTAAATATAATCGGCGCTAAAAATCCAAATGGAATAAAACAAAATATATTTCCCAAAAAATTATAAATAAAATCAATATGACTTTTGGCATATATCAATTTCCATGTTTCGCGTAAAAAGATCAGATTAATATCACTTAGTGGCCGCCTAAGGTTGAATTTTATTTCCCAGGGAAAATAAGTCTTCCGAAATGTTGTTAACATTAATAATAAGATAATATAAAAGGCAAATAACCATATAGCAACTTCAACTTTTATTGATCTCAGATTGCCAAACAACTTGAGCCATAATAAGCGGATGATAACAAAGAGCAAAAAATAAAAAATAGTCTTATCAAGTCCTACCATGGTAAGCTTAATCAGTGCAAAATGATTTATTTTCATTGCAAAATAATGAACTAATGTGCTGTATAACGGTCCTAAAAAAATCATGTCTCAGTCAATTCCTAAAATTATATTTAATTAAATTATACTCAAGTTAGAACAAATAATTCTTAAAAAAGAACTTAACAATGCAGAAAAGATTGTCTAAAAGGGGAGAAACTTTTAAAATAACTAATTAAGGAGAATTAAATTTGAAAAAAAAGTATTTAATCAATTTTATCCAAAAGCGTACTGGCTTTTTTTGCTTACTAATAATTTTATATGCCCTAAAATATATTTTTGCTATTTATCATGACTTTAATTTGGGGCTTGCTGACCCTTATCAACACTTCATCATGTGGCTCAGTCCTATTGGTACTGCAATTATTTTAATTAATATTGGTTTTTACTTTTCTAAACCGATTATGTCTTATTGCATGATGCTTCTAATGGATTTTGCTAATACTAGCTTGCTTTTTGCCAATATTTTAAATTATCGCCAGTTTTCAGATTTTATTACCGTCAAAACTATCATTAATTCTGGAAAAGTTGCCCCAGGTTTAGGAAAAAGTGCAGTAGCACTACTGGAACCAACAGATTTACTACTCTGGTTAGACTTAATTATAGTTATTCTTTTACTAGTAATGCGTAAAATTAAAATTGACCAAAAGTCTTACGACTTGCTCACACCTTTTACCATTACTAGTTTAGGCGCGTTAATCTTAGTCCTAAATATCTTCCTAGCAGAATCATCACGTCCTCGTCTTCTAAGAACCACTTTTGATCGTTCTTACATTGTTAAATATTTAGGAATTGATACTTTCACCGTTTATGATGGCATTAAAAATGAGCAAACCGAACAAGTTAATCGTAACGCAAATACTTCTGACTTAAATAAAATAATTTCTTTTACTAAGAAAAATCAATTACCTAAAAGTAATTTATATTTTGGCAAAGAAAAAAATAAAAATGTGATTGTAATTCACCTAGAAAGTTTTCAACAATTCTTAATTGATTTAAAAATTAATGGCAAAGAAGTCACGCCCTTTCTTAATTCAATTTATCATAATCGGCATACACTTAGTTTTAATAATTTTTATCATCAGGTTGGAATTGGTCGAACTAGTGATGCAGAAAACATGTTGGAAACAAGCACTTATGGTATTTCTGATGGTTCTCTATTCACAGCATTAGGCAGTTCAAATACATTCCAAGCTGCACCCCAAATTTTACGGCAAAATGGCCAATATACTTCTGCCGTTTTTCACGGTAATGTTGGCTCATTTTGGAACCGTGATGATGTATACAAAAACATGGGCTACAACTACTTTTTTGATCAAAATTATTTTAGTCATGAAAAAAATGACCATATTGGTTATGGTATTAAAGATAAAGTCATGTTTGCTGAAAGCATAAAGTATCTTGAGCGGATGCAACAGCCCTTTTATACAAAATTCATTACCGTAACCAACCACACGCCTTTTGAAATGGATGATGAAGATTTAGATCCTACTTTCAAAACTGTTCAAACTAGTGATAAATCAATTAATAATTATTTTGAAACTGCCCATTATCTGGACCAAGCTGTACGTGAATTTTTTAATTATCTTAAAAAATCAGGTTTAATCGATAAAACAATGGTGGTAATCTACGGCGATCACTATGGTCTTACCAATTCTGAAAATGAAATTCTTGCCCCGATAATTGGTGAAAGTTCTGATACTTGGAATAACTATAATAACGTGCAAATGCAACGAGTACCGTTTATGATTCATGCAACAAATTTAAAAGGAGGCATACATAACAAAGTGGCTGGTGAAATTGATGTACTACCTACTTTGCTTCATTTATTAGGTATTTCGAATCATGATTACCTTCAATTTGGTAGCGACCTCCTAGCACCAGGTTATAAGCCATGGATTGTATTTCGCAACGGTACAATTATTAGCCAAAAATATATTATTTTAGGTGGTAAAGGAATTAAAGGATCTGTTTATGAGCGAGCAACTGGAAAGCAAATAATTAATTTTACTAATCAAGAAAAATCAGAAATTGCGCTACTAACTAAAAAAAGTAAAAATTCATTGAAATACTCTGATTTACTAAACAACCATAACCTATTGCGCTTTTATACTCCTAATGGGTTTAAGCCAGTTGAAGTTAATAATTTTAACTACCTAACTAATTTTCAACAAATGGAAGGACTACTTGAAATACTAGGAACTAAATCTACTGCCTTAATTACTAAAAAGCATAAAACTACTACTAATTTATATGAAACAGATGCCCCTGAACTTAAAGAGCGACAAGCAGAAATTTCACAGGTGCCAGAATCTGTAAGTGGCAATCATCTAACCGAGAAAAATAGTAAATCAAATAAATACTATAAAAAGTAATTATTACTTAATACCACTTAAACAAGTTAATTGCACCAAAATAAAAAACTGTTAATTACGTTTTAATATCTTCTGAAACTAAATAGATTCAGAACTTAGGCTTATTTAAACGTCAATTAACAGTTTTTTACTTCAATTTTTTAAATAATTTTTGCAATCACTTAATTGTAATATATTGTTCATATCCTTTATCAAAAATAGTGACTGTAAAGCATGTCCCCTCGTGCGGCTTAGACTTAACACTTATTTTCCCACCGTGTTGTTTAATCAATGATAAAACAATCGACAAACCAAGTCCTGATTCACCAATTCCTAGACGAGCACGGGAAGGATCAGCTTTAAAGAAACGCTCAAAAATGTACTTCATCTGCTCATCGTTCATTCCAATACCATTATCTTTAACAATTATCTGCGTTGCATGCTGGATACGGTACCCTTTAATCAAAATTTTGCCCTGATGGGTAAATTGAATTGCATTTTGGACTAAATTCATCATTATCTGTCGAAATCTATCTTGATCAGCAAAAATTGGCAAATCCGTAGGGACAATAATTTTGATTTCATCTTTTTCTTTTTTAACATTTTGTTTTAATTCATCAGCAACTTCTTGCAAAAGTGGCTGTACATTAAAGTTTACTTTGGCTAAACTAATTTGATTATTTCTAATTTTTTCAAAATCTAAATTCTCATTAACTAGACGTATCAAGCGTTCAGTTTCACGACGCATGAGCGCAATTGATTTAGAGCGTGATTGTTCAGGAATCGCATTATACTGTAAACCCTCTAAAATACCATTAATCGTCGTAAGCGGTGTTCGCATTTCGTGTGCTGCATCCGCCATAAATTGATCACGCCGTTTTTCTTGACTTTTAATTTCTTCGTTAGACTTCCTAAGCGTTCTAACCATTTGATTAAAATTAGCAGCTAATTGATCAATCTCATCGTTACCATAATAATTAATCTGAACATCAAAATTTCCAGACGCTACTTTTTTGGTTGCTGTCGATAATCGCTTAATCTTACTGGTTGAATAATAAGAAAATACTAGACTTAATAGCAGACCCACACACAGTGCAATGACAAGTGCATTAATTAAATTATGTTTAGCCATCACAATTGGCTGTTCCACACTCTTTATTTTACTTCCAATCCAAATTGCACCAATCATTTTCCCCTTATTCATCCAGGGTTTAAGAATACCAGTATATGCGTTCTTAGTATTACCAACATAAGTATGAGAATCGTTATTATTTTTGATATAAATTTCTTGGCCTTGATTGAGGATGGCACAAACATCTTCTGCCAGATGCAAGTTTTTCTTTTTTTCTGGATATATCTGCTCTCCACGCGCATTAAAAACACGCAAATTGAGATCATCATTATGTAAAACAAACTGTAACTGATCCAAAAATCCAGAATTAAGTATTAGTGTACCATCTGTTTTATCAGTTACAGCTAATGAGCCCAACGATGACGCATAATCTTCCATTCGCTGATAATTTTGAACATAGGATTGATTAGATACGTAATTTATTTCAGAATAACCAATAATGGAAACTATAGTCAAAATAATCAACAAAAAACTAAGCATGTGTTGATATAACAACTTCATATCTAAACCTGTGAATCATCAAATTTGTAGCCAACACCCCAGACAGTCTGAATGACATTAGCTCCAACTTTTTCTAATTTTTGGCGCAATTTTTTAATATGAGCATCAACTGTCCGCTCCTCACCAAAATAATCATAACCCCAAACCAATTCCAGCAACTGCCCACGTGCAAAAACTTGCTTAGGCTTTTGTGCCATTGTAAAAAGTAACGAGAATTCTTTAGGCGTAATATTAGCTACAGCTTGACCATCAAATAAAACCTCACGTCTACTTTTTGAAATTTTCATGTGTGTTGTCTCAATATCAAAAGCCTGATAAAGCTGAGTCGGTTTATTGAGTTTAGGATTATCTTCAATCTTTATCCTACGCAACAATGCCTTTATTCGTGCAATCAAAGCCAACGGACTAAAGGGCTTTGATACATAATCATCTGCACCAACGCCAAGACCTAAAATTTGATCTTCTTCACTATTTCTTGCAGTCAACATAATAATTGGTATACGTGTTGAAATCGCACGAATTTCTTTGGCAACTTGAATACCGTCTTTCTTTGGCAAATTTAAATCCAAAGTAATTAAATCATATTTATTTGGATCTTGCTTAAACTGGTTAACGGCTTGCTCACCATCAAAGGCAACATCAACTTTCCAACCTTCTTTTTCAAAAAACATGCACATCATTTCTGAAAGCGACTTATCGTCTTCAACCATTAAAATTTTCAGTTTCATTCTATTTTTTGAATCCTTTAGTTTTCTTACTTTTTACTTGATCAGGATCTATATAATCTGAAGGTAATTCATGACGCTTAAGTAAAAAGTTTTTTACACTCTTCTCCGTTAAAATAATGGAAAACAATGGAAAAAAATAAAAGGTAAGTAACCAAACAAAAAAATACCTATCCAAATTTAAAAAATGTATTCCCAGACCAAATATGGTTTGTGCTACACCAAATATAATAAAAAACATACTGGCTTTTTTTTGAGCAAAACGAAAACTAGCTTTATTGACTTGTGACAAGTATGAAAAATAACCGTAAAAAGGGTTAGGTCGTTTTGCTGGAGAAATTAACCAAAGTATACCTATAACTAGTGTAATTGAGCCGCATGCGACATAAATCATACTTTTTGTCCTTTCTTTGTTAAGAATTAAATTTCTTTTCCAGGAGCAGAAAGCACCATTTTCATTTTACCTGCAAAAGTAAATGAAGCTGTTTTATTGGGAATAATTAAATTACTACCCATAGATAAATCATACTTTTTATCATCTAGTACAAGCTGTCCTGTTCCCGCGATAACTGTTACTAATAAATAAGGATGGACTTTAAGATTACTTGTCCAACTTCCATTTAAATTTATTTGCCATAAATAAAAATATGGTGAAACTGGTGGTGCAACTAAAGTTTTAATTTCTGCATCTTGATCATTAGCGACTTTAATATCAAGTTTAGGATTAATATGAGGTACTGTTGTAACATCAATTGACTTTTGTGTATGTAGTTCCCGCTTTTTACCTGATTTTTGGTCAACACGATCATAATCATATAAGCGATAAGTCACATCGCTTGATTGTTGTGTTTCAATTACCATAATTCCTTTGGTTAAGGCATGAATCGTTCCCGAAGGTACATAGAAAAAATCGCCCGCTTTAACTGGAACTTTGCACAGCAGCTGGTCCCAATTTTCATTATGAATCATATCCGCAAGCTCTGCACGTGTCTTAGCAGTATGACCATAAATCAAATAAGCACCTGGATCAGCTTGCAGAACATACCAACTTTCTGTTTTACCACTATCCCCTTCAACTTGCCTAGCATAGTCATTATTAGGGTGGACTTGTACAGATAAATTATCATTTGCATCTAAAAATTTAACCAAAAGGGGAAATTCCTTATTCTGTGGATTTCCAAAAAGGTCAGGATGCTCATGATATACAGCACGTAAACTTTGCCCCTTAAACTTGCCATTAATCACAGTCGAAGCGTTATTTTTATAACCTGATATAACCCAAGCTTCACCAACTTTTCCGTTAGGAATGTCATAATCAAAAATTGTCTCTAATTTGCGTCCACCCCAAATTTTGGGTCTAAAATATGGATTTAAAAAAATTGCTTCCATCTATAATCACCTCATACTTTAAGTGTAAACTTTTATTTCAAAAATTTAAAACTATTATTTATAATTTAAAGATTAAAAATAAATAACATTTTACATGTATACAGTTTATAACCATTAATAGTTGACAAAAAGATATTTTAGTAAAGACTTTAAAAGATTATTTTTAAAAAATCTACTTTAAAACTTGCAATCCACTTTATTTACTTATTAATCCTTATTTATCAGCGTTTCTTGTTTATATACTTTTCTTATTTCTTTATCTAAAATATCATAGTCTGAATCTAATTTATTAATATGTTGGCTGATTTTTTTTAGATGTTGCCTATTTTTAACATCAAGTTTTTCTGTTGCTTTTTTTGGTATTTTAGATTCAATAAATTCAATCAATAATAAATCATTTACTTTAAAATTTAGTAAGTCTTTATTAATATCTTTTAAATCAATGTTATTTTCAAAATCTGTTATATAAAAAATGTTATTTGCCTTTTGCACAAAAAAATCTAAATCTGTCACTATTTTTTTAATTTTATCAAACTCTAATTTAGCATAACTTGTTCTTTTGGTATTTATCACTGCTTGAATTTTTGCGCTTTTGAATTCTTGATTTACTATATCGGAATAATCAATTAAAGAAAATAATCTTTTCATCCGATCAAGTTTAATGGCATTGTCTAAGTCATTTTGTTTACTTTGCTCTAACTGTAATTTTAGATTTTCAGATTGCTCTTTACTACTAACTTGTGTGTTAATGTACGCAAAAGCAATTGTAATTATACTGCCAAGATATGAACCCCAAAAGCTGAGCCAATCTGTTCTCTGCTTTAAATTACCAATAATTAAAAATAAAATACCTGGGATTGTTATAAAAGTACATAAAGCTAATATTAACCATTTGTTTTTTTGATAAAATTTTTTCACTTTATTCACCTCAAAGCAATCATACAAAAAACTGATTCTGATGACCAGCTTGGCAGTTGTAAATAAAAAACAAATTTTTATTTACCTACATGCAAAATGATAGTATCGTAATAACCTACACATATTTATTAAAACATATAAAATCGCATTTTGACTTATGATACTAGAATTTTTTTATACAATTGGACTGTGCAAGAAGCTACATTGGTCTAAGATAGGTAAAGCAAAAAAAGTCAGTTGATATTCCTGTAGTAATTTGCAAATAAAAAGGTTCAGCCGCGAAGGCTTAGCCTAATGAAGTAAGAATATAATTTAAGACAAAGACCCTTTAAGAATCTATTATTAAACCAGTTGCTTAAAAGCTTTGTATATTACATACAGAAGACTTATTCCTTGGCCTTAATGTTAATACGCTCAAACAAAAACCAGACAAATTGTTAGCAGTCGTGATAAAATTTAAAAAGTCAGTGAACATTGGACGAATTTGCACACAGAAAAAGCTTGTAACATAAATGGTTACAAGCTTTTTAAAATGGAGGTGAGGAGAATTGAACTCCTGTCCAAACGCATCCTGTCACTAACATCTACGATTATAGTTATACTATTTGAACTTCACTAGTCCAAAACGCCATATAACAGGGCTAGAATGGACTAGCTAATCTGCAATGACTCTTCTTAACTATTCAGATGAGGTAGTTAAACGTAACTCACTAAGTTGATACTTGATATCAGACGTGAGTAATCCGATAAAAAGCAACACATGTACCTAAATTAGGCAGCTAATGCGTATGAATTTTCTTTATTTGCAGTTATAAAACTGTGACGTTTTTACGTAGACGTGACCTACGAACCGCAGTTAATGCAAATCTACGCCTGTCGAATCCCAAAACACCCCCGCTTTAGGATACTATTATTATAGCATACATCTTATTAACTGCTAATAGTTAGATTTATTTAGATAAAACAAATTTATTGAATGCTTGCTCAATGCCGTTTTCATCGTTTGATTCTGTCACATAGTCTGCATATTCTTTAGCTGCTGCTGATCCATTAGCCATTACTACCGAAATACCTGCAAAATTAAACATTGGTATATCATTACGTTCATCACCAATTGCCATAATTTCATTTGCCGAAATATTTAATTTCTTTGATAAAATTTTCAAAGCATTACCTTTATTAACATCTTGATGCATTACTTCTAAAAAATTATCAGCAGCCCGAACAACATAATTTTTTTGCCCAAATTTTTTGATTATTTCTTTTTCTACTTGGTCTAATTTGTCTTTTTCATCAGCAAACACTGCTTTAATAACCTGAGCAGTTTCACCTAATTCCGTCGGTGTCCTAATTAAAAGCCCAGCTCGATTTTCCCAAGCTTGAACAACTGTAACCCAACTAACATTGTGATTACTCGTAATAATTTGACTATCAGCATCAACAATATTATATGCAATATCGTGTTTATTAGAATATCGATCAATTTCTTTATAGGTTGAAAATTCTAATCCAGATTCGGCTAATTTTCTCCCAGTAACTGATTCGATTACAGCCCCGTTAAAGGTAATAACATATTGATTATCTGTAGTAATTCCTAATTCAGCCAAAAAGTGCTTAACACCAGCTAATGGTCTACCTGAACAAAGAACAACTTTAACTTGTTGACTAATTGCGCGTTTAATAACTATTTTAGTTGATTCAAGTAGTACTCCATGGCTATTCAACAATGTATCGTCAACGTCAATTGCTACTAGTCTTATCATTTTTCCCTATACTTTCTTCATTAAATAGTTCTTGACTGCTTTTCTTAATCAGCCTTATTCTTTTGATTATGATAATACTTATATTAAATTATTATTGTTAATTACCATACCGACATAATTATATCATTCATAAACTAATCGGTTTTTATAAATATATTATTATCTATGTATATATCAAAATAAAAAGCCATTAAAAATTATTAACGACTTTTATTATATATTAAATTGTACCTAATTCAAATGGGCTAAACGAACAACATCACGTTCAATCATTAATTCTTCATCAGTTGGAATAATTAGCGCTTTTATCTTTGAATCAGGTTTTGAAATAAACTTCTCACCATTTGATTTGTTTGCTTCATAATCAGGATCTAAACCCATAAATTCAAATGACTGCATTATTTTCTCTCTAACACCAGCATCGTGTTCACCTACTCCAGCGGTAAAGATAATTGCGTCAACACCTTCCATTTCAGTAATATATGAACCAACATATTGTCTAACTCTATTAACAAAAATATCACGAGCTAACTTTGCTTTATCATCTGAATTATTTTCTAGGTCACGCATGTCAGAAGAAATTTCAGAAATTCCTAATAACCCCGATTTGTCATTTAAAATATCAATCATCTGATTAATATCAAGATTTTCCTTATTCATTATGTATTGTAAAACTGATGCATCAACATCACCTGAACGTGTCCCCATAGTAACTCCTGCAAGCGGGGTAAAGCCCATTGAAGTATCATATGACTTATCATTTTTCACAGCAGTCACAGAGGCTCCTGACCCTAAATGACAAACAATTAATTTTAAATCTGCACGATCTTTATTTAACATCTCTGCAGCACGACCAACAATATATCTTACTGACGTACCATGAGCACCATATTTACGTACGCCATATTTTTCATAATACTTATAAGGAAGTGAATACATATAATGAACTGAATCTAATGTTTGATGGAACGATGTATCAAATACGCCAACTTCTGGGACATTAGGAAGCAATTTCATGAAGGCTTCTATTCCTTTTCCTTCAGCAACATTGTGCAAGGGAGCATATTCTTTTAAATCATAGATTTTCTGTAATTTTTCTTGATCAATTATGGCTGAATCAGGAAAATCTTCCCCACCTGCAACAATTCGATGCCCTACACCGACAATCTCGTCTAGATCAGTAACAACTTGATACTTCTTTAATGCTACCAGTAACAAGTTAACTGCAGCCTCTTGATCCGGAATAGAGACTTCATCAGTATGTTTTTCGCCATTTGGTAATTTAATTTCAAAAGAAGAGCCCTCAATGCCAACTCTATCAGCAATTCCTTCCGCCAATACTTGTTCTTCGGGAAGGGCAAATAACTTATACTTGAATGAAGAACTACCTGAGTTAATTGCTAAAACTTTTTTCATAAATGAGATTCCTCCACTACACACATACTTTTGACTTTTTCACAAATTAATGAATATTTTTAGTATACCACTCATTTAGGTTAACATTAAGCTTTATTAAGTCTTCTTCCTTTTTTAATGAGTCCAATTTTGTGAGTAAAACTTCACTATTTTGAACATTATTACCATGATTTTGAAACACTAAAATCGATTTTTGATTTGTCTTATTTTGGAATACATTATCTGGCAACTCAATAATTGCTCTTAAAAAGACCTTATCTGATAGCCATGGCATAAAGTCACTGCCACCTTTGCCAGTAAGGATTGCTTTAGGAACCACGAGGAAAGCATAGCCACCAGCTTTTAAATTTTTAATAATTTGTTCAATAAATAAAAGATGAGCAAACGAATGACCCTTTTCCGCTTTAGTAGCAAAATTATTAGCATTCTCGTCAATTGGATAATACCCTATTGGCAAATCCGCTACAACAACATCTGGATTGGTAAATAACCATGGCGTTAAAGCATCTTGACAGTATAATTCGATGTCAAGCCCATTTAAATGGACACCAATATCAGCAAAGCTAAGCATTTCTTCATCATTATCGATTCCCAGCAAGTGATAGTTCATCTTAGAATGATTTGCATGCTTTAACTGGTTAATTACCGAAAACAATAAATTTCCTGTCCCAATTGCTGGATCAGCAATTGTTATTTTTTTGTCAGGCAGCAATTTTTGCATAAACATTGCTACTATCGTTGCAACTATCGGTGGTGTTGGCATTTGATTAATATCTAAAGCATCTTCATTTACTGCCTTGAGTATTAAATAAGTATATACTTGTACCTTTAATTGCTGTGACAACTTATCATAATTTAACTTTTTATACTTTTGGCTTAATTTTTCAACAGTCGCTTTATCCGGAGCGCCAAGTTCAACCTTAATTTGATTATTTTCAAGATTATCAAAGGTTTCAGTCAAAGCTTCACCAAAAGATACATTTAATGCTTTTTGTAAGTATTCTACACAATTTAAGAAATTTTCAAATAACTCTTCAATATTATTCATCACTTATTCCCCTTATCTTTTATCCATTTTAATAGAATGAAGGCAACAAGCGCAAGTAAATCAGTTATTTACCAAGTATTCAATTAATAATAAATCATTTTGCATGCTATCATGATATATATCCTGATAAAAGCGAATAAAAAGTAAACAAGTTGCTAAGACAAAAACACTACTGAGCAAGGTACTGGCTTTTACTTTCAATTTTTTTGTCTTCCTCTTTCTTTTATTTTTGATTTAGCATCTAATTTAAAATATATTTCTGTACTACGATTATCTTTTTCTGTAATGCTTATTTTAATGTGATTATTCGTGGTAACAAAATTAGCTTTTTTAACTTCAAGTAAAAGTGGCATATGACCACCATCTGGAGTAGTGACACGTACCATATTTTTATAAAAATTCAATTTATATATCTTTGATTTATTATCATGATCAACCTTTACTATCCCAGCTTGCCTAGAAGTCGATATTTCTGGAAAAGGATAGGCTAGTTTCGTATCATCATCATGTAAAAAACGATTAAATTGAACATAAGCAAAAACCACATTATCAGTTTTATGGTCAGCCTTATCAGAAAGCATGATAGTTTTTAATAAATTTTGTAAAACCAAGACTATTAAAAGTGTGATTATAACAGCAAACATGGCCTCAGCTAATACAAAGCCTTTATTTTTTGACAAGATAAGTTTCTTGGCTTGTCTTATCATATACACTACTAGCACCTCGCAATTCATAAACTCGATCATGAACTTTAACTTCCTTCAGATCGAGTTTTTTTAAAATATGCCAGGCATAGGCTCGATCAGTTTTTAACTCCATCCTTTGTTCTATGCTTCGACCTTCCCCTATAACTAGCGCCATTAATGATACACCAGCAATGGCAATAGCTAAGGCGGTTATACCCTCAGCCATTAAAAAACCTTTTAGCTTATTAAGTATCATCGATTGGCCGCCCCCAAGTCATTTGTAACTTAATTCTTCTAGTATTTTTATGGTTTGTAATCGTTATTGTGTGAGCTGGTAGCGAGCCATTGGGTGATATTTGCAATAAAGCCAGATTATATATTTCTATATCATTAGCAACCTTTAGTTCTCGGTAATATTTTTTGCCAATTAAAATGAGACTTTTGGATACTGGATAATATCTAATAATAATGGCTTGATGCCGAATAGTCGAAATTCGTGCCGCTTGTTCAATCGAGCTTTTAACTTCCTTAGTTGTATTATCTAAAATCAATCTTTGATTATAGGCTTTGAGCTGAACTACTCCTAATAAAGTTAAGGTAAGAGTTATAGTCAAAGTAATAATTATTTCAACAATAGTAAAAGCAGGTAAACTATTTCTAATTCGAATTCTTTTCAACCACACCATTAGATACCACATAATTTTTAGCTTTATCAAGTTGCTTCTTGGTCAAATAGCCATCATCAAACATATTTTTAAAATTTATTTCTTTACCATTACGATCTTTATCATCTTCATAAAGATTAACTTGTGTTTGTAAAGTAGTTTTAAAAGCATCATCAGTTCTTTCACTGGCACTTTCTTTTTGCTTAGTCAAATTAGGAGCAATTATAATTAATAGCATCACAATAATTGCAATAACTACTACCATTTCAATTAAAGTAAAGCCCTGAGGCTTTTCAGCTTTAGTAATAATATCTAAAAGATGTTTTTTAATTCTGTTTTTCATTACAATTCACCTCAAATATTTTGCATCATTGCATACATTGGCAACAATAGTTTTAAATACATCCCAATAATACATAACCCAATTAGAATAAAGCAGAATGGCTGGACATTAACAATCAATTTTTCAATATCACTTGTCAAATCTGAAAATAAAGTACGTCCCAATAAAAGGCAACGTTGGCTCAAATCTGCTTTTTTTGATCCTACCTGCAATAACAATAATAATTCATCGGGTAAGAAATATTCCTGGACAATTATGTCAGCTAGTTTTTTACCAGAATTGAGCTGACTAGCTATTTTCTCACCTATAAACTGCTGAAGCGAGCCTTGCTCTTGATTTTCAGCATACTCACATATTTTTTGTAAAGAAAAACCACTTGCTAACAGAAGTCCCACATCATAAATTAACAAATATTTTACATAGAGTTTAACTAACGAACCAATGACTGGGTAATGAGCTAATTTATACAAAGAATGGTAATCCTGCTTTTTTAATAACATTAAGACTCGTATCAGATAATATACAAAGCCCAAACTTAAGAATAATAGCCCCAACAGCATGAGATCACCTGTGTGTTCATCAGAATTGGCAAACTGGTTTGAAACGAAAGTTTGCATAAAAAATAATAATAAAATCATCATTACTACTAATACAAAAGGATAAGACAATTCCGTCTTCAATTTCTTTTCTTGTTCACATTTTAAGCGATTTAGTGTAGCTATCTGCGACAAGCATTCTACTAAACTGCCTTGTTCTAAAGCAAGATCAATTTGCGTCACTACTGTTTTTGAAAAACCAAGTTTAAGCATTAAATTACTCAATTTATTTCCTGCTTGAACTTTCTGATATAACTTATCAATTAAATTCTTACGACTTGGCCATAATATTGGCATTAACTCTAAGCTAGCATTTAATGAAAAACCGTTAGCTAAACTATGATGTAAGTAATCAAGAAAATTTAATCGTTGCTCTTGTGTCAACTTATCCTTTCTTAAATTGTTCAAATACTTGCGCACTAATTTCACCCTTTTCTTTTAATTCACTTAGATTTTCATACCAGCTAATATATTCTTTACGCTTTTTACAAGTAAGCTGTTCTTGTAAGAATTCCCCACTAGCAATATCCATTAAACAAGATAAGTGATCCTTAGTCGGTAAAAGGCGCTGATAACAAACTGCTGTTATGCAATTATAAAGTTCATTAATATTGACATGTAGACTTTCAAGTCGCAGAATCGTTTGCAAAGTACTTTTAGCATGCACAGTTGCAAATACCAAATGCCCACTTAAAGCAGCATCAATCGCCAAGCGAGCAGTTTTTTCATTTCTTATCTCCCCAATAATTAAAATATCTGGGCGATGTCTTAACGCGGCTTCTAATAAACTTGAATATGTGATTTCAGCATTTAAATTAACCTGTGTTTGCAAAAAACTAGCTTCATGAATTTCGACAGGATCCTCTATTGTCATTACCATTTGCTTTTGCCCTACATATTTAGCCAATTTATACATTGTCGTAGTCTTACCTGAACCTGTGGGACCACTTGTAACTATTAAGCCACGTTGATGTGTTAGCATTTTTAAATGTTCAATTTGATTTGGAAAAAAATAATTACTATGGTCAATTTGATAAATAATTCTAATAACCAAAGATTCATAATCGTTAAAATCACCGATGCTTGATAAGCGCAAAAAATAATTTTCTCCTTGATAAGGATATTCGAATGCTCCTACCTGTGGTCGCCGATGTTCTGCAATATCCATTTGAGCTATAAATTTTAAATAATTAATAATCTCCATCCCTTCGTTAACCGTAAAATCAGCTTGGCTAGTAATTCCATCAGTAGTACGCAAGTTGACAACTAACTTTGTCCTTCGCACCAGAAAAAATAGATCACTGGCATGAGCTATAATTGCTGCTTCAATTAATGAGTTAACCACTTGCTTGATTTGCATAAAAACCTCCTTTTTTGTGTCAATATTAAATACGCAAAAAAGAAAAAATTGTTTGCCGAGATTATAATTTTTTAGTAGTGTATAAAATTGTTTAACCAGACTCAAAAAATAATAAAAACGCAAATCACAGTAAACTATGCTTTGCGTTCTTATTAAGATTTAATTTTTAAATTTTATTTACTTTATTTATAGTAGGCAAAATGATAAAACCAGCATAATCAAGACACCACTAATCATTGGTACAGCTGTACGGCGGATAATTTGACCTGGTTCTAAATGTGTTGCTCCAGACACAATTAAAATTACCGCAGCTACTGGTGAAACTGCCCGCAACAAATTACCAGCCAACTGTAGTGGTACTGCTAATTGCTGGGGCTCAATTCCGGCTGACTTGGCTAATGGAACAATCAGCGGAATAAGGGCAAAGATAAGAGCTAGCCCACTACCACTTAATAGGACAATTATTGCGGTCAAGATTACCATTATTAATGGCAATAAAATGCCAGCACCATGAATATTAGTCATTAACTTTTGAATCATGGTCATAATTCCCACAGCATTTAACCCCTGTACATAAGTTTGAGCTGCAATTAACAAAACAACAATCCCCATGGCATTACCCATTCCCTTAATAAAGGTATTGGTATCGTTTAAAACTTGCTTGGTATCTTTTTTATTAATTAACTCAATTATAATCGCCACAATCCAACTAATAATAGTCACTGATTGCACATTCATCGTTAAATTTCGACCTTGAGTAACATTAAAAATAAAATCTATTATTAAAATAATAATTGGCAATAAAGGCAGTAGCCCGTAAATAAAGCGAACAAACTTACTGCCAACCACTTGGGTTTGTTGTTTATCATCATCTTTTAACCCATATTGAGCCAATTCTGCTTGATAATTAAGACCTTGACCATCTTTTTTATCCTCATGTTTTTGCCAAAAATAATGAACAATTGCCATTAACAATAAGGTTGGAATTGAAATTAAAGCATGATAACTAAATACGTATTGCGTTACTGACATTTTTAAAGCTGCAGCAATTGCGACATTATCAGAACCAAGTGGAGTGGGAATAATCGTTGCAGTAGTAGCAATTACAGCTGCAGCAGTTAAGCGACTCATTCCCGCTGTCCGCAAAACAGGATATAGTGTTGCCAATAAGATAATTGCCAAGTTAGCAGCACTTGGAACTACCAAAGAAAGGATATTTCCCATTAGAAAAACAATTGGCACTAATAAGTATACTGATTTAATTCCTTTCATTGTCGAAGTTAAACCACCAATGGTTACACTATTAGCTCCAATACAAGTCATATATGAACTATATCCAGCCAGTAGCAAAATAACAAATCCTGCTTGCGACAAAGTCGTTGTAAATTGATCAATAATCACTTGAATTGGCTGTAACAATTGATTGGCAACTGGCTGTAATAGGCTAATTTTATTCCCCATAAAGATGCCGCAGTACAATAAAACTAACCCAAGTGCAAATAATACAATTTTAATATCCATTTTTTTAGATAACATGTAAACTAAAACTATTACTGACAATAGCGTCAAAATAACTGCAATAAGCTGATTCATTTTATCTCTCCTTAGCAAGCCTTTTTTAGAGCATTTATAAACCACTCAATAAATTGGTCAACATCTACCTTAGTACCAATCAAAGCATTATTAGATTGTTGTAACTTATTATTAAAGTCCATTAGAGACGCGCCATAAGTAAATCCTGCTTGCGTCACTATTTCAACGTGAGTTGCTACAAATTCAAACATATCTGGTTGTAGCAACATTGCAACTGCTAGAGCATCATAAATTTTTAATCCAGTCGCAAAACTACCTCCACGATAACGTTTAAATAAGCTATAAAACATTGCACCAACTTTACCCAAATTTTTGATTTTTTCACTAATTTCTGGTTTGATTTTTGCTTGCATCCCCAATTCTAACGGTGCCACACGAATTTTTAATCCACTTTCAAAAACAATTTTAGCTGCTTCTGGATCGCTGGCAATATTAAATTCTGAAAAAATACCATAATTACCTCTGCCAATACTACCTCCCATAATTATTATTTCTTCAATTTGGTTAAAGTCTTCAGGATAAAGACGGAGATATAAAGCAATATCAGTTAAAGGAGCTATTCCTACAAGTGTTACTTTATTTTTCGTTGCAGTCACAACTTCGTGAAATGCTACTGGGGCTATTTTATTTTCAAGAATAAGATCCTGATTAGGCTCAGGAAAGTCATAACCATCCATACCAGATTTTCCATGAACTGCTACTGCATCGATTGGGTGCTTAATTAGTGCACGACTACAGCCTGGTACAACTGGAATTTCTTTTTTAAATAATGTTTCAAGCTTCAAAACATTATTTAAAGTTTGATCAATTCCAACATTTCCTGCAGCTGCAGCAATCAATTTAACATCCAATTGTTTGCTAAACAATAAAATTGCAATTGCCACAGCATCATCAATACCAGGATCTGTACTCAAAATTATAGGTTTCTTCATTCAATAGCCTCCTTAGCCTTATAACTCATATTGTGAGCTTTTTATTAAGAAAATATCAATTTTCAACAATTGATATTTACGAATTATACCATGTATATTACGAATTATATTATAAAAATTTAAATAATTTACTTTTTTTCAAGCAAAAGGCGAACTATTATGTATATAAATGTAAAAATAAATCGTTTATACTACAAATTAAGGTAATTTAAACAAAAAGACCTTGAGCAAATAATTGCTCAAGGTCTTTCTAACTTACTTAATTAATCCTATTCTTCACTAGCTGCTGTATAAACGTTCTGCACGTCATCATCATCTTCTAAAGCTTCAACCAGATTATCAAATTGTTCCTTCTTATCTTCTGGCACAGGAGTTGTATTTTCTGGAATCATAGTTAATTCAGCATCAGCCAGTTTATAACCTGCCTTTTCCAGGGCATCCCTAACTTGGGCAAACTGCTTAGCATCAGTATAAATTTCATAAGCTTCAGCACTAGTTTGTAAATCTTCACCACCAGCATCCATCACATCAAGTAACATCTGATCTTCATCAGCATCAGTAGTTGTGCGATCAATTACAATATAACCCTTACGGTTAAACATGTAGGCAACTGAACCTGTTGCACCAAGTGAACCACCATTACGCGTGAAAGCCACTCTCACACTAGAAGCTGTCCTATTTTTGTTATCAGTTAAAGCTTCAACAAAAACAGCAACACCACCTGGAGCATAGCCTTCATAAGTAATCTCATCATAGTGCTCATCTGAATTACCTTCAGCCTTTTTAAGTGCGCGGTCAATATTGGTCTTAGGCATATTATTTGCATGTGCCTTATCCATTACCATCCGCAAATTAGGATTTCCGGAAGGGTCAGGACCACCATTCTTTGCAGCCATATATATTTCACGAGATAATTTTTGGAAAATCTTACCTCTTTTTGCGTCTTGCGCATTCTTGCGGCCTTGAATATTGTGCCATTTTGAATGTCCTGACATGAGAATCCTTCTTTCTTTTTCATCATATTTAACGATATAATCTTACCGCATAGACTAATAAAATTCAATACCAGCAATTGATTAAGCACATTTTTTTATATTTTTGCCTTATTAGCTAAGAAATTATAATTTTATCTAGTCAATATTCTTTTTAATTAGTAAAATGAAAACATTGATTATTATAAAAGGAGATAGTTTAAGTGGAGGAAATAAATTCAAACCAAAAATATATATCTTGGCCAATATTGACATTAATGGCATTTTGCACGGTCATTGGTCTTGATGATATCATGTACAATTTTCAAAACCAAGGAATGCCAGTAGTCACATCATGGATTATTATGTGTCTTTTTTATGTTATTCCCTATTCATTAATGGTTGGGCAACTTGGATCAGTTTTTGACCATGAAGGTGGTGGGCTTTCTTCATGGGTACGCGGAACTAATGGCGAATTTCTCGGTTATTTTACTGCCTGGACTTACTGGGCAGCATCAATTCCCTATGCTGTCGATTCAGCTAACGAAATAATTGTAGATATTGGTTGGGCAATAACTGGCTCAGAAAAGTTCCAAAGCCAAATTTCAAATACAAAATTTGCTTTGATGACCTTTGCGATGTTTATTATTTTTATTGTAATTGAACACTATTTTTCAAGATCAATGGAAGTTTTATCCACTATTGGTGGTGGACTTATGTTGATTATGACATTAATGTTTGTCTTTTTAGCCTTTACTGGACTAGTAAGATCTGGTGGACATATGGCAACTCAACCTTTTACCTGGCGAACATTAATTCCTAAGTTTGACATGCATTATTGGACAACAATCGCTATGCTTATTTATGCGTTAAATGGTTGCGAATTAGTTGCTCCATATGTTACGCAAATGAAGAAGCCAAAATCAGATTTTCCCAAGGCAATGATTGCTTTGGCCTTAATGACCATCTTTTTAACTGTTTTTGGCTCCTTTGCTCTCGGAATTTACTTTAACAGTTATCATATTCCTAATGATTTAAAAATGAATGGTGCATACTATGTTTTTGATATGGTGGGGCACCAATATGGTTGGGGCAAAACGCTACTTTATGTTTGGGCATGGACTTCTGTCTTTTATAATGCAGCACTGCTAGCTGTTTTACTCGATGCAATGACTAGAATGTTGATTTCAGATACAGGCGATAAATATATGCCTCATTTCTTGCAAAAGAAAGACAAAAATGGTTTGCCAATTAATGGTTACATTTTAACTGTTGCCTTATCAGCTTTTATCATGCTTTTAGGAATTTTTTTGCCAGATATGAATGATATTTTTAACTGGCTACTCAACTTAAATGGCATTATTTCTCCTGGAGTGACATGTTGGATTTTCTTCTCCTTTATGCAGATTAGAAAAAATTCGCAAAAATTCCCATCAGATTATGTTTTCTTAAAAAATGACAAACTTGCCTACTTAGCCGGATTATTCCTCCTAATAGTAACTGCTGTTGCAACAATTTTAGGAATTGCTCCTCAAGACATCAAAGAATTTAGCGGTTATTGGTGGTACGAACTAATTATTAATATTATTGCCGTCGTTGTTTTAATTGGATTAGGGGTCATTTTGCCAAGCATTAGGCGCAGAGAAGAAGAATACGGCATTGCCTTTAGTCGAAACCAATGGATTACTATTTTCACTTTAGTTATTGGCTCAATTATTTTTGATTTATACTTAGGTGACAAAAATAAACTTTTTGGCATTAACTCAATTGCTATTGGGCAAATAAAACTGGGGCTTAATATTATCTTGATTATTAGCGAAACTATACTGGCTGTTTTGCTATGCTGGCTTATAGGTCGTAGAAAGCCTACTGTAAAATAAAATTTAATTAGTAAATTCAAAAAATAGCTTCATTATGTTAAATGAAGCTATTTTTGCTTTAAAATATAGATTAGGACATTATTAACTATAAAATAAGGAGTTTAAACATGACACTTTTACCTTTTAAAGCTGTTGCAGTCGACATGGATGGGACTTTTGAAAATGATGACAAACAATTTGACCAGCAGCGTTTTGAAAAAATATTAACCAAATTACGCAAACAGCATGTTCACTTTATTGTATCAAGTGGACGGCCCCTCTCTCGATTACAACGAGATTTCTACGACTTTTTAGATCGAATTGATTTTGTCGCTGACAATGGCTCAATTTTAACCCAGGATAATAAAATTATTTCACGACATGTTTTTACTTACCGCACTGGAATCAAGTTGATTAATTTTATTGAGACAAATTATCCAGAAATTAATATTGCAGCCAGTGGCTTAGAACGAGCATATGTTAACAAAAAAGCGCCAATTCAATTTAAAAATTTAATGCATTTCTTTTATCCCAATGCCATTGATATTGGAGATCTAAGGGATATTCCTACCAGTGATAGTTTAACTAAACTCACATTGAAATGCTCCTCAGAATTGGCTAATGACTTGGAACGAAAATTTAATCAAAGCAATCCCGAAAGAATTCACTGTACAACTAGCGGATTTGATAATATCGATGTCATGCCAGCAAATGTCAACAAAGGGCAAGGTTTGAAATATTTTTTACGCTATTTCAATATCAAACCAGCAGAACTAATCGCTTTTGGTGATGGCATGAATGATAAAGAAATGATAGAACTGGCCGGCTTAAGCTATGCTATGCGTAACGGGGATGAGCGTCTTAAAAAGATTGCTAAATATGAAGCACCGAGTAACAATGAGATGGGCGTTTTACAAGTACTTGAAAAATATTTAGCTTAAATATAGTTAGTAAAATAAAAAATATTTTTTAACACGAAGGATAAATCTTATGAGTTACATTGAAGTTCAACATAATTTTAAGCGCTATCAAGCAGGTGACACCGAAATTTTAGCAAATAATGATGTTAGCTTTTCGATTGAAAAAGGTGAGCTAGCAATTATTTTAGGGGCATCCGGTGCTGGCAAGTCAACTATGCTTAATATTTTAGGGGGAATGGATACTAATAGCTCTGGAAATATAATTATTGATGGAGAAAATATTGCCAATTATAATCAACTTCAGCTAACCAACTACCGCCGCAATGATATTGGTTTTGTTTTTCAATTTTATAACTTAATTCAAAATTTAACTGCTAAAGAAAACGTGGAGCTTGCTGCTGAAATTGTTGCAGATGCACTTGATCCTGTTCAAACTCTAATTGACGTGGGATTAAAAGCACGCGTTAATAATTTTCCAGCAGAATTATCTGGCGGTGAGCAACAAAGAGTAGCAATTGCTCGTGCCATTGCTAAAAATCCCAAAATTCTACTTTGTGATGAGCCAACTGGAGCGCTTGACTATCAAACTGGGAAAAACGTTTTACAAATAATTGCTAATATGAGTCGCAACCATGGCACCACTGTAATTATTGTGACACACAATAGCGCCCTTGCCCCAATTGCCAATCGTGTAATTCATTTTCATGACGGGCAAGTAACAAAAGTTACCCAAACTAAGCATCCTGAAAATATAGCTAATATTAAATGGTAGAAAAGATTAACAATGAAAAAAATAATTTGGAAAGATTTTTGGCAATCTATTAGACAGACTAAAGGGCAGTTTTTGTCAATCATGGCTCTAATGCTCATCGGTTCCTTTGCTCTTGTGGGACTGTTTGTCACTGGACCTAATATGCGAGCAACCGGAAATCATTATGCCCAAAAATTAAACACACCTGATTTAACCATTGTTTCTAATTATGGGCTTGATAAACAAGATGCGCAAAAAATACGTAAACTTAAGGGACTTAAAAATGCAGAATTTGGTTATATGACTGATACTGTATTAAAAAATAGTCATGATAGCTTTCGCATCTTTTCTAAACCCCAAAAAGTTGGACTTTATCAAGTCATCAAAGGTCACCTTCCTCAAAAGTCAGATGAAATTGCCATTACTGATTACTACCGCTTAAAATATAAACTGGGCTCAACTATTAGCTTTCATGAAAAAAAGAATATTTTAGGAACTACTTTTTTAAAAAATAAAAATTTTAAAATCGTTGGCTTTGTTCGCTCAAGTCAAATTCTCTCGAACGTTAATCTTGGTCAAAGTAGTAGCGGCACTGGAGAGCTTAAAGGCTATGCGGTAGCCATGCCTCAAGCTTTTAATCAGACTGTCTACACAGTAGCCAACCTGACTTATCAGGATTTAAGGGGGCTTGACTCATATGGCAAAATATATGCTAAACGCCTAGGTCAACATAAGAAAGTTGCACAACAAGTTCTAAAAGAAGAAACACCTCAACGCGAAAAACGTATTAAAAAAATGGGCTTACAGCTGCTAAAGGCAAAAACACAAACTTTGGCATTGGCCCACAATAAGTTAACCACTGCTAAGCAACAACTGATAGTTGCCCAAAATAAGTTAAGCTCACAGGAAAGCAAACTCAAACAGCAAGCTAGCCAAGCAACTTCACCACAAATGCAGGCAAATTTGCAACAAGCACAAATTAAATTAAATACTCAAACGCAAGAGTTACAAAAGCAAAGCTATGCTTTAGAACAAAAAACAGCAACTGCTCAGAAAAAAATTAATGCTGGTATTCAAAAAATCACCAAAGCAAAAATGCAAATTAAGACGCTAGTTTTAAATTATAGTGTTTACAACCGCCGCGAATTACCAGGTAGTGAAGGAACTGTCGTTTATACTACAGTGGCTCAAGTAGTGGAAGACTTAGCTAAAGTTTTTCCCATTTTCTTGTATTTTGTTGCTGCCTTAGTTACTTTTACCACCATGAATCGCTTTATTGATGAAGAAAGAATAAATTCTGGCACACTAAAAGCTCTTGGATACAGCAATACGGTAGTCATTAGTAAGTTTATTTTTTATGGCTTCTTATCAGGGACAATCGGCACAATCATTGGTGTCTATCTAGGCCATACATTATTACCGCAAATTGTTTACCACGCTTATTATCAGTCAATTACCCTTCCAGCAATTGAAGAACATTTTTATTGGCAAATTAGCCTGATTGCTCTCTTATTATCGTGGATTAGTTCCGTTTTACCTGCATATTTAACGGCCAAAAATGAATTTAAAGAAAAGCCAGCAGCTTTACTTTTACCTAAGCCACCAGCCGCTGGCTCTAAAATTTTACTTGAACGTTGCCCTTTAATTTGGAACAAGTTGAGTTTCACTCATAAAGTTACTGCTCGTAATATTTTTCGTTACAAAAAACGAATGTTGATGACAATTTTTGGTGTTTGTGGAGCAGCTACTCTTTTATTTGCGGGCTTTGCCGTAAAAAATTCAATTAGTAACATGAATGAGCGCCAATTTTCTGAATTAATCCACTATAACCTGATTGTGGCTGAAAAAGCACCCGTCACCGCTAAACAAAAAAAAGTAATTAAAACCAAATTGCATGCTACTAACATCGCTGCTGAAATGCCTATTTATTATGAATCAATGACCAAAGTTGCTGGAAAAAATGGTGATACCCAAGAAATAACCTTAATTGCACCCAAGTTTAGCCAGCAGCTAAAAAAATATGTTCAGTTAAATAATCGCCGCAGTCACCAATCCCTTACTTTAGACAATAACGGTGTCACCATTTCTGAACGCTTAGCCAACTTATTGCAAATTAAAGAAGGTGACCAGATTACTTTGACTGACAAGAATAATCAGCAACGTACGATGAAAGTTGCAGGAATAAGTGAGATGTACATGGGACACTTTATCTTTATGAATCAAAGACAGTACGAACATATTTTTACTAAAAAATATACTTCCAATGCTTACTTGGTTAACTTAAAAGATAGTCAGCCAGCTAATACCAGAAAAATTGCTGCTAAATTTATGAATTTAGCTGGCATTGGTAATGTTGTTCAAAATACTGCTATCAGTCAAGAACTAGATGTAGTCGTCCAATCTTTGAACATGATTATGATTGTCTTGATTGTAGTCGCTGGATTTTTGGCAATTGTTATTTTATACAACTTGACCAATATTAATATTGCAGAACGTATTCGCGAATTATCAACGATTAAAGTACTAGGTTTTTATAATAATGAAGTTACCCTCTATATCTATCGTGAAACTATTTTATTAACAATTATCGGTATTCTAATCGGATACTTTATCGGCGATTTACTCTATCGTTATATTCTTTATGTCGTACCACCAGCTAATGTCATGTTTAATCCAGCACTTTCTGCTTCAAGTTTTTTGTGGCCACTAGGAGTAATTGGCATCGTTACGCTCATTCTTGGGTTTATTGTTAACAATAAGTTGAAAAATTTAGATATGCTCGAAGCCTTAAAATCGGTTGATTAGGCTTAAAAGAAGTTAATTTTAAAAGCCAGATCCAATATAATTTCGGATCTGGCTTTTAATATTTCTGTATTTTAATCATCATTTATATCATTCAATCTTTCTTACAATTATTAATTGCTCGTTGCTTAATTTTATATATCAATGGTCCCTTTGCATCAGCATAATCCTGCACCGTTGGCCAGCACCGGGTTGCTAGTTTTTGTTTTAATTCTTGATATTTTAACCGATCGGTATCATTTTTTCTTAACCAATCACGAAAGAGGATTAAGTCTTTAGCTTCTTGACTATCCGGACCATATACATGAAGATGTACAGCAGGATCAATGCCAAGAAACATTCGATGCTCTTGAAATTCCGGCTCCCGAATTCGTAAAATATAACCAGCTTGTTGCAATTGCAGAGCGTAACTTGCTTCAGCACTAGGATGAGGAACAACCAATAAAATATCAATAATGGGCTTAGACATAAGTCCCGTAACGGCAGTAGAACCAATATGCTCAATTTTTAAAGCCGTCGAACCTAAAGCTTGTTGAATTTTTTCCTTTTCAGTTTGAAAAATACTGGGCCAGTTATTGTTATATTTAACCAACTTAACCGACTGATTTTGTTTAACTTGACCAACTGTTACTTGTTATAAATATTTTAGAGATGTCATTTTCTACCCTTAAAATAAAAAACTAATTAATTTAAATAGTCAAATAATATTTTTATGTTATAATGTTAACAAAGCTTTAATGTAAATCAACAAAAGATCTCCAACTTAACCTGTAAAATCATGATGTCACCCTTCCTTAATAGTGACACTTAAATTTACACTAATTTTGGAGAATTTATTTTGAAAAATATCTTAGAAGTAAAACATTTAAAAAAGATTTATCATAACAAGCAGGAAGAATTTCATGCTCTAGAAGATATCTCTTTTAACATTAAAAAAGGACAAATCATTTCATTACTTGGTCCTAATGGTGCTGGTAAAACAACGATTGTTTCAATTATTGGCGGCTATTTACTGCCAACCCAGGGACAAGTATTGCTTAATGGGCAAAATATTATTGGCACAACCCATCACCCGCATATAGGTGTCTCTTTTGGCGGTGAGCTCGGTTTTTACCATCGAGCAACTGCCGCCCAAAATCTGGCTTTTTTTGCCGATTTGGCGCGAGTGCCATACCGCCAGCAAAAAATTGAAATCACTCGCGTACTAGAAATTGTTAATTTAAGCAATGTGGCAAAGAAAAAAGTCGGGCAATTTTCTAAAGGTATGACGCAGCGGCTGCATATTGCGCGCGCACTCTTAGGTAATCCACAACTGCTTCTGCTCGATGAACCAACTAGCGGACTCGATGTCGAAATTGCTAAAAGCATTCGCGATACCATTAAAAATTTGGCAGATCTGGGAATCAGTATTTTACTAACCAGCCATACCATGTCTGAAGTAGAAGCTTTAGCTGACCAAATTATCTTAATTGGTGCTGGGCGCATTTTTTCTACTGGAACAGTTGAAGACATTGTTAAAGAGTCACAGGTGAGCCATATCGACCGCCCTGCGACCTTAGAAGAATCATACTTAGCCTTAGCACCAGAATTGCGGAGGAAATAAAATGAGATTTGTCCGCCTGTTTTGGTTCCATTTTAAAGAATATTTGTCAGATCAATATTTTGTCACTTTGACTTTGACGAGTACCCTGTCCATCTTTTTGGTGCAATATACGCTCGCCTATGCCAATCACCAATTAACCAACACTAGTGTATGGTTACAAAGTGCAATCTTTGGCATGTGGTCTTCTTGTACCACTGCTGCTGGCAGTATCGGCTTTGAAAGATACAAGGGAACTTTACCTTATTTAATTAATAACGCTTACGATGAACGCTTGTCTTTAATTGCTTTATTATTACCAGCTTCAACCTATGGCTTAGCAGCTTTTCCGCTAGCATGGTTGCTTGCCCAACTTTTAGGGGTTACAACTGACGCAATTACTTTCAAGTTTAGTTTAACTGTTATTTTATTATGGCTAGCCATGGCAACTATGGGAATTTTTATTGCCTCTTTCTTTACCCTCACTCCCAATGCCATTACTTATGAAAGTTTGATTGGTATACCACTTGTTCTACTTTCGGGTCTCTTTGGCAATCCTAATTTTTTGCGGCCATTTATAAAAATCGCCCAGTGGTTTATTCCCATGACAACTCCAATAGCCACTTTAACTGGCACTAGTTTAACCTTTAATTGGTCGGCTTATTTTTCTAGTTTAATAATTTGGTTTTTTTTAATAATTTTAATGGTTAAAAAAATTAACCAGTTAGCACGTAAGAAAGGAGAATTAAATTTAATCTAATGCTTAAAACACAATTTTCATCATTATCATTTTTGGCAAATTGGCGCACTATCCTAGTTTACTTTTTTATCACACCTTTTGTTGACATGATCCTTTTAGTTTTAATTGATATGCAATATACCGGTCACTTTAACTGGTCCATCGCTTTAGCATCAATTGCCATTGATGCCACTAATCTTTCAATGACGACCATGACCCAATCACTAATTACCGATGCCAACTTAGGAATTGACTACGAAATGATTGCCCAACGGCCTTTTAGCTTACGTTACTGGACAAATAAAGTTTTCGTAGCCTTGATAGCTGGCTTTATTCTAGCAACATCTAACTTAACCCTGGCCCTAATTTTTGGTGCCCCACTGGTAATTATTAATCGCACTATCCTAGTCTTACCCTTACTATGTTTATTTGGCATAATTTTAGGCTTTACTGCCTGGGCCATTAGTTGGGAAATGAATGACCCATATTTTCTGTCAAATCTGATCAGTTCGGTAATGAGTTTAGTTGCCGGAATTTTAGTAGTTATTTCAGCCTATCCCAAATGGCTAGAAAAAATTGCGCTACTCTTCCCTTTTTATGGTCCTATTAATTTAATTAAGTTTAAATATGCCGATTTAAGCAGTAGTCTTTTAGTTACGCTAATTTGGTTAACAATTGGAATTATAACTTATATCATACAAAGCAAACATGTTTTGAAGACCAGACATCATAAATATAATTAAGCAAATTATTACTTTTTCTAACTTAAGCTAAAAAATGGCTCAAATAAAAAGCGGCTACTTTAACAGTATCTGCTTTTTGTTATCACTTAAGTATTTATATTTTACTTTTACCTAATAAAACCGAGCTAATAACAACTGATAATGAACTAAAGGCCATTGCCAAACCAGCAATTTCTGGACTTAAAATCAAACCAACTCCAGCAAAAACGCCAGCGGCAATTGGAATACCTATAATATTATAAATAAAGGCCCAAAACAGGTTAAGCTTAATTCGCTGAAAAGTCTTCCGGCTTAGTTTTAATGCACGTACGACTGCTATCAAATCATTATTCATTAAAACAATACCACCAGCATCTATTGCCACATCTGTACCGGATCCCATTGCAATTCCAACATTTGCTTGTGTTAATGCGGGCGCATCATTAATTCCATCACCCACAAAAGCCACATAATGTTTTTCTTGTAATTTTTTAATAACATCTGACTTATCGGTGGGTAAGACACCAGCGATTACCCGCTTTATGCCGACTTGCTCGGCAATTGACTGTGCTACTTTTTGATTATCACCAGTTAACATTACGGTTTGCAAACCCATTTGTTTAAGCTCACTAATCGCTTCTTTTGCGTTCTTTTTTGGCGCATCTTGAATTGCAATTAAGCCAATGACTTCATTTTGAACTGAAACAGCAACAACCGTTTTAGCTGTTGTCTCTAATCTCTCTGCCTCATTGGCCAAACTTACAGAAATTTTCAAATTAGCAGCAGATACTAATTTGCCAATGTAGACAGATTCAGTCCCAATTTTCCCACAAACGCCGCGTCCCTCTAGAACTTGAAAGTCACTAACAACTGCAGGTACTATCTTTTCTTTGTTGGCATAGGTAATAATTGCAGCCGCCAGTGGGTGTTCCGATAACTTTTCTAATCCAGCAGCAATTGGCACTACCTGTTGCTTGTTACCAATTAGATCAGTTACTTCAGGTTTGCCTTCGGTTAACGTGCCAGTTTTATCAAAAACCATTGTTCCAATATGATTAACAGCTTCAAGAATTTCACCATTTTTGATCAAAATTCCCATCTTGGCTCCTCGGCCAGTTCCAACCATTAAAGCAGTTGGCGTAGCTAGGCCTAGGGCACAGGGACAGGCAATTACCATTACAGCAACGGCATAATTAAGTGCAGTTGGAATGGCTTGTTCTAAGAAGACATTCCAAACAACAAAAGTAGCAATAGCAATAATTAATACAGTTGGTACAAATATATTGGCAACTTTATCTGTCAATTTTTGTATTGGAGCATGACTACTTTGTGCCTTTTTGACGATTGCAATAATTTGAGCAAGCATTGTATCATTACCAACTTTTTCAGCTGTAAAAACAAACGAGCCTGTTTGGTTGATTGTTGCTCCGATTACCTGGTCACCAACTGTCTTTGTCACAGGCATGCTTTCACCTGTTATCATTGACTCATCAATATTTGATGAACCTGAAATTATCTTTCCATCAACCGGAATTTTTTCACCAGGCTTTACCTGGATTAAATCATTTTTAACGACTTGACTAACGGGAATTTGAATAAAATCTTGCCCACGCTTAACAAGAGCATTTTTTGCATTTAAGTTAATTAGTTTACTTATAGCGCTAGAAGCATTGCTACGCATTTTTTCTTCTAACACTTGACCTAGTAAAACGAATGTAATAACAAAAGCGGCCGTTTCAAAGAAAACCGGTCGCTTCGTCAACATTGCATAAACACTATAAATGTAAGTCGTTAATGTCCCAAACGCAACCAATGTATCCATGTTGGCATGATGCTTTAAAAAAGCAGCCCAAGCACTTGTAATAAATTGACCAGCAGCAAGAAACATAATAATGCTTGTAAACACAAACATTGTCCAATTACCACCTGGGAGCATCCAACTCGTGAAGGGATGAATGATCATTTCTAACAACATTGGTATTGATAGGATTAACGACGTCCAAAATCGTGTTGTAATTTTCATATTAAATCTCCCGCAAATTTACTTTACAATAACTTTGCCATGAAACATATTCATACTGCATTGCCAATTGTACTCACCAGCTTTGGTTGTATCTATCTTAACTGATTCAACTTTTCCTTCAGGCAATTTTTGATTAATTCCCAAATCGGAGAAGATTACATGATCAAGACAACTAGCAGAATCAAGTCGCTTAAAGTTTAATGTTGCAGGAATCCCACGCTTCAAAATCACTTTTTCGGGAGAGTATCCGCCCTTGACAGCAATATCAACACTTTGCTTATTCTTAGATACTTTAGCCATTTTTGTTTGCACTGTATGCTTTCCGAAAAACCACCATGCAATAAAAGCGATTCCTGCTAGACCAGTTATTAAAATAATAATTTTAGCCATGATATACTCTCCTTAGTAAAAGTCGTATTTACATTTGTAAATTAAGTTAAATATACCGGATATGATGACAAATGTAAACAAAATTGCTTATAAAAAAGGCTATTCTTAGTTAGAATAACCTTTTTTAGCTTTAACCTAAATTTTGTAAATAAGCATCAATCTGTTGCAAATAGCTAGCTTTAGCTTCAGGACTAATCCACGCACTCTGGAAAGAATTCCGAGCTATTTGTACAATCTCATCTTCACCCCAACCACATTTTTGACCAAACTTGTAATAAACGTCATTAATATAATTGCCGCCCTTATATGAAGGATCATCAGAATTAAGACTGATTACAGCACCTTTAGCAAACAATTCCATAATAGCCTTTTGCTCCATATCCTTACGAGTATAATAATAAGCAATTGGACAAGCGGTAATCCCAATTTGTTGACTAATTAAATATTCCATTAAATCGGCATTTTGCACTATACTCATACCATGGTCGAGCCGATCAACTTCAATAATTTCAAGAGCTTGCTTAACATGCTCAACCGAGTCAACTTGCTTAGGGTCACAATGCATGGTCAAAAAATATCCTTGTCGCTGTGCCTCATCAAAGACAGTCATAAATTTTAAAGGCGGATTATGGTGTTCAGCTGAATCAAGCCCCACCCCAATAATCCAACCTTTTTCATGATATGGTTTAGCTGATGCTAAGGTTTCCCATGCCGATTGTTTGGAAAGCTCACGTAAAAAACACATGACTAATTGCGTATCAACTCCTAAAGCTTGCGCATCCCCAATTGCGGCGTGAATTCCCTCGATCACAGTTTCAAAAGCAATCCCCCTAGTAGTATGGGCTTGAGGATCAAAAAACAACTCAACATGTTTAACATTACTTTGAGCCATCTTTTGTAAAAAGGACCAAGTTACTTCATAAAAGTCTTGTTCAGTACGCAAAACTTTCATACCCCGGTAATAGGCCTTCAAGAATTCCGTTAGACCATAACCATAGCTATGATCTATATCAGCCGGTGACTTAGCTTGAATATCAATTTGATTACGTTGCGCACAGGTAAATTCTAATTCTGGTTCAAGCGTTCCTTCAATATGAACATGTAGTTCGGCTTTAGGTAAACCAGCAATAAATTCACGGGTCAATTCTTTATTCATTTGCTCCTCTTTCTTTTTCTTAAATTTATTATTTATACCTAAATAAGCACTATAAATAATTGCTTTTCAGCAAATATAATCAACTTAACACAAGAAATATAACTACTTATTTTTAACTTAAAAAAATAATATCACTTCGCTTAAATGTTTACAATAAAAATAAAAACTATTTTTTTGTTCGGATTACATAAAAATTTAATTTTATTAAAAATTAACACTTGACCGCCATGCAATTCCCTAGTAAAGTGTAATCAATTTAACTTTAATAATTCTAAGTAAGGAGAGTGCACTAAATGTCAAATTGGTCAACGAAATTTAATAAAGAAGGTTTAACCTTTGATGACGTCTTATTAATTCCTGCTGAAAGTAACGTTCTACCTAATGAGGTTGATCTTCACACGCAACTAGCACCAAATATTAAGCTAAACATTCCTATTATTAGCGCCGGAATGGATACTGTAACAGAAGGTGCCATGGCAATCGCAATTGCTTTACAAGGTGGGTTGGGAGTAATTCATAAGAACATGTCAATTACAGCTCAAGCCAGTGAAGTTGCCAATGTTAAAAATGTCGTTGTCCCAAATAATTTTACTAAAGCAGCCATTGATCAAAACAATCATCTGCTAGTAGCTGCTGCCGTTGGAGTTACTAGTGATACCTTTGAACGCGCTACTGCTTTACTTGAAAATGGCGCCGATGCAATTGTTATTGATACCGCCCATGGGCATTCAGCAGGTGTTCTTCGTAAAATCAAAGAAATTAGAGAGCATTTCCCTCAAGCTACTTTAATCGCTGGCAATATTGCAACTGGTGATGCAACCAGATCCCTCTTTGATGCAGGTGTTGATGTTGTTAAAGTAGGAATTGGCCCTGGCTCAATCTGTACTACTCGGGTAGTCGCTGGGGTTGGCGTACCCCAAATCACTGCTATTTACGATGCGGCTACTGCAGCGCAAGAATATCATAAACCAATCATTGCAGATGGTGGTATGCAATATTCTGGCGATATTGTTAAGGCCCTAGCCGCAGGTGGAAATGCGGTAATGCTTGGCAGTATGCTTTCAGGTACAACTGAAGCACCGGGGGAAATTTTTGAAAGTAATGGGCAAAAATATAAAGCATACCGCGGGATGGGTTCAGTTAGTGCAATGGCCCAATCTCACGGCTCATCTGACCGTTATTTCCAAGGTGGTGTTAACGAAGCTAATAAACTCGTGCCAGAAGGAGTGGAAGCTCGGGTTGCCTATAAAGGCGATGTTTCGGACATTATTTTTCAAATTCTTGGGGGCTTACGTTCAGGTATGGGCTACGTTGGTGCTGCTTCAATCACTGATTTACGGGAAAATTCACAATTTATACGTATTACTAATGCAGGACTACGTGAATCTCACCCCCATGATGTCCAAATTACTAAAAAAGCACCAAATTATACTAAGTAATTATTGCTAATTTAAGTTAGTCCCGCACAAATAGCCTGAATTTGAATTTTTTAAAAACGCAACAAAATAACCGCTAGTCTTTAAGACTAGCGGTTATTTAGCTAATTAATCATTTAACATTTTTAATTATCATGTTCATTTTTTTTCGTAATTTTCAAAATTGGTGGCCAGAGAATCAGAGCAACCAACCCGATGGCTAAGCCTAACCAAAGTGCAGACGAAGTGATTAACGTGATACCATGATATTGCATTTGTAAATTATGCAAAACATTATTACTGTAGAACTGTAAGGCTCCAAAAGAGCCAACAGTAGCTAACAAAATAGCAATTGATGCCCACCATTTACCAAATAAAACAAGGATAATAGCAATTGCAAAGAGAATAATCAAACCAAAAAAGCAATAATGAAAGATAGCAATAGTTTGGTTAACATCTTTTTTATTTTTTTTAAGGTTATCATTAATGTTATTTATAATTACATAATTTGCTGCTTCTTGTACTTTGTTATTAGCTGGTAGAGCTAAATTTTTTGCGGTTAACTCTCCATTTTCGCGATAGGTAACACTAAGGTTATACATACTAACATAAGATATATTTTGGTGGTATTTGCGCGGCAATTGTTCTAGAATTTTATCTTCTACGCCCAATTCCTTAGCCAACCGATATGTACCTTTAAAACTATCATTATCTGATTGGTCAATACTCTTTTGAATAAGTGTTTTAGCCATTTGCGGGACATTAGGTACAGCCATAATTACTGGACTTTCCAGTAACAAAAATCCTGATACACATAACAAAACAGTAAATACCAAACGCATTAAAATACTGCCAAACCTTCTCATTTATAACCTCCTAATTATTAATTTGATTAACAATTGTGTTGACCTGAAGCTAAACAATTACAAGGAACCATTTTAGGTGCATGGGCTTTTTTTAAAATAAGCTCATTTTCAATAGTTGCAATATCACTTTGAGATAGGGGCAGCCCTTTTAGTATTTCAATCAATACCTGACCCTTATGCATATCACACATATGATCCATTAATTGGTTAGTCACCTTAATCATCATTTCAATTTGACTAACTGTCGCCGAATAAGCAAACCGTCGCCCATCTTTGCGCGTTTGTAGTAAGCCCTTCTTGACCAAACGTCCCATTAAAGTCTTGATTGTTGATTCTGACCAATGCTTTTTTGTTTGCAGTTGTTCAATCACGTCACCAGTATGAGTCTCACCAAGGGTCCAAATAATCCGCATTACTTCCCACTCAGCTTCTGAAACATTATGTTCTATCTTTTTTTCTACCATAATAATCAACTCTACTTTATTTTACTACAAAACAAATTTTTTTATTGCTTTAGCAATTCCATTATGATTATTATCATCAGTTACATAATCAGCTTTATCCTTAATTAATTCGATAGCATTACCCATCGCTATTTTTTTAAAGTTGGGGTTAGAAAACATTGAAATATCATTACCCTGGTCGCCAAAAATCATCACGTCTTTTTGCTGAATTTTAAGGCGATCAGCTAATTGGATTAAAGCATTACCCTTAGAAGCAATCTTATCATTGATTTCAATGATTTCTGCAAAACTTCTTACTACATCGTACTTCTTAAATACCCATTCAGGAATATTATTCCATAGCTTGTCCATTTCTTGAAGATCATCAATTAAACTGAAACCAATTTTGTTAAAAGAAAAAGCTTGCGGAATTTCTTCTGGTCGTCTAATTTTAATCATATTGTTAGTAACTGCACCGTTATTTGCCAAGTTAGTTCCTATATCACGATCACAGGTCCAAAAACAATCAGGCGTTTCAAAATGTAAATTCACATGAGCTAAACGTTGTAAACGTAACATATTAGTAAAATCTTGATAGCCCATCTTTTGATTCATTAAAATGTTACCAGCTAAGTCTTGAATTACTGCACCATTAAAAACAATGTCATATTGGTCTTTTCCCATTAATTCTAATTGTCGATTATAGGGCATTGCACCAGATAAAGGACGACCTGTTGCTAAAACAACTTTAATTCCCTGACGACTTACCTGCTTTAATACTCTCTCAGTTTCAGGCAAGATTTGATTATTACTTGTGAGCAGAGTTCCATCCAAATCAACTGCAATTATTTTAATTGCCAAAATTTTTTCCTCCCACTTTTTAGCATTATTAGCTTCATTATACAAAAAGTCGTAATTACTTACGACCTTTTCTTTTTATTTAGATATACTTTATTCTACGGTAACACTTTTAGCTAAGTTTCTTGGTTTATCAACATCTAGTCCTTTTATTTTAGAAGTATAGTAGGCAAATAACTGTACCGCTACAACAGAAATAAGTGGACTTAAATAATAATTAAGATTAGTCAAAACGATATCATCATTAGCTTTAGCCAAACTTTGACTAGCAATAGTAATTACTTTTGCCCCTCTGGCAATAACTTCTTGAATGTTTCCGCGCATTAAATCTGCAGTTAATGGATCATTGATTAATGCAATTACCGGCGTACCGGGTTCAATTAATGAAATCGTACCGTGCTTTAATTCTGCAGCTGCAAAACCTTCTGTTTGAATATACGAAACTTCTTTTAATTTTAATGCTGCTTCTAAAGCAACAGGGTAATCAATTCCCCGTCCAATATAAAATGCATTACGCGATGATACTAAATATTTTTGGGCTAGTTGAGCAATTTTATCTTGGGTCGAAAGAACCTGCTCAATTCCTTCAGCAGCCAAGGCAAGGTTTTCTTTTAACAAGAAATCTTTCGCTCTTTTTTTAGCTAACTTCTCACCTACAGCCTTAGCCAAAATGGCTTCAACTGTAATTTGAGCAATGTAAGCTTTAGTTGAAGCTACTGCAATTTCTGGCCCCGCCTCAAGCGACATTGCATAATTAGCTTCACGGGCTAGAGTTGAATTGGGAACATTAGTCAAAGTTAAACAAGGAATTTTACGCTTTATTGCTTCCTGCAAAACCACCCGAGAATCAGCCGTTTCTCCAGATTGCGAAAGAAAAATAAAGAAAGGATGCTGCGATAAGATTGGAAAATGATATCCTGCTTCTGAGGCAAAAGCAACTTCGGTCGGTATCTCTGTCAATTCTTCAATAATTTCTTTGCCAACTAGACCTGCATGATAACTTGTACCTGCAGCAAAAATATAAATACGATCAGCACGAGATAGACCAGTGGTAATTTTCGGATCAACTTGAGGTGTACCAGCCTGATCGAGATAAGTTTGTGCCAAATGATGTAAAACAGTTGGTTGTTCACAAATTTCTTTTAACATATAAAATTCGTAAGTTCCCTTACTTGCAGCATTAGGGTCAATATTAACTTGATATGACTGATGTGCCACCGCTTTTCCATCAAGTGTTTCTAATTTATAGTTATTTTTAGTAATATCACCAACTTCACCATCTTGGATATCAATAAAAGTTTTTGTTTGATCCAAAACTGAAAGAGCATCTGAAGCTATAATATTAAAATTATGGCCTAAACCTAACATTAACGGCGACTTGTTTTTAGCGATATAGATATGATCAGGATATTTATTATCAACTAATAAAATTGCATATGAACCCCTAATTAAATTCAAAGCTTGTTTTAGTGCACTAAAGGTATCTAACTCCTGTTCTTGAACAATTTTACTGATTAATTGAACCATAACTTCAGTATCCGTATTTGATTTAAAAATTACATTTTTTAAGTATTTATCTTTTATTTCCTGATAATTTTCAATTACCCCATTGTGAACCATATAAAAGCGTTTCATTTGATCAAATTGAGGATGAGCATTGTTATCAGTAGGTTCGCCATGTGTAGCCCAGCGAGTGTGCCCAATTCCTACTAATCCTTGCTCTTTTGTTTGCATTTGCTCTTTTAAATTTTGAATTCTACCGGTAGTCTTAGTCAAATATTCATTACCCGCCAAATCATTCAAATAGATTCCGGCAGAATCATAGCCGCGGTACTCTAACTTAGTTAGACCATTTAGCACGATTTCTTTTGCTTCTTTACCTACGAGACCAACAATTCCACACATATTATTCTCCTTTGGTATATTTAATTTTGTTAAATTGGTTTTGTTTAAATATTAGTTGTAACAAAAGGAATAATAGCCTTTTTATTAAAGATGGTCAAGTTAAATTATCTAAATTGGTATATACTAAATGCAATATTTTTATATTAATCTAAAAATAAAAAGCAGATCAAACACATTTTCTCAGTGTTTGGTCTGCTTTTTTATCACTTTATAAAATTTAAATACCCATCTCTTTTTCAACTACATCAGTAATTTGCTTTACATAAGCATCGGTTATTTCCTGTGTTGGACCTTCAGCCATTACCCGTAATAATGATTGTGTGCCAGAAGGACGAACCACTACCCGGCCATCTCCCTGCATATCTGCTTCAACTTTCTTAATTACATCAACAATCGCTTGATGATTTTCCCAACTATGTTTATCAGTAACTGGAACATTTACTAGACATTGAGGATAGTCTTTAAAGTCTTTTAATAACTCAGTCAGTAACTTACCCGTTTTTTTCATTACTAGCATTAACTGTAACCCAGTTAGCATCCCATCCCCAGTATTATGATAATCACTCATAATTACATGACCAGATTGTTCACCACCTAAGTTATAGCCATGCTTTCTCATTTCCTCGGAAACATAGCGATCTCCAACTTGCGTACGTACATTCTTAATACCATGTTTTTCTAAAGCTTTTGTAAATCCCAAGTTGCTCATTACAGTAGTCACAATTGTATCATCTTTTAAGCGCCCACTATCTTCCATGTAAGTACCTAAAATATACATAATGTGATCACCATCAACTTCGTGACCATTTTCATCTACAGCAATACAGCGATCAGCATCGCCATCAAAGGCCAAGCCTAATTGAGCCTTTTGCTTAACCACTTCTTCTTGTAATTTTTCAGTATGTGTGGCACCAACATGGTCATTAATATTTAAGCCATTAGGATGAGTAGCAATGGTGGTAAAGTCAACACCGCAATCAGCAAATAAGCGTGAGATTAAACTACTTGCCGCTCCATTAGCGCCATCAATAACTACTTTAATACCGTTGAGATCTTCAGGAATAGTATTTTCAATAAACTGCAGATATTTGGCACTACCTTCATGAAAATCAGTTACCGAACCTAGTCCTGTAGCTGATGGACGTGGTAAGGCATCTTTTTCATTATCAATTAATTTTTCAATTTCTTCCTCCATCTCATCGGATAATTTTAGACCATCACTACCAAAAAATTTAATACCATTATCTTCAGCTGGATTATGCGAGGCTGAAATTTGAATGCCAGCATCAGCTCCTTGCGCTCTAACTAAATATGATAGACCTGGAGTAGTAATTACACCAACTTTTAATACTTCAATTCCCACTGAAAGTAATCCTGAAATCAAAGCATATTCAAGCATTTGTCCGGAAGCCCGAGTGTCTCTTGAAACTAAGACTTTCGCCTGTTCATTTTTAGTATTCTTAGTTAAGATGTAACCCCCATCACGTCCTAGTTTAAATGCCAGCTCAGGAGATAAATCTCGATTAGCTACGCCACGAACACCATCTGTACCAAAATATTTCAACATTTTATAAACAACCTTCCTTATCCATTATTTACCTTTAATTTTTTCATTATTCGTATTCTCGACTTTTAGATCCACACTAATTTGACTCGGATCAGCCTTCACTATACCTTGAGGCAATTTTAACTTCACTAACTTAGTCGTTGAACTGTTAATCTTGCTTAAATCAAGCGGTACTTTCAAGTGTTTCACTTTAGTCAAAGCCTCTTCGGTCCCAAACAAAGTAACATAATTACTTCTAGTACTAATCGAGTATAATTTATTTTGCTTTTCATGCATTGGTTGTAATTCAACTTTTACCATTTTTTGAGCAATTGTGATTGGAATTATTACCTTAGCCGTTGCCGGTTCGATGACTACGTTGAGTTGGCGTCCTTTATGATCTTCAGCAATCAAACTGACTTGCCGTTCAAAGGTATGATCAATACCATTAGGTAAAACTACTTTAGCTATTATTTGATCAATCTGGTCAACTTCACTACGAGCACCGGTTACTTCAGCTTCTTGTGGGTAAATGTTAACATCCCCTAACCTATATCCACGAGCGACTGCCCCTTTATTATACTCTGTTTGTATAGGCATTGTGGTAGATTTTCGTCGTTGAATATTCACATTTACTGTTTTAGGATTAACAGAATATGATACCTGTTTACTCATTCCAGTAATCTTTATTTTAACCGTATGCCGACCAATATCTTTATTAGTCAAATCAATATATGCCCGAAAGTTTTGGGTATTGACCATTGATGTAACTAAAGCCGTCGAACCTTCTAAAGTAACACTAACTTTTTCAGGATAACCAATCACATAATACTTATCAGTGTCAACCGAAACTTGCAAAGGAACTTTAATAGTTTGCGTTTTATTAGCAGTTTGTTTAGTCCGTTCAGGCTGCCCCTGTGTCCAAAATCCACTTTGAGTATAATTTACATAAATCACCAGTAAAATAGCAATTAAAAGTGAGACTAAACGAATGAACCATGCTTTGCGCCAAAATTCTTTCATCGGTCGGCACCCCATTTCCAAATTTTACGTAAAGCCTTTTGATACCATTTTTCATTATTATTTTTCTTGGGAACAAGCGCGGCAGTTAAATACTTCATATACTCATCCCGACTAATATCCAAAAGTAGCCGCCCATTACGAGTAATAGTTACGCCACCGGTTTCTTCAGATACTACAATCGTAATTGCATCAGTTACTTCCGAAATACCTACAGCAGCTCTGTGTCTAGTACCAAGTCTTTTAGGAATCATCGTACTATCTGATAAAGGTAAATAAGCCGCTGCGACCGCAATTTCATGGTCTTGATTAATAATCACTGCCCCATCATGTAGTGGAGTATTAGGAATAAAAATATTAATTAATAATTCACCTGTAACACGAGCATCTAAATTAATTCCTGTTTCGATATAATCATCAAGCCCAGTCTCTTGTTGCAAGGTAATTAAGGCACCAATCCGCCTTTTGGACATGTACTGGATAGCCTTATCAAGTTCATTAATAAACCTAAGCGATTCATTACGCTCGCTATCTTCGCGCTCACCAAAAATTGGTAATCGTCCTAAATGCTCAAGTCCACGACGTATTTCAGGTTGAAAAATAATAATAATACCAATGACTGACCAAGAAACAATTTGATCTATCAACCACGTTGTCGTGTGCAGCTGTAAAACACCTGCGATAATGCGGACAATAAAAATTAAGACGATACCCTTGGCTAGTTGAACTGCCTTAGTACCCCTAATTAAGATAACCAAATGATAAACTAAGAACCAAATGATTAATACGTCAAGAATAATTGACAAGTTATTCCAAGTAAAGATGTTGCTAACATTAAAATTCATCTCTGCTCCTTTCCACTATTAGAGATTTACTTTTTTATTCAGTGGGTTTCCCAATTATTCTAACTTCAGTTTGTAAATCCAGCTTAAACTTTTCTTTAATTACACGTTGAATCAAGTGAATTAAATTCAAATAATCAGTAGCAGTGGCATTGCCTTTATTTACAATAAAACCAGCATGTTTCATGGAATCTTGTGCCCCCCCAATTTGCTTACCTTGTAAGCCAGCTTCAATAATCATTGGGCCCACAAAATGACCTTTTGGTCGTTTGAAAACACTACCACATGACGGATACTCTAGTGGCTGTTTATACTTACGCAAGGCATTTAAATAATTCATATCAGCTAAAATTTTACTTTTAGTTTCCCTTTTTAAAGTAAAATCTGCAGCTATTACGATATCACCATTTTCCTGAATAAGTGAGTGTCGGTAAGCAAATTTCATTTCTTCATTAGAATATACTTTAAACTCACCTTTGCGTGTCAAAACTTTTACATTTTTCACTACTGCACAAGTTTCTCCACCATAGGCTCCTGCATTCATAAAGACAGCTCCACCTACACTACCAGGAATCCCAGCGGCAAACTCTAGCCCACTTAAACCATGTTCAGCTGCGGTAAAAGCAGTATCAATTATACGTGCACCAGCTTGAGCTGATACTTGCTTATCTGCAACCTTAATTTGGTTCATTTTAGTTAAAATAACCACTAAACCATCTATTCCACCATCACGGATAATTAAATTAGATGCATTACCAATTACTGTTAAGGGTATATCATTCTTAAATGTATAGCGTACTAGTTCCTTTAATTCAGTTATAGTTTGCGGAAAAGCTAAATATTCTGCTGGACCACCTGTTTTAGTAAAAGTATATTTGCTTAGCGGAACTTGTTTCTTAATTTTTGTTCCTGCTTGTTCTATATTAAATAACTCCACCGTTAAAATCCCCTTTATAATACTTTTTCTATTTTACCGCATTAAGGCATTTGCTTCACTCTATGTTATACTAAAATTAATTATTTAAGGAGAAAAAATGAATTTTATTGCTATGGATTTTGAAACTGCCAATCGGCAGCCTGAAAGTGCTTGTTCCCTAGCACTTGTAATGGTGCGAGATAATAAAATTATCGACCGCTTTTATACCTTGATTAATCCACAAATGCCATTTGACAGTCGTAATATTCAAGTACATGATATTACCGCAGATGAAGTAAAAACAGCACCAACAATGGCTGAAGTTTGGCCTCAAATTAAAGACTTATACCAACCTGGCATGTTAGTGTGTGCACATAACGCTCGTTTCGATACTAATGTCATGCGTAAAAGCTTAGCACGTTATGATATTACCGAACCGCATTATTTCGTTCTTGATACACTTAAAACTAGTAAGTTATTTGAGCCTGATTTGCCAAACCATAAATTGGATACTGTAGCTAAAGCACTTCAAGTTGAACTATGGCATCATCACAATGCCTTAAGCGACAGTGAAGCTTGTGCGGGAATTTTGATTGCCCAAAATAAGCAATTTGGCGACGAGGCACTTAAGAATTTAGTTGAACAAGTATAAAGGCTAGAAATCGGCCATATTTAAAAGAGTTAGCACTGACCAATGCTAACTCTTTTTACTAATAAAATATTTTAAAGCTAAAAATTTAAGCTTCAGCTAATGGATTTAAGCTGCACTAAAATATCCGCTAACCATTGTTTAGCACGCTCACCCTGCACTTCAAATTCAACCGTTCTTTTAGTCGAATCCCACTGATCATCAACACGGCGGATAGTCAATTGCAAAGCATACTCTGGTAATTGCGCTTTAATCACTTGGGGCCATTCAATCACAACTAAGCCAGGTTCAGCTAGATAACTATTTAGATCAATTGAGGACAAATCGTCGTTTTCTAAACGGTAAAAATCCATATGAAAAAGGGGCAGACATGCCTCGCGATATTCCCGAACAATTGTAAAAGTTGGGCTCTTTACTGGTCGCTTAATTCCAAGAGTACGACCGATTCCTTGCGTTAACGTCGTTTTGCCTGCACCCAAATCACCTTTTAAAAGCAAGAGATCATGTGGCTTAGTTGTTAGAGCGATAGCTGCACCGATTTTATTCATTTCAGCTGCCGAATTTACAGTTAATTTCATCTTACTCACCCTCTGCACTTACTTGAGCAGCAGTTAATATTGCCATATTATATATATCTTGACTACTAGCACCTCTTGAAAGGTCATTAATGGGTTGCGCAATTCCTTGCAAAATTGGTCCTATTGCTGTGAAATTTCCTAACCGCTGCGTCATTTTATAAGCAATATTACCTGACTGTAATTCTGGGAAAATAAAGATATTAGCTCGCCCTTTAAGCGGAGATGTCGACGCTTTTTTTCTAGCCACTTCAGGTACAAAGGCTGCATCAAATTGCAATTCCCCATCAGCAAGAATATTGGGGTGATTGTGAGCAAATATTTGATAAGCCTCCGCTACGCGGTCAACCATAGTCCCCTTAGCTGAACCTTTAGTTGAAAAACTTAAAAAAGCTACCCGGGGTTCAAGGTCAATCATACGAGCAGTGGCAACTGACTGATAGGCAATTTCAGCTAGGGTTTTACTATCAGGTTCAGGATTAATCGCACAATCTGCAAAAATATATCTTTCTGCTCCACGTTCCATAATAAAGCTACCAGAAACTCGCTTCATCCCTGCAGCTGTATGAATTAATTGTAGAGCTGGTCGGACAGTATCGGCTGTAGAATGAGCAACTCCAGAAACCATTCCATCAGCTTTACCTAATTTGACTAGCATTGTTGCATAATAATTAGCATCATTCAGTGCTCGTAACACATCGGCCTCAGCCACCTCTTTACCGCGAGCAGCAATGAAGGCTGGTACTAATTCACTAATTGCTGAATCATGCTGATAATCAATAATTTTTGGTTGCGGATAAGTTAACTTGCTACTCCTAATAGTAGTCATAATCTTTTGGGGATTACCTAATAAGATTGGCTCAACAATTGATCCCTCAGCTAATTTACTGGCTGCTTCCAGAACCTTTTGCTCATTTCCTTCAGGAAACACTAAGCGATATTTTACGCCCGTTTTTTTTAATTTGTCTTCTAATAATGTAAAAATACTCATTTTTCATTCCTTATGCTAAGTCTATCTGTTTAATTTCTGCGGGTAGCTGCCAATCAATGGGACCTGTCCCAAATTTTTTCAAAGCAGCATTACAACGTGAAAATGGCCTGGACCCAAAAAAACCACGGCTGGCTGACAATGGGCTAGGGTGAGCTGATTTAATCACAAAATTACGATTTTGGTCAATTAAATTAATCTTATTTTGAGCGTATCTTCCCCATAAAATGAAGACCACTTTTCCGCGATCACTAAGTGCTTTAATTGCTGCATCCGTCACCTGCTCCCAACCTTTACCTTGATGACCATTTGCCTGACCCAAAGGCACGGTTAGAACGGCATTAAGCAGTAAAACACCTTGATCAGCCCATTTTTTTAAATAACCATGATTAACTGGAGCACAGCCAACGTCATCATACAATTCACGGTAAATATTAACCAATGATGGCGGTAACGAGATGCCAGGCATTACGGCAAAACTCAGCCCAGTTGCTTGACCAGGGTTATGATATGGATCTTGACCAAGAATTACTACTTTAGTTTTAGTAAAAGGGGTTAATTTAAAAGCGGTAAAAATATGGTACATATCTGGAAAAATTTGCCTAGTTGCATACTCTACTTTTAAAAATTCATGCAGCTTATGATATTCATTACTAGCAAATACTGGAGCTAAAACTTGATCCCAGTCATTGCCGATATATTTTTTCATTCTGTAAAACGTCCTCGCTTTCATTAGCTTTTATGGTATCATGAAATTAATTGTTATTGAAAAGAAGCTGAATAATTTTAGCGCTTCTTTAGCAAATATAATCTTAATAGACAGAATATTTATTACCTTATAGAATTATTAGGAAGGGGAACATTTAACCTTGATTAAATTAGTAGCTTGTGACCTTGACGGAACACTATTCAACAGTAGTTTAGACATTTCCGCCGAAAATATCGCTGCAATTAAAGCAGCCCAACAAAATAATATTGAATTTTTAATAGCAACTGGCCGCTCACCTAAACAATCACGTCAAGCAATTAGAAAATATGGGTTACAGACCGGTTTTATCAATATTAATGGCGCCTTAGTCTATGATGCTAATGACCAATTACAAGTCAAACATGCCCTTCCTCAATCAAAGGCTAAGCAAATTGCCGCTATTTTAGAACGACATCAACTTTATTATGAACTTGTAACTGCCGATCAAATTTATTCTACGGACACGAGCCAGCGGATTGCTAATTTAGCACGATCATTGATGCAATTAAACGCTGAACTAACTTTTAAAAAGGCCGTAGCAATTGCTGCTGGGAGTAATGCGATGTTAAGCATGAAATTTGTAGCTAATTTTGCCAAACTTTTAAATGATCCGCAAATCGAAGTCATGAAAATTATTTCTTTTAATGCTAATGGGCAACAGGCATTTACGCAAGCCAAACAAGAAATTGCTGCCTTAGGCGACCTAGCAATTACTTCTAGCGGTCCCGTCAATATTGAAATCAATGATGTTCACGCACAAAAAGGACCAGCTTTACTTGATTATGCCCACAAGAAAAAAATCAAGCGGGAAGAAGTTGCAGCTATTGGAGATAATCTAAACGATTTAAGTATGATTCGTGATGCAGGCGTCGGTGTAGCAATGGGCAATGCGGTTCCTAAAATTAAAGAAATAGCCCAAGTAACTACTAAATCAAATGATGATCATGGTGTCGGTTATATATTAAGGAAGTTTATTAGCGCAAATGCTAAGGAATAGGAGTCGTTATGCGCTATTTATTGGAACTCAATCAACGACAAGAATATGGGCAAATTCCTGTCGCCAATGAAAATGGCAAAATTCGCTACATTATTGAAGGTAACTTGAATAATCCTAATCATACCCTATATTTAAAAACGGTAAATGGAACAGAAATTGGCCGCTTATATGCTGATGGTAATGGGTTAATCTCCTCTTTTACAATTGATGTGGTCAATCATTCGCTGGTTAAGGTCAAGCACCTGAATAATAGCCTGGCCAATCTTTTTTATATTACAAGGTTAAATTACCTTGTCACTGGTAATATCAAAAATGGGCGTTATAAATTTTTAACTGGCGTTAAAAAAATTGCTACTGTTCAAACCACTATGGTTAAAATCGGCGTGGTGCTAACTTGTAAAATTTCACGTCCAGAAGACGTCCCCTTTATCCTCTTATGCGCAACCCTTTTTACTCAATGGCACACAACTCCCTTACGCTTGCCTACCTTTCCACCAATTGGTCCGCGGTATAATGTGAATTTTAACTAATTTACCGCTACAAATAAAATTAGCTCCATTACAATTTCCGCTCCACAGAGTTACTAAAACTAGGAGCGGATTTGTTTTACTTTCAATTACTTAATAAATATTTTATCTTTAGTTTCTTATAATTCGCACAAACAAAAAGGGTCTTACTTAAGTAGTAAGACCCTAAATAACTATTTAACTAACTTATTTGTTTTTTGATCTAAGCAAAACCCATTTACTATATTCCATATTCTTAAATTGGTGCTTACCATACTTATCAGCTAATTCCTTAGTACGGAAATATTGTTGGGTAGCTGCACCAACATGTGGATTAGCTTCAAAAATAACAGTTTCCTTTTTGCCATTAAGTTTTTCAGTTCTAGCCGCAAAAGCAAAACCATTATCAATTGACTTTTTACCAACTGGAGTAACAATAATCCAGTCAATGCCGTTTACCTTCTTTTTACTTACACGAACGTACTTATTTAATTCTTTAGCATTCTTAGCTTGCCAATCAGCAGACATTTGCCATGGATACTTATTAGTCCCCTTTAATTTTGCACTTGTAACTGCTTTAGCATATTCACCACTTCTTGGTGACCCTAATCCAGTTTTATGAAAATCTAATGGCTCCATCCGTAAAAGATCATTACTATACCATTTACCAGCCCACTCTTTAGGGAAAGTATATGACTTACCAAAGGCAACTTTAACTGCTTTAGCTTGTTTACTTGGATTAACCGTCTTAGCTTGCTCAGCAGCCGCATGAGATGTTTGGACTTGCGTAGCACCTAGGCTAGTAGCAGTAGAAACACCAATTGCAGCAGCTGCCAATACAGTTAAAATTTTATTACTTTTCATTTTTTATCTCCTAATAAACTTTTATTATTCTTAGGATTATACCACAGGTAATTTGCGATACAAGCCAATTGGACCACAAAATTTAGATGTAAGGTTATAGTAAACAAACAGTCATATTAGTAATCAAAAAGATACAATAAAATTACTGGCATTCATAACCTAATTTGCTTAATAACAGTCATAATACGCCCTTTTACTTCTTGGACCTATTAAAGACAATATTCACTATAGTATCTTTAGTTATTCATTCCATAGGCATTTGTTTTCCTGCAATATAGTCAACTAGTTTGACATACTGCCCTTTATGTTGAATCGCAATGTACTCTTTTGAGGCATCATAGCCACCAACAAAGTTTAATTTGTAAGGTAACTTCTTGCCTAATTTATTAACAGCTTGAACATTATAATATTTTTGTGTGTTTTTAGGCACCTGAGCATAAGAAATTTCCGTTTTTAGTAAAGGGTTAAAATAATCAGTATATTTATTATGAATTAAAAATGGAAAAGTCAATAAAACAGCTAAAGTAGCAATCATTGAAAAAAATATTTTTTTCATTTTCAAACCTCACTTTTATTAATTTTTATTTTTTTATTATTTAATTTAATCATATAATCACATTATCACCAAACATTTGGACCATGTGGTGCCACCATAATTATGGCTACTTAATTAAAGCCTGTTAATATAGTATTTTCTTAAAAAGAAATTTATCATTATTGAGGCCTTGGTTGCACCTTGCAAGCAGCAACTTTATAAAAAAAATTAAAAAAAGGAAGTAAAAATATACTTTACTATCTATACTAATTACTTTATTATTACCCAGTATTTCAATAAAAAAACAGCTATTACACTATGCAATAGCTGTTTTTTAGATTTTATAACTTAGTCTTGGTAATTAACTAAGTCTAAGTATGAATCTGATTTTAAGCTGGCTCCGCCAACTAAACCACCATCAATATTTGGTTTAGCCATTAATTCCTTAACATTAGCAGGATTAACTGAACCACCATATTGAATGCGAACATTTTCAGCAGTTTCATTATCATATAGATCTCTAACTGTATCGCGAATGGTTTTACACATTTCTTCAGCTTGATCTGATGTTGCAGTTTTACCAGTACCAATAGCCCAAATTGGCTCATAAGCAATTACCAAGCTTGAAACTTGGTCTGCAGTCAAACCATTTAAGGCAGCCTTAATTTGACCAACAACCCATTCTTCTTGCTGATTAGCTTCACGCTTTTCAAGTGATTCACCACAACAAAGAATTGGGGTAATGTTATTGGCAAATAATGCTTTGGCCTTCTTGTTAATATCTTCATCAGTTTCGTGGAAATAATCCCGACGTTCTGAATGCCCAATAATGCAGTAGTTAATACCCATTTCTTTGAGTACTTTAGGTGAAGTTTCACCCGTAAAAGCACCTTCATTTTCAAAGTAGGTATTTTCTGCACCAATCTGTAAATCAGAACCTTGGGCTGCTTTTTGTAAAGCATCAAGGTCTACAGCTGGAGCACAGATTAAGGATTCAACTTTACTTGCTTGGGGTAACTTATCCTTAACAGCAGTCGCAAATGCAACAGCTTGTTCAGGATTCATATTCAACTTCCAGTTACCAGCAATAATTGGTGTACGCATATCTTAAATTCCTTTCTGAGAACTATTTATCTGAAATGCAGACAATTCCAGGTAATTCCTTACCTTCAAGGTATTCAAGTGAGGCTCCACCACCGGTTGAAATGTGGGTAATCTTAGGAGCAATACCTAATTGTTTAGCAGCTGCAGTTGAGTCACCACCACCAATAATCGTAGTGGCATCAGTTAATTCTGCTAATGACTTACCAACTTCTAAAGTACCTTCGGCAAAGTTTGGCATTTCAAAGGCACCCATTGGTCCATTCCAAACAACTGTCTTAGCATCTTTTAAGATGTCTTTGAACTTTTCAACACTCTTAGGACCAATATCAAGTCCCATCATGTTGTCAGGAATATCATCACCAACAACTTCACGAGCAGCATCATTTGAAAATTCAGTTGCAGCTAAGTTATCAACTGGTAATACAATCTTACCATCAGCATCGTTTAGCAATTGCTTAGCCAAGTCAACCTTATCTGGCTCAAATAATGACTTACCAATGTTATGACCTTGAGCTGCTAAGAAGGTATAAGCCATCCCACCACCAATTAAAATGTGGTCTGACTTTGGAATTAAATTGGTAATAACATCAATCTTGTCAGAAACTTTAGCTCCACCTAAGATAGTTACAAATGGGTGAACCGGATTAGCTACGGCATCACCTAAGAATTTAATTTCTTTTTCCATTAAGTAACCAGCTGCTGCAGGCTTGCCAGCCTTCTTCATAGCTTCGGCAATACCAACGTTTGAAGCATGGCTTCTGTGCGCAGTACCAAAAGCATCGTTTACGTACATGTCGCCAAGAGATGCCCAATATTCACCAAGAGCGGGATCATTCTTACTTTCACGCTTGCCAAAGTCGTTATCAATGTCTTGGAAACGTGTATTTTCAAGAACTACAACATCGCCATCTTGCATGTTGTTAATTGCATTTTCAACTTCTTGACCTTCATTTTCAGGTACAAAGGTTACTGGCTTCTTCAATAATTCACTTAAACGTTCAGCAATTGGCTTAAGTGACAATTCTTTTTTATCATCAGCAGTCTTTACTCGGCCTAAGTGACTAAGTAAGATAGCCTTACCACCATTATCAATAATATAATTGATGGTAGGAAGGGCAGCAACAATACGGTTGTCATCACCAATCACACCGTCTTTAATTGGCACATTGAAATCAACACGAACTAAAACCTTTTTATCTTTTACATCAAGGTCTGAAACAATTAATTTAGCCATCTATATCCTCCGATAACTTAATTATTTTAATGATAAGAAAAAAGACGGAAGGAAGAATTTCCCTCCGCCTTCTCTTTTACTACTTAATTAATTTAAAAATTAAAGAGTAGCAAATTTCAACAAAGTACGAACCATTTGGCAAGTGAATGAGTATTCATTGTCGTACCAAGCAACAGTCTTAACTAATTGGTTGTCACCAGCAGTGGTTACCATAGTTTGAGTTGGGTCAAAGATTGAACCAGCAGTCATACCAACGATATCACTTGAAACAACTTCATCATCGTTGTAAGCAAATGAGTCACTTTCGTATTTCTTCATTGCTGAGTTAACTTCATCAGCAGTTACATTCTTGTCAAGAATTGAAACTAATTCAGTTAATGAACCGTCAGTAACTGGAACACGTTGTGCGTGACCGTTAACTTTACCGTTCAATTCTGGAACAACAAGACCAATAGCCTTAGCAGCACCAGTTGAATGAGGAATAATGTTAACAGCAGCAGCACGGGCAGCACGCTTGTTACCACCACGAACAGGTCCATCCAAAAGCATTTGAGTTGAAGTGTAAGCGTGGATAGTAGTCATAGTAGCTACTTTAACACCAAATTCTTTTTGTAATGCATCAACCATTGGTGCTAATGAGTTAGTAGTACATGAACCAGCTGAAACAATAGTGTCGCTAGCATCTAAAGTGTCATCGTTTACTGCGTAAACAATAGTCTTCAAGTCGTTGCCAGCAGGAGCTGAAATCAAGACTCTCTTGGCACCAGCATCAAGGTGAGCTTGTGACTTAGCCTTGCTGGTGTAGAAACCAGTACATTCAAGAACGAAGTCAACACCATCGTTCTTAACCCATGGAATGTTTTGAGCTTGTGGCTCAGCGTATACACGGTAGTTTTTACCATCAACAACGATTGAATCTTCAGTAGCTGAAACTTCGTGGTTGAAAGTACCATGAGTTGAGTCATACTTCAATAAGTGAGCCAAAAGTGCTGGAGTAGTCAAGTCGTTAATAGCAACAACTTCAATATCCTTTGACTTTTCGCCTAAATCCATAATGCGACGAAATGCTAAACGACCGATACGGCCAAAGCCGTTAATACCAATTTTAACTGTCATATTCTAAAGTCCTCCTTAGGAACTATGTAAGAACTACATACATCTTTTATTTTAAACGAGAATTATTTCTCCTTTAAAATCTTATTTGAGGCACCTTCATCAGTTATTAGCCAGGTTTGATGAGGTGCATTAGGCATATAAGCATTGATTGCTTTAGCCTTATGGCTACCGCAAGCAAAAGCAAATATGTGGGGTATTTTATTTAGATTCTCGAACTGCAAGCCAACCTGTTGCACGCGGTCGACAATCTTACCTTTGTTATCGAAGAAACACCCAAAACATTCGGTAACGACTCTTTTTTCACGCAATTCAGATAGCCGCATTGCGTCATAACCTCTGCGTCGAGCCATATCATGAGCAAGTCCAATGCCGTGAATTAAAACATCTGTTTTAGAAATGTCTTCTAAAACATCAGCCACGGTAGATTCACGAATTAGTGATTTATAAGCTGCAGTTGAAACTTGCTCGGGCAAATACAATGTCTTGTATTTGCCGCCAGTTGCTACAGCCATTTCTTGAACAATTGTATTGCTTTGAATAGCAACATTTTCGCCCAAGGCACCACGACCAGGAACAAACTCTAATTGCCGATTTTTCCCTAAACTTTTAGACAAATTTTTAGCAGATTTAGCAAGTGCTGCTCCACCAAGTACGGTGATAATCGAATGACCTAGTGGTAAAAGCAAGTCAAGCGCTGCACTGAGCTCTTCACCCATTCTTTCAAAAACTAGTTCTTGTAAATCACTATCACCTGGTACAATGATTGTTCGTTCAATGCCCAGTTTACGTGCCAAATCAATTTCGGTTTTGCGAGCATTAAACAAACGGTCAATCAATGGTGCTGCATCTTGCAACATCTTCTCGCCCTTCTCTGTCATAAACATGCCAAAATTCTTAATTTCGATTAAACCGAGATTGCGAAGATTCTCTGTTTCCGTTCGCACGTTTCTTTCAGAAAGACCCAATGCCTGAGCCACACTTCTGCGACCAACGGGCGCATTCAGCGATATCTGTTCAAGAACAAGATATCTTTGCCGAAAAACTTTTAGTATGTCAGGAACGAGAGCTTCAAGCACTGGAAATTCCGCGTACATCAACTTCTCTCCTTATCTTGGGACGCAAGCTGACCCATTAGTTGTCATTTTTTGTCCCGCTTTGCCTAAAAATATAAGAGAAACGTAGACTAATAGATATTAAATCTCCCATTTCTCAATCGACACCTATAGTATAACAACCAATTTTAAATAATTCAAGAAAAACAAAGTTATGCAAGATAGCCAAGTTCTTCTTTAACTTAATCATACTACAACTTTCTTTTTTAGCGCTAAAAAAAGATTTCATTTTTACTTCTTTTTCTGCTATAATAGCTAAAGTATTGTTTGGGTCCTTAGTGTAATGGATCGCACGTAAGATTCCGGTTCTTAAAATCTGAGTTCGACTCTCAGGGGACCCATCAAGATAAAAAGCTAAGTAGTAATACCTACTTAGCTTTTTTATTATTTATTTTTATCAAAGATGCCGTAGACTTATATTTTGAAAAAAACGGGCTCACACCAATGAGCCTGCTTTTAAACTTAATTAATTTTTCCTGCTGTTAATTCACCTCGTTGGGCAAACTCAACATATAACTTGCCCTTATCGGCCGATAACCCTTCAATTTCACGTTTAACATGTAAATGATGGGTTGCTTGATAAGTACCATTTTCTGCAACTTTAAAAATGTAATCATTAAAACCAATAAAGAATTGACGGTGCTTTTTATCATAGGTAAAGCCTTGGACGGGCGAGCCATTGCTAATAAAATTACCTTTAGTAGCACCAACTTGAATAGGAGTCCAAGTATCACCTGAACGCGTTACTTTCCAATATTCATAGTAATTATTAGCACCATTATGGAAGAGACAATACATCGTGTTGTCATCCGCAAATGTCGCATTATGGATATAACGAGGTGATGTACCACTCCAAATACGAAAACTCCAAATTTGATTAATCTTCATGTCAGACTTGCGAATTTGCAATATTTCTTCCGAATTATTTGAATTTTTCGACTTGTTATTATTGGCAATTACATAAATGTAATTCTCTGACGAACCAATCGCTTGACCATGACCCAACTTAATATATGGACTGACTTTAATATGAGAGGCATAGTGCTTAAAAGTTGACCACTTAAGTTGCGGTAAATTTTGTGCCTTAAACTTATTTATCTGATTTAAATTATATGAAACAAGGTGCCCATAAGCAGCACTGCTAGAATTAAAAACTGCAACTGTAAAATTAGAGTCCTTAACCGTTATTCCTTCTGGAATTACCCCAACTTGTCCCATCTTATCTGCGGCCTTATTATAGTCAAGGCTGACAAATCGTGGTTGAAATAGTATTGTTTTCAAAGTTAAACCATTACTTCTAAAGGCGTTTGCTCTAGTCTCTGATCTAAAATTATGGGCAGCATTCCAATTACGAGAAGAAGATGGAGAGCTACCTTTCCAAGTCGAAACTTCTTTAGGTCCGTTCATTGGACGTAAACCAGCCCGAGCAATCCCTTCATTCTTATCAGAGCGAACTACAACATCAACACTAGCCTTAGCCGAACCATAAGTGTATTCAACTGTCGTCTTTCCTGGTGAAGCAGAATTTATACTAGAATGAGATGTTTTTACTTTAGCAAGATCAATGGCCGTTCCTTGAGCATCTGTAACATAATTAACTGCATCTTTAGGATCAAAATTAAAGGCACTATTTTGGACTAAGCTAACATTTTTGGCAACCGATATTTGATTGCGGACAAAAAAATCTTGTTTTACCCATCCTACTGGTCGTCCATCCACAATAATTTTCCAATATTCTCCCTTTTTAGTAGAAATTGACTGTTTGGACTGAATTTGAGCAAATTTAAAATATTTAGTAGAAGAAAATTTACCGGTAGGTCCCTTCTTTGAAACATGATGGTAAATCGGATAATCTACATTACCAGCAATTTTAGTAACAGCTTTATGATAAGTCTTAGCACTTACAACTGAATTATTACTTCCAATAAATAAAGCAATAACTAAAATTAAGTTTGTAATAAGCGCTAAGCTTTTAATTCTTTTCTTCATTATATACCTACCTTCTAAAACTATATATATGTATTTTTGCATAATTATTAATTATAAGCAATAGGTGTATTATGTTATCTAATTATTTATTTAAGCTATAAAATGATAGATTTTTTTCTTTGTCTAGTTTAAAATAAACTAGTTATTATAGTTTTCATTAGGAGCATTAATTTTATGATTGAATCAGAAAAAAATTCAAAAAAAATGATGTGGACCACCCTAGCAATCATGGCCTTTTCGACCGTGTGGGGATTTGGTAACGTAGTTAATGGTTTCATCTACTTTGATGGAACAAAAGTTATTTTTAGTTGGATTTTAATTTTCCTACTATTCTTCGTTCCATATTCATTAATGGTCGGCGAATTAGGATCTGTTTTTAAAGATTCCGAAGGTGGTGTTTCTTCTTGGATCAACGCTACCATGGGACCAAAATGGGCCTATTATGCCGGGTGGACTTTTTGGGCAGTCCATGTTGTTTACATCTCAAGTAAAGGTACCGGTGGTTTAAGAAGTATGGCTTGGGGCATTTTCGGTAATACTAATTGGTATGATAGTTTACCTACTGCCTGGACACAATTAGCTACTTTAGTTGTCTTCTTATTCTTCTGCTGGGTAGCCAGCCGCGGTGTGCCAGTTATTAAGACTTTGTCAACAATCGCTGGATCGTCAATGTTTATAATGTCTATTTTATTTATTTTGATGATGTTTGCCGCACCAGCAATTAATCCTCACGCAGGTTTTATGAACATAAGTTGGAATGTGAAGAATCTTATCCCTGACTTTAACGTTAAATACTTTACTTCCTTATCTATTTTGGTTTTTGCCGTAGGTGGGTGTGAAAAAATATCACCTTACGTTAATAAATTGAAAGATCCTTCAAAGAATTTCCCTAAAGCAATGATTGGTTTAGCCATAATGGTTATGGTCTGTGCCATTCTGGGAACAATTGCTTTAGCAATGATGTTTGATCCAAAAGTTGTTAATAATAACCTTAACGAATACATTTCTAATGGACCTTACATGGCCTTCAACAAGTTAGGTGAATATTATGGGGTTGGTGGCTTATTCATGTACATCTATTCATGGTGTAATGTGATTGGTCAATTCTCTACATTAGTATTAAGTATTGATGCCCCATTGAGAATGCTTTTAGGTAGTAAAGAAGCAAAGGACTACATACCTAAAAAATTACTCAAAGTTAATAAGCATGGCGCATATATCAATGGTATCTGGATGATTGTTATTCTATCTGGTGGTTTAATTGTCTTCCAGGCTCTGCTACCTGATGCTCAAGCAGTCATGGCACAATTAATTAAGCTTAACTCAATTGTGATGCCAATGCGTTATTTGTGGGTATTTGTGGCTTACATTGCTTTGCGTAAGCAAATCAAAAAATTCCACACTCCTGGTAATTACCAGATGACTAAACACCAATGGTTAGCATATTCTGCTGGTTTTTGGGCTTTCTTTATTAATTTTGCTTGCTGTCTGTTGGGAGTTTACTCAACCGATCCAGTAACTTTAACTCTAAACATTGCAACACCGATTGTCTTGTTCTTACTCGGGCTGATTCTACCGGCTATTCGCAATCACCAAGAAAATAAAGCTTAAACCAAAAGGACATTTAAAATTAACTATTTAATTTACTTTAAGAACTCATTCGACCTATAGTCGGAACGAGTTCTTTTAGTTTGTACTAAATTTTTAGTTCTATTTGAAAGCAAAACTTTAATATAATTACCTAAATAATTAGACTCACAATTTACTGGTAATTCCTCATATAAACAACTTCTTTAAAATTAAAAGTATGCCTAATTACTATTATTTACCACCTCAACTTAAAACTGATGTTAGTACTCCTTCATACAAAGTGGTGCCAATATTTTTTCCAAATACCAACAATAAACCCGCAAATAGCTGAGGAGCTGTTTGCGGGTTTAGAAAATTGATTCATTATTTAAAAATGTTTAGCAAGGGGCCAAATTACTCCGCCAAAACTTACTAATAATAAAATGCCCCCTAATAAAAAACATAGATTTGCCAGTTTCTGATCGGTGCCAGTCTGTGGTAAGGAATTGCCAGGTGCAGTACTATGAGGGAGTCTTGAGCTAGTAGGTCGGGCTAAATGATTAGCCTTAATTGCCAATTGCTTTTTTGCTTTATTAACTGGGCAAGCTAGCTCATAATGACCCAAGTCAGGATCAGTATTCTTAGGTTTCTCTATAACAGAAGCACCAGATTGAGGACTGTCACTAGTAGTAGATTTGATATACACATAAATAACTACTTGAGGCCGATCAGTAAAAAATCCAGTCGCATTATCTGGCCGAGCTTTTAATTGATAACCAGCTATTTCTTTGCTCATTGAAATATAGCCATCACCAACATTACCGTGAAGAATTTCATCTGAAGCTATTGTATTACCCTGAGCATCCTGATAATGAATTGTTACATCAGCGCCCTTAAGTGGGGGACGACTAGAGCCACTATCCTTTAGCAGGGAATAAACATAGGTGACTTCTTGTTCAAATATGCCAAATTTCCCCTGAGCATGCTAGGATGGTATTTAAGGTAATACTTTGCAATGTTCTTAGGTGTAGTTACATAATTTTCACCAAGTTTTCCAGTTAAAACATCATCCGGCGCTAACGCTTGATTATTTTCATCAACATACTTCACTCTGACAACTGCATCTAAATCAAAACGAACATAAGTATCTGCATCTTTTTCACCATGATAGTTTTGCTCTAAATCTGCTGCCGCAAAAACTTTACTACCCTCTGGAGAATTAATCGTACCGCGACCAACATTAGCCCATTTACCACCAATAGTTGAAAAATAGGTGCTCTGCAAATCAGTAATTTCCGTACCCAGATGAATAATCTTTAACTTAGGTAGCCCCAACATCCAAAATTTGTCCGTAACTTGCTTAGTATTAAAATTTTGAATATTTAATTCTACTAAACTGGCACAATTATCAAACATTGCCATCATACTAGTTACTTTAAGCAGTATTGAAGTTGCTCAAATCCAATTTAGTTAAACTTTTACAAGAATTAAACATAATTTCCATCGTTTCAGTATTTGAAGTGTCAAAATTACTTAAGTCGAGCTGTGTCAAACTATAACAATTATGGAACATCCACCTCATATTCTTAACTTGGGCAGTATTAAATGATGACAAATCTAATTTAGCAAGACTTTCACACCCATTAAACATACCACACATATTAGTAACCTGGGTAGTATCAAAAGATTGGATATTTAAGGTGGTTAAATTACGACAGCCATTAAACATGTCTGACATATCAGTTACTTTAGCTGTGTCAAAATTAGTTAAATCAAGCGACTTCAGTTGATCACACCATTCAAATAAAGAAAACATATTAGTAACCTTACTAGTATTAAAATGGCGGACATCAAGCTCCTTTACTGAATTACAGCCTTTAAACATTGCCTCCATTCTCATCACTTTACTGGTATCAAAACTACTGATTATACTTAAATCTGCTAAGTTTTTACAATTTGCAAACATTACAGCCATATTTGATACATTAGAAGTAATTAGTTCTCTATGCAACAATTTAGTCAAATTATAGCAATTATTAAACATATAGGCCATACTAGTAACCTTGCTAGTTTCAAATGACTGTAAATCTATCTCTGACAAAGTTTGACAATTACCAAACATTCTCTCCATATTGGTTACTTTAGTAGTATTGAACGCACTTAAATCAACACTAGTTAACTTCTGACAGAGATAAAACATTCTTGACATATCAGTAATTGTTGTAGTATCTACCTGATTTAGACCTTCAATTGTAGTCAAATTCGGCAATGAGGCAAACAGAGAACTTGCTGATCCAGTGATTGTTAATGGAGCTGTGATTTTTATACTTTTGATATTATTTCGCTCTTGTGGGAGTGCTCGAAAAATTGGTAGTGGATTATTAACTAGACCCCCGTTAATTGTCAATACACCCGTAGTTTGATCAAAAGCTAACTGTGAATTTCCCCATTGAATCGGTGCTAGGGCTGGCCGAGGAGTAGGCGGATCAGTTTGAAATTCTGTAGCAATTTGACTAGACTCTTGTTCAGATACAGCACTTGTACCTTGATCTTGGTTTGACTCAAAATAATTAATTTCTTCATTATTACTATTATCTGCACAGTATTGAATTTGATAAGAAGTAACTGTTTCTTGGTCAATTGCACTAATAGTCTGAGTATCTGCTTTAATGACATTAAAACTAATCATGAATAAGACAAATACGTATATACTAATCAATAATAACTTTGCTTTCAATAATTTTTTGTTTACGTACATATGAAATATCTCTTCTTAGATAATATAACTTGAGGCACTATAGTTGGGATAATTATTTAACAAAGTATACATAATATCCACCAAATATGTAAGTATGTACATAAAATATATGAAAATATATTATTGAATTATATGATTTAAAAATACAAAAAAGCGACAAACCATAATAGCTTGTCGCTTTTCATATGTAAGCTAAAGATATATTAGCAAAATCATTTAAAATGTTTACATTTTATTTTGAAGGAGTTATAGCTTTTATATCTGCCTCGGCACTCGCTTGTAATGCTTTAAGTTCAGAATGAGATTGAGCTTTCATAACTTTTGATTTAAATTCAGCTACTGTTTGCTTGATTTTATTTGCATCACCAGTTGTGTTAGCTTTAGCATATCTATTAATTCTAGTAATCACATTTGCTTTTCTTTGCTCTATAGAGATAAGCAAAGTAGCTTTATTGTTAATAGCAGCTATATCACTTAATCCTTTAGCTGATTTTAAATCTGTATTCACATTAGTTTGAATATCTTTAATCTTGTTAGCTATTTGTTCTTTATAAGTTTTATCTTCATCACTTGTAAGTTTTGATAAAGCTTTAGTATTCGAACTATCTACAGAAGCTGTAATATCAGCTGTAACTTGATCAACTACTTTGTCCTTAAAACCTAAGCCAGTACTCAAACCATCAACTGCAATATAGAAGTTATTCTTTGCAACTTCAACATCAGATAGTTTCTTTGCTGAGTTAATTGCAGCTATAGCAGTAGCTTTTGCACCATCTAACACAGTTCTTATGGCTGTTTGATTAACACTACTAACTTTATTAATTGCTTGGTTAAGTACATCGAGAAACTTAGTAATATCACTTATAGCATTTGTTCTATTAATCTGCAATGGATTTTCAACAACAGTTAAGTTACGAATTGTTCCAATCCAACTATTCTTAACTTTTTCAACCATTGCTGCATTAGTTGCTCCGTTAATTGCTTTCTTAGCGGTAGCAAATGCATCATTAACTAATTGCTTACGATCGTTCTTATCAGCAGTATTATTAGTCTCAATTGCTATCTTTGCTACGCTAGCTTCAGTAGTAATTTCATCAATAGCTGCGGCTTGCAAATCTGCTACAGGGATAGCTTTATCAATTGCACTAAAGAAACCTTCTCTTGCACTTTTAATTTCTGCAGGCTTTGTAGCTTTATCAATCGCAGCTATTGCAGCTGTAAAAGCATTATTTATTGCATCTTTAGCTGCTTGCTTCTTATCATCAGCTAATTTGTCAGCCGCTTTTAATACTGATTCTTTGATATCACTAATTAAATCATGTGCTAAAGTTCTTTGCTCTTTAAATGCATCTGGAGCTGTAACTAAGTTTTGAATAGTATCAGTCCATTTACTTCTTAAACTTTCAATTAATGCAGCGTTAGAAGCACTATCGATATCCTGCTTAGCACCTTTTACTGCATCTGCAACTAATTCTTTACGAATTGCTTTATCATTCTCATCAGTTAACTTGTCTATAGCTGCATTAGCTGCTGCGGCGGCATTATCAATTGCGGCATTAGCAACGTTCTTTAAAACCTTCAGTGAATCTTCTGAAATACTGTTGCTTTTAGCATTAATACTGTCAATACCTTCTTTTTGAGCCTTAGCAACTTCTTCTGCAGTCTCAGCATTATTAATTGCATCTTTAGTCTGAGTAGCTACTGTGTCAACTGCCTTCTTGGCTTCCGTCTTTTGGGCATCATTTAAAGCAATATCCTTACTAATTCTTTCTTTAGCAGCAGTTACTGCATCATCAATTGCAACCTTAGCTGTTTGTTTAATTTCAGCAAGTTCTTCTACATTAGTAATAGCTTGCTTGCCAGATTCAACTTCTTTAGAAATTTCATCAGTTGATTTAGCTGCAGCAATTTTACTTTTTATAGTTTCAACTACTTTATCGATTGCATTTGCGCCTTCTACATTATCTTTACCAATTGAAGTTTTTGCTCTAGATGCGGCGCCAATAATTTCTGACTCTGCCAGATATTTTGGAAGGGCTAAGTTAATAGCATCTTTCCCACTAGCTATAGCTGCAGTTATATCAGCTAATGATTTACTACTATTAATCTTTTCAACAGCATTATTTTCAGCATCATCAATTACTTTATTTTCAGCAGCTAAAACGTCTTCTGGCAAATCTTTACCAATCTTACCTTTAGCAGTTTTTGCAATATCCTCTATTGTTTCAATTGCTGTAGCCTTAGCTTCTTCCAAAGAAATTTCTGTACTACTTGGAACTTGTTTTCTAATTTCATTTACAGCCGTAGCCTTTAACTGTAAGACTTCTTCAACTGTATTACCTTGTTCAACTGCAACTTTACCTTCACTTAAGGCCTTGTTTACCGCATTGATTGCCTTGGACTTATCAGCATCAGATAAAATGGAAGAAACAATTTTTAATCTAGCCTCATTTGCGGCGTCTTCTAAAACGTTAACCGCTGCAGTTTTAGTTTCTTTCAAGGTATCCGCTGGAACTTGTTGCTTGATCTGTTTTACAGCCTTAGTCTTAATTTGTAATACTTCTTCAACTGTATTACCTTGTTCAACTGCAACTTTACCTTCACTTAAGGCCTTGTTTACTGCATCAATTGCTTTTGCCTTATCAGTATCAGATAAACTAGAAGAAATAATCTGTACTCGAGCTTCGTTTGCTGCATCATCTAAGACACCAACAGCCATTAATTTTTGATCTTCTAAGGAATCACCCGGCTTAGTTGTATCTTTAGCATTAACATTAGCAACACCATCTTTTTGAGCTTTAGCAATTTCTTCAATTGTCTTGGCATTGTTAATTGCAACCTTAGCTTGACTAACTACATCATCAACTGCTCTATTAGCTTCTGTTTTTTGCGCATCCGTTAAACTAATATTTTTACTGATTCTGTCCTTAGTTGCTTTTGCTGCATCATCAATGGCCTTAGTTGCTGCTGCTTTAGTATCTTTTAATGTATCTACTGGGGTAGTAGTATTACCTGCACCAGTATTAGAACTTGAACCAGAATTATTTGAACTAGAATTATTTGTATTTGTGTTGTTAGAGCTTGAATTATTTGTATTTTCAGCTGGCTTGTTGGTATCAGCTGGTTTATTAGTGTCTGTTGCTGGCGTGTTTACCTTGTTGATTGGAACTTCTTCGGCAACTTTCTTAGCCAAAGCCTTTACTGCAACATAACCCTTACCAGTTGAATAATACTTCTTACCTTTAATAGTTACAGCAGTACCATAAACTTTAACGCTTTGCCCTTTACGTAACTTGCTATGTTTAATTACTTTACCGCTTCTAGTATACAAAGCTACACTCTTAGCAAGCTGACGGGTTTTACCATCAAGGTTAGCAGCCTTAACATATTGGTCTTTACCAATACTGTAATATGCTACACCAGCAATGGTCTTTTTACCATAAGTCTTAACTTTCTTACCAGCACTAATAGTCTGCTTAGTCTTAACTACTTTTTTACCGGCTTTTTTGTAAACAGCAGAAGTCGCACCAACAACCTTGGTTTTTGCAACAACTTTCTTAGCTGATTTTACTGTAGCAGCGCTAACATTATTAGCAGCAGTAGTGCCTTCAGTAACGCCAACGGATAATAGCGCAGCACCAGCTACAGAAATTATCATTTTTTTATAAAAACTATTTTTACTCATTATTCTAAACCTCACAAACCTAAGCAAGTTATTAACAGTAACTTAAGTAGCAAGCATTAACTAAATTGTAAAAATTTTTGTTATCTTCATTGCGTGCCTAATTTACCATTAACCAATGTGACTATTTATGTTAGATTAGTCAACTTATACACATGTATAATTAAAAAATCTATCCCTTTCAACTGTCACTATTATTAGAGCCACTTATCATACAAAGAAGTAACCAAATTAATGCTTAGCGCTTACTTTACTGTTAAAGCAGTTGCTCACAGCAAACATTTTTCATTGGTGATAATTTATTATAAATAGTTAATGAATATACAGACAACTGTGCAACTATATCTGCGCATCAAAAACTGAATATAAAATTACTATGTTTATGTTAGCTCTATCAGCCAAGTAGTTGAAGTTTATATAAAATAAAATTTAATTGACAATATAAAGGGATACAAATATACATATCAAATGTTATTTTTAAATAATAAGCAAGCGCTTAAATTTACTTATATACCAAAGTTTTTGGTATACGCTTTCAGAATATAAATTTATATAATAATTAATTATTTATGTCAATTATTGGAATTTTTTAAGTTTTAATAACATTTATTATTAAATAGATTAGTCTTTTAATAATTTTTTATTTTTAGCAAACTGAAATTTTAGCAACAAAAAAAAGAGCTGAAAAGCTCTTTTTTTGTTTCAACCACTTACTTAATAGCCATACTTTCTAATAATTCTGCTCGTTGAGCCAGATTAACATATAATTTATTGCCACTAACTGACATTCCTTCAATTTCGCGTCCAGTATCAAATGAGTAAGTTTGCTTTAAAGTACCATCACGCCCGAGTTTAAAAATCAAATCATTAAAAGCTAAATAGAAATTTTTGTGTTTAGGATCATAAGTAAGGCCTTGACAGGGAGCATTGTTATTAACAAAACTACCACTAGTCTTACCCACTAATTTAGGATACCAATTATCACCGCTGCGTGTTAATTGCCAAAATTCATAGCAATCATTTTTAGTATCACGGTAAACGGTGTACATCTCATAATCAGACATCATTACTCCATTTTGGAAATAACGCGGATTAGTTTGATCACCAACCCAGGTTTTAATTGTCCAAATTTTATTGATTTGTAAGTCACTTTTACGTATTTGAATTAATTCTTCTGAATCAGGTCGACCATCACGAATCGTATTAATATTATTTAAAACGTAAATATATTTATCACTAGCCCCCATGGCTTGACCATGCCCAATTGGAATATATGGACTAACCTTAATATGTTTGACATAATTGTTAAAAGCTTTTTGTGACATATCAAGTAAGTGTTGCGCGTTATAAGGGCTCTTTAAATTATTCAAGTCATAACCAACAATATGACCATTATTTAAGTTTGTATGACTTAAAAGACTAGTATAAGCCCAGCCTTGTGAAACAGTTAATCCTTCTGGAATATGCCCTACACGGTTAATATTATCATCACTTGGATCTTTAACACTTAATAAAACAGGTTGATAAAAACGCGTTCTAAGCGTTAAGTCGCCACTAATCAATTCGCGCGAATCATTTTCGGGGCTATATTCATTAGGACTGATGTAGTTAACGGAAGAACCATAATGTGTTTTCCAAGTTTTATAGTCATTGGTTCCTTCCTGCGTCGGAAAGGAATTAACTACTTCGGCGTCAGCAATACCTTCTGTAGTACTCTTTCTAACAGTCACTTTTACGGTTGCAGAAGTATCACCGTAAGTATACTTAACTTTATAAGTTTTAGGAGTAGCGCAATCTATACTATCTCTTGAAACTTCAACTTGTTCATTATCAATTACTGTACCCATGCCGTTAGTTACATATGAGATTGCATCTTTAGGGAAAAAGCTATAATACTCATTACGTACTAAACTTACAGTCTTGGGTACGGCAATTTGATTACGGGCAAAGAATTTTTCATTAACATAGCCTACTTCACGACCATTTACATATATACGCCAGTAGCGATTTTTCTTAGTTTCAATTAATTGATCTGATTGAATATGGCTATAACGATAGTTAATTCCATCAGCGATTTTTTTGCTAACTTTACCATCAACTACATCTTGCCATACCGCATAATTCTTAGTACCGGCAACTTTAGTCATCATTGAAAAACCTGTAATAGTTTGCTTAGGCTTAGATTTTTTTTGGACTGCTGACTGGTTATCATCAGTCTTATCCTTGGCAGAGCTATCAGTCTTATCCTTGACTTGACTGTTTGAATCATCACTATCAGATTTAGTATCATCAACTGATTTACTAGCATCATCTTGCTCTTGATCTTGCCTTTGTGCTTGCGAATCACTTGCATCTGCCGCTAAAACTGAAACAGTTGCTAATTGGCTTGAAACAGCAAAATTTGACATTAATAGTGTAATCGCAGCTAATTTTTTAAAAAGCTTCAAAATAGTTCCTCCAAAATTTTAAATTCCTTTTACATTATAATATAAAAATAACATTACAGAGAATACAAATTTGATACACTTTCATTGACAGCACTTAATGTAAGTGATTTAATTAGCACTGTACTATTTTGAGTGCTAATATTTCTAATTTAAACTAGGAGGTAGAAAAGATGCTAGTACCTACAGTTATCGAACAAACTGCACGTGGTGAACGTGCTTATGACATCTATTCACGCTTATTAAAGGACCGCATTATTATGCTTAGCGGTGAAATTAATGACGACATGGCTAATACAATAATCGCACAATTATTGTTCCTTGACGCCCAAGACAATACTAAAGACATTTCTCTTTATATTAATTCTCCTGGTGGGGTGATCACCTCCGGCTTAGCAATTATGGACACCATGAATTTCATTAAATCTGACGTTTCCACTATTGCTATTGGTATGGCTGCTTCAATGGCTTCCATCCTTTTAACCAGTGGAGCTAAAGGCAAGCGGTTTGCTTTACCAAATTCAACGGTCTTGATTCATCAACCTTTAGGTGGAGCTCAAGGACAACAAACTGATATTCAAATTGCAGCTAATGAAATTCTGAAGAGTCGCGAGAAGATTAACAAGATTTTGCATGAAACTACCGGTCAACCACTTGAGAAAATTCAAAAAGATACTGAACGTGATAATTATCTAACAGCCCAAGAGGCTAAGGATTATGGCCTAATTGACGAAATTATGGTCAATCAAAAACAAGATTAGTAATAAAAAATGCCTCCCTTTACAGGAGGTATTTTTTATTACTAATCTTGCAAACTCTGCGCCAAATCATGCAACTTTTTTAAGCGGTGATTGGCACCTGATTTAGAAATTGGACCATCTGGTATTTGCTGGGCTAGCTCCTTTAAAGACAATTCCGGATTAGCTAACCTAAGCCGGGCAATCGTCTGTAATTTTTCTGGAATATTTTCTAAGCCAATTTTACGTTCAATTAATTCAATGTCTTCGACTTGCTTAGCAGCCGCTGTAGCTGTCTTTTTTAAGTTAGCCGTATCACAATTAACCAACCGATTAACTGAATTACGCATATCCCGCATAATACGTAAATCTTCAAACGATAACATTGCGTTAAAAGCTCCAACGATATGCAAAAAATCACCAATTTTTTCTGCTTCTTTTAAATAAACAATAAAACCACGCCGCCGTTTAGTCGTCTTAGCATTAAGATGAAAATAGTGATTCATTAATTCCAGCAAGTCATTATTATGATCTTCATAAGCTGAGTAAATTTCTAAATGATATCTACTAGTTTCAGGATTATTCACACTACCACTAGCCAAAAAAGCCCCCCGTAAATAAGACATAGCACCTTCACGCGAAGAGGTAATTCGGGGAGGAACTCGCGTAATTATCCCTAAATCAGTAGCTAAGATTTCTAGATTAGTTAGAATTTCATGAACATGATTTTGCAAACGAACTAAGTATTGATTATTTTTTTTTAATTTCATTTTACGTGAAACAATCAAAAGTGGTTCTACTTGATAAGCTGTTTTTATCAAGGAAAAAATTCGGCGGGCAATTGCAGGATTTTCAGTAGTAATATCAAGACTATACCGGTGATCATGAAAATTCAAAACACCATTCATACGTAAAAAAGCAGCCAGCTCCGCCTTAGCATGTTCTGGATGAATTGTTAATGAAGTTAATTCTTTTTTCACCTTACTTGCATAGCTTGCCATTATTTAACTATTCCTTTCTACGAGACATTGCAGCAAAAGCCAAATTAATAATCTCCTTAGCTACTTTTTGTCCATCATGAAAAACTAACCCACTACGTTGATCAATAAAATCATCAGTGATTACGCGGCTACCTTGAGCACGTAACCCAGCAAAATCGTTTTTAACTGGTTCAATATATGCATCATAATCCTTAGGATTAAATTTAGACATATCAATTTTGGCCCCATTAACCAAGGTAGTATTAATATAATGTCCCCCTAAGTGCTTATTAATTACTGAAACATGCTCGCAATCAGAAAAATGATCTGTTTCACCTAGCTGAGTCATAATATTGCATATATAAATAACTTCAGCTTTAGTTTGACGCACTGCTTCACCTAAGTTAGGTATCATTAAATTAGGTAAAATCGAAGTAAATAAACTACCAGGTCCTAATACTACTGCATCAGCCTGCATAATAGCATCAAGTACAGGTGGCATTGCCTCAGGTTCAGCGGTCAGATTAGTATTAGTTACCCAAACTCTTTTTATTCTCTTATCTTGATTAGTAATTTCTTTTTCACCAGCTTGGATTGTACCATCAATAAATTCAGCATTTAAAGTCAACGGTTCATTAGAAGCCGGAAAAACATGACCATCAACCCGCATCATTCTGGAAAGGGATTGAACGGCATCAAAAATATTACCGTGCATTTCGTTTAGAGCGGCAATAATTAAATTACCAATTGCATGACCAGAAAAGAAAGCATCAGATGAATCAAAGCGATATTGAAAAATACCCTTTTCTTCTTGCGAAATTTCACTCAAAGAAACCAAAACATTCCGAATATCACCTGGTGGAACAACATTAATAAAATTACGAATCGAGCCTGATGAACCACCATCATCAGATACGGTAACAATAGCAGTAATTTCGGCATTTTGGTCTTTTAAAGCATTTAAAACTACAGGCAGACCGGTACCACCACCAATCACCACAACTTGTGGTCGTCTACTTTTAGTTATCCGAACTACTTTTGCATCTTCATATTTCATACTTTACCTTTTTCTAATATAACGACTAATTTCACGATGGGTAAGATCAACTGTATAATTATTGGCTAAATCATGAGCCAGTTGCTTAGCAATTGCAACACTACGATGTTGACCACCAGTACAGCCAATAGCAATTGTCAACTTAGCCTTACCTTCCTTAATATAACTTGGTAAGGTACACTCGATTAGATTAAGCAGTTTATGGTAAAAAACTTGTGTTTCTTCTTTATTCATTACATAATCAAAAACTCGCCTATCAAGACCCGTAAATGGTCTGAGTTCAGGCAAATAAAAAGGATTCGGCAAAAAACGAACATCCATTACAATATCTGCATCGATGGGGAGACCATATTTAAAGCCAAATGACATTACTTCAACTGAAAATGGCTGTTTTGCTTGATCACTAAACTCATTAAGCAATTTTTGCTTTAGTTGTTGCGGAGACAAATCTGAAGTATCAATTATATAATTAGCGCGGTTTTTAATGCCTGTTAGTATCTGACGTTCTTCTAAAATACCATCAAGCAAACGTCCGCTTTTACCTAGTGGTGGAATTCTCCTAGTCTCCTTGTAGCGGGCAACTAAAGTGTCATCAGCCGCTTCCAAAAAAACAATGATTGAACGAACACTACCATTATCTTCTAATGAATTTACTTCATTGAGCAAATCTTTATAAAAATTTTTAACGCGTAAATCTACAACGACAGCCACTTTAGTAAAATCATCTGAATTAACAATCAGTTCCCAAAAGCTAGGCAAAAGCGTCGGCGGTAAGTTATCAACCACAAAATACCCCATATCTTCTAAGGCATGTGATGTTACAGTTTTACCGGCACCACTCATTCCCGTTACAATCAGCAACTGTTTTTTTTCATCAGCCATTTCATAAGTCTCCTATCATCTAAATTATAGCACATGCAGTTTTCATATTTTTTTATAAAAAAAAAGCTCTAAAGCGAACTTTTTATCTATAAAATTAACGATTTCCAAATGCTGCTACAATCTCACTTACTCCAAAAATTAATAACCAGAATGAAACTAGCCAAATTAGAGTTAATGCTGATAATGCTGGGTTAAACATCATCCCAATGGCGATAAATAAGCTTAAAACACTTAAAATCATATTAATCCAAAAGTAAGGACCTAATGTACTTTTTAAATGCCAAGTAAAGCTAATACCTGATACTGAATCAAATAAAAACCAAAAAGCAAATAAATAAGCAATAGTTAGTCCTGCGGCATCATACGAATAGAGAAATAAAATACCAATTATAATATCAATAACTCCAGAAATAATTGCTAACCAACTAAAGGAAATAAAATAACGTAAATGACTATAAACTGCTAACCAAACAAAACCTTGAACGATCGACAAGATAGCAAAAAGCAATACAAAAGCATGCAAAGCTCGGCCAGGATGAAGTATCAAGAATAGGCCAGCAACAATCATTAGTACACCAGCTATTAAAGCAGCCCAGTTAAAGCCATGCTTTTCCCTATAAGTAGAAAAATTATCCATCTCTTTTCCCCCTTGCAGAGTATTCTACACTGTATTAAAAATAATTACTATTTGTTTGCTTTTTTGTGAGCGTTTTCTGTTAAAATTTTGTCACGTTTCAGCACTGGTTTAAGGTATTGTCCAGTATAGCTTTCTTTAACTTGAACAAGTTCTTCTGGAGTTCCAGTTGCAATAATTGTGCCACCTCTTTCTCCTCCTTCAGGTCCTAAATCAATCAACCAATCTGCACTTTTAATAACATCTAAATTATGTTCAATAATCAAAACAGTATTTCCTTGATCTACTAACCTTTGGAGCACCTCAAGCAAACGTTTAATATCGTCAGTATGTAACCCAGTAGTTGGTTCATCTAAGATATAAAAGTTTTTACCAGTTGAAAGTTTTTGTAGTTCAGCCGCTAACTTCATCCGTTGAGCTTCACCACCAGATAATGTAGTAGCAGACTGACCTAATTTAACATAACCCAAGCCCACATCAACAATTGTTTGTAGCTTACGTGCAATTTTCGGAATGTTTTTAAAAAAGTCACACGCATCAACAATTGTCATGTCTAACACTTGTGCAATGTTTTTATTACGGTAAGTTACCTCAAGGGTTTCTGAATTATAACGATTACCATGACAAATTTCACACGGTACATAAACGTCTGGTAAAAAGTTCATTTCAATCTTAATAATTCCATCCCCATGACACGCTTCACAACGTCCACCTTTGACATTAAATGAAAATCTTGCTTTAGTGTAGCCCCGTAACTTGGCTTCATTAGTCTGCGCAAAAAGCGAGCGAATATCATCAAAAACGCTAGTATAAGTTGCCGGGTTACTTCTTGGAGTTCGCCCAATTGGACTTTGATCAATATCGATAACTTTCTCAATATTCTTATACCCGCTAATGCTCTGATATTTACCAGGTTTAGTTTGATTGCGATTTAACTTTTGCGCTAATACCCTTTTCAAAATCATATTAATCAAAGTTGACTTGCCTGAACCGGAAACGCCAGTTACCACTATTAATTTGCCTAGTGGGAAGTCTACCTTTATATCTTTAAGATTGTTTTCCGCTGCTCCAGTTATAGTTATCTTTTTACCATTACCCTTACGTCTTGTTAAAGGAACCGGTACAAATTTTTTACCAGCTAGATATTGTCCAGTTAGTGATTTGGTATTTTTTTCAACTTCTTTTGGTGTGCCAGCAGCCATAACTTTACCGCCAAAACTACCAGCACCTGGTCCCATATCAATTAAGTAGTCTGCCTGGCGCATAGTTTCATCATCATGTTCAACCACAATTAGGGAGTTCCCCAAATCACGCATTCTTTTTAGGGCAGCAATCAAGCGATCATTATCACGTTGATGCAGACCAATTGATGGTTCATCTAAGACATACATTACACCTGATAAATTAGACCCAATTTGGGTGGCTAATCTTATACGCTGCGCTTCACCACCAGATAAAGTATTAGCAGTTCGTGATAAAGTCAGATAATCAAGACCCACGCTATCTAAGAAAGTTAAGCGATCACGCACTTCTTTTAAAATTGGCTTAGCAATAACTTCTTCTTGCTCACTAAGCTGAATATGATTAAAAAATTCTATTGCTTTACTAATCGCTAAACTTGATGTTTCCGCAATATCTTTACCCATTATTTTAACAGCTAAAGCTTTGCGATTTAATCGCTTGCCATGACAGGTTGAGCAAGTTAATTCTGCCATATACTTGGCCATCACATCACGCATAAATTTAGACATAGGATGCAAATAACGCTTTTCCACATTCTCCATTACGCCCTCAAAAGGAGCAGTTGTATCATTGACACCAAAATCACCAGTCACATGAAATTTTATTTTTTTAGTTGAACCATGCAAAATTATTTCTTTTTGTCTTTTGGTTAATTTGGCAAAGGGCTTATCTAGCGGTATCTTTAAGGCCGCACAAGCTTGAGTTAACATTTCACTGTAGTATTTAGAATTTTTCCATGGTGCAATTGCCCCTGCTGCCAAGGTTTTACTTTGATCCGGAATAACTAATTCTTCATCTACCGCTAATTTTATACCTAAACCATCACAATCTGGACAAGCACCAAAAGGAGCATTAAATGAAAAAAGCCGTGGTTCCATTTCGCCAACTGTAAAGCCACATTTCGGACAAGCGTAGTATTCTGAAAAGTTGAGTATCTCACTATTAATCACGTCCACATTCATATACCCATCAGACAAGCGCAACGCTGCCTCTACTGAGTCAAATAAACGCGAGCGAATACCATCTTTAATAACTAAGCGGTCAACTACAATATCAATAGTATGCCTTTTATTTTTATCAAGCGTAAAATCATCACCGATTTCATGCATCTCACCGTCAACAATTACACGGACATAACCTGCACGTTGAACACGCTTAAATACCTCTTGGTGAGCACCGCGCTTAGCTCGAATAACTGGGCCTAGCAATTGAATTCGACTGCGATCAGGTAATTCTAAAATACGGTCAACCATTTGTTCGACTGATTGCCGTTCAATTGGGGTTTGATCATTAGGACAAATTGGATGACCAACTCGTGCCCATAATAATCGCAGATAATCATTAATCTCAGTCACTGTACCAACAGTTGAACGTGGATTATGCGATGTGGTTTTTTGATCAATCGAAATTGCGGGATTTAAGCCATCAATTGCATCAACATCGGGTTTATCCATTTGTCCTAAAAACTGTCTTGCATAACTTGAAAGTGATTGGACATAACGTCTTCGTCCCTCAGCATATAGGGTATCAAAAGCTAATGAACTTTTACCTGAACCAGATAAACCAGTTATTACGACTAATTTATCCTTAGGAATTGTTAAGCTAATATTTTTTAAATTATGTTCTCGTGCGCCACGAATAACAATTTGATTATTTGCCATTTATTTTATTTCCTTTTTTGATACTTGGTTTTCTAGTAGAACTCTCCAATTCCATTATCGCATCGCGCAAAGTGGCTGCTCCTTCAAAATCCAATTTTTTAGCAGCTTGCTGCATTTGCTGACGCAAGTCTTTAATCATTGTTTTCTTCTGTTTAGCATTCAATTCGTCAAAATTTAAATCAGCAAAACTTTCATTTTGTTCTTCATCAACTGCTTTAGTTGCCGAAATAACTGCTCTAATTGGTTTAATAATTGTCTGCGGTTTAAGTTGATGTTCTTCGTTAAATTTAATTTGTAAGTCACGTCTGCGCTTAGTTGACTCAATTGCTTGGCGCATTGAGTCAGTAATCGTATCCGCATACAAAATAACTTCACCATTTGCATTACGTGAAGCTCGCCCCATTGTTTGAACTAAGGGACGATAAGCCCGCAAAAAGCCTTCTTTGTCAGCATCTAGAATAGCCACTAGGGAAACTTCTGGTACATCAATTCCCTCACGAAGTAAATTAATCCCAATTAAAACATCATACTTACCTTCTCGTAAATCATGCAAAATTTGCATCCGTTCTAGGGTTTTAACATCTGAATGTAAATATTGCACTTTAATTCCAATATCTTTTAAATAATCCGTTAAATCTTCAGCCATTTTTTTGGTTAAGGTTGTTACAAAAACACGTTCGTTATGGTCAATGCGTTGATTGATTTCTCCAACTAAATCATCAATTTGACCTGCAACTGGTCGAACATCAATTTTAGGATCAAGTAGCCCTGTCGGCCGAATTATCTGCTCCACCTTGTGATCTGTTCGCGCTAACTCATAATCACCTGGAGTAGCTGAAACATATAAAATTTGATTAACATGCTGCTCAAATTCTGCTATTTTTAGCGGCCGATTATCAAGGGCTGAGGGCAAACGAAAACCATAATCAATCAAGGTTTTTTTTCGGTTACGGTCACCATTATACATGGCCCGAATTTCAGGCATTGTAGCATGCGACTCATCAATCAAAATTAAAAAATCATCTGGAAAAAAATCTAACAGTGTATAGGGCGGTTCACCTTCTTTTCGTCCCTCCATATGCCGCGAATAATTTTCGATCCCGTTAGTGTAGCCTACTTCGCCCATCATTTCGAGATCAAAAGTTGTCCGCTGTTTAATCCGTTCCGCTTCTAATAGTTTACCTTGCCCTTCAAATTCTTTTACCTGAACTTTCATTTCTTGCGAAATTGCCTTAATAGCACGCCGCAATTGTTCTTCATTAGTCATGAAATGAGTAGCAGGAAAAAGTGAAATACTTTCTCTTTCACCTATTACTTCACCAGTTAGGGAATCTATCTCCACAATCCGATCAATTTCATCACCAAAAAATTCAATTCGATAAGCATGATTAGAATTTCCAGCCGGAAAAATTTCCACTACATCCCCACGGACACGAAAACGTCCCCGTTGAAAATCGATATCATTACGGTCATATTGAATATTGACTAAATTTCGCAAAAGCGTATTGCGCCCATAGTCATCACCCTCATGAACCGTAATTACACTAGCAGAATATTCCTTAGGATCGCCTAAACCATAAATACATGAAACAGAGGCAACCACAATTACGTCATTTCGCTCCATTAAATCACTAGTTGCTTGATGACGTAACTGATCGATTTCATCGTTAATAGCGGAGTCCTTTTCAATGTATGTGTCGGATTGAGGCACATATGCCTCTGGCTGATAATAATCATAATATGAAACAAAATAATCAACTGCATTATTAGGAAAAAATTCCTTGAATTCACCATAAAGTTGGCCAACTAACGTTTTATTATGTGAAATAACCAAAGTTGGTTTATTAAGTTGAGCAATAATATTAGCCATCGTAAAAGTTTTACCTGTCCCGGTGGCTCCTTCAAGAATCTGCTCTTTATATCCTTTGTTAAAGCCAGCTGTTAGTTTAGTAATTGCCTGCTCTTGATCGCCTGCAGGCTTAAACTTAGATACAAGCTCAAATTTACGTTTTTCTTGTCGTTTAATCATAGAAAGGCTCCTTCTAAAAAAGTTGGACATTTATAAGTCCAACTTCAATTGGCAGATATTATTTTACGCTCTCGAACATATTTTCGCACAATATTTGCTTATTGTAATAATTGTTTTAAAGTTAGTTGGTACTGTTCAGCTTTAGACTTAGCTTTTGCAATACTTGACTGGTTAACTCCAACATAGGCTTTAATTACTGGCTCAGTTCCAGAGGGACGCAGAGCAAGCCAAGTTTCATCAGCTAAGTAATATTTTAATACGTTAGCTGGTGGTAATTCGGTTAATGGTTTTATTTCATTATTAACTATTTCTTTTTGCTGTAAGAAATCTTGCGTTTTGACAACTTTACTTCCATTAATTTGTGTTAGTTGCTCACTACGCAATTGACTCATTAACTTGTTCATTTGGCTTTGCCCATCAATTCCAGGCATCTCAATTGCAGTAGTAATTTCATAAGAAGTGCCATATTTTTCCCATATTTCGTTTAAGCCGTCAAATACGGTCATTCCTCGACTAGCATAATATGCAGCAACTTCAGCAAACATCAATGCCCCTTGCATCGCATCCTTATCACGAGCAAATGGCTTAAATAAATAACCATAGCTTTCTTCAAAGCCCATTAAAAATTTGCCATCCTTTTCTCTTGCCATTCGATCAATTTCTTCGCCAATAAACTTAAAGCCAGTTAAAACAGACTTAGTTCTTATCCCGAAATCTTGAGCAATTTTAAGTGGCATGCTACTTGAAACTATTGAAGTGATTAATTCATAATCATTAGAAAGGCGCTGACTTTCTTTTAAATTATTCAACAAATAATAAATCATTAATGTTGCTATCTGATTACCGGTTAAAACCTCAAAACTACCAGTTTTTGTTCTGACACAAGCCCCCATCCGATCAGCATCTGGATCAGTTGCAATAATCAAATCCGCATTTTTTTCATTAGCTAATTTAATTCCTACGTCAAATACATCCCGGTACTCGGGATTGGGTTTCTTAGTAGTTGGAAATTCGGGGTCAATAATCGATTGGCTCGGAACTGGTATTACATTAGTAAACCCCCCTTGCCTAAACGCACGATCATATAATATTTTACCAGTTCCGTGTAACGGCGTATAAATAATTGTTAGTTTGCTAGCATTTTTGGCAATCATATTTGAATTAACACAAACCGTTTGTAATCTAGCTAAATATTTTTCATCAATATCTTCACCAATTAATTTAAGTAAGCCAGCAGAGCGTAATTCATCAACACTAGCTGCCTTAACTTGAAAAATATCTTCTACATTTTGGGCATAAGTAAATACTCGATTTGCGTCAGCAGGTCCCATCTGCGCGCCATCAGCCCCATAAACTTTATAGCCATTATACTCTTTGGCATTATGCGAAGCTGTGATATTGATTCCTGCAAAGGACTTTAAGTGACGAACAGCGTAAGATAATTCTGGTGTGGGCCGAATATCATCAAATAAATAAACTTGAATACCATGAAATCCTAAAATTCTAGCCGCATGTTCAGCAAACTCACGCGAATGATAGCGTGAATCAAAAGAAATCACTACTCCCGCTTTTTTTTCTTTGCAGCCTTTTTCAACAATTAAACGAGCTAATCCTTCAGTGATTCGACCAATTGTAAATAAATTAATCCGATTAATTCCAGGTTCAAGTTTGCCACGCATCCCAGCTGTACCAAAATTTATATCTTGACTAAAGGCATCATCAATCCACTGTTGATTTTGACCAAGTAAATTTAATTGTGCTTGCAAATAATCAGGCATATTTTGCGCTTTTTGCCATATTTTAAAAGTTTCTTTTGCACTCATTACTGCACTAAACCTCTTTTTCTATAATAAATTCGTTTTCATAACCCCTATTCTAGCATTTATTAACTTAAAAAAAGAATTCAACCCACAAGCTGAATTCTTTTTTAAGTTTTTTAATCATTTAAAGCTTGCAAATAATTATAAGCTTCTTGTCCAGCAATACTACCGTCACCAACAGCATTAGCAATTTGCCGTAAATCTTTCGCACGGACATCTCCCACAGCAAAGATACCGGCCACTTTAGTTTTCATATGTTCGTCAGTAGGAATCCAGCCCTGTTCGTTAACAATGCCGATGTCTTTTAAAGGAGCAGTTTGCGGAATCACACCAACATAAATAAAGACCCCACGAGTAGTTAATTTCTTAGTAATACCCGTTTCCTTATCTTTATAGGTAACACTAGTAACGCGATTGCCATCCCCATCTATTGATTCAGTTTCTGCGTTCCAAATGAAATTCATCTTTTCATTGGCAAAAGCCCTTTTTTGTAAAGTTGGTTGTGCGCGTAATTGATCGCGGCGATGGACAACTGTAACCGACTTAGCATTTTGAGCTAAGTAAATGCCCTCTTCAATAGCCGAATCGCCACCACCAATTACAGCAATATCCTCATTTTTAAAGAAAGCAGCATCACAAACAGCACAGTAAGAAACACCTTTACCAGCGTATTCATCTTCACCAGGAATATTCAAATGCCGATGATCTGCTCCAGTTGCAATAATTAAAGCAGGTGCACGATATTCACCGGTATCAGTTGTTACAACTTTGTAGTTACCTTCAAGACTAACCTGTTGTACATCACCATATTCAAATTTTGCACCAAATTTCATAATGGAATTGTACATTTTTTCGCCTAATTCCGGACCTTTAATTTCGCTAAATCCAGGATAATTATCAATTGCATCAGTGTTATTCATTTGACCGCCATAAAGTCCGCGATCAAGAAGCAAAACTGACAAATTAGCTCGCGAGGCATATAAAGCTGCGGTTAAGCCACCTGGCCCAGCCCCTATAATAATTACATCATAATTTTGAGTCATTTTTTCACCTTAACCACTTTCTTTTAGTAAGTAAATACTACTCCTAAATAACTCTAAAGTCTAATTTCCTGTTTTGGCTTTCTATCCATCATTTTAGTGATTTCAGTAGCAACACTACTTTTTTCATATAAAACACGATAAACAGCTTCGCTAATTGGCATGTCAATTGCTTTTTCCTGACATATTTCATGAATTGCCTTAACAGTTGTTGCACCTTCAATTACCTGCCCCATATTTTCAACAATATAAGCAAAACTCTTACCTTCACCCAATTGCTTGCCACAACGCCAATTACGAGAATTGATTGATGTACAAGTTACGATTAAATCGCCAATTCCCGCTAACCCACTAAAAGTCATCGGCTGTGCTTGGTAGCAGTTTACACCTAAACGCGTAATCTCAGCTAATCCTCGCGTCATTAGTGCTGCTTTTGCATTATCACCATAACCTTTACCAGCTAAAATGCCTGCAGCAATTGCAATCACATTTTTAACCGCACCAGCCACTTCAACACCAATTAAATCACTATTGGTATACAAGCGTAAATAGTCATTAGTAAAAATAGTTTGCACTCTTTGTGCATTTTCCTTACTGATTGAAGCACATGTAATGGCAGTAAGGTCTTTTTGCGCTACACTTTCAGCATGGCTCGGCCCAGAAATAGCAACTATTTTCTCTGGATTTTCCGGATATATTTCTTCTGTTAAAATTTCTGAAATTAATTTTTTAGAACCGGGTTCAATTCCTTTAGTAGCAGTAACTACCAATGGCTGGAGATTACTTTGGTTTAAAACAAGCTTAACTTCTTTTGCAACACTGCGAATTGCTTGTGTAGGTAAAACAAATAAGATAATTGCAACATTATTTAAAGCCTGCTTTAAGTTAGCTGTTGCCCAAACCGTTTCATTCACTTGCCAATCCTTCATGTAATGTGTATTAGTATGCTCAGTGTTAATTTCTTGATTAACTTGAGCATTATTACCATAAAGTATAACCTCATTACCTTTATCAGCAAGTAAGGATCCTAAAACTGTTCCCCATGAACCTGCTCCTAAAACTGCAATTTTTGTCATTTAACTTCCAAACTTTCTTTAATAACTATCTCAATATTTAATCCCTTGTATACGGGTATTTTAACCCACTGCCATCTAAGTACCACTTAGGCTTAACCACTACTCGACGGTAAATAAATAACAAGAAAACCACGATAAACAAAACTAGACTTAGCAGTTGCGATACCCTGATTGTCTTTGCAATATATAAACTATCTGTGCGCAAACCTTCAACAAAAAATCTTACCGCAGCATACCAAGCTAAATACAGCATAAAAACTTCCCCCTGCTTGAAAATATGTCTGCGATGGCGCAAAAGTAAAATTAAAATTAAGCCAATAAGATTTAGTACAGATTCATATAAAAACGTCGGCTGATAATAAGTGCCAGCTATTTTCATTTGATTAATGATAAATAGTGGTAAATGTAAACTCTGCAAAAATTGGAGTGAAGTCGCTGCGCCATGGGCTTCTTGATTAAAAAAGTTACCCCAACGACCTAAAATTTGGGCTGCCATTACTCCAGGAGTGATTATATCTAACATTAAAAACGGTGGTAATAATTTTTTATAACAAAATACCAATAAAACAATTAATCCAGCTATCAATCCACCATATATAGCAATGCCACCATTCCAAATTGCAATAATTTGATCCGGATGTTGCGCATAATAGTCCCATTCAAATGCAACATAATATATCCTCGCACCTAGATAGCCAATCGGTACTGCCCATAAAAGTAAATCTACAAAATCATCGCTTATAATATGTCTTTTTTGGCCTTCAATAATTGCCATTACTACTGCTAAAATAATTGCAGTTGCCATAATGACGCCATACCATTTAACACTAATATCACCCAAGTTAAACGCAACTGGATTGATTGTTAAAGTCATTTTATTTTCCTTTATTTAATTATTTAATTTTCTCGTGAATTCTGGGCAATTAAAGTAGTTAAATTATCATCAAAAGCAGAAGTTGCATTGTAACCCATTTTTTTAGCTCTAAAATTCATTGCTGCTACTTCAATAATATCTTCCATATTGCGACCGACTTTAACTGGAATTGTAATTTGCGGTACTTCTACATTACAAATATCACGTTTACTCTCTTCAAAGCCAAGACGGTCATAGTTAGCCTTATTATCCCAATTAACTAATTTAATTACTAATTGAATATTAGCTCGATTTTTGACAGCTCCTACGCCAAATAAATCCATTGCATTAATAATACCGATGCCGCGAATTTCCATCAAATGCTTTAAAATTTGCGGTGGTTCACCCATCACAGTTTCAACATCTTTTTGATAGACATCAACACGATCGTCAGCAATTAACCGGTGCCCGCGCCTAATAAGTCCTAAAGCCGTTTCTGATTTCCCTACACCAGAATCACCAGTTAACAAAATACCTAATCCCTTGACCTCAATAAACACCCCGTGAATTGTATCGCGAACAGCAAGGCGCTCACGTAGATACTCCGTCAAAATACTAGCTACATAAGTAGTTGATTCTGGTGAAGAAAGAATCGGGATTTGCGCCTTATCAGCAGCTTCTTTTAATTCATGTGGTACTGGCAACGAACGTGAAACAAAAAAACATGGTGTTTCTGGTGTACATAGTTTGGTGAAAACCCGCACTAGACTTTCATGATCTAGTCGAGCAGCATAAGAAATTTCTGTACGACCCAAAAGTTGAATTCTTTGCTGCGGATAAAAATCAAAATAACCAGTTAATTCTAAGCCTGGTCGATATATATCAGAAACAACAATTTCTTTCTCACTAATATATTGCGCTCCCTGAACAACGTGAACTATCCGATTATCACGAATTAGATTTTTTAATTTAATGGCATTTCCCATTCTTATACCTCTAGACTTTACTTATCAACATCCTTAGTTTCGGCATCACGCACTTTTTTACGCTTATGCTTGGGGGAATTTTCGTTAGCCCAACCTGTATTCCAAGTTTTTTTCTGATTAGCAGAGCTATTATCTTTGCCTTTAGTGAAATAATTGATTAGCCAAATGATTAAAGCAATAACTATAATTGCCGGTAAAAGCATAAAGATAATATGAAACATAGCAAAAATAATGCATAAGGCAATTAACACTAACAATAAAATACTGACAATTCCCAAAAAACTCATTTTTACACCTATTATTTAACCTATTCAGGATTCTCTTGACTAAGCTGCCATTGTAAATATGCATAAACAAATGGCTGCAATTTTCCATCCATTACACCGCTAGTATCAGCAGTTTCATAACCTGTACGCAAATCTTTAACTAAATTATAAGGGTGAAAGACATAAGACCTAATTTGCGAACCCCAGCCATTCTCCATTTGCTCACCTTTAAGCTCTTGTTTATGCTGGCGTTTTTTTTCTTCTTCTAAATGAAAAAGCTTTGCGCGTAACTCATTCATTGCAGTTTCGCGATTTTGTAATTGTGAACGCTGTGCTTGCGAAGTGGTAACAAAACCTGTTGGCAAATGAGTAATTCGCACTGCACTCGATGTTTTATTAATATGCTGGCCGCCTGCGCCACTTGAACGATAAACATCAATTCGTAAATCTTTGGGATTAATATCAATTTTAATACTATCATCAATTTCGGGAATAATTTCAACCGCAGCAAAAGAAGTATGTCTTCTTTTAGCCGAGTCAAACGGTGAAATTCTTACTAAGCGATGAACTCCATTTTCTGATTTCAATAAACCATAAGCATTTTTACCGCTAATTCTTACGTTAACACTCTTAAGCCCAGCTTCTTCACCTGCTTCATAATTATTAATTTCAAAGTTAAAACCATTCATTTCACAATAACGCTGATACATTCGCAATAGCATCTGTCCCCAATCCATTGCCTCTGTACCACCTGCACCAGGATGAATTTCTAACAGGGCATTATGGCTGTCATATTTACCTGCTAAAAGCAAATTCATCTCATAGTTATGGAATGCACTTTGCAGCTTTTCTAAATCAGCCTCAACTTCTATTTGTAAATCTTGATCTGGCTCTTCATTTAACAATTCAATGGCGGTCAATTCATTTTGATAATTTTCCTGCAAACTTAAAAAAGAATCACGCTTTTCCTTTAACAAGTTTGTTTCGGCAATTAATTTTTGGGCACGCTCTTGCTTATCCCAAAATGAGGGCTCTTGCATTTTACTTTCATTAATCGCAATACTTTCAGCAATTGCATCAAGGTCAAAGAGACCCCCTAAAGTGGTTTAACCGCTTTTGCAAGTTAGTCAACTCACTTTGAATTTCACTAATTTCCATCATAAGTGTTTCTCCATCATAAATTTATAGTAAAAAAGAGAAAGCTGTAACTTTCTCTTCAATCTTAACTTTTACCGACTAAGATTTTGTCTGATTTCAGCCTTCATAAATAAGCGAGTTACATCAAATTCAATATTTGAAATCATTTCTTCAAACATACTGTAACCAGAATCTTGATATTCAACAAGTGGATTAAGTTGCCCATAACCACGCAAGCTAATTGACTGCCGCAATTGATCCATTGCATCAATATGATCTGTCCAGCGGTCATCAACCACTCGCAAAATAACAACTTTTTCAAATTCAAGCATCTCAGATGGGTCAGCCAATGCTTGCGACTTTTCATTATAATTAGCTTCTACAGCATCATATAATTTTTGCTTTAATTCAGGAACTGTAATCGTCTTGAAGTTGATTTTATCTACTTCATCTTCTCTTAACAAACTTGAACTAATGAAGTCCCGCAATGAATCAAGCCGCCACTTACTGCGATCTCCTTGAGTAAACATATCAACTTGACTATCAATTGTACGCTTAATCATCGGTATTAAAACAAAGTTAAGTGAATTATCTTCATCAATAACTCGCATTCTTTCACCATAAATAATTTCACGTTGAATTCGCATAACATCATCATACTGTAGTGTTTGTTTACGGGTATCATAGTTATTACCTTCTACTCGTTTTTGAGCAGATTCAACTTGGCGTGTGATTAAGCGACTTTCAATCACTTTTTCATCATCATTGTCAGATAGTCGATCCAAAAAGTCCTTAACCCGATCACCACCAAAGCGTTTCATTAAATCATCTTCAAGTGAAAGGTAAAAACGGGTAACACCTGGATCTCCTTGCCGACCAGCACGTCCACGAAGTTGATTATCGATTCGCCGTGATTCATGCCGTTCAGTACCAATCACTGCTAGTCCACCGAGCTCTTTTACTCCAGGTCCAAGTTTAATGTCAGTCCCACGACCAGCCATATTAGTAGCAATAGTTACAGCACCACGTTGACCTGCATTCATGATAATTTGGGCTTCTTTAGCATGATTCTTAGCATTCAAAACAGCATGTGGAATACCCGCTTCTTTTAGTAGCTGACTCAACCGCTCTGAACTTTCAACAGCAACTGTACCAACTAACACGGGTTGACCTTTTGCATGACGTTCTTTAATTTCTTCCACTACTGCAGTTAGTTTTGAAGTTAAAGTTGGGTATAGGATATCAGACTTGTCTTGACGAATTTTAGGTCGGTTAGTTGGAATCGTAATCGCCTGCATATTGTATATTTCACGAAATTCTTCTTCTTCTGTTTTAGCGGTACCAGTCATACCAGATAGTTTCTTATACATTCTAAAGAAGTTCTGGTAAGTAATTGTCGCCTGCGTCTTTGATTCTTCTTGAATTTTAACGTTTTCTTTTGCTTCAATTGCTTGGTGCAGACCATCAGAATAGCGCCGTCCACTCATAACCCGACCAGTGAAAGAATCAACAATTAAAACTTCCCCATCTTGAACAACATAATCAATATCTTTAAGCATGATGTAATTAGCGCGTAAAGCTTGGTCTAAATGGTGAACTAATTTTTGATTTTCTACATCATACAAGTTCTTCAAGCCAAAGTGATCACAAGCCTTCTGAATACCAGTTCTAGTTAAAGAAATCGTCTTAGTAGGCCAATCAATCTTGTAATCGCCATGATCTTCATCGTCATCCGCATCATCACCACTAGTATCTTCTTTCAAAGTCTTAACAAAACGATCAGCCCGAATATAATCACCATTAGCCTGTTCTGCTTCACCTGAAATAATTAATGGCGTCCTTGCCTCATCAATTAGGATGGAATCGACCTCATCAATAATGGCATAGTTAAGTTCTCGCTGCACCATTTGTTCCTTATAGACAACCATGTTATCCCGCAAATAGTCAAAGCCTAATTCAGCATTAGTTGAATAAGTGACATCACAATTATATGCTTCTCTTTTTTCGTCAGGTGACATTGAATTAAGATTCAAGCCAACCGTCAAACCTAACCACTTATAAAGCTGACCCATTTCTTCTTGATCACGGCTCGAAAGATATTCATTAACTGTGACAACATGAACACCTTTACTTGTTAAAGCATTCAAATATACAGGCATTGTGGCAGTTAAAGTCTTACCTTCACCAGTCATCATTTCCGCAATATTACCAAAGTGTAATGCAATTCCACCCAAAATTTGGACATGAAATGGGAATAGCCCCAGTACTCTTTTGGCTCCTTCACGCGCTACTGCAAAAGCTTCGGGTAAAAGATCATCTAAACTTTCACCCTTAGCTAGCCGTTCACGAAATTCTGGAGTTTTTGCTTTTAGTTGATCATCAGTAAGTTGATCATATTTGTCAGCATAACTTTCAACTTGATTTGCTATTTTTTCAAATCTTTTTAGTTCTCTTTTATCGTTATTGTATAGTTTCTTTAAAACGTTTACCATTTAATCGATCCTTATATGTACTTAAGTATAAAAACACATGCTAATTTTAACATGATTAGCGCTAAATGAAAAATTAACCAAACAAAAACCTCACATTAAATGTGGGGTCCTCATTCAAATACACTATTTTATTTAGTTTCAATTAAGCCATATTGCCCATCATTCCTGCGATAAACAATACTAGTTCCGTTTGTTTCAGCGTCTTGAAAGACAAAGAAATCATGTTCTAGCATATTCATTTGTAAAATAGCTTCTTCAGGATTCATTGGCTTTAAACCAATCTGCTTATTACGCACAATGGTAAATCCACTATCAGTATCCTGAATTTCTTCATTTGCATCTTCATCTACCGCTTGTTCAACGAAGAAATTATTCACACCCTTTTCGCGCCCCTTACGGTTTACACGTGTTTTGTATTTTCTAATCTGTCTTTCCAGTTTTTCAGAGACAAAGTCGATGCTACGATACATGTCATCAGTTGTCTCTTCTGCTCTCAATACCAAGTATGGCAGTGGAATAGTAATTTCAACTTTGGCAGTCCGATCACGATACACCTTTAAGTTTACATGAGCAACCATCTCTTGAGTCATATCAAAATATTTTTCTAATTTTTTTAAGCGCTTCTCAACGTAACTACGCAAAGCATCGGTTACCTCAATATTTTCACCACGAACATTATACTTTAACATATGAGATTCTCCTTTCAACTGCTATGCAGTCTTACGATACTTACATTATAACAAAAATTGAAAGCGCTGAACAATATTATTCTATCTGCAAACTGAAAAGCTACTTATTTTAGCCTTAGGGAAGGTCGCCAAAACCGTATCCCGTGCATGATACAGGGTCCTGCCTGTAGTATAAATATCATCCAAAAGCAAAACTTTTTTCATATTTAAGTCAATATTATATTTAGCTTTTATAAAAAAACTTTGCTTACTTTGTAAGCGCTCTTTTCTACTTTTTTCACCTTGTGCTTGTTGCCCATCAATTTTACCCAAAATAGCAGTTAAATTAACTAAATCACCATAAATTGCACTAACTGTGTCAAATTGCCGCTCAGCTATGTGACTAGCAGATGTGGGAATTGGTACATAGTAGTCGGCCTTTATTTTAGCTAAATTTTTATAGCATAAATCTTGTAAAACATAACATAAAACATAATCTCCATAACGTTTATAATTGACCATTAAATCGTGAAATGCCTGATTATATAGATAAACCGCTTGATGATAGAGTACATTGTTACCATAGATTTTTTGCCAACGGCGGCAATCTGAACAAATCAAACTTTGCTTATCAGCGTCTTGTAGTAATTTTCCCGAGCAAATTTTGCAGCTAATTGTAGGTAAAAATTCAAATTGGGCTAAACAATGATGACATAACTGTTCTTCATGCCATTTTCGCCAAGAAAGAAGCTGATTTAACGATAAAACAGGCGCAAACATTTGATTACATAGTAAACATTTTTTCATCTATTAAGTTCCTTAATCTGCTGTGATGCTTTCCGTAACTGGTTTGTATACTTGTGATAGCAAAATAACACTAACCCATCAGTATCATTTTTAGCCCGTCCTACTCTTCCCGCAATCTGCACTAAGCTCGAAGCGGTATAAATTTTATCATCTGCTTGAACAATAATCACCCAAACATGCTTAAACGTCACTCCCCGCTCTAAGATTGTCGTTGTTACTAGAATTTGCAATTTTTGATTGCGAAATTGCTGTACTTTTTCTAGACGCTCTTTATCGCCAGCATAAACACCAGCTATTTTTATTTGCCTAAGTTGTTCAACTTGTTTAAGAGCTGACAAATACAAAGGGATCTGTTCAATTCGTGGTACGAAAAGTAAAAGTGGATGTCCTTTTTTAATTACAGCAATAATCTCCTTTAGTAACTTAGGATGAATTTTGCCCTTACTTAAAAAGGGACATAAAAACATTTTCTCTTTTGGTAAGGGTAATTTCCCACCATGAAACCGCCGCTTTAACTGTAAAATTTCAATTTTTCCTACTTTAACATCTGCTAATAAATCTTTAGTTGGCGTAGCTGTTAGATAAACTTGAACACCAGCTATTTTTAATGCATTCTTAGCCGCAAAATGCAAAGTATTATTTTCAACATACGGAAAAGAATCAGTCTCATCAATTACTAACAGATCAAATGCATGATAAAATTTTAATAATTGATGTGTAGTACAAATTGTTAATTGATCAAGCCCTGGATCAACATATTCTTGACCGTGATATTTACCAATTTTAGTTTTATTAAAAGCCGCTTTAAAACGCGGATATAATTCATTAACAACATCGATTCTAGGACTAGCAATACAACAGCGTTGACCCCAACTTAAGCTTTGATTTATCAAGGCAAAAAGCATTTCTGTTTTACCCGCCCCTGTCACCGCATAGATCAAAGTATTTTTTTTATTTATAAAATTTTCAACTAATTTTTGCGAAATTTTTTCTTGCAAAGGCGTTAACTTACCATTCCATGTTAATTGGCGTTTATCTTTGGGAAAAACAACTTCTTGTTCATTCCGAATCAAAATGTCACCCTCAACAATTCGCCCCAGTTCAATACATGAACGACAATACCGCTTACCCTTTGATCGGCAAAAAAATAGCTACCAACGCCCCAGTTCAATACATGAACGACAATACCGCTTACCGTTTGGCAATTTGGCATTAACCATTGCCCCACACCGCTTGCAATGACTATCTTCAATCGCATTTACTTTGGTTAAATCGGTATTTATGCTAAAATCCTCTTGACTGCCAATCCATTGGCGGCCGATGAGACTAGTTAAATTTTCCATCTACTTTCCCTCCAATCTATAAGTACGTAAAACGAAGGTGAATTCTTTTGATACAAGAAAAAAATTATTTAACTATTAAGAATAATGGTACAAATGAATTAATAATTAAGAAAAGTCGCTTTATTACCACCTTAGTACGAACTAATACAATAGCTGAAGCTGACCAAGCCATTGCGGCTATTACTAAAAAATACCGAGATGCAACCCACAATACCTATGCTTATGTCGTAGAAGATCATGTCAAAGCTAGTGATAACGGCGAACCTGCTGGAACAGCAGGAGTTCCGGAATTAAAAGCACTGCAATTGATGAATCTAAAAAATGTAACTGCTGTAGTGACACGTTATTTTGGTGGAATTAAACTTGGTACTGGTGGACTAATTCGTGCTTATTCAAATAGCGTGACTGAAGCGGCTGAAGCAATTGGAGTGGTTAAACGCATGCAACAGCAAAAAGTCGATTTTCATGTTGCATATAATAAATTTGATGAGGTACAACATTTTTTAACTAATGAACAAATTTTTATTGCTAATATTGATTATGGAGTGGATGTAAATATTCAAATTTTTGTCGACGAAAAAGTACGAACTATTGTCGAAAATAACCTAACCAATCTTTTAGCTGGACAAATCACGTTCAACCTAGGCGAAAAACGTTATATCGAAGTTCCTATTACCGAACATAATTATCATTCACAATAATTTAAAAGCCATGGAAATCAAACTATTTCCATGGCTTTTTTATTGAATTAAACTCGGTTAATCATGCTTCTTATTTTTTAATTGTTCTGGTTTTTCTTGACCTAAATGCCATACTTCAACTGTTGGATCATTTTTACTGCGCATACTAATTAGTTTTTGAAGTAAACATAATAAGGGCTTATATTTTTCTCCTAGCAGACCAATCGATTCCACAAATACTTCTAATGCAACAACTAGTCCTGCAATTAACAACCACATCCCCCAAGTTGGTGATAACAAGAACAATAGTGAAATAAATGAAAAAATCAATGATAAAGAATAGATTGCTAACACTGTCTGTCGATGAGTCAAGCCCATCTTCATTAATTGATGATGTAAGTGGTGCTTATCTGCTTGCGAAACAGGTCGATTATTCAACTTACGCCGAATCATTGCATAAATGGTATCAGTAATTGGCACACCTAAAATTGTTACTGGTACTAAAAGTGAAATAAAAGTAACATTCTTTAGTCCCTTTAAAGAAAAAATAGCAATCATAAAACCAATATACAAAGCACCTGTATCACCCAAAAATATCTTTGCGGGGTGAAAATTATATGGTAAAAAGCCCAGTAAACAAGCAGCTAGCATAAAACAGCTAATTGGAATATAAAGTTGATTGGTATGTAAAAAAAAGTAACCAACAATTCCCATAGTAATCAGCGATATTAGTGATACACCATCAGCTAAGCCATCTAACCCATCAATTAAATCTACTGCATTAGTCAATGCAAGAATCCAAAAAATTGTAATTGGCAAACTCCACCAGCCCAAATTAATCTGTTTATTCAAGAGTGGCAAATTAAGCACATTCATCTTAATGTCAGCCAAAAAATAAATAATTAAAGCACCAATTAAAATGCCAAACATTTTTTGACGCGGCTTTAGTTCTAGAATATCATCAATAATTCCCGTTAAAACAATTACACTAGAAGCTAACAATACACTAAAAGCTTCATGCGTGGGAAACTGCTCTCGCAATAGAACAAATGTACCAATATTATAGGTCACAAAGATACCCAAGCCACCAAGAGTTGGCATTGGTTTTTTATTAACTCTTCTAGCATTAGGATTATCAACCGCCCCCAAAACAAAGGCAAGACGCCTAATAAATGGTGTAATTGACGCTTGAATAATCACTAGAAAGAACAATTCAACAATAATTTTAAACATAGTCGACTACTTTCATAATTAATTGCTTTAATTATACAGGGTGAAGCAAAAATCCACAAATCACAAAATTTACTATTTAATAATTGGATTTTTTACTATATTTAAACACAAATCAAAAAAGCTGAATTTTTTAATTCAGCTTTTTTATCTTGCAACTGCGACTACCCGTTTTTCACGGATAACCGTAATTTTAATATTACCTGGGTAATCAAGTTCCTTTTCAACTTGCTTACGAATATCATGGGCCAATACAGTAATTCGGTCATCTGAAATCTTATCTGGCTTGACCATCACGCGAACTTCTCGTCCAGCTTGAATGGCATAAGCTTGATCAACTCCATCATATCTTTTAGCAATTTGTTCTAATTCAGTTAATCTTCTTATATAATTTTCTAAACTTTCACTTCTTGCCCCAGGTCGAGCCGAAGATATCGTGTCTGCCGCCACTACCAGCTCAGCAATAAATGATAACTTCGGTACATCACCGTGATGGGCCGCAATTGCATTAACAACTACATCTGATTCATGATATTTTCTAGTTAATTCTACACCAATTTCAACGTGTGAACCTTCAATATCATGATCGATGGCTTTTCCTATATCGTGTAATAATCCCGCGCGAACTGCTAATTTTTCATTTAAACCAAGCTCAGCCGCCATTGCTCCAGCTAATTTAGCCACTTCAATTGAATGCCCTAAAACATTCTGGCCATAAGACGTTCGATATTTAAGGCGACCAAGAATTTTAACAAGTTCAGGATTCATTCGATGAATCCCTAGCTCCATTAATGCGCTTTCACCAGCTTCATAAATGTCATCATTGACTTCTTTGCGTGCTTTATCAACCATCTCTTCAATTCGAGCTGGATGAATACGACCATCCTTAACCAGCCGTTCCATTGCTCGTTTAGCAATTTCACGTCGAATCGCGTCAAAGCCACTCAAAGTAACTACTTTAGGAGTATCATCAATTATTAAATCAACTCCAGTTAGAGCTTCAAAGGAGCGAATATTCCGACCTTCTCGACCAATAATTCTTCCCTTCATTTCCTCATTAGGCAAATTAACTACTGAAACTGTTGTTTCAGCAACAGTATCAGCCGAACTACTTTGAATTGCATCAATAATAATTTTACGGGCATAATGATCAGCTTTAACTCGAATTTCTTCATTACTATCCTTGATCATTTCTGCCCGTTCCTTAACTAGTTCATCAGATAATTGGGTCAAAACTAACTTCTGTGCTTGATCTTTACTCAGTTGAGCAACCTCGTACAGCTTTTCCTTAGTTTGATCGACTAAGTCAGTTACAACCTTTATATTTTTCTTTAGCTCTAGTTCTTGCTTACGAAAGTGATTTTCTTTTTCAATTAATTCGGCTTCCTTTTCCGTCAATAAAGAGTTTTTATGTTCAAAAGTATCTTCTTGTTGCTTTAAACGATTAGTATCGCGTGCAACCAAATCGCGCTTAACATTTAATTCATCTTCAACCTTTTGTCGATAAGTTTGAATTTGCTCTTGCGCTTCAAGAATTTTTTCTTTTTTAATATTTAGTGCACTCTGCTTTAAAGTTTCAGCAGCTTGCTTTTGAAAACTTATTTCAGCTTGAGTAGCTGCCACTTGAGACTTTGCTTCAGCTAAAATATTATCAGCATTCTTTTTGGCATTTTGAGCTTTCTTTTCCCAAATATTTTTTCTGAAATAATAGCCAATAATTAAACCTAGTAAAATTGAAATAATAGCAATCGCGATGGGAACCAAAATTGTTTTTATCATGATTACTATCGCCTTTTTTATTTTTAGATTATTCACACAAACTTAATGATAAATAACCTAATCACTTATGTCAATCAACTAAAAAAAACCTTGACCAAAATTTATAGATCAAGGTTAATTTCTTCAATTCTAATTACTTTTGTCATCTACTTATTTTTCAGCAGAAGTCGTTTTAGTTTCTGGTTTGGTTGCCTTAGCTTTTTTAGCTTTAGCATTTTCTGGATCTTCACGTTCAGAAATGGCTTCTTCATCAATACCATAAATATGACGAACTTCCTTTTGAACCTCAGCGTATATTTCTGGATGGTCTTCTAAATATTGCTTTGCATTTTCACGCCCCTGACCAATACGTTCATCTTTGTATGAATACCAAGAGCCAGCTTTCGCAATAATATCTTTATCAGCTGCCATATCTAGCAATTCACCACTTTGGGAAATACCTTTGCCATACATCATATCTACTTCCGCAACTTTAAAAGGCGGTGCAACTTTGTTTTTAACAACTTTAATTTTGACACGATTCCCCGTTATTTCGCCACCAGTCTGCTTAATTTTTTCTGCACGTCTAATTTCTAAACGGATTGTTGCATAAAACTTAAGTGCGCGCCCACCTGGAGTCGTTTCCGGATTACCAAACATAATGCCAACTTTTTCTCTAATTTGATTAATAAAAATGGCAATTGTCTTTGTCTTGTTAATATTTCCAGAAAGCTTACGTAAAGCCTGACTCATTAAACGTGCTTGTAACCCCACATGACTATCACCCATTTCTCCGTCAATTTCAGCTTGGGGAACTAGAGCAGCTACAGAGTCGACAATTAAAATATCAATTGCACCACTTGTAATTAGTGTATCCGCAATTTGTAATCCTTCTTCACCAGTATTAGGCTGCGATAAAATGAGTGAATCCACATCAACCCCTAAGGCTTCTGCATATGCTGGATCCATTGCATTTTCAGCATCAATGTAAGCAGCCGTACCACCACGCTTTTGTACTTCAGCTACAGCATGTAAAGCAACCGTGGTCTTACCAGAAGATTCGGGACCATAAATTTCAACAATTCTTCCCCGTGGATAGCCCCCGACCCCTAAAGCTGAGTCAAGTGCAAGTGAACCAGATGGAATCGTTGAAATTTTAGTATCTGCTTTATCGCCCATGCGCATAACAGCGCCCTTACCGAAGTTCTTTTCTATTTTTTTAAGCGCATTTTCCAATGCTGCCTGCTTTTCATCTTTGGGCAAGACTTTTCCTCCTCTAAAATAATAATCACCAGTTTATACTCATTAATTATACTTTGCTTGAAGATATATTTGCAAGAAATATAGCGAACAAATGTTTAAATAAGCTTAAGCCCTACTAATATATATGCAAAAATAACCCATATTTTTTGATTTATTTTTTTAATCCTTTAGGTTGTACCCAATTTTGGACCAAGTTAAGCAATAGATCAACTAATACTGCCATTAATGCAGTGGGAAATGCCCCAGCTAAAATTATTGCGTTGCCGCTAGTTGCATTAGTACCACGAATAATAATATCGCCTAATCCGCCGGCACCAACAAAAGAACCAATTGAAGTAATTCCAATTGCTATTACTAAAGCATTTTTTAAACCGGCTACAATTACTGAAATTGATAAAGGTAACCGAACCAAATAAAGTAATTGTAGCTTAGTCATTCCCATACCTTTACCTGAATCAATAATATTTTTATCAACACTGCACATGCCAGTATATGTATTTTTAATAATTGGTAACAATGAATATAGCGTAACAGTAAAAACAACTGTTTTTACTCCCAAACCCATTCCAATCATCACGATTGACAAAAGAGCAAGTGAGGGGATTGTCTGAATGAAATTAGCAAATTCAAGCACGAAACTTCCCAAATATGTATTACGGGAAATCACAATCCCCAGCGGAATACCAATAATTGCTGCAAACAATACACCATAAACTGACATTAAAAAAGTACGATTAAATTGACTAAGTATATAATTGCCATTATGTTGATAATAATAAATAAATTGTTGCCATAAAGTTAAATTAGCCATTATTTTTACCCCTAAAAAAATTATGTTTTACCAAAAATTGATGGGCCACGGTAGAGGGTTCTAGTAATCTATCATCTACTTCAAAATTCATTCTTCGTATGTCATGAATACTAATATTCCCCACTAATCTCATCAAAAGCGGCTTAAGGTCGGGATGATTACGTAATAAATAATTATTAATTAACATGCCGCAATTATATGGCGGAAAAAAATGCTTATTATCCTTTAATAATTTTAATCGATAGCTATCAATTCGCCCATCTGTAGAATAACCTAAAATCACATTCACTTTACCACTTTTTAGGGCGGAATAAACCAGACCAATATTCATTGGCTCAATTTTGGTAAAAGCCATATGATACGCTTGTTTAAACTGCCTATAACCAACTCCTGGCGCATTAATCCATTCCGAAGCAACTCCAAATGAAAATTTATTTTGCCATTGTTTTAAGTCAGAAATTTTATATAAATTATATTTTTTTTGTGCACTTTTTTTCACCATAAAGGCATAATTATTGGCAAAGCCGTAAGTAGGAAGATATGTTTGATCCCACCTTTTTTTCGCCTCACTTCGCACTGTTTGATTGGCTCTTTTTGCATTTTTAATTGGAGTTAGATGTAAATTAGCAGTCAATTCACCCCCATCATAGGCAACCGCTTGGATATCAGCATCATGACGATACAATGCTTGATGCTGCATTGGGGCTGACCCTAAATTATTAACAATGGAAGCTCGATATGGCGTTTCATGTTCAATTAGTTGAACAATTATGTTAGCAACAATTTGAGATTCAGTTGTTGTTAAGGCAGTTACTCTAATTTGATTGCTACTAGGTTGATTATCAACTAATCCACACGCACAAGTAGCTATCATGGTCATAAATGTGATGGTAGAAATTAATATTTTTGCTCGTCTTTTCATTACTAAGCCTCCCTACATACCTTTAGGAATAATTTTTTTCTCTAGTAAACCAAGTAAAAAATCTGTTAATAATGCTAAAGCAATTACTGGGAGGGTGCCACCAAGAATTAAATCAGGTTGATAAAGACTAAGACCACTAAAAATAAAATCGCCTAATCCTCCAGCTCCAATATAGGAAGCCAATGTTGCCCAAGCAATTATATAAATTGCAGCTAAACGAATTCCAGCCATAATTACCGGCATTGCTAAAGGGAGCCTTACTTTAGTAATCAATTGTATTTTGGTCATGCCAAGACCACGAGCAGAATCGATAATATTAGTATCCACATTGGTTAGTCCCACATAAGTGTTACGCAAAATTGGCATTAAACTATACAAAAAAAGTGCAATAATTGCTGGCAAACGTCCTACTCCAAATAATGGAATCATCATTGCTAATAATGCAAGAGCTGGAATAGTTTGCAAAATGCTCGTAATCGAAATTATTATTTTCGCAATTTGCGGAATTTTTAGTAAAAAAACACTTAACGGAATTGCTACAATAATTCCTAAGGATAATGAAATAGTCGCTATATAAATTTGCTGCCAAGTTTTAACAATTAACTCTAATCCATGTTGAGCTAAAAAAGCAACCATTATTTTACCTCTTTTTCTGATTTTTTAATTAAAGCTGTTTTATCACCCCATATTTTTTCATAAATTACATTAACCAGGCTAGAACGAGTTACTATACCTACTAATCTTTCATTATCGTCAACAACCGGAATATATTGTCCAGCGCGGCTTAAAATTCGACTAAAATTATCACGTAAATATTCATCTGGTCTTAGGACTGGAATTTTAGTTAATAAAATTTCACTAATCTTATTAGCTTGGTTATATTTTTTCTGTAACTCATTAATTGAAATATATCCTTTAAAGTGATTTTTGAGATCAACAACTAACAGCGTATCAACTCGATGTTCCTTCATCATTGCTAATGCAGTCGTTAAAGAAGCCGTTTGATTAATTTTGACGGGATCAGTGAGCATCACGTTTTTTACTTTAACAGTTTCATATTTTGCTTCAGAAAGGCGCTTTTCACCAATCAAATTCTCTACAAATTTATTTTTGGGATAGTGCAAAATTTCATCTGGTGAGCCAACCTGAATTAAATGACCCCCGTGTAAAACAACTATTTTAGTAGCAAGCTTTAGGGCTTCATCCATATCATGTGTAACAAACACTATTGTTTTACCTAACTTGGATTGTAAATTTTTCACTAAAGTTTGCAAACTTTCACGCGTAATCGGATCTAATGCACCAAATGGCTCATCCATTAAAATCAAGTTTTGATTTGCAGCTAAAGCTCTAATGACACCTACTCGCTGCTGCTGACCACCAGATAATTCATTAGGATAGCGATCTAAATATGATTTAGGTAACTGAGCTAATTCTATTAACTTATTTACAGCAACAGCTATTTTTTTCTTTGGCCATTTTAATAATTTTGGTACCAGAGCAATATTTTGTCGAATCGTCATATGAGGCATTAAGCCATTACTCTGAATCACATATCCAATATGTCGTCTTAAAAAAACAGGATTAAATTCTTTAACATTTTTCCCTTTAATTAAAACCTTTCCCTTAGTTACACTATTCATCCGATTAATCATTCGCATTAGTGTTGTTTTACCCGAGCCAGAGGTTCCAATTAGACAGCAAAATTCACCCTTATTTATTTTGAAGTTAATGTTGTCAACAGCTGGTTTGCTCATTTTAGGATATAGCTTTGTTACATTCTTAAATTCAACCATCGGTATATTTTGTACCATAATATTTCCCCCTTTTTTCAATAGTATTATAGTTCAATCCTATCAACATAATTAAAGACGGGCAATAATATACTATTACATATTTTTCAAATTATAAAACTAAAATAAAAAACACTAACATTGTTAGTGTTTTTAAATATTTAAAACTACATTGAACCTTTGAAGATATTCCAAGAACTACGAAAATAATCATAGCCAGAATATATTGTAAAAATCAAAGCAAGATAGAGTAAAACTGTTCCAATATGATAAATATCACCAATTAATAAGAAAATAATCGACAGCATCTGACAAGTTGTCTTAATCTTTCCCGGCATCTCAGCTGCCATTACTTGACCTTTATTTTCAGCTAAAATCAGCCGTAACCCAGTAACTGCTAACTCACGACAGACAATAATTGCCACAATCCAAGCTGGTGCTAATTTTAATGAAATTAACATAACAAAAGCAGTCATAGTTAACATCTTATCTGCTAATGGATCCGCAAATTTACCAAAATTGGTCACTAAATTGCGTGAGCGAGCAAGATGACCGTCAAACCAGTCAGTAGCTGATGCTACTGCAAAAACTATCGCTGCAATAACTAAATTCCAGTAAACAGTACTACCTGCTACTTTAAAACTTGCATCTCCGCCAAAGATAACAATTAACATAAATACCGGTATTAGAAATATTCTAAACACCGTCAACTTATTGGGTAAATTCATTCTTAAATTTTCCTCCTAAAATACAGTAATTAGTTACTGCTGCCACTTTGGTTATCAGACGAACTGCTTGAGTTATTATTAGCTTGATGATGATCAGTAGTACCGGTTTGATTATCATGGTTTACCTGACCGTTAGTTTGCTGTCCAGTAGATTGATTATTGGCAGTGGTGCTGTTATTTTCAGTATTATTGGTCTGATGGTGGTCTTGATTTTGCTCAGTTTCAGTACGCTGGTTTTGGGTAGTACCAGTATTAGCATTCCCTGTATTGTTATTTTGATTTACCTCACCATTTGTTTGAACTTGGTGATGCTTACCAATAAATAAGGTTAGTGATAGTCCTGCACTTTGGCCATTATAAGGTACTTTTTTGCCACCAACTGAAACGGTCGTTCCAAGAGCATTGCTAAAAGTAACAACTACTGTTTGGGCACTTTCAGGTATACGCACTGTATGTTTTTGTCCTGCAGTCAAGGTCTGGGCACCTTGATTCACACCATTCATTGCAACCGAAATCGTTATTACTTGATCACCTGCTCGAACTACTATATTACGATTCTTCTTTAAACCAGTAATTTCATATTGGTTTACAGCTAATTCCCTAACTTTGACTAGGTTGGGTTTAGCCTTTTTAACTTTTTTTGGTCTGCTAGTATTTTCTGATGAAACCGATACATCGTTAGCAGAATTATTATTCTGATTTCCTGCTGATGAAAAGTGGGCATATACCATATAGCACACTAGCACAACTACTACGATTCCTAAAATAATAATAATTCGCGGAAGATAATCTTTCCAGAGCTTTTTTTTACTGTTAGTAGTCTTACTTACTTCTTCACTTTTATTATCGATAGATTCTTCAACATACTCATCAGGTTCAGCTTGTGGTATTTCTTGGTGATATTCATTAAGTAATTTTTTACCATCTAATCCGACTACTTGAGCATATTGTCTAATAAAGGCGCGTACATAAAAGTCACCTGGTAGCTTATCAAAATCATTTTGCTCAATTGCCGTTAGATATCTACCTTGAATCTTAGTTGCTTTTTCAACATCTTCAATTGAAAGTCCTTTTGCCTCTCTGGCACTGCGTAATTTGTCTCCGATATCCGCCATAGTTACCTCTTTAAATTCTTTATTTTATACATTGAGTATAACATATACTACTAACTATTAATTTTTATTTATATAAGCCAGCCCCCACTGACATAAATTGTTTGTCCCGTTAAATAATTCGCATTCGGATCAAGCAAGGTTCTGACCCAGTAAGAAATATCCGTACCCTTTGCTAAGCGACCCAACGGAATTTCTTCCTTAACTTCTACCATAGTTTCAGATGAAAGTAACGCATTCATCTTCGTATCTACTGCCCCAGGAGCAATAACATTAACTGTCAAATTTGCTGATGCCACTTCTCGCGCATAACTTTGTGCAAAACGCGACAATCCAGCTTTAGTTGAACTATATACTGCTTCTAGTGCACTACCATTTCCACCATAAACAGAACCAAGATATACAATACGGCTAAAATCATTTTTTATCAGTAATGATTCAAGTAAACTTGTCAATTTAATTGGTGTGTTCAAATTAACTTGTACAAGTTGATCAATTTTATTCAGATCTTGGTCACTCAGAAAAGTGTAATCCGTAATGCCCTGAGAAAAAACAACAGCATTAATAGGTAATAAACTATTAACAAACTCCATTAAACCTTTATTATCTGTCAAAAAACTCAATTTGATTGGAATAAAATCTTGTTGAGGATAAAGCTGACTATATCTTTGCACCATATTAGATGCCTTTTGCTCATCTTGATTATAGTGAAGATAAAGTGACCAGCCGCTATTAGCTAAATCAGCACAAATAGCTTGTCCAATTCCACCCGTGGCACCAAATACGATTGCTCGTTTCAAATAAAACATTCCTTTTGATAAACTATCAATCAAAAACAGCAATGCAATTATACCGCACTTGCTACATTTCTACTATAATTGCACACAACATCTTTAATTTTACCATGAATTTAAATAAAACTAAGCAAAATTGTGACATGCTAAACTTTCTTAAAAATTACTATTTTGTTTGATCTTTTGTAGGTTTAACAAGTACCTGACGTGGTTTAGATCCTTCTGATGGACCGACTACTCCTCTTGCTTCCATTTCGTCCACAATTCGGGCCGCTCGATTATATCCGATTCGAAAACGTCTTTGTAACATTGATACACTGGCCGCTTGCTGCCGCTGAACCATATCAACTGCTTGATCGTATAATTCATCTACCGGTTCATCAGAAGCATTTTCGGTCGTTTCTTCTCCTTTTTTAGGGATTAGTTCTTGATCATATTCAGGTTGCTGTTGCTCCTTAACCCAAGCAATCACTTTTTCTACTTCATGCGAAGATACATATGCTCCCTGAATTCGTTCAGGTTTAGCAGCTCCTACTGGCATATACAGCATATCGCCTCGCCCTAGCAATTTGTCAGCTCCAGTTTGATCGAGAATTGTTCGCGAATCTATCCCACTGGAGACAGCAAAAGAAATTCGTGAAGGTACATTAGCCTTAATTAGTCCAGTAATAACATCAACACTGGGACGTTGCGTAGCTAAAATCATATGAATACCGGCTGCTCTAGCCATCTGTCCTAAACGGACAATTGCCCCTTCAACATCATGTCCTCCAACCATCATTAAGTCGCTTAGCTCATCCACAACAACTAAGATATACGGTAAAGGATTCATCACTGGATTAGCCTTATCTTGATTATTTATACGAACCTTTTCGTTAAATTCACCCATATTACGGGCCCCACTTGCTGCAAATAACTTGTAACGCCGCTCCATCTCTTTAACAGCTTTATTTAAAGCATTTGCTGCTAATTTAGGGTCAGTTACAACCGGAATTGATAAATGAGGTACACCACTATAAACTGATAATTCAACCATTTTAGGATCAATCAAGATAAGCTTGACTTGATCAGGATTAGCTTTCATTAAAATGCTAGTTAAAATAGTATTAATGGCTACTGATTTACCTGATCCAGTTGAACCAGCAATCAATAAATGGGGCATTTTTGCTAAATTAGCCGAAATTATTTGGCCAGTAACATCTTTTCCCAGCGGAACTTCCATTGGATCAGCTTGTGCTTTTTTATCTTGATTTTGCATTACATCCTTGAACGCCACCACACTATTAGTCCGATTAGGAACTTCAATACCAATAAAAGGCTTCCCCGGAATTGGAGCCTCAATTCTAATATCCTTAGCAGCAAGAGCCAAGGCTAAATCATCCGCCAAATTAACTATACGACTTACTTTTACTCCCACCGCTGGTTGAACTTCGTATCGGGTAATGGTAGGACCCAAAATCGCCTTTTTAATAATTACATTTACGCCAAAACTTTTAAAAGTTGTCTGTAAAGTTTGCGTATTTTTTCTGATTAATGCTTTATCTGAACTTTGATCAATATTCTTAACTGCATCAAGTAGTGATAGCGGTGGCTTTTGGTATTTTTGCTTTATTTGCTTAGTTTGCCTTGAAGCATCATGTTCAACATTGCTTATTTCTCGTTGTAATTTCTGATCTTCAGCAACGAAAGAATGCGGTCGCGGCAAATCAGTTTCTTCTAGAGGAGAATTTGCCTTTTCATCATTTTCACTTGCAATTTGAATTGGTGGTTCAAATTTTTCTTCTTCGATAGCAGAATTTGATTCAGCAGTCGCAGAAGATTCACTTATTTCAGTTTCATCGTCATTTTGACTATCATCATTTTTTTCTGTTTGCTCATTAAAATCAGTCACATTCGGGAACTCCAATGGCTCTTCAGCTAAAGGATCGGCTAAATCTTGTACTTTTTTATTTTCTCGTCTTTCTACTTGCTTAGTGCGGATAATATTATATTGATTTTTTATTTTAGAACTTGCTTCTTTATTTTTACTGATAAAGAGTTGACTAAAAAGCTGAAACTTTCGGATAATATCCGCAAATTTAATATCAAAAAACATTAAAATTCCAATTGGAATGAATAAAATTGCAATGATTTTTATTCCAATGTGCCCAAAAAGCGGATAAAGAAATTGGTAACACATTGCTCCAATTATGCCTCCACCAACAGATTTGGTAATTGAAACACGCATAAACTCTGCCTGCATCTCATACCAAAAAACATTCATAAAAGCATTATTGACCAATTCATGCGCAAAATAATTACTACTTTGCACCAGTAAAAAACCCATAATTGCTAAAAACAGGCCACAACTTCTTTTAAATTTAAAATGCATTGGCCTATTATAAATCAGCATAACCAAACCGAAAACAATGCATATCCCTGCTATAAGTAAATAAGAATCACCTACAAATAGACGAAAAAGATTAGCAACCTGTTTGCCTAAATTACCAAATTTAGTAAAAGCAGTAATAGCAATAATCAGCTGAATGAGCCCCACAATAGCCCAAGTCATGTCTGTTTTCTGGACCTTCTTACGTGCCTTAGTTGTTTTTCTTTTTTTCTTAGGCATCTTTTCACCTAATCAGCATTAAAAATTGGCCTGGAAGTTCAAATTAACTGGTTCATCGAGTGTAATTTGAGTAACTTCATAAGTTAGTGTTTCAATATATTCAATCAAAGGTCGACTTAGCAATTGATAATCTGTCTTAGCTAAATCACTCCCATCACCAAAATAATCTTTAATTTGGACAATTTGACTAATCATCCCACTAACAGTAAATTGACCCGGAGCAGGGGCAACTTCAAAAATGACAGTTACATCAAAATATTTTCCTTCCCTACCCTCATCAACTGAACCGTCCTCATTTTGTTTTTCTACTTCCTTCAAACCAAAATTTACTTGGTTCTTAGTTTGTAATTCTTCATTGATATCGTAGTGAAAATTTTTAACTAATATTGGTGTTTCTTTACTATAATCCATTTTTACTCTCCCTTTAAATTGCGCTCATAACGTTGTGGCCGATTATAATTATCTTTTAACTTATCATTTGCATAATGATGTGTTATTTCCATGTTAGGAAAACCTTGTTGCCGTAACGCTTCAAGCAAAACAATTGCAACTGAATTAGCCAAATTATAGCACCGAATATTATCGGACATTGGAATGCGTAAGTTTCTTTCTTGGTATTCACGCATAAAGGTTTCAGGTAATCCCGTTGTTTCTTTACCAAAAATAAAATAATAATTTTTATTTGAATCAGTATAATCGACCTCAGCATAATTTTTAGATGAAAATTTTGAAATAAGATAAATTTCATCGTTTGGTCCTAATTTTTGTAAAAATGCATCTAAATCATCATGCAAACGAACATCAACCTTGTCCCAATAGTCTAACCCCGCTCGCTTCATTTTTTTATTATCAAATTGAAATCCAAGTGGCTCAATTAAATCAAGCACTGCATTAGCCCCGGCACAAGTTCGAGCAATATTACCAGTATTAGCTGGCATCAGTGGTTCATATAAAACAACGTGATTGGTCATTTTTTCTCCTTAATCAAAAAGTGTGGCAACACAACCACACAGTTCTAACTCTTTGTCACTTTTTAACCTTTTGCTGATTAAACGAAGACAAAGATGTACTCTCATCTTCCTCAAATACTTGAGAAACTTTACGGTAATAATTGTACACCCGCATAGTAATAATTTTTAAAATTGCATAAATTGGAATGCCAAAAATAACTCCCCATAGCCCCCAAACAGCACTAGAGCCTATCAAAAGTAGAATTGTAGTAACCGGATGCATCGCCATCTTATTGCCCATAACTAAGGGACTAATAATTCTAGATTCAATGGTTTGCTCAATTACAAAAACAATCAATACTTTAATAACCATTGGCATTGACATCATAATCGCAATTACAATTGCCGGCACAAAAGCAATAAATGTTCCAAAATAGGGAATCAAATTTAAAAATGCACTCAATACCGCTAATGCAATTCCATACTCTAAACCTACCATACTATATCCAATAGCAAACATTACTCCTACCCAAAAGGCAACGGTAATTTGTCCACGAATATATGAGGCAAGAGCTGTATTAATATCATAAAGTAACTGACTAAAACTTTTTTGCCACCGATAAGGGGCAAATTGGGTAATGTATGGGCGTAAATGGTGTGCATCTTTCAGCATAAAAAACAAAATAAACGGTGCTGTTAAAACTGTCATGAAAATAATTGTTACAATACTAATCGCAGACGAAATATTATTCATAGCAGTATCAATAGTGTTCCTACCTGATTTAAAAATCATATTTTGAGCCCTAGTTAGAGCATCATTTAAGTCATTTCTCACACTATTTAAATGCGGATCATTTAAAGTGTTTTGAACCACCATTGTGGCATCTTTCCAAATACTAGGCCAATGTTTAATTAAAGAGTCTATCTGCCCTTGAACAATTGGCAAAAGCGTATTGACAATCCAGATAAGTAAAACCGTAACTAATGCAAACAGACCAATAATAGTAGCAATCCGCGGCACTTTAAACTTACGCTCCAAAAAGTCAACTAACGGATTCATAATATAAAATTGAATTAAGGCCAACAGTAGTGGTGGTAAAATCGCACTTACAAATACTTTAGCTGGATTTAATATAAAAGAAATTTTATTAAACATCCAAATTACCAAAAAGAATAATAAAATGTTTAATAATGCTACGCTAAAGCGGTTATTCGAAAACCATTTTTGCATAATCGTTGATTTCTTATATTTTTTCTCGTAGTCCATTTAATTTACCCCATCAAATATGCTCGTATTCAATGCTTTCATTTACCTTAAATTTAGGCATACTCTGATTATTGGCAAAAGTAAAATGAATAGCATTAGCTAAAGGATTATCGTCACTTTTTTTATCAAAACACAAAGTTACCTGTTCTAAAGTTCTCATATTATTTTCAACCATTGTGCCCACATAATCAGCCACATAGGTCTGATTGTCAATCGTAATCTTATCCCCTTTTTGGAAAATAAAATCTTCGCTTGGTGTAGCTGTACTAAATTTTTGAATAACTGATACATCAAATAATTCAGTTGCAACATTTTCACCAAATAATATTATCATATTGTCCTCAGTTGTAAGAGCTTCTGGGCCAATTTTCTTAATTGTTGCAGTCCATTTCATTTTTTACACTCCTTAACTTCTAATTCTAGCATAATAAAAACCGCTTAACTAATATATAAGCGGCTTTCTAGAATCCTATTTACTTTTTACGATAGAGCATCCATTTTTTTAATTCATCAAGTAAAACTAACGGAATTGGTAAACAAAAGAGAAATAGCCAATCAGTCATTAACAAATTAGTAGTATTAAACAATTGTTGTAACCCTGGAGTTATCGTCAAAATTAAGAACAAAAGGATTTCAAAAATAATTCCATACCAAATACCAGTATTACTAAATAAGCCCTTTTTAAAAATTGAAATACGATTCGTTCGACAATTCAAAACGTTGGCAATTTGAGTAAAAATAATTGTCCCCAAGACCATCGTCGTTGCTCTTAGATAAACTTCTCCATTACTAGCTAAGGGAATTCTAGGCCAACCATTTTTCAAATTAACTAGAAAATAAGCACCAATTGAGATCATGCTTGAAATAAACCCATACCAAAGAAAAGCTTTAGCAATTACCGTTTTATTAAGTAAATGTTCTTTACGATTTCTAGGTGCCTGTTTCATTACATCAGAATCGACAGCTTCTCCTCCTAATCCTAAAGCAGGTAACATATCTGTACCTAGATCAACTGTTAGAATTTGCATTACCGTCATGGGTAAAGGTATTATGCCACCAGACAACAAGAATAAAATTGAGGGAAAGGCCTCAGGTACATTTGAGGTGAGTATATAAGTTAAAAATTTTCGAATATTACTATATACAGCTCTTCCTTCTTCAATCGCGGCTACAATTGAAGCAAAATTATCATCTGTCAAAATAATATTTGCAGCATCTTTAGCTACATCGGTCCCTGTCATCCCCATTGCTATTCCAATATCGGCTTGTTTTAATGCTGGTGCATCATTCACACCATCTCCAGTAGAGGCTACTATTTCACCGTTTTGTTGTAAAGTTTTTACAACTTTATATTTTTGTTCTGGTGCCACACGCGCAAAAATAACTTCTCCTTTTAGTGCTACACTCAATTCATGCTTGCTCATTTTTTCAAGTTCATCACCTGAAATAACCCGTGCTTGATTAGTAGTTAGTCCTATTTGAACCGCAACCGACTTAGCCGTTAATTTTGAATCACCTGTTACCATAATGATCTTTATTTTTGCTTCATGACAACGTTTAATTGCATTATAAATTTCTGGCCTTGGTGGATCACTCATCGTCGTTAAACCAACAAAGATTAAGTGTTGCTCAACAGTCGTAGCAGTCACCTTATTAATATCTATACTATCTTTATCAACAATCCGATAAGCCATTGCCATACTGCGCAAACCTTTTAGTGCATATTGAGCATTGTGATTAGCAGCTGCTTGCTGCTGACTAGGAGTCATTGGTTGGATTTGACCATCAATTTGAATTTGATCACACTGCTTAATAACATCACTAAATGAACCTTTAGTAAATATAATGAATTGTTGATCATTCCAGCGATGAATTGTTGACATGCGTTTGCGCTCAGAATCAAATGGTAATTCATACAATCTAGGATATTTAATAATTACTTTTGGTCGATCAAAGCCTCCCTTTTCAGCCATAATAACTAAAGCTGCTTCTGTAGGTGTGCCTAGTATTTTGGGTTTAGCACCCTTCATTTTAGTCTGCTCAACTGAAGTATCATTATCTAGCGCCGCAATTTCAACCAGTTTTTGTAAATCTGGATTCTCATCATACCATAATTGCTTTTTATTTAATTCTATCTGCCCATTGTTTACATAACCGTTATCAGTTACCCGATATTCATTTTTAGGTGTCCAAATATAATGGATTGTCATTTGATTTTGGGTTAAAGTACCAGTTTTATCTGAACAAATAACGGTCGTCTCACCCAAAGTTTCCACTGAATTAAGTTCTTTAACTAAGGCATGTTTTTTTGCCATTCGCTTTACACCTTCCGCTAAACTCAAAGTAACCGTCGGTAATAACCCTTCCGGAATAAAGGCTACTACCATGCCCAATGCAAAAACAAAGGCTTTGGCAAAAGGATATTTGACCCAAAAAATAGCGGCCAATAAAAACAATAATCCAATCGATACAGCAATCATTGATAATTGTTTAGTCAACCGATTAAGTTCTTTAGTTAAGGGACTATCAACCTTTCTTTGTTTTTGAGTTAATTGAGCAATTTTACCAAATTCTGTCTCCATTCCCGTAGCAAAAGCAATCGCTCTTGCCGTTCCAGCAGCAACAGAAGTTCCAGAATAGACCAAATTAGTTTCAGCATAATTTCCTTCTCCTGGTGCATACTCAACTGATTTTGATTCTGTCGTTGACTCACCATTTAAGGCACTCTGGTCCACTTGTAAAGAGCTAGCAGAAATTATACGGGCATCAGCCGGAATGGTATTGCCAGCTTGCAGAATAAAAACATCACCTGGGACTAATTTTTTGGCATCAAGCTGAACCTTTTTACCATTGCGAATCACCTGCACATAGCTGGGCAGCATATTATTTAAGGCATTTGTAGCTTTTTTAGCTGCTCGTTCCTGCCAAAAACTAAATAATCCATTAATAATATTAACTAGCCAAATAGCAATTTCTAATTCCAAAGTACCACTTAATATGGCAATTGCACCTGATATCCATAGTAAAATGGCCATCATACTAATAAAATTTTTTAAAAAAGATTTCCACTCTGATTCTTCTTGTGGTTTTTTTATTTCATTTAAGCCATACTTTTTTAACCTATTATTAGCTTCTGTTGAAGTCAACCCAACATCAGCAGATTTCAAATTTAAAAAAACTTCCGAAATTTTATTCTGAGCATAAAGTTTACGAATTATATTCTGGTCCATTACAAATCCACCCCTTAGTTATAAATTTCATTTTTATTAATAAAGCTAACTATATACTCTAACATTTTTTTAAATATTTACCTGATTATAAACTTATCCGCCAATTTAGCATGCTATACTTAATATGGATATTAAATTTAGGAATATTAAATTTGGGAGGCTTACAAATGAAATTATTAATTGGCGGTTACACTAAGAAAAAGGCGACAGGTATTTATGAATTACCCCTAGCCAATTCTAACGAAAATTCCCAGCCAGAAGTTGGCTCAGCTAAAGAAATAATTAAGATTGGTGGTCCAACTTACTTTGTCCAAGATAATGATTTACTTTTTACTATCAATAATGCTGGTAACCAAGGCGGAATTAGTTCTTTTCAATTGCTCAAAGGTAAGTATCTAGAAAAGGATTCATACTTAACTACTGGATCTTCACCTGCATATATTGGCATTAACCAAGAAAATAAACTTTTATATTCAGCAAATTACCATACTGGTCTCTTAGCGGTCTTTTCTTACGACAATAATGGTACTTTAAAATTATTGGCTTCTCTTACTCATACTGCTGATTCCCTGGGACCCCGTCCCGAACAAGTTGATGGCCCACATCCACACTTTTTTGATCAAACACCGCAAAAAAATTTAGTTAGTTGCGATTTAGGCAATGATTGTGTTGATTTTTATAGTTTAGAAAATAACCAGCTAAAGCATCTAGCCAAATATCAAAATGAAGCAGGATTTGGTACCCGTCATTTAGTCTTTAGTCCTGATGGACAGTATTTTTATGTTGTAGGTGAACTAGCAAGTAAGATTAACGTCGTTAAATTAGACGAAAAAAACTGGTCCTTCGAAAATATCGCAACTTATTCAACAATTCCGACCGATTATTCAGAGCATAATGGTGCTGCTGCAATCAGAATGAGTAATGACGGAAAATTTATCTATGTTTCAAATCGAGGACACGATTCGATTACTGTTTTCTTAGTGAAAGCAGACCATACTTTAGAATTACAGCAACGAATTTCAACTTTTGGTGAGTTTCCTCGTGATTTTAATTGGGACAATGACCAAAAATTGCTTGTAGCAACTAATCAAAATACAGATAATGCTACACTGTATACCCGTAACGCAGAAAATGGCTGCTTGACCCCTATTCAAAAAAACATTTATATTCCAGAAGGAACATGTGTCCTTTTCGATGAATAATAAAAAAACGGTATTGTTCTAATACCGTTTTTTTATGTTAGAGATAAAAATTTGCGTTTCTGCCACAATTTTTGCATATCCGCCGCATCTGCAACTTCTACTTTAACTAATTCATTTTTTGCAAAAGGATCTGGAAAAGCTAAGTAAAAACAATTTAATGCTTGCCGCTTAAACTCATCCTTAATACCATATAATTGATCCCCATATAAAGGATGACCAATTGCTTGCATATGAAGTCGAATTTGATGTGTTCGCCCTGTATAGAGACGAAGTTCTACTAAACTCATGTCTCGAATTTGGTCAATAACCCGATAAGCGGTTACTGCCTCTTTGCCTTTTACATCAATGGTTCGCTTAATAGATTTATTCATACGACCGATTGGCAAATCAATCATACCCTCTAGTTTATTTTGGCTAAAATTACCATGAACAATTGCATGATATTTTTTGACAAAATCAGCTTTACTAATTTTGCTAAAACGACCATGAGCAATCGCATTCTTACCTACAAGTACCAAACCCGAAGTATCACGATCAAGTCTAGTAATTATATGTGGCTTTACTTCGGTTAACTTATTTCTAGCAAAGTAACCTAGGACTCGGTTAACAATAGCATTATCATCATAGCGAGATGGTATTGACAGTAAGCTAGCTGGCTTATTAATTACTAAGTAGTTTTCAGTTTCCTTAATAATATTCAATGGCTTATTCGATGGTTTTAACCACAAATTAGCGGGTTCTTTACTAGGTATAAAAATAACTTCATCCCCAGAACGAACCAGATAATTTGTATAACGCTTTTTGTGATTAACTAATAGCCAACCCCCTAAGTTCTTGGCATTATTAATTGCTTGCTTTGAAAAGCCACTTTTTTCTAAAAATGAACCCAAAGATATGGGCTTATCTGTTGCGACCATTACTTTAAAAATCGTCATCTTTATCACCAATAAAGGCATTTTGAACCCGCGTCCAAAAATATGTATGCCCAAAGCGATCAAATCTAATCACTTTATTAGAAATACGATAATTAATTTTCTTAGCATTGCGCACATTAATTTGACTACCATCAATTGTCATTACAAAATGATCAGCTTTAGGTACAATCGTAATCCATTGCTCAGGAGCAATGACTATTGGGGAAGATAATGTTCTAAAAACCCGATTATTAATCGAAGCAATTTCTGCCATTTGTAAAGCCTTAAGTTGTGGGTGAATAACCGCTCCACCTAACGATTTGTTATACCCAGTAGACCCTGTTGGCGTTGAAATACACAAACCATCACCACGAAAGTTTTCAAAAAGTTGATCGTCAATATAAATATTAGCCTCCAAGGTATGCGATATTCGTTTAACAGCTGACTCATTCAAGGCTAAATAATGTTTGGTATCCCCGGCTTCTGTGACTAGTTCTACTTCAAGTAGGGGATACTTAGCAGATTCGGGTTCACGCAAAAAAAGTGCATCTACCATCTTATCAACATCGACACTTCGCCAATCTGTATAAAAGCCTAAATGACCCGTATGAATACCGATAAATCTAATTGAGCTAATTTGGCTTTCATAGCGATGAAAAGCATTAATTAAAGTCCCATCTCCGCCAACTGTTATAACCACATCAGGATACTTTGCATCAAAAACCACATCGCTTTTAGTAGCAAGAAGTGACTTAAGTCTTGCTACCACCTGTAAAGTTTCATCATTATTATTGTGGGCAATTGCTATCCTCATTAATTTTCCTTACCTTTATTCTTGGTAAAAACTTTTTGCGCTTCTTGTACCTCATCTTTAATGAGCGACATCTCTTCATCAAGCTTATAAGCTGTTTCCGCAGTCGACTTTAACCGTTTAGAAATGTCTTTTGGATATGAACCTTGATATTTGTAGTTCAAGGTATGTTCAACGGTTGCCCAAAAATTCATTGCTAATGTTCTAATTTGTATTTCAGCAAGTAATTTTTTTGATCCTTCCGGTAAATAAATGGTGTAAGAAATCACCATATGATATGAACGATAACCAGATGACTTAGCGTTTTTGACATAATCTCTTTCTTCAACTACTTCCATATCATCACGTGCATGAATCAGATCTACAACTTTATAGATATCGTCAACAAACTGACAAACAATCCTAATACCAGCAATGTCCTGCATGTCCGTTTCAATTACTTCTGGACTAATAACACGCCGTTGCATTTTTTCTTTAATAGAATCAACCGATTTTACACGACCAACTACAAATTCTATTGGCGAATGTTCTCTTTCAGTTAAAAAACTCTGTCTAAGGGAACGAAATTTTATTTTTAACTCACGCACAGCCTCATCATAAGGCCATAAAAAATTTTCCCAATCAATATTCATAGAAATAATCCCCTTCTTAAACAGCATCTATATTTTAACACAAAACTGATGATAGCAATTTCACGCCTTTAAGCTTGCTGCTGATTTAAGTTTTTTATGAATTGTGCATATTAATTATATTAGATTAATTTTAATAAAAAATATTTTTATTTATTAGATATTTAGTAATTTAATTATTTTATAAATTATATATCAATACTATCAGAATAACTTTCTTTTAGCTTATAAACTACAAAAAGCGAACATTGTCAAACCTATTTTTTGACTAATATGGGCAGAATAGCGCAAAATAGTTAACGATTCCTTTTATCAATGAAACGTTCTATATTCTATCCAAAGCAAGACTATACAGCAATTAAGGAGTATAATTTTAAGGTAAGCATTCTCATGGCTAAATTTTAAATTAAAAAATATAATATTCTGAATTATAACTTGGCAAAAGATTGGAGTAACTTCAGATGGCAAAAAATAGTGAAATTGAAGCTAAAATTATCCTACCTCAAAAAACTTATCAACAACTTTGCGATAATTTTACAATAAAAAGTAATTTTGACCAAGAAAATTATTATTTTGATACTGCAGCTGGCTCACTTAAAAATATGCGAATAAGCTGTCGTATTCGTATTTTTAACAATTATGCCGAACAAACTTTAAAGATACCAAGTAAAATTACTAAACAAACTAATTTTCATGTAGCAACTGAACTTACCGATACTTTAACTTTAACTGAAGCACAAGAAATGATTAACAGCGGCCAACAGGACATTCCTGTTACCTTTGGTAAAACTGGTGGTCATTTTCTTGTGGAACATTTGGGACAAAATTATAAATTATATTTGCAAACTTTTAGTAAAACTCATCGAATTTTAGCTTACGGACCCAAAAATTGCGAGCTAACTTTTGATGACACTGTTTATCCTGATGGTTATGAAGATTATGAACTTGAAATCGAGAACTCTAAAATTTCATTAATTAGCGAAGTTTTAAATTTACTAAAAAAGGAATATGCAATTAAGCAAAGCCCAGCTAATACAAACCAAGCAAAAATTAAGCGAGCTTTCAAGCATGGTGCTAGAATATGACCATGTTAGTATATTTTTCGGAGGATAGATATTGTTAGATTAATAATTGCACAGACAATTATGGAGGACCTGATTATGTTCGAGATTTTTCTCTTTGTAAATCCTATAGGTATCTATTGCTACGACACAGAGATTCTGATTAAAGAAGCAATCGATGAACTCAACCTTAATACTTCGTTCCATTTTATCCCTATAACTAATACTAAGGTTGCTAGAGAAGATATTATACGAAGAAAAAAAGAAGGTCAAAAGGTAAATGATATTCCACAGTACACAGTTGCTTCGCATCAAGCTTTACGCTATTACCATGCAATAAGATTTGAATATGGTAATAAAAAAGCAAGATTATATTTGATTAGTTTACAAAGGGCAATCAGTAGAAATTTCAATAATTATTCTACCGATTTACCCAAAAAAATAACATTAGATTTAAATCTAGACTTTAATCGTATCAATAATCCTAGGATAGATAAATATATCAAAGATTCAATTCAGCAAGATAAAGAACTTGTTAAAAAGTTCAATGTCCACAATATTCCCACAACAATTATTTTTAATGAAAATGGTAATTATAATGGTATCTTAATAGAAGGAACAGTTGCTCACGATAAATTAATCACCCTTTTTAAAAACGATTATCGGCTTAACGAGGAACCAGGATATCTACCAACTAATCATCTACATTTGATGTAAAAAAGTAATAACATTATTACAACTATTAACTCTACGAAAATTACTAAATATGGTTGGTGGTAACTCATCAATGGTAAGGTTACGTTGATATAATTGATTAGCGATTTTCATACCTTTAATAGTTTTTTGTGTTAATTGTAATTGTAAATAGTTTTTTTGTGTTCTAGGATCAACGCAATATTGTTTCAATATCGGCTTAAAATGCCATAATTTAGCTAAGCCATAAGAACTAATAACGAAATTCTCTATTTGATAGTGAACTTTACTTGTAATCGGTTCAAGCTGAACATTATATTTTAGCCGTAGTATTTTTTGTTTAGGCAAAATTTCTAAATAATAGTCATGCCACAACTTGTTTTTGCGAAAAAAAATAAGTTGTGACTTTTTTATTTCTTGTAATAAATAATGACGCTTACCAACAATCCAAATATCTGCAACACCAATATTTTTATATAAATTATGCCTTTTTGTAAACTCTAATTTACTCAATGGTGCACACTGAATTTCAAAGGCCAGTTTTGAATTCACCAAAATATCAGCTCGTAATTGCCCGTTAGCCAAACTAGTTTCTGTTTGTGCATTAAACTTTGCCTCTAAAAGTGCATTTTTTAATATAGCCTTACTTAAGGCATGTTCTTCTTTTTCCCCGCTTAAATTATTATTACTAGGAAAATGCTTAAAGTAAGCCGATTTTTCTTTAATTATCAATTTAACTCTTTGCATACACTGCGGACAAATATAATTATTTTTAGCTAACATTTTTGACTGACTTTGTGCCTCAGTCACCGCCAATACTAACTGATTGTTTAACAAAGCTGCATACAAAAAAATCACCCAAGATTATGTACGCAAAAAAAGGTTAAGTTTACCTTAACCTCCTCTACTTTCATTATGACTGAAATAATTTTTTAAAACTTCAAGTGCATCTTGCTTAATTAAACATTTACCTGTTGTTCTAATACGTGCCATTTTATTAGGACGTACCTGAACACCATATTCATTTGCAATTGACCAAACTTCTGCTGGCCTCAATTCATTAAAATCATTATCTTTAAAAGCTAAATCCAAATAAAACAGCTCGCGCTCAAAATAAAGACTCGAAAGAAGCATTTGTTCTGGCAAGCTTTCTGCTAGTTCAGTTACCTGATTAAGATCACTAAAGCTATAAGCTTGCCGCTTATGTAATTGCTGATCTGACTTTTTAATTTTTGGTTTAAGTGAACTAGCTAATTCTGATAAAGGCGAATTTTCATCATCTTCTTGTCGCTGTTCATCAGTAAAATCATTTTCATCGTCGTCATCAGCAGTATCTACATCATCTGATTCTAAATCTTCAAAAGCTTTATTTAAGACCGGATTATCATTTTTTAAATCACTATCAAATAATTGTGACAACTCTGCACGATCTTGCTTTGTCACTTTTGTTATTAATAAATCTAAGCCGCCATTATTGGGCATTACTTGAAAAGTGACCGGGGCATCTTGACTAAATGAATGGTCATTATCAATTTCTTCTAAAATTGAATAAAAGAATTGCTGAATTTTATTTTTATCCCCTAATAAATCTAATACCTTAAGCCCACGCTTGGACAATTCATTTTTATCTATTCGTACTCGGATCGTGTTTTCATTAATACGTTTTACTTGCATGAATTCTCACCTCCATCGAATCCTTTTATCTATTGTAGCTTATTTTGTAACTAAAATAAAAGCGTTAGTTTAAATACCAACGCTTTTATTTAAATTTTTACATTAATTATATGTCAGCGATTTTTTGCATTTCTTCAAGTTCGAGCCGACGAACTTTACGCGGTAAAAACCGCCTAATTTCATCTTCATTATAACCAACCTGTAAGCGACGATCATCCATAATAATCGGACGTCTTAACAAACTAGGATTTTTTTCAACTAAATTAAGTAACTGATCGATTGATAAATCATCAAGATTAATCTTTAACTGTTGAAAAGCTCTTGAACGTGTAGAGATAATTTCTTCGGTACCATTCTCAGTCATTCGTAATATTTGAATAAGTTCCTCTTTTGTAAGTGGCTCTGAAAAAATATTTCTTTCTTTAAAAGCAATATCATGTTTTTTCAACCAAGCCTTTGCTTTACGACACGAGGTACAACTCGGAGATATATATAAATTCACCATATATTTCACGCTCCTTTGAACAATACGATTTCTTTTACCTCTTTAGTATAACATAACACTTCTTTTTTGTAAGTAATATCTTGTATACTAACCATATCTTTATATTAAATTACAAAGATGAATAATCCGTGACTTTTTAATTAAGAAAGTTTTAAGATATAATAAAAGAGTATTAGTGACATTAATACTCTTTTACATTTTTTATTTAATTAGTTAACTTTGACATTAAGTCATTGACTAACTTCTCATTGTCTTCAGCAGTTTCCGATACAAAACACGCCTGATTGGCCAAATCTTTAATATCTTCAGTATTCAGCTTCTTCATTAAACTTCTAATTCGTAAAATAGATGTTGCACTCATTGAATACTCATCAAGTCCCATTGAAAGTAAAATTGGGAACATGATATTATCACCAGCAGCTTCACCACACATACCACACCATATATTATTTTCATGGGCAGCATCTATAGTGTGCTTAATTAAGCGTAATACGGCTGGATTAGCTGGTTGATACAAATAAGAAACATTATCATTACCACGATCAGCAGCCATCGAATATTGAATTAAATCATTGGTACCAATTGAGAAGAAATCAACTTCTTTAGCAAATTGATCAGCCATTACCGCCGCAGCTGGTATTTCAATCATCATTCCGACTTGTAAATCGGAACCAACTTTAACGCCTGCTGCTGTTAATTTATCTTTTTCAGTTGCTAAAATTGACTTAGCCTTACGCAATTCACCCAGAGTACCAATCATTGGGAACATAATTCCCAATTTTCCATAAGCCGAAGCCCGCAATAATGCACGTAGTTGTGTTCTGAAAATTTCTTCATTTTGTAAAGATAATCTGATTGCTCGTACACCGAGGAATGGATTCATTTCTTCGGGTAAGTCCCAATAATCAAGGTGCTTATCACCACCAATATCCATGGTTCTAATAATAACTTGCTTACCATTCATACCTTCGATAACTTCTTTATAGGCTTCGAATTGTTCTTCTTCAGTTGGAAAATTTTTCGAATCCATATATAAAAATTCAGTACGATATAGTCCAATAGCTTCAGCACCGTTATCATTCACACCTTGCATGTCATTAGGTGTACCAATGTTAGCAGCAATAATAAACTTCTTGTTATCAGCAGTAACTGATGGTTCATTTTTCAGTTTTTCCCATTCAGCTTTTTGCGCCAAGAATGCTTCACTTTTTTGCTGATAAGTTGCTATTTGGTCAGCATCTGGTTCAATTACTACATCACCATTTAATCCATCAACAGCTATATTTTGACCATTTTCAACATCAGCAGTGATTGATTCAGTACCAACAACAGCTGGCAATTCAAGCGAACGAGCCATAATTGCTGAGTGCGCCGTCCGCCCACCAATATCAGTGACGAAACCTTTAACAAAGTTCTTATTTAGTTGAGCAGTATCACTTGGCGTCAAATCATGAGCTACGACAACCACTTCATGGTCAATCGTTGCCGGATTAGGTAATTCTTTTCCTAATAAGTGAGCCATAATTCGCTTAGAAACATCACGAACATCGGCAGCACGTTGCTGCATATATTCGTTATCAGTCATACCTTCAAAAATTGTAATAAATTTTTGGGCAGTTTCATCAAGTGCAGCTTCACTATTAATTTTTTGTTCCTTAATTTCGGTTTCAATTGCACCAGTAAATTCAGGATCATTTAAAATCATCAAGTGAGCTTCGAAAACTTGTGCTTCTTCTTCTCCCAAGCTTGTTTTAGCACTATCACGAATCTTTTCAACTTCAGCAGTTGAAACTTTAATTGCTTCGTGATAGCGAGCTAGTTCACCTTCAACATCGCTGACATTAGTCTTTGAAAATGAAAGATCCGGTTCTACCAAGAGATAAGCTGGTGCTACAGCAATACCATCACTTGCAGCAATTCCTTTTAATGTCTTGGTCATTATTCAGCTAAGCCTTCTTTTTTCATTGTTTCAGAAATAGCTTCAATAGCATCCTTTTCATCATCACCATCAGCACTAATTGAAACATCAGCATTTTTGCCAACACCAAGTGACATAACACCCATGATTGACTTCAAATTAACTGATTTGCCATTGTATTCCAAGTTGATGTCTGAACCAAACTTAGAAGCAGCTTGTACTAACAAGGTAGCAGGACGAGCATGAATACCTGTTTCTGCAATAACATGAAAATCGCGTTTTTCCATTATAATATCTCCTTTGAATTCAAAAAAATAAAACCGGTAGTAAATACCTATTCGTGTACTTAGACTATCATTTTTTTGCAAAATAGACAACATTAATGTAACAGTTTACATCATTAAACTTGTGTCTTCTTTTGCATGTAAATTATTTGACCTCCACGGAGTGCCTTACCAGTTATATTTTGTCTTTTCCCAAAAGATCTTAAAGCAGCTTGAAAAGCAAAGGCTTCTTTTGGGTGAACTTGATATGAATCAAGTTCACCGCTAGCTAACTGCTCAAGAATTTTTTGATAATCCAAATATACCACCGTTTCTTTCAAATTAATAATAATCTAGATAAATTTAGCAAATTTTTGACTACTTTGCTTATCTACATTTTAACATATTGTGCCTACATACAACCACCAAGCTTTTATGTTTAGCACTTGATTATTAAGAGTGCTAATTATATAATTTAGAAAAAGATGAATCAAAGCGAAAGGCGGTAATATAATTGCTTTGTCAAAACTGTCATAAACGACCTGCTTCCATTCACCTCTTTGCTCAGGTAAATGGTGAAAGTCGCGAAATCAATTTATGTGGTCAATGTTATCAAGAACTTGAACAACAAGGAAATATTAATATGAGCAATAACAATAATAGCTTTTTCGGTGATTTTAATAATCCATTCAATAATGGTGGTAATGCCAATGATTCACAAATGAATAATAATGGTGGGACTTCAGTTGGCAATAATAGCGGTAAGCGGTCACTTTTAGATCAGTATGGAACTGATTTAACTGACTTAGCTCGAAAGGGTAAAATCGATCCAGTGATTGGTCGTGACCAAGAAATCGCTCGTGTAATTGAAATTCTAAATAGAAGAACTAAAAATAACCCTGTCTTAATTGGCGAGGCTGGTGTAGGTAAAACTGCAGTAGTTGAAGGATTAGCTCAACAAATTGTTGACGGATCTGTCCCAGCTAAATTACAAGACAAAAGAATTGTTTCATTAAATGTGGTTTCTTTAGTTCAAGGGACCGGAATTCGTGGACAATTTGAACAACGTATGCAACAACTGATTAATGAATTACAAAATCAAGATGACATTATTCTTTTTATTGATGAAATTCATGAAATTGTTGGTGCAGGAAACGCTGAAGGAGGAATGGACGCTGGTAATATTATTAAACCGGCCCTTGCCCGTGGTGATCTACAATTAGTGGGAGCAACTACTCTCAAAGAATATCGTGAAATTGAGAAAGATTCAGCCTTAGCTCGAAGATTTCAACCAGTTGACGTAAAAGAACCTTCTGTTAAAGAAACAATTCGCATTCTACAAGGAATTAAAAAACGTTATGAAGATTATCATCATGTACAATATACAGATGATGCTATTCAGGCTGCAGCTGAACTATCTGAACGCTATATTCAAGATCGCTTTTTACCAGATAAAGCAATTGACCTACTTGATGAAGCTGGTTCGCGTATGAATCTAACAATCCCTTATGTAGACAAGGATAAAATTAAAGAGCGCATTGAAGCTGCACAACAACTTAAACAGGAATCGCTTAAAAACGAAGACTATGAAAAAGCCGCTTATTACCGTGATCAAATTGAAAAATATAATAAAATGAAAAATCAAAACGTTGATCCGGATAAGTCACCTATTATTACAAATAAAATAATGGATAAAATTGTAGAAGAAAAAACAGGTATCCCGGTAGGTGAATTACAAAAGCAAGAAGAAAATCAATTGCAAAACTTGGCTACAAATCTGAAGTCACATGTTATTGGCCAAGATGAAGCTGTTGATAAGTTGGCGCGAGCTATTCGCCGTAACCGAATTGGCTTTAACAAATCGGGTCGTCCAATTGGCTCATTTCTTTTCGTTGGGCCAACTGGAGTTGGTAAAACAGAGCTAGCCAAGCAATTAGCTAAGCAAATGTTTGGTTCAGAAAATGCCATGATTAGATTTGATATGTCAGAATTTATGGAATCCTATTCAGTTTCTAAATTAATTGGTTCTGCACCGGGTTATGTTGGCTATGAAGAAGCTGGTCAATTAACTGAACAAGTTCGACGTAATCCATACAGTTTGATCTTGCTAGATGAAATTGAAAAGGCTGATCCATCTGTAATGAATTTATTCTTACAAATTTTAGATGATGGTCGCTTGACTGACTCACAAGGACGCCAAGTTTCATTTAAGGATACAATTATCATTATGACTTCAAATGCAGGTCAAGGAATTAAACGTGCCAGTGTAGGCTTTGCTGCTGAAACCGCAGACAAAAAAACCGATTCTGTCCGTAATTCAATGAGTGAATTCTTTAAACCTGAATTTTTAAACCGCTTAGACGATGTAATTGAATTTAACGAATTATCAACTAAAGATTTAATTAAAATTGTCAATTTAATGCTTGATGAAGTTAACGGTATGGTCAAAAACCAAGGAATTAATATTACCGTTACAGACGAAGCTAAGGAACAATTAGTTCAAGAAGGATATAATCCAGCAATGGGTGCACGCCCACTTAGAAGAATAATTCAAGAAGAAATTGAAGATAAAGTAGCAGATTTTAAACTTGATCATCCAGCAGCTAAAAAATTACTTGCCAAGGTTGATAATCAAAAAATAGTCATTAGTGAATAAAAATAATATTTTTATTAAATATTAAAGAAGAAAAAAGTAAAAATTAGCGTTATAATAAAGTAAGGAAATAGTGAAAATAGAAGAAATGGGTGAATAGCATGCATTTGATAGATGTGACCAATAGTTATCGTGAATTAGTTCATAGTCAACTAAATACAACTAACGTCAATTATGTCAAGGTTTATTCCCTAGGCAATACCTCTGTTATCTATACTGAAAGTGACGATGCAATCGAAATTGTTTTGGAAAACCACAACCGACGTGTTCGTAAAGAAGAAATTGATTTTATCATTGAGCGACTAATTAAAGAAGAAGCCCCAGCATATACATTGATATCTGATAAAAATCAAAGAGTAATGGAAATTCACTTTGATAAATAAGAGTCTAAAAAGAAGCTAGCTCTTTAAACTAATATAAAAAGGGTTTGAACATAAATGTTCAAACCCTTTTTGGTGGTCTGGGAAAATAGTTTTTCCCAGACTTTTATTTTTTTACATACTGTAAAGTGTTGATTTATGAAAACATTCTAACTTCAAGGAAAGTTCTTTTTACCTATAATTTTTCAGTCAATTTAACATCTGGATATTTATCTTGGAAAAATCTTTCAGCAAACTGATTTTCAAATAAAAACAAAGGTTGATCATAACGATCCTTTACAAGCAAGTTACGACTACTTGACATTGCTGGATCCAATTGACTAGGATCAATCCATCTAGCTACACGATGACCAATATTAGTCATTTCAATCTCAGAATTGTACTCATTCTTCATTCTAAATTTAAAAACTTCAAATTGTAACTGACCAACTGCACCTAAAATATAATCATCTGTTTGGTAATTACGATAAAGCTGGATTGCCCCTTCTTGAACCAACTGGTTCATTCCTTTATGAAAGGATTTCTGTTTCATCACATTTTTAGCCGTAACACGCACAAACAATTCTGGCGTAAATTCTGGCAAGGTAGGATACGTTATCTTGCGTTTACCAGCATAAATACTGTCACCAATTTGAAAATTACCCGTATCATATAAGCCAACAATATCGCCAGCGACAGCATCAGAAACTTGAACTCGCTCACTAGACATAAATTCAGTCGCATTATTTAATCTAATTGGCTTATCAGTTCGCGCTAAAGTTACATCGAGTCCCTTTTTGAACTCACCACTACCGATTCTAACAAAGGCTATTCGATCACGATGCTGTGGATTCATATTTGCTTGAATTTTAAATACAAAGCCAGAAAATTCTGCATCATCTGCCTCCAAGCGTTCATCCTGATTAACCACATGGCTTGCAGGGGCAGGTGCTAATTTAACAAAACCCTTTAAAAAAGTTTCCACGCCAAAATTAGTTAAGGCTGAGCCAAAAAATACTGGGGTCTGGTCACCAGCCATAATCTTAGTAAGATCAAAAGTATTTCCCGCTTCTTTAATTAATTCAATTTCACCTAAAGTGTCTTGAAACTGAGGATTTTGACTCATTGGCTCACTGGCTGGTAAATTTCCCGCTTCATTTAACGGAATGAATTGTTTTGCCCCTGCTTGATGATATAATTCAACCTGGTTGTTTGCTATATCATATAATCCTTGCAGTGTTTGACCGGAGCCAATTGGCCAATTCATCGCCACCCCCTCAATTCCTAACAAGTCTTCTAATTCAGCAATCAAGTCGAGCGGTGGGCGCCCATCGCGATCAAGCTTATTCATAAAAGTAAAAATTGGAATGCCGCGTTGCTTGACGACTTTAAACAATTTTTTGGTTTGAGGTTCAATTCCCTTAGCCGAATCAATTACCATAACGGCAGAGTCAACTGCCATTAAGGTCCGATAGGTATCTTCTGAAAAATCTTCATGTCCCGGAGTATCGAGAATATTTATCCTTTTTCCTTGATACTCAAATTGCATCACAGAACTAGTAACAGAAATACCACGTTGCTTTTCGATTTCCATCCAATCACTAGTCGCATAGTGGCCCGTTTTTCGTGCTTTAACGGTACCAGCATTACGAATTACTCCTCCAAAAAGAAGCATTTGCTCTGTAATTGTCGTTTTACCTGCATCAGGGTGTGAAATAATAGCAAATGTTCTTCTTTTTTGTACTTTATCTAAAAGTCCCTCACTCATTAATTACTCTGCTCTTCTTCCTTTTTTGCTTTTTGTACTTCTTTTTCTGGTATGGTCAAAAGAACGGTCGCTAACCTCGAACGCATCATTCTTCTAGTGGTCAAAATCATACCATTATCAAGTTTAACTGATAGTTTTTCACCTTTAGCAGGAATAATCCCCAATTTGGTGATAACAAAGCCAGCAATTGTATCAACATTTTCCATTTCTAAATTTGTTCCAAATTGCTCATTAAATTCATCAAGTGACATTTTGCCATAAATGACGTACTTATTAGATGCAATTTGCTGAAATAATACTTCAGCGCGATCAACCTCATCATCAATATTGCCAACTATTTCTTCAATTAAGTCTTCAATTGTAGCTAATCCAACTACGCCACCATACTCGTCCGTTAAAATAGCAAGTTGTTGCTGACTTTGTTGCATTTCAACTAATAATTCACTCAAATCTGTTGTTTCTGGTGCAAACAAAGGTGGATTCATTACGTCAGCATAATCCAACTTATCAAAGCCCTTTTCACGCGCTTTACGTAAAACTGTTCGAATATGAATCACCCCAACAATTTTATCCTTATCCTTTTTATAAACCGGAATGCGTGAATATGGCTCGCGTAAAATTTCATCAAGATTATCTTGAAAACTTTCGCCGCAATCAACCATAAAAGCATCAATTCGTGGAACCATTACCTCACGAACCATTCTGCTTTGAAAATCCAAAACGGCAGTTAACATAGAAAATTCGCTATCATTAATCTCACTGCATTCATGTAAAGCTTTTATTTCTTTTATTAAATGCTCTTTTGTTTCTTCATCACTTGAAGGGGATAATTTATTTTTGAAACGTCGAAATAAATTACCCTTTTCGGGGTCGCTAGCCATGTTTTTTCTCTCTTTCTTAAAATAACAATTCAAGTAGTCACATTATATCATGTACCACGCTAATATGTTAAAATACACGTAAGAAATGAGGTTTAATCTATGAAAAAAAGTCACGTCTTACTTGTCTTCACCTTTTTACTATTAATTCCCTATTTGTGTAGCCTCACAATTATTGGCATCGGCTATGATGCACTCGTTTTACACTCGGCTGATTTATTTAGAACGGTCATTGGAGCAATAGTTGGTGCTTTTATTATGTTTGCCATTAAAGCAACTATTCAGCGACCTGTCGATCTATTGGCTGTAGAAGTTAATGATGGCATTCTTAAGCAACTGCTACGCTTTTTCAGTATTAGGCGGCGATATGTACTCCTAGTGGCAAACGTCATACTTGATTTTATTTTATGTTTTGCGGCAACTTTTGTGGTTAGACATTTTCTAACTTTAGATCAAATAGTTGGCAAATCTGTCGGCTTTGTTTTCTTGATTATGCTTTTATCAACATGTTTAGGTGCTTATGTTGAATATGACAATCTTTCTATTGACCCTAACCAACATTAGCTTTTAATTATCAGCCTCAAGATACAACATTTGGGTTAATTGTTTAGTATTTAAATTTAAATCTTGCACTATATATGGCATTGAACTATCACCAAGATTTTCATAAGTTTGAATACCTTCATCCCTTACTTCTTGTAAAAATTGTGCTACCACAACATTTAAGGGCTGACTAAAAAATGAAAGATTTTGATTATTCTGTTGTTTAATTGCTACTTGCGTCTCAGGTAAAACAAAACGCAGCAACCCTTGCGGAACTTCAATTTCTTTAGCAACAGTTACTCCATACCAATACATAAAATTTTCTGGACCAAAAACAATCATATTACTTCTTTTTGCCTTCAAATTATTATTAGCCAAGAAGGACTGAAAGACTTCATTTTGCTCCATTTCTAAATTAGCTTGTGTAAAAGTGCGTTGCTCGTCTAGCAACTGATCAGCAAAAGGGCGGCCGATAAAAGTTAACTGCGGTTGTAATTTTTTCATAATCAATCTCCTAATATTCTCCCAATTCATCAAGTGGAATAATTTCTCCTTGCAGGAAAGACTCAATTTCGCTACTACTAAAGCCATGTGCATAAAGATAATTACGTATCTTAATTTCACGTTCACTTTTATTTAACCTTCGAAATCGTTTATAGGCTTTTATCCCCTGCTTTTTTAAAGCAGCTAATTGTGCTACTTGATTTGTTTGTAAATTGCTTTGGGCAACAATTTCAGCGCTAAGGTCACTAGTAAAGCCATGACTCAGCAATTTTGTGCGCATCTTACGTTCAAGTTCCACTTGTGCTATCTGACCAATTTTACTTTTCAATGACCGTAAAACACGTAATCCTAGCTCTTGCCACTGTTCCTCATCAACCTGCTCAAACGCTTGCTGAATTATTTCAGGATCAATTCCCTTTTGCTCAAGCTTGCGCGCTAAACTTAGTGGTCCATCAGTGCCAATACGTAAATTTTGTTGTAATACAAGGTTTACGTATTGCCGATCATCCAAAAAGCCCATTTCACTAAGTTCTCGTACTGCACTTTGGGCTGACTGTTCAGCAATACCATGCTTGCTTAAATATTGTAACACTTCATAAACCGTACGCGGTTCATAACTTAGAAAAATTGATGCCATACTTGTTGCCTTAGCATCAGCATCAAATTGTTTTACGGCTTCAACTTTCTCATTACTTAATTCTTGTCCTTTTAAAAGTACAAATTCAGCTATTGTTCGTTCACTAGCTGAAAAAGCATACTGACCATCTAAGAAGATATTATAGCGACCAGGTTTTTTTTGACTACTAACTTTAGTAATAATCGGCATCTTTATCCACCCTCCTATTATTTCTCTTTTATGCTAACAAATTTCTTTGTTTCTTGCTAAAAACTTTTTCGATAGAGTAGAATATGTTATTAACCCTTAATATTTTTATTGTAGAAAGAAAAAATTATGAACCAAAAAGTTAAGCAAACAATGACTAACGAAAAAAATGTAATTATTACGATTAAAAGACTTGGCATTAATGGCGAAGGTATTGGCTATTATCGTAAAAAAATTATCTTTATTCCAAATGCACTACCTGATGAAGTGGTAGTTGCCAAAATTATTAAAGAATTCCCCCATTACATTCAGGCTGAACTAGTTCGCATCAAAGAAAAAAGTCCTGATCGAGTAGATTTTCCTGCGGGAGTAGATTTAGCAATTGGCGGCTTAGAATTAGCCCATCTGTCCTATCAAAAGCAACTAAAATTTAAACGGGATAATGTTTTAGAAGCCTTGAAAAAATATCATCCCCGCGGTTATAACAAATATAAAGTCAAGCCCACAATTCCAGCACCCAATCAATGGCACTACCGTAACAAAGCTCAATATCAAATTGAACAAGATCATGGGCAGATTAATTTAGGTTTATTTGCGCCTAATTCCCACCAGCTATATGACTTACCCATTATGCCAACCCAGAGTGAAAAAACGCAAAAAATTGAGCGCCAAATTAAAGAGCTAGTAGAAAAGTTTCACGTAGCAATTGCCAATCCATACCGCCATACAGATGGTTTAAAAACTATTGTAGTCCGTCAAGCCCAAGCAACTAACGAAATACAGGTTACTTTAGTAACCGTTGGTCATCTTATTAAAAACTTACCGGCATTAAGTGCCGAAATTATTAATTTACCAAATGTTGTCAGTGTCTTTCAAAATGAGACGGATTGGCACAATCCACAGGTCTGGGGTAATAAAACCACCAAACTAATGGGTAAAAATCAAATTATTGATGAGATTTTAACGAAAAAATTTGCTCTCTCACCACGAGCCTTTTTCCAGCTTAATCCAGTTCAAACCGCAACACTTTACTCACATGCTCTGAAGTTTTTAGATTTAGGTCCAGAGGACACCCTAATTGATGCTTATAGTGGAGTGGGAACTTTAGGAATCTTAGCAGCTGATCAAGTTAAACAAGTAATTGGTATTGAAACTATCCCAGAAGCTGTTGCAGACGCCAACCATAACGTTGAATTAAATCACTTACATAACGCCAACTATATCCAAGGTAGTGTTGAAAAAATTCTTCCTCAACTAGAGCAAAATGGGGTCTCAATCGATGCACTAATCGTAGATCCACCTAGAACAGGTTTAGCCAAAAGTTTAATTAAGACTTTACTAAAAATTAAACCCAAAACTTTTGTTTATATTTCTTGTAATCCATCTACGCTAGCGCAAGATCTCGTTTTACTTAGTGATGTTTATAATGTTCGTTTAATCGAAAACGTCGATATGCTACCGCAAACACCGCGGTGTGAATGTATTGTCAAGTTAACTTTAAGATAATAAAAAACTGACACAATTAAAGTAAGTTCCAAAAGTTGAACTAATAAATTTTAATAATTACTGGGCTAAGGCTTGATGGCAATCTTCAATTGGCATTAAGCCTTTTAGTCTGCACCTTATGCAGATAATCATTAATCACCTGCCTTAATTCAGGTAAATTGTGATAGCCAGCTTCGTACCTAGAAAAGATTTCCGTTCTTAAGCCTACAAAAAAGTGCCCGTTAAATTAAACCATCATTAAATGAATTATCCTTGGGCGAGAGAAAATTAAATTCCTGAATTTGAAAAAAAGGAAAGAAAGAAAATGTGTGAAGCTACAGACTATGTAAAAGAGCAAGAACATGTCATTATCATTTGCGGCAATATCTAAAAATTATGATTATATTTTTATTAGCTCATAACGAGTTCGTTGACCCACATTCAACAAAACACAGATAAACACTAAAATTTAACTTTACCAAGTTATGAGATGGGGCTTTAAGCCAAACATTGTTTAGCGAGTTACCCCCTTTGTTTTGATTGCACCCATAATCTTAGTTAAGTCTTGCTTATTGCACCCTAAGCGATCAAGTTCGGTTACAATTGCCACATCATCTTCACGGATCTAATCTAACATGTTTTGCAGTTGGGGTCATTTAGTATTTACCCCCGGCATTTTGGCACTAAATAAGCAATTCAATTAATTATTTAACATAATAATAGTTTTGCTTAATAATTTTCAATTAGGATTGCAATTATTATAAATCAATTCCACAATAAAAAAGTGTAAAAGAAATTAGGCTAAAGGAGTTAATAATGGAAATTGGTGAACTATTAAAAAAATATCGCTTAATGCACGCTGCAACTAAAAAGGCTTGGGCAAAAAATGTACTTAGCCCGTCTTTTTATGCGCGTGTGGAAAAAGGACTGAACCGCATCTCCGCAGATGATCTGATTAACCTGTTGCATGCAAATAAAATTTCGGTAATAGAATTTTTTGAGAAGTTAAATCCACATGATCGCTTAATAAGCTCAGAAGATCGAGCATTACGTTTAGCCGCTAATAAGGCCTATTATAACGGGAAAAGGGCTGATTTGCTCAAGCTTTATAATCAGATTGCTAAGGGAGATTTGCCGAATAAAGAAGAACATTTAATGCTGCTTAATATTTACATAGCGATCATTGATGATGACTATTCTAGTATTGATGCGGCTACCTTAGAAAACATGAAAAACCGAATCTTTGTTGCCGATGTTTTTGATGCTGATACCCTTAAACTTTATTGCAATTGTATATCTTTTTATAATTTAGACGAAAATTTAATCATCAGTAAACGTGCAGTTACGCAATTTAAAAACAATAATTCAATTTCTATTCAAAAAAACATTTTGGGAATAATAATTAATATTTTGATTTTTTGCATTAAGGAAAAGCGCTACCAAGAAGTAGATTTTTATATCAATAGTGCCGAAGAAATTGCTACTATACCGGAAATATACTTTTATAAAACTTTATTGCTTTTCTTTAAAGGCCTATTACAATACCAAGAAAAATCAGAAGAACATTACTTAGATCAGTGCCATGACGTTATCCGAAATATAGCTTTGGCAGGCATGACTGAATACAGTAATGAACTTAAAGACTTTCTGATAGAAAATAAGTAACTTGTAGTCAATTTTACTAATAAAACTGGCATATTTGCTATAAAAGTAGCATTTATACCACTTTTGCATTTATTTTTAAAAAACGAGTTATTATAACCATATAAAAATTAATTTTTATAGTTGTGAGGTAGTAATATGGATCGTCTGTTTCATTCAATTATTATAGTAATTATGAATAATGGTATAACAGATAATAATCTTATTTAGGAGGAATATTATGAAAAATTTAAAGAAAATTGTTGCTGGTGTAGCTACAATTGCTACACTTGGCATGACTAGTCTCCCTGCTCTTGCTTCAACTTGTAAGTAGTGATTGGAAACCAAAGGGTGTTCAGTCAAGAGCGTCTGCTCCTAAAGCTCCACACGGAAATGCTGCTTATTATGATATAAGCTAATTTTAATTAATAATAAAAATAATTAAACTCACGACTTTACTCGTGAGTTTTTTAATAACATGAGGTTTAAAGATGCTGCGGAAAACAAAAATTGTTTTTTATTCTCTAATCACGGTTGTCGTGCTTGCCTTATTTGCAGGCTTTATTCGTGAGTATGATAATAATTCAATCCCAGAAAACAATACCATTATAAACATTACTAGTTGGAACCCAAAAGTAATTGCCAAATGGCAGAAACAATTAACTAGCAAACAGTACACTAAAAAGGTCAAAAAAAAGACAATTTTTACTAAGTTGAAGCAAGTAGCTCAAGCTGAAAATAGTTCTTTAGTTAAGTTACGCATTAATAAGTTTAACGGGCAACAAAGCAAGGTAGTTTACAATTTTGGGACTCCAATTAATGACTATTCACTTTATCAAGCTGAAGCTATTAAAAAATTGACGAATACCGAGCTAAATTTAGAAGAAATTAATGGCCTATATTGCACTAATGCCAAAAATGAAGCTTTAGGCCAAATATTGTCAAAATTCCATACCCTTGGATTAAAGACGGAGGTTATAGATAATTCCTTATCAGTAAAAAGTTTGGGGCAAATAGTTGTAGATAATTTTTCAAAATTTGATTTAATTGTCTTGATTGGAATTATTGGCACTTTATTTATTGTGATGGTACTAGAGAAAGTTTTTCGCTTTAAAGCTTATGCAATTATGAAGATTAATGGCTTAAGCGACTGGCAGATAATTAAGAACGATTTGAAAGATGAATCTCCTATGTTAATTGGAGCTCTGGGGGTAATTATGTTAGTGATGATTATCTGGGGGCTAACTACCTTTACAATCAGCGGCTGGCGTTTCTTTTTGCCCTATGCTTTAGTTTTACTATCAGTTGTCTTTTTGAGCTTTTTGGTTTTGAATACTATATCTTATGTAGTTTTAGCGTTGATTGATCCTTATCAGGCAATTAAGGGAGCAGAAACAACATATATTTTCTTACTAATTGGCTATGTTTTAAAGATACTTCTGCTGGCTTTGATTATGATTAACACTATTTCTTTAACTAATCACAATAAAATTTATATTAGAGATACTAATATAATTAAAAAATGGCAAAGGCAAAAAAATACTTATTCACTTCAGCGATATTGGAATATTAATGACAAGTATGAAGATAAAAAAATGGACAAAATGGCTCACCAGTTAGTAGTGCAGTCACCTGGAACAATTGTTGCCCAGAATTCGCAACAATTTCACCCAGCAATGCGTGATACTGAGCCTGAAAATGGCAATGTGATTATTGCCAATAGTAATTTTATTAAGAATAGTGAGCTTAATTTTAATCCTACTAGGCTTACTGCTAACAAAGTTTTACTATTAATCCCATATAACCGGTTAGACCAAGTAAAACAGGCTAAGAAGCAGCTAAGAAACTTCCTTAAATTTCAACAGACTTTACCTAATTACTATCAAAAGCAGAAAAAAAAGCTACCAGCTATTCAAGTTGTACCTATCGCCAACGGACAGAATATTTTTAATTACACAGTTGGTTACGAAATTACGTCATCGCTCTCGATGAACCCCTTGATTATAGTTGTGAACAACAAGTTTTTATCTGATTCTTTTTATTCATCAACCATTAGTCAAGGAACAATCCAGTTTTCTAATTTAAAGCTTCTTAGAAAAAGAGTTAAGCAACTGGGTCTAATGCCGTATGTTATTGGTATTACAAGTAAACGAGCAAGAATAGCTGAATATCAGAGAAATGTCAATCGACAATTGCTCATTTTAACCATTACAACTATGTTATCGCTACTGCAGCTGATCTTTATCATTGTGTTTGTTAGTACAACCTTTTTGCAGAGTCAGCGGCGCAAGATAGCAATTTATCGAGTGTTTGGTAGGTCGAATGCTCATTTGATGGGAAGCTTCTTGCTAACTAACTTAGGACTAGACTTCTTGGTAACTGCCCTAAGTTTAACCAGGTTGCACTACCTATCCTTAATGCCGGTTGTCTACGTTTACCTGTTACTAGAGGCCGGCGTTATCTTATTAACTTATTGGCGTGCGCAGCACAATTTATTGATTACCCTTAATCACGGGAATTAGGAGTCATAAAATGATTAAAGTAGAACATCTTACCAAAAAATTTAAAGAAAAAACTATATTCGAAAACATTAACTGCAACCTCGAAACAGGCAAAAGTTATGCCATAGTGGGCAATAGTGGTGCTGGCAAAACAACTTTTCTTAATGTTTTAAGTGGGTTAGAGGAGCCGACAGCGGGTAAAGTATTTATTGACGATTTGCTTGTTAATGCTAAAAATCAACGAAAACTGTATCGTGAAGATTGCGGGTTCGTTTTTCAAAACTTTGCTTTAATTGATACAGAAACGGTTAGACAGAATTTGCGCCTTGGATTAGCCAATCAAAAATTGGCTAAAACAGAGGCCGATGCCAAAATGAAGGCTGCTTTAAGTCAGGTTGGGTTGGCCAATATACCATTGAAGCAAAAAATTTACACGCTAAGTGGTGGAGAACAGCAACGGGCAGCGTTAGCGCGAGTAATTTTAAAAGAGCCGAAAGAGCTTTTCGCTGATGAACCAACTGGTTCACTTGATGCAGATAATGGTAAGATAGTCTTAAAGACCCTGCTGACTGGATTTGATCCAACTGCAACAGTGGTAATTGCAACGCATGACCCAGCAGTTTGGCAGCAATGTGACTATGTAATTAAAATTGCCAATAAGAAAATAACGATTACCAACAAAGAGGTATACAAATGAAAAAATTAGGTCTTACAATTATTATTATTGTTACTATTTTATGTGCTGCCCTGTTACTAATTCATAACCAATACACTGACTATCTTAATCCAATGATTAAGATGGAAACTGATTATGCCAAGGTGCCTAAGCATACGCAAAAATATTACAATGTACAGGCGATTGACAAGTCGGGCAAAAAATTGCCGTATAAGATAAAATATGTTGGTGGAAATGATCCAAGTCGGCAATACATAGTAATCCACCACAAGGGTCAGTATGTCAAGGTTATTGACTATATCACTAAGAATGAGATGCCAAGATTGCAAGATTGATTTTTTAAGTAAGATTAACCCCAAAACTAAAGGACCGCTATCATTTAGAATACTGCACATTTGTTAGCTTAAATTCAAATCAAATTGTTTTGAGAGCGGTTGGCAAATTATGCTTTAATCAAAAAGGCCGTCCCAATATAATCTGTCAAAATTATGTTGGAACGGTCTTTTTATTTACTTATGATTGTCGATATAAGTCAACAAGATAATAATAAAATGAGGTAAACGCCAGCGCTAATTCTAACGCATGGCATAGACTCTTTTAGCCACGTAAATACCTAATACTTATTTTTATATTCTACAATATATTTGGCAAAACAATAAGTGTTTCATTCAGATATTAATTTATAATCTTTAAGATAGAGTTTTTGATCTGCAACTTTTTGAAAATTATCGTCATGTGAAACCACTATAATTGTTTTATTATATGATTGTATATCTTTAAAAATTTTAGTCACGGCTTGAGCATTTTGGTAATCAAGATTGCCTGTCGGTTCATCAGCAATAAGTACATCAAACGGCTTAATAATTGCTCTCGCAATACCCACTCTTTGCTTTTCACCGCCACTTAATTTAAATACTGATTGATTTAATAATTCTGATTGCAAACCAACACGAGATAACACTTTTAGCATTTCGTTTTCACTGATTTTTCTTTTTGCTAACTTTAAGTTATCCTTAACAGTTTTATCGTCTAGCAAAAAATAATTTTGAAATACAAACGAGAAGCGCTTTCCCCATAAATCTGGATAACTAATTTTTCTTAATTCGATATTATCTAAAATAATCTGTCCAGAAGTGGGCTTTTCTATTCCAGCAACAATTTTTAAAAATGTTGTTTTTCCAGCCCCACTTTCCCCCGAAATACTACAAAAAGAACCCTGTGGTATTTCTAAATTGATGTTTTGCAGCACTGGTGTGTTATTATAATATTTTGATACTTCTTTTACAATTATCATTCACGAATCACTCCCCATTGTTCTATTTCTATTATGTATATCATATATAATTATAATAAATGATAATGCTATAGCTGCAACACAAAGTAACCCTGATATTACCAGGCTTAACCAATCTATTGCATGTGCTAGATAAACAGAAATTATACTAGAGATTACAAAAATACTAACAATAAAAATTATAAAGTTAAAAATAATCTTATAAATTGGATAGCCCATTAAACGCTTAACTATAATTTCTCTTTCACGTAACATATAATATTGACTTATTAACACAGAAAGCAAAACAAAAGAAATAACACTAAACAGGATCAATTGAGTTAATGTCATACTTACATCTTTTTGAGTTTGTTGAACAAGTTGTGCCTTTTGCGTATAGATAGAGGTTACATAATTTATAGTACTTCCCATTCTACTTTCAATAAGTTGCGGTTTTATTTGATCATAGGCTTGGCCAACATGCTTATTAAAAAAGAAGAAACCTCCATTCAAAGTAAATAGGTTGCCATAACTAAGGCTATTCTGATAGTTATCAAATAGTCTTATGATTGGATCTCTAACCATATTAGATGATAAATTATCGCCAGAGTTAGGATTATAAGTAAAATAATTTTGTCCGTTTTTAGCATAAACTATCTTTATTTTTAAATTTTTACGGGTGAATTTTGGAGTATGTTCTCTATGACGCCAATCTTTAAAATCAGTATTCAATTGAAACAGAAATTCAGATAAATAATTAGAACGAATCCGGGATTCAAACTTTTTATATTTTTCTGGTACTATTAAAATCTTTGTAAATAGTGTTGGTTGTAACTCAGCTATCTTGGCTCCACTTACTAACTTTGTTTTAGACAGTTTTAAATAATTTATGTCTGCAGTAATGGCTCGTCCAGAAGGAAGAATTATGTAATCTTGTACCGACTTATTATCAGAATTAATTTTGTACCACGGAACTAGCCGCTTAGTTGAACCACGTCTAGCTACACCATAAGTACCTAATAGGTTATCAGAAAAAACAACAAAAGTTTTATGTTGTTTTTTAAGTCGTTGCCACAAATCTTTCGCACTAATATCGTAAGTCACTTCAGTTCGATCTTCAGTTCGATCCAACTGATTAGTTACATTCGTTTGATATATATTTTTGGTCGATATCCAGGAGTTAAGACTTTTTATTTGTTTTTGATAATATAAAAAATCTTGATGAATTGCTGGAATCTTAATACTAACAAGTAAAATGCAGACTATAAATCCTATTGCACTAGCAGCTGTAACCATTAATGAACCTCTTGCCCAGTTAAATGAAGTTATTTGAGACTTTGCTTGTATACTTTTTGCAGCACCATAAATCAAAATTATTAAAAATAAGTAACTGGCATAAAATACTGATAATGATGACACAAATGTTTTATAGTAAATCAACATATTATTATAGGCTGCATAAATAATTAGTAATATTACACTAGTAATTATTGCAATAACTATTGCAACCGATATACTTCGAAAAGATTGATATACATTATTAATAAGTCGGTAACCAAAAAATTTTCGTAATATAACAGCTTGTCGTTCTTTTATAATAACAAACATTAACGAAATTAATGATACTATTCCTGTGAGAAGCGCTAGTGTAATAAAATTTATTCTATTATTATTTTCAGGAGCAGTTTCGTTAACTTCCGATTTTATTTTAACTATACCAAAGTGACGCATTATTCTGGTAATTTTAGCAACATTTCCACGTACATAAAAGACATTATTTAACCCCAAATTTTTTATCTTGTTAAATGGATATAATTTAACTTTGTATTGCGAGTTTGGAAGCAGTAACGCTGACCCTGTTTTTTTATAATTTGTAACGTCACTGCTAGAAGCGGTTCCTCTTTTGATGGGTAAGTTTGTATTAGCACTATAAATAATCAAGTCATTTTGCCCAGTAAAAAAATACTGGGATACACTGGTAGTTCCTGTTGCTGCTTTTTGAAGCTGATTAATTAAGCTTGAATAATTTGCATTGTCTCGTAATTGTAATGATACCTCTTTTTGCTGATAATACAGTACTTGGTTGAAATAGCTGTTAATCGAAGAACTTATGATCAATATTCCAGAAAAAGTTAAAAAGAGTATCATGCTAAATGATAATATTTTTTTCATAAAATTATCCTCTAAATTTATTTCCTTTGATAGCTACATTAACCTTTGAAAAGGCGGTTGATCCTGCACGGGCATAAACGCGTCTACCATCGCCATTGGCATTTTTAGCCGCTGCAGCATGATTCCGACTACTATGTTTATATGTTGATTGCACTTTTGTTCCATAAACGCCAAACAGTCAATCTCCATCATCTATGTGATGCCATTCATATGGAGCTGATGTATCACTAGTTGCAAGAGCTGTGGTTAATTTTTTTAACATTAAATAGGCCTTCTTTCTGTCATGATTTATGTTTTTTCATAATGATATCGCTTTACTGTTAAAATTATAACATTATTTTTTACACATGTTTTTATAATTTTATTTGTTTGATATTAGACGCTTATTATTTGCCCCCGACATTTTGTCACAGAACAATTGGTCTACTTTGCTTTTTGCTAATGAACTGTAACCAAAATAGGTATAACACGAATTTTAATATGAATAATAGGGTGGGCTCTATTGAACTAACTGCTTTAAGAGATAGTAGAAAAAGCTATAAATTTACTTTTTCCTTTAGATTTAATATAAAATTAAGCATGCGTGGATTCAATTTTTACTTTTATATTGACCGCTTGAGCAATTTCGCTTAGCAACATAGTGGAAGCGTTAAATGAGCCATTTTCAATTCTTGCAATTGTTGATTGCGGCTTGTTTACCAGATTAGCAAATTTCCTTTGCGTTAAGCCCAGACTATCACGTAGTTTCTTAACTTGAACTGCAATCTCAAGGTTGATATTGTACTGTATCACAGCTTGCCTTGGCTTTATTAATTTCCCTTACCGGTGCTTTTTTCATCTTTTTGGTAAAACCATGAGTGATGACGTAATGGTTGCTAGCAAACGTGAAATATATTGCTCTTTGTATATTTGATGAATATTGAGAACGAATTTCGAATAGGTTTTTAACTCATTTTTGTTTTTTGGCCGTTGGTAAAGCCATACATTGGAACTTTTTAAACAATGGTGATTATCATTGTAAAACAACTGATCTAAACTTTATAGATGGGGCCATAGGCAGATACAATGATGGTGTTTATAAAATCATCCAGAAGTTTGATGATTGACAAATCACTTTTGTAAAATCAATTAAATAATAAAGGAGAGCTTATACAACATTAAAACTATATAGCAGAGCTCTAATGGGAATTGGTTTGACTGGCATGAAAACAACCTAACTGGAAGTTATAGAATGTTTTACGACAAGAGTAAGGGAGCTAAAAGTCGGTATGGCGCAATAATGTATATCGATGATGGAAAAAATGTGATCCATAGTTGGTATTTTACCGATGATTATCTCGATACTCCGCATGAAATACCAAGGAAAAATTTTAATGGTAATTTGGGTGATTTTATCGAAAAGGTAATCTTGGGTTAAATTGTTAAACAGAATAAAACCGCTTTGTTAAAAATTTAGAAAGACTTGTCTTAGCACGCTTCAGTGTTTTAAAAGATTTGTAAGTTTTGATCTTTGTAAGACAAGGTACACCTGTTACTTTAAAATGTTTACGCATTTTTTTAAGTATGGGGTCTGTATCGGTGTTTGTTGTGTCAATATAATAAATTTCTATGTGACGTTTTTGACTAATTTCAGCAAGTTTAGGAACAAATGCACGACAGAATGGGCAAGATTTCTTTCCCCAAAAAAGATAAGCATATTTTTTGGTCTTTATTTTTTAGGGAGATATTTTTTTGAAACCAGCAACTGATTTAGAATAAGTTTTATGTTGATAATCAATAATGGCTTTTATATTATTTGAAGATACTGATGCGGTATCCATTTCTGCATTTACAAGTGTTGGTGGTAGAAAGCTTAAACTTAACAAATAAGCAAAAAAATATGTCACTTTTTTTAACTTCATTGTATATAATCATCTTTATACATGTATGGTAATATTATATTATAATTAAGCTTACATCAAAAAATTAGGTAGTTATGGAAATGGCAGATATACTATTTTTGGGGGAAAATGAAAATCCGCTCTTAAGAAAAAAGAAGAATAGAAAGTTGTGCAGTAATACTTTTAAATATACTGGTGATGCCCTAGGAACTGTTTTTATGGGTGCCGGTTCGGCACTGGGTTCTCCATTGGCAGGTGCGGTTTTCGGATATGGTTATAAGACACTTATGCATACTGTGGGCAATGCGGTTTGCTAATGTTAGTTAAACATTTATAAGGCTTTATGATAATTATATGAAACTACTTAAAAAATTATATGGTAATTATCAAACCACTTGTGTAAATTGTATTTTCTTTCTTTTTCCCTTACAGGCATTACTTCTCGAGCATAGCATGAGATCTTTTATAAGTCTTATAATCTGGGAAATAAGTATGTTGTTTGCAAGTTTAATTGGAGACATTAATGCTAATAAGGCAGAGACTGAAAACGTGAGAATAAAAAGACAACAAACAAATGGCATCATAATTGCACTCATTTGGTTTATAGCATTAGGAATAATTGAGTGGTAATGATTATGGACATGTTTTTGGGGTAGGAATAATGTCACTTTTCGGTGGATAAATTTATTAAGTGATTTAGCGTGTAGTTGCAAATAAGACTAGTTCCCGTTTTATTCACATTCAAAACAAAAAAGGTGATTGCAATGTTTTGATACGACCTTCGGAATTAAAATAATTTCGGAGGTCGTATTTTTGTGTGCTTTTTTATTCAAATATACATTTAAAAGCTAATTTAAACTATTGTCAGCCATTTTACTGGGGCAGGCTATAATTTTTACACGTAAATTGCTTTTAAAACCATAAGTTTTTTGTCTATTTTTACGCGGACCTTTGCATAATCAAGAAAAAAATATATTCGAAAGCATTAACTGCAACCTCGAAGCAGACCAATAGTGGTGCCGGCAAAATAACTTTGCTTAATGTTTTAAGTGGGCCTAGAGAAGCCGCCAGCAGGTAAAGTAATTATTGCCGATTTACTTGTTAATGCTAAAAATCAGCGAAAATCGTATCGTGAATATTGCGGTTTTTTTAAAACTTTGCTTTATTTGCTTTAATTGATACATAAAACCAGTAGCGTTAGCGCGAGTAATTTTAAAAGAGCCTAAAGAACTTTTTGCCGATGAACTAACTGGTTCACTTGATACAGATAATAGCCAGATGGTCTTAAAGACCTTGATAGCAAAAGTACTACTTTTCAAAGAAATTATTTACTTCTCCAATATAATCTACCGTCATCCGTCCTATTCAAAAAGTTATATTCTATTAAATCACGTCTTCTTGTAACATAATTATCTATAAGTCCCATTAAAATGAGATTTACATCCTGTTCAGAGTACTTCTTTTCAGGCTCAAATTTAGTCGCTAAATAAGATAAGACAAGTAATCGATTTTTTTCTTTTCCCGGCCAAATTTTTACTCTACCTCTAGAATCCACGTACTTATCTAATGTAATGTTATCCTCCATTAACTTTTACTGCCTTTCTATTTAACAAATAGCTTATTCCAAATAAAACTATCCCTAAAGTTGCTAAAAAAATCCAAGCACTACCAATTCCAAAATTATCTGATATATAACCATTAATTGACAAAACAATTACAGAAACACCCGCATCAAGTGCATTACTGACTGAAATTATTGTTGCCCTATTAGATTCCATTGTAATACTTTGTTGTAGTATTGTCTCTTGAAGAATTTGTTCAATACTACCGAATATAGTATTGAGCAAAAAAATCGATAAATAAGGAACAGTTTGTGCTTTAAAAATTGCATCTATTTTTTCAACAGCACCGTTTATTTGCTTGCAATTAGGATAAAATATCATAATTACATTGACAGAGCTGATTATTTGAAAGAAACAGATTAAAAAAGAAGTTAAAACTGCAACAGTTAGTGTACCTGTTTGAACTCTACAACCAGCATAAAATAAGACGAGAACTATCAATACAAAAGAAATCAAGCTTTGAATAAATGATAGTATTGTATAAACAGTATCACCCTTAACTGATAATTTATATAATTTGTTACTAAATTTTGTTAAGATGTTAGCTTCGGCACAATTTAACTTGATAGTTTGAATATTTCTAAAACTTTCTGTAGTAATACTTGATAAATCGCTTAAACTATTCTAAATATTTATGACGATTTTTTCTTCAAATTTGCTTAGTGGAATCATTAATTACTCGACTAGTTAATTTTCCTCTATTTTGATTATCGTAAAATTGAACGGGTAAACTGATTAAATGTTTTTCTAGAGTACGCCTAATATTGAAAATTTGTTTTTCTCCTTCTCTACTAATCAAAAAGTTACCACCAGAACCTAGTATAGCTTGCATAAGTAATACTATTATTAATTTAAATATTAATAATAAAAGAATTGATTGACTTAAATAATATTATTTAAGTCAATCAATTCTTTTATGTATAGTGGTGCAAGTATAACGTATTTCCGATTAATACACAAAGCAAATCTAACCAAAATAATTTGTTTAGCTTAATCAGTTTTATTAGTTTTATATTTTTATCACTTCTGATAAATCAAAAGTACTCTTAATTTAACAAGATATAGCCTGACACATTTTCTTAAACGCAATCTCAATGTCATCTGTATCTGCAGCATGCAACATTTGACTGAGATCACCTTGAAAAATACATTTTTTGTTGCCAACGAATACAATATGTGCCGGCAATGAATTTAATTTATTCAGTTGATGTAAAGTCATAATAACTTTTTTCTTTTTTTCAACGACGAGAGATACAATTAATTCTAAAAGCAAATTTTCAATATAGCTATCAACTTCGCTAAGGGGTTCATCGAACAAATATAATTCTCGATCCATTATGAAAGTACAATAAACCATAACGGCTTGGTATTCGCCACCTGATAAAAGCCTTAACTTGGTATTCAGCAATTTTTTTATTATTTCATTATAAAAGCGAGTTTGCGAATCTGTGATTGTAATGGCATGATCATTCATTGATTTAAAAAAATTTATTACTTGTTTTACCGTCAATTCAGCAAAAAAAGTCATATTTTGAAATTTATAAATAATATTAGGCATAGAGGGAAAATTTGTCATAGCTAAATCAGAGCTGGCTTTAGTAAAGCCATAAATAATATTAAGCAAAGTCGTTTTACCAGCGCCATTACTTCCAATAATTACATTTAACTGATCGTCAGTAAATTTGGTATTAAGATCCGCAAATATTTCTTTATTTTTATAAGAAAAGTTCAAATGCTTAATTTCCATATTATCTCCTTAAAACTATTTTTCAAAAATTGTCGAAATATTTTGTTTTGCAATAAAAATTATCCCCAGTAAGACATAAAATACAATAACGATCAACAAGTTAATAAGAGCATTCAAATTCACTTTATAAAATAGGAATTGCATTATTACTTCATACCCCGTCATTAAATATTTAATAGGTGTACACAATAATAATAAATTTAACAAATTATTTTTTGTTTCAACCGTTACTAACATGAATGATCCAAAAACAATTAATGTATTAACAATACTGTAAGTCTGTAACTTTAACTTTACCGTTAGCAAAAAATATAAACCCATAGTTAAAGGTAAAACTAATACGATTGCTGCAATTGTTGTGGTCACCAGTAAATAACCTAAATAAGCAAATGATCTAAAAAATAGTGTGGTAATTAAATTGAAAAGGAATAATTCTACTATTAAAAATGTCCATTGAGATAAAAATTGGCTAATCAATACCAGATACTTGGAATTAGATACCATGTAAATAATTTTATAATAACCATAATCACGATACTCAATCATTGCCAAAATCACTGAATTTAGAATGGTTGTTAAAGCAATATAAGAAAAGTAATATGCACTTCCACTAATTAGCTGATTCTTGCTGACAGTATAGTTACTAGTCAAGACTGCAGCATTAGATATAGCAAAATATATGACAGGAAATATAATGTTAAACATTAATGCAATCTTGTTACTAAAAGAGTTAATAAGGAAAATCTTATATAACGAATAAAACCTTTTTTTCATAACAGAAATCTCCGTGAATATTACCTAATATTTTTGAAATAATTTGAATTTATCGCCTAAAACAGGAAACCATGAATTCCATTTATCTTTAGCTCTAGTATCACAAAGATTCATTAATACTCCTGTAGCACCAGTATTAACATCCATAGAACATTTATAGCCCAATGTGCCCGGTACTAAAAGATTCCCTAAATCATCTTTAACTATATACATATTAAGACCTGTAATAATCTATTAAGTTGATCTCTTTTACCATCGATAGCGTTCATAGCATTTGCAAGTGGTAATAGTTCGGAATATTCTTGGATTATCCCACAATTAAATGAACAAAATGCATCATTAGTTGAATATATATTATTTAATGATACAAAATCTTCATCAGATAAGAATGATTTTTTTATCTTTGTTAATTTCTAGCAACACAAGACCTAACTCAAATGATTCATTGAGAAGTTTCTATAACATGCATGTTTTCATCCAAGCTATCAGGCTTTGATAAATTATGATAATTTTATTTAATTTTTACATATAAGTCAAACTTTTTTTAATTATTAACTTTAGTTATTAATAAAAAAATTTAATTTTGACTTTTGTCTATTTTTACGCGGACCTTTGCATAATCAAGAAAAAAATATATTCGAAAGCATTAACTGCAACCTCGAAGCAGACCAATAGTGGTGCCGGCAAAATAACTTTGCTTAATGTTTTAACTGGGCCTAGAGAAGCCGCCAGCAGGTAAAGTATTTATTGTCAATTTGCTTGTTAATGCTAAAAATTAGCGAAAACTGTATCCTGAGCGATTTTGTTTTTCAAAACTTTTACCAGCAAAGCGGACTGCAAATGAAAAAATTAGGTTATGCAATATTTGCTATAATTAAGCTTAAATTGATAGCAAATTGTTTTGCGGCCGGTTGGCTGTTTCACTTGAGCCGACTAAAAGGCTTAATATCGATTAAAAATCAACATCAAGCCTTAGACTAGTAATTATTAAAATTTATGGTCCAATCATTCAAACTGTGTCAACTCTTTTTATCCGTCAATAATTACTTCACATACTGCGACAAAAAATCACCAATCTTTTGCCGATAAAGCTTAGGATGATCAGCAAAAGACTTTGCATGCTTAGAATTAGGAGTTACCCACAACTTTTTAGGACCTCTAGTTGCAGAGTAATTAGTATAAACCATTTTAGTAGGAACAAATGTATCACGATCACCATGAATAAATAACATTGGACGTTGATTTTTATGTAATTGGTTAACACTTGAGCCATCATTCATAAAATACCCAACCTTAATTCTATTAATACCACTCAAGATTTCAACTAATGGAAAGCGCGGAAATGCTGGCATATTATAAAGAACTTGTGCCTCATGCTCAATTTCATCCTTAACACTGGTATAGCCGCAATCTTCAATAAAGGCTCTGACTTGGTGCGGTAATTTTAATCCACTAACCATCATTGCAGTGGCTGCTCCCATACTCAAACCATAAACCACAATTTGTTGCTTAGCACCGTTTTTTTCCAGAACTAAGTCAATCCATTTTTTAATATCATCTTTTTCGGGCCAACCATAGCCAATATACTTTCCTTCACTCTTACCCTGTGAACGAGGATCAGGTGTTAAAGTATTGTAGCCTAACTCGTGAAAAAGAGCATCGTACTCACCCATGTCTTCTTTAGTATCCATATAACCTGGTAAAACAATTACGGTTTTGTTTGAACCAGACTTAGGGATATAATTAGCATCTAACTGATAACGATTATCAGCAGAATTAATATACCATTTTTGTTTATTAATTTTTTTAAACCACAGCTTTTCTTTATATAGGGGATCAGATTTTTTGAGTTTATTGCTCGAAGAACTCAAAAAACTCTTAGGTCCAGGAACACATGCCATTTTGAAGAAATAGCATCCTGCTCCAATGAAGATAACAAAAACCAGCAAAGTAACTGCGCTCAATGATAGCCACAACTTTTTGTGTTTTATTCGTTTCAATGTGAAGCCACCTTTTCTTAATACAATATTCAATAGTATAACATTTTTAGTTTGTATAGGATGAAATTTATGAGATTAACTGATTTATTACAATTGACTGCCGATTTAAATCAACGAACCAAATTATTTTTTAGTATTGATAACCAAGTTTACCCACTTACGCAGTTAAAAATTACTAGTAGCGCAGGTCTGTTATATCCCGGGAAATTGCCAATGACAAAGGCCAAAGTCATTTACCTAGTTAAAAATTTACACGGCTTAAGTATTCCGCTTTATGTGCTACTAAATGAGCAAAAATTTACTTTATATGGTGTCCAAATTGTGCCAGAAAAAAATGCAATTTATCTTCAATAAGACCGTCATTAAAAATTTTATTTAATACAATTCTTTTATGAATTTTTTCTAGTTGTTATTCACCAAAAAAGAGGATCGAATTGATCCTCTCAAATTATTTACGTTGATATTGACGAACATGATTTTTAGTACCGGCAAAATACCAATATCCAGGAGCTTCATCACTGCTTAATTCAATATTATCCGCTGGGAATTGTAAAGCTTGCTTAAAAATTTGCTCATAATCAGCAATAGTTAGTTGTTGTCTACGCGCAATCATTTTCTCATCGGCCACCTTATTCAAGGCTTGCTCATAATTAGCCATTACTTTTCCGGCATAGAACTCACCCATTGCCCCAGAGCCATAAGAAAATAGTCCAATTGTGTCTGCAGCTGATAGTGTACCATTTTCTAATAAACTCAATAATCCTAAATAAAGTGAGGCAGTATAAATATTACCAACCTGCTTACTATATAAAGTAGAGGCGGTAAAATTTGTTTCCAAACGCTTTTTCGTTTTTGCATCTTGCTCTGCTACTGCTAGTCGATTCGCCTTCAAGCCCATTTTAACAAAAGGTAAATGATATAAAATTGCCGTAAAATCAGCCGTTGTTATTTTCTGCTTAGACTTATATGCTTGAAAAGTCCGCTGAAAGAAATCTAAATAAACCTCAGTAGAATATTTACCATCAACTAAGGCAACTGCTGAATTATTTGGGCGCCAAAAATCATTAATATCAGCACTATAAGCACTATGACCACTAGTTAACGCAAGTATATGCGGATTGGCCTTAATCAATACACTAACACTACCAGCACCTTGAGTTACTTCACCACCCGTTTTTAAGCCATACCGCGCAATATCACTACCAATCACAATTGCGCTATGTTCAGGATGTAAACGAACATAGTCACGCGCAACCATAATGCCAGCAGTCATCCCAAAACATGCCTCCTTAATTTCAAAAGTTCGCACCTCGGGATGCAACTTTAAAGCACTTTTAATAAAGAGTGAAGCTGATTTAGATTGGTCAACGCCACTTTCCGTACCCATAATAAGTAAACCAACTTGTTCGAGATCCACTTTATTAATATAACTTAAAGTTGCGTTAATCCCCATTGAAACAGCATCTTGCGATTGATCGGCTACACTCATCTTACTCTGACCAATGCCAATTAAATATTTATTGGGCTCTACTCCTCGAGCATGTGCCAAATCTAGCATATCTACATATTTGTTTGGTGTATAAAAACCAATTTGATCAATTCCAACCTGCATTATTTTTCCTCTCTTAATTGTTTCAAAAATTTTTGTGCGTCTGTTTGCGAATATAAATGTTGCTTAGTCATTAAGGCTAGAACATCCCTTTTTTCCTGCGGGCTAGCAACAAGATTAGCAATAACATTTCTAGCCTGCAATTTCATATGTCCTGCTTGAATACCTGTTGTAGCAATTGCCAGTAAAGCAGCTAAATTATTGGCTAAGCCAACTGCAGCAATTATATTAGCTAAAACTTGACTAGTTATTCCTTGCCCCAAAATACGATAATTTTGCTGGACATCTTTTCGGGAATTAATTGATCCGCCCACGGTTCCAAGCGCTAAAGGAACGGTTAATTGACCTAATAAGTTTTCACCTTCAACTTGCCAACTACTTAAGCTGCGATAAGTTCCCTGACGGCTAGCCCATACACCACAAGCTGCTTCAACAGCTCTAGTATCATTACCACTTGCTAAAAGGACACCATCAATTCCATTCATAATTCCTTTATTATTAGTCACGGCTCGATACGGATCCGTTTGTCCAATTTGGCTTAACAAAGCTATTCGACTTGCGACTTCTGCCCCGCCAACTAGACTGACATGCAATTTTGCCTTGCAAGAAGTTAATTGACTGGGGTAATTTGATAAAATTGCAAACAATTTTTTCTTAATACCACTGTAATTAGCTAACTCGCTAGCCATATACTCCAAAATTGAGTTTGCCCGATTAGCACCCATAGCTTCTGCTGGATTAATTAATACCCTTAGGTAAAGCAGCGTATTTTGCCGCTTAATTTTAACCTCCTTAACTCCACCACCATGCTTAACTAAACTAGCAAACTGCTTATTAGTCTTAGCAATTAAGTTAGGTAAATCGTTTTTTAAATTATCAATGATAAAAGCTTCAGAAATTTCTAAAACAATCTGACCATAAATACCATTTCGAAAACTTCTTGCTGTGACACCACCACTTTGAGCAAATAGACTAGCGCCATGATTAGCAGCCGCAACTACTGAGGGCTCTTCAGTTACCAATGGGACCAAGTAGCTATGATCATTAACTCGTAAATTTTTGACCAAACCAACTGGCAAACTTAATTGTCCTACAACATTCTCACTCAACTGATTAAGTGCATGTAAAGTTTGCTGATCAATCTCATCTAGTTCAATCCCTTGTTGTTTAAGCCATAAGCGCCTTTTTTCCGGAGTTAATTCATAAAACTTCATTTAAAAATCTCTATTTATTTCATAAGCAATTGCTTGACCACCACCAATACAAAGTGTAACCAAGGCTGTTTTACCAGTAACGTGTTGCAATTCATTAATTGCAGTAGCAACTAGCCTAGTTCCGGTTGCTGCCAAAGGATGCCCTATGGCAATAGCACCACCAAATATATTTAGTTTATCCATTGGAATTGATAGAGCTTTAGCCAATGCTATACTTGGAGCAGCAAACGCCTCATTAACTTCAATTACATCATAATCAGCAATTTGACGCTTAGATATATCTAATAATTTTTTAACTGCAAAATAAGGTGCAAAGCCCATATAAGCCGGGTCCGTACCAGCTTCAGTATATGCTCCTAGACGTGCTAGTGGTTGCAAATTTAATTCTTCAACTTTGTCTTGAGTGGCTAAAATTACTATACTAGCACCATCACTTAGTGGTGAAGCATTACCAGCTGTTATTTGCCCATGTTCTTTAAATACTGGTTTTAATTTATTTAAAGCATCCATACTAGTATCTGCACGAATATTTTCATCCCAATCAATTACTTCTTTGCCATGAGTAATTTTGATTATTTCGTTCTCAAAATAACCATTTTTTACTGCCCTAGTTGCCTTTTGATGTGAATTAAGACTATATTCATCCATTTCTGAACGCAAAACGTGGTACTTATCTGCTACCTTTTCCGCTGTAAGGCCCATATGCAGGCCCGAAAAAGCATCAGTTAGTCCATTATTAAGCATTTCACTTTGCAAGTTTGAATCATGCTTATCTTTAGCATAATATACCGCATTAGTCATACTTTCAGAGCCGCCAACGGCCACTAAATCAAAGTCACCTAACTCCATTTGCCCTTGGGCAAGGCGCAGAGCTTTTAAACTTGAACCACAAACATCATTTATTGTAACGCTTGTACTTTTTTGGCTCATTCCAGCCTTTAAAGATACTTGACGGGCCATATTTTGTCCTAACCCCGCACTCAACACGTTACCCATAAAAAGAGCATCCAGCTCAGTAGCCTTTAACCCGATACTTTTTAGTGTTTCACGTAAAGCAATAGTACCCAAGTCTACTGCGCTTTCTTGCGCAAATAATCCGCGGTAACGACCAAAAGGTGTTCTCTTAGCCGCAACAATGAAAATATCTTTCATCAAGTCTGTCCCCCAGTATAAAAATTATTCAATTCGATATTACTTAATTTTAGAAACGATTAATAGTAATTAAACTGACATTTAGAAAAATTTACACAAAAAAGAAGTCACTTAACAGTGGCTTCAATTTAATACCCAATATTACTTACTCTTTTGCTCTTCAGCTTGAAGTTTTTGACCTAAATTAATAATATATTTCCGCAAGGCATCTTTAGTTTCCGCATGATTCAATCCATACTCAACCGAAGTTTCAAGATAACTTTCTTTATTACCAACATCGTGGCGCGTCCCCTTAAAGACATGGGCAAACACGCGTTGCGTCTTATTCATGGTATCAATGGCATCAGTCAATTGGATTTCTCCACCTTTATCTGGCTTTTGCTTAGCTAAAATTGCAAAAATTTCAGGTGTTAATAAATAGCGTCCAATAATTGCATAATCGCTTGGCGCCTTATCGATAGCCGGTTTTTCTACGAAAGACTTAACGTTAATTAACCCCGGCATAATCTCATTAGCTGGTTCAATTACCCCATATTTAGAGACTTCTTCATGTGGTACCGGCATCACCGCGATGGTCGATGCATGCGTCTCATTGTAACAGTTAATCAATTGCTTTGTTAGTGGAACCTCGTCCATCATCAAGTCATCACCAAGCATTACAACGAAGGGTTCATCGCCCACAAAGCTGCGCCCTCGAGCTATTGCATCACCTAATCCAGCAGGATACGGTTGCCGCGTATAATAAATATTGATACCCAAGTGAGTTATCTCTTGTGACATCTTCAATAGCCCAGTTTTGCCCTTTTCTTGTAAATTTTGCTCTAATTCAGGATTAGAATCAAAATGATCTTCAATTGTTCGCTTATTTTTTCCAGTAACAATTAAAATATCTTCAATTCCAGAGTTTTTTGCTTCCTCAACAATAAATTGAATTGTAGGTTTATCGACAATTGGTAACATTTCTTTGGGCATTGCTTTGGTAACAGGCATAAACCGCGTACCAAGACCAGCTGCCGGAATAATGGCTTTCCTTACTTTCATACCTTATACACTTTCTTTTACATTCTTTCAGTGCTTAATATATCAGATTCAACTATTCGATTCCAGTAATTAATGGTGCCGTTTTTTTTGAATATATTCGGCTAAATGTCCCACAGAATATTGCACTTCGCCATAATTAAGCGATACTATTGCTGCATTCACGCAAGTACCAATTAGAAAAAGAATTGAACAGAGATTCAACCATAACATGAAAATAATAAAAGTACCGATAATACCATAATTTTCCCAGCTAATATGAAAATGATGTAAATAATAACTAAAAAGCCAGGATAGACTTAACCAACCTAGCAAAGTTGTAAAAACCCCTGGCCAGATAACTCTTTTTTTAAGTTTAATATTGGGTAAAAAATAATTTAAATAATACAAGCTACTAATCATTGTAATAATTACGACCGGATAGCGGAAATTGAATATCTTCTCCAACTCGCCTACTGAAATTGCAAAGATTGGTCGTAAAAATTCTAATATTTGTTGACCAAAAATAAAAGTTAAACTAAGCAAGCTAAAGCTAATAATCATCAAATTAGTTAAAATTATTGTAATTGATCTTGTCCATACTGCAATCGGCCAATTTTGTTGCAACTCAACTTTTCGTACACCATAAATACGATTCATTCCAATTCGAATCGCATTAACCAAGGAAGAAACTGACCACAATGCCAATATAATACCAAAAGAAATGTAACCAGTTGAGTTATTTTTTAAAAGCGAATTAATAATTGGCATAATAAACCCAGCAATTCGATCAGGAAAAATCAGTTTCAAATAGCTAGCGATTGGTGCAGTGTCAATGTGAAGTAATGGCAAGATATTTCCAATAATAATAATTAAAGGAAATATTGAAAACAAAACATAATAGGCCATTGAAATTGCACTTGTTAATACCTCACCTTGCGTAAACTTAAGTGAGATTGTTTTATAATACAAAGCTAGCCGTTGGCTAATTGTTGCAACTTTTTTACCCATCCACCTTAATCATCCATTTCATCAAAGTGAGGTAAATATTTTTCTAACCCATCATATGGCTTTTGCAGTGTTAAAATTTTAGGACCATCTGCCGTAATTACAAAAGTATGCTCAAATTGAGCCGATTTAGAACCATCTGGTGTAGCATAAAATACCCAATCATCATTTGGATCATCAACTGTCTTTTGAATAATCCGCCAATCTCCACCAGCTTCTACCATTGGTTCACAGGTAATGGTCATACCCTCGCGAAGGCGTAAACCATGGCCAGCTTTACCCCAATGAGGAACTTCGGGATCTTCGTGAATACTAGGCTGAATACCATGACCAACCAATTCTTTTACATCACCATAATTGTGCTCATCTTCTACATAGTGTTGGATGGCGGCACCAATATCCCCAATGCGGTTACCTAAAATGGCTTGATCAATTCCTAAATACATTGACTTTTTTGTAACTTCCATCAAATCACGGTCAGCTTCTGAAATTTCACCAACAGCATAAGTTGTACATGAATCAGTTTCAAAACCATTTAAATTGCACGTTACATCAACTTTAACTAAGTCACCATTTTGTAAAATCGTATCTCGACGCGGAGTTGCATGAGCAATTTGATCATTTATCGAAATACAGGTGCCATACTTATAACCTTCAAAGCCTTGTTCAGATAAGCGACCGCCACGACTGTTTACAAATTCTTGGCAAAATTCTTCAATTGCCCAGGTTGTTATTCCTGGTTGAATTACATCACGTAAAGACTCAAACATTGACGCTAATAAACGTCCTGAAGCCTGCATCCCCTTTAATTCTCGAATGGATTTAATAGTAATCAAAGTTAACTTCTCCTCTATAAAAAATGATATTTATTTACATTATAGCGTTTTTTAAAAGTTTACTAAAGAGTTTCGTTAAGTGTTCAAAGTTATGTATAATACTATGATAGAAAATATGTGAAAGGCATGAAAAAATATGAAGGCAAGAATTGTTTATGCTAGTATGACTGGCAATAATGCAGATATAGCCGATATCTTAGAAGAAGAGTTACAAGATTATGGTTTTGATGTGGAAACCAGCGAAGCTGAATTCACTGATGCCAACGATTATTTAAGCAGTGATTTATGCATATTTGTCACTTATACCTATGGTGAAGGTACAATGACCGATGAAATATCAGATTTTTACGAACAGTTAAAAGAATTAAACTTAACTGGAAAATATTTTGCTGTACTGGGTAGCGGTGATCTGGTTTATGCTGACCATTTTTGCGAAAATGTTTTTGATTTTGAAAAAATGTTTAAACAAGTAGGAGCTAAGGAAATTACTAAACCAGTTACCATTGAAAACGCACCTGATGATGAAGCAATTTCTAAAATTGAAAATGCGGCAAAAGAAATGGCTGACCAATTAAATGATTAAGGATAAAAAAATAAATACTGACAGATTTAATTCAATTACTGATCCTAAAATTCATCATTTAGCACAAAAAGTAGTCACAAAACATCGCAATCTTGTGGTTTACATGATTTTTGGATTTATTGCAGCATTAATCAATACCGTGGTTTTTATGATCCTGCATAAATGGTGGCACAGTGCCGTTTTAATTTCTAATACAATTGCGTTTATTATTTCCAACTTAGCTTCGTTTGTGTTTAATCAAAAAGCTGTTTTTATTAATAATGTTGATCAAAAGCACTCCACTTGGCAAAAGTTAATTGTCTTTTTTACCTACCGCATTATTAGTCTTATTCCTGATAGCTTAATTATGCTAGTTGGGCTTTCTTGGCTCGGACTAAACGCGCTTTGGGTTAAAATTATTGATCAGGTATTAGTTGGTATTTTTAATTATTTAACTACTCGTTCCGTATTTCAAGCCCAAGAATCAACAATGATTGAACGAGCTAAAAGAAAAATTAAGTCACATCAAGCAAAAAAATAGTAAAAAAATAAGTCACATAATTGTGACTTATTTTTTTATTCAAAATCGGCTGGTCGTTGCTTTTGACCATCAGCAAAATAATAAGCAATATCTTCCATAATTCGCTCACAAGCATGACCATCACCATAAGGATTTTGGGCATTAGCCATTTGCAAATAAATATCTTTATTATCAAGTAGTTCACGCATTGCTGAACGGACATCAGCTTGTTGCGTACCAACTAATTTCAATGTACCAGCTTTAACTCCTTCAGGACGCTCAGTGGTGTCTCTTAAAACTAGTACGGGCTTATTTAATGCTGGCGCTTCTTCTTGTACACCACCTGAATCCGTCATAATAAAATAACTTCTTTTAGCTAAATTATGAAAATCGACGACATCCAAAGGAGCAATTAAATGTATCCGAGAATCATTACCCAGAATTTCATAAGCAACTTCTTGAACTTTAGGTGAAAGATGAACTGGATAAATAATTTCTACATCATCATGTTCAGCAACAATCTGTTTCATTGCTTTGAAAACTCGTCTCATTGGTTGGCCTTGATTTTCACGCCGATGCATTGTTACCAAAATGATCCGATTACCTGGTTGAATTAAGTCCAGCACATCATGATGGTAGTTTGATTGAACTGTCTGTTCGAGTGCATCGATTGCTGTATTACCGGTAACAAAAATTCGCTCTAGTTGGTGATTTTCTTGTAGTAAGTTGGCCTTACTTGTTTTAGTTGGCGCAAAATATAAGTCAGCTAAATCATCTGTCATTTGGCGGTTCATTTCTTCAGGAAATGGCGAATATTTATTCCAAGTTCTAAGACCAGCTTCTACATGACCAATTGGACACTGCTCATAAAAGCTAGCAAGACTAGCCGCAAAACTAGTTGTAGTATCGCCATGTACTAAAACAAGGTCTGGTTCTTCTTTTTTAATCACATTAGCAAGATCAAGCATTACTTTTGCGGTGATTTCTTCTAATGATTGATTCTTTTTCATGATATTAAAATCATAGTCCGGCTGAATATTAAAAATGGTAAGTACCTGGTCAAGCATTTCTCGATGTTGTGCACTAACTACGGTGATTTCATCAAAGCGATCATCGGCTTGTAATTTCAGTACTAGCGGTGCCATTTTAATTGCTTCCGGTCTTGTGCCGAAAACCATCATTACTTTTATTTTAGTCATAAAAACCTCCATTTTAATAGTAATAACTTAACTGCCAAAAAACAAGTTTTTATGTTTTAATTACTATAATCGTTTTAATTATGAGGAAACCGATGAACTACAACTTTACTTTACTGCTTTTCACCAGTATTTTAATCATTGTCTCTAGCTTTAGTCTTGTCTTTAGCTTTGATCGGCAAAAAAATAGCTACCAACGAAAAAAGCTATTTTTAATTGCTACAATAGGATTTATAATAGCCGCTATTTTAATGGTAATTATTTTAGAGTCACCTCTGGCTACAATTTATCTAATGCAAAAATGATAACGCTTTCTAAAATGTGCTGTATAATTAATAGTGTCTAAATAAATAGAAAAGAGGTAAACACAATGAGTGAAGAAAAAAATGGTAAAAATGTTTGGGTTACTACCCATGGCGAGCAATGGGCCGTTAAAGTTGAAGGCGCTGAACGAGCTCGTAAAGTCTTTGATCGCAAAGAAGATGCGTTAGCCTTTGGCAAACAATTAGCGCAAAAAAATAAGGGCGAGTTAATTAGTCAAAAGAAAAATGGTCAAATTAATCTTAAAAATTCATATGGCAATGATAGTCCCAAAGACAAAGGCTAAAATTTATCTTTTATAAATTAGCTACAAAAAAGGCTTCAACTTTTAGTTGAAGCCTTTTTGGAACTGATATATCAAGCTTTATAGTCTTAAGTTAATGACCCCGGTGAGATTCGAACTCACCTCTACGGTTTAGGAGACCATTGTTCTATCCAGATGAACTACAGGGTCATGCATAGTTAACTTTACCAAATTTGAATGATAAAAGCCAACTTTTTTTACATTAATATTGTCTAATATAATATGAACGCGACGTACTAGCTTCAGCAATTTTATCAGCTGCAATTACAAATGGTGTCCAGATGGCCAGAGCAATTACCATATTAATAAGACATAAGATAATTGCACGCCAATCATAATTACACGCCAAGAATGGTCCAATAATTGGTGGAATAATACTTGGTACTGCTACTTGAACAGGATTAACTAGACCTAAGGCACTCACCCAATATGAAAATGCCACATTCACCAATGGCGCAACTATAAATGGAATAAAGTAAATTGGATTAAGTACAACCGGTAAGCCAAGGACAATGGGTTCATTAATATTAAAAATGCCTGGTGCTAAAGCCACCTTAGCAATAGTGCGATAGTCACTCCGTTTAGAAAAGAGCAAAATAGATACAATTAGCATAAGGGTGCCACCAGTTCCACCAAACCAAGCAAAAGCATCAAAAGAACCACGCACCCAAAGAAAAGGTACATCATGCCCTGTTCTAACCGCTGTTACATTAACATTCTGAGCCGTTAACCAGATTGAGTCTAAAATTGGTGCCCAAACGCTTAGTCCATTAATACCGAAAAAGCCAAAGATTTGCACTAATAAAGTAACTAGCATTACCATACCAAATCCTTGTCCCATCTTAACTAAGGGTACTTGTAAAGTGGCTAATAGCCAGTTGCCAAAATAGGTACCAGTAATTGTTTGAAAGACAAAGTTAATCAACCCGACACTAAAAATTGCAATAATAGCAGGAATTAAAGAGTCAAATGCTTTTTGTTCAGCATAGGGCAAAGTAGTTGATAAATGTAAAGTTAGCCGTGCCTTACAACAAAGCGCAAAAATTGAAACCCCAATTGTGCCAAACAAAATTGCAGTAAAGATACCCGTCGTTGAAAATTGTGAAATGTTAAATGATTGGTGGATTGAGACAACCTTACCATTAACACTAAGTTTGGTTAAATTAGCAATACTCATGGCCAAAGACGATAAAGAAACAATAGCACCAGCAATGGGATCAACCTCGATGCTTTTAGCCAAATGAAAACCTAAAGACATTGCCAAAAACATCGCAAATAAGGCAAAAGTACCACGCCATACCACATTACTGATTAAGGTAAGCGGCTGCATTACCCAGGCAAAAGTTGTCCAACCTAAATCATCTCTTGCCACTATAATTAAACTTCTGATTAACACAGCGAGCGATCCAGCTATTGTGATCGGCATTATTGAAATAAATGCATCCCTTAAGGCAACTAGCCAATGGGCTTGTCCTAACTTGTTAGCTAAGGGCAAAATATAATCTTCTAACCAAGCTACTAATCGACTCATTTTTGGTCCTTCTTTTTTAAATAATGTGGATGATAACCCTTATTTTTACGATGTCGCTTTTTATTGCTTTTTCGCTTTTTATTAGCGGTCTCAGTAACTTCTTTTTCTGCAGTGACTGCTTTTTTAAGAGGTAATTTTTGAGATAAACGATTTTTGCCAAAATAAACACGCTCAAGTTCAACAGAATTAACTAGTAAATTTTTTAAGTCACGAAAATCATGATCATTGCCTAAAGTGACAACATATCCATTAGCCCCCATCCTGCCTGTACGTCCAGCCCGGTGCAAATATGTATTAGCTTCACTAGGAATATCAAAATTAATAACATAAGTAACTCCCGTTAAGTCTAAGCCACGTGCCGCTAAATCAGTTGCCAATAATAATTTTAGGTGGCCTACTTTAAAATTGTGTAGGGCTTCTGCTCTTTTTTGTTTACTGAATTCATTTGCCAAAAGATCAAATTTAGTTTTAGTATGAGCTAAAATCCCCGCAAATCGCATCATTGTTTGATTAGAGTCAAAAAACAAAATTCCCTTAAAATTATTAAGCCTTACTAAACGCTGAATAAAATCTAGTTTGTGCGTATTATCAACTTGCAAAAAATAGTTTTTTACCGTTGTTTTCTGGTCTGGACGAACATCAATTAAAACAAAGTTGCGTGCAAACAGCTCGTCAGCTTGACGCGTAATTTCTGATTCTGTTGCGCCAAATAATAAAATCTGGGCATCAGAACGTAAGTTTTGTCCTAGAGAACTAAGTAATTCCATTTTACTAAATTCCAAAATATCATCAGCTTCATCTATTACCAAGGTGCTAATCTGATTGACTTTAATACGACCACTTGAAAAAAAATCAAAAAATCGCCCAGGAGTAGCCACAATTACTTCTGGGTGCTTTTTCTTTAAGTTATCTTCCTGGCGTTTACGATTTCCAGCGCCGACCAAACTAATTCCCTTTAAGTTCAACTCATCAAGAAATGGATTAATTGCATGCCGAATTTGTACAGCTAATTCAGTTGTCGGAGCAAAAATTACTAGACTATTTGCTTCACCTACTTTAACTTTTTCTAAACTAGGTATTGCATAAGCTAAAGTTTTGCCCGTTCCGGTCTTAGCTAATGCAATACAACTTTCACCACTTAAAATTGCCTCTCTTGTTTTTGTTTGAATTAATGTTGGTTGATTAAAGCCTAATCTAGCCAAGGTTGATTGAATTTCTGTTTTCATTATTATTTTAACTTGTCCATATTCTATGTCTACTTAACAAAAAAGTTATTGTTTACAGGTTATAAATGTCTTGTTCTCATCCTACTAGTCTATCATATCAATATTTTTTGTATAATTTCCAGAAATAAATTCGCTAATAACTAAAAATGACTGTTTTAAAACAGTCATTAATTAAGTTTATTCTTCTACCAAATAAATTGGTTTTTGTCCGTTCAATACCCGCTTAACGTCAGTCATACTCTGTTCAATCATATTTTTAACCGCAGTTTTAGTATAATATGCGGAATGAGGAGTAAAAACAACATTAGGCATTTTTGCTAGTTCCTGATAATCCGCAGGTAATTCGGCAATATTAGTAAATTTTTTCATTACGATATTTTCTTCACCAGTCATCACATCAAGCGAAGCACCTGCAATTTCTCTATTTTTTAATGCTGTAATTAAAGCTTGAGTATCAATTAGAGGCCCTCTAGCTGCATTTATAATATAGGCTGTACTTTTCATTTTTTTAAATTCAGCAGCCCCAATCATATTGTCCATCCCAGGTTCAAATGGTGTGTGCAAGGTTAAAATATCAGCTTCTTTAATGACAGTTTCAAAGTCAGTGTAATCAAGAAAAGCTTCATTGGCAGGATTTTCCACAATATCATAGGCGATTACTTTAGCACCTAAAGCATGAAACAGTTCAGCAACTGCCCCACCAATTCGACCAACACCAATAATGCCAATAGTTTGATTATAGATTTCATCACTAATCAAATCTTCACTACGCACAAAGTTTAAATCTTCGTATTCATTTTTAAAAATTGGACCCCATTTTCTCAACAGATACATAGCAGAAGTAAGGGTATTTTCAGCTACTGCTCGGGGAGAATAAGCTGGCGTATTAGTAATAATTAGATTATACTTATGTGCAAATTCCCAATTAATAATATTATAGCCAACTGACCGCAAGGCAATTTGCTTAATACCATAAGAAGCAAGTTTACGATAAACAGCTTCTTCATTAATATCAAAAATTTGTAAGACACTAACCACGTCAAACCCTTTTGCAAGTTCAACAGTTTCAGCATCAAGTTTTTTAACTGTAGTTTGCAATTCATCTTCAACGTGGTTGTGATTCCATTTATCTACATATACCTGCTGTTCAGGCGTCATATTGTATAATAAAGCCTTCATTATTCGTTCTCCTTATAGTCATAGAAGCTTCTTTTTACCTTTTTAATATTAATAAGCTTTTTTACCTTTCTTATAAACAGCTTTATCAACTTGGGTAACAGCTGTAATTTCAGCAAGAGGATTTTTCTTTAAAACCAAGAAATCGGCAAATTTACCGGCTACTAATGAACCATATTCATCATCAATTTTCATTAACTTAGCAGAATTTCGACTAGTTTGTAAAGCTTCAAAATTGGTAAAGCCTTGTTCAACTAACAAAGGCAACTCTTGCGGCGTCATCTTAAAATCATTAAATGGCGTTCCAGCATCTGTTCCCAATGTTATTGGTACGCCAGAATTTTTGGCGTGGGTAATATTTTGCCGTAAATCTTTCCAAGCCGAGGCAATTTTCGCCATTTCCCATTCTGGAATTTTACCGGGAGCATATGCAATAAATGCCCAAGCACCAACAATTGTTGGTGTTAAATATGTACCCTTTTTAAGCATCAGTTCTATTTCTTCATCGTTAACATAAAAGCCATGCTCAACACTATCAACACCTGCTCTTATGGCATTCATAATTCCCGGATTACCCTCAGCGTGAGCAGCAACAGTAAATCCTTTATGATGTGCCTCTTCAACAGCAGCATGAATTTCACTTTCACTAAGCTGAGGATCATCCATAAAATCATTTTCAGTCATTACCCCACCAGTTGCCATTACTTTAATTGTTCTAGCACCTTTTTTAATGCCTTGACGAACAGCCTTACGCATTTCATCAGGAGAATCAACCAAGTGACCAAAATTAGGCATGTCGCCGTGGCCACCGGTCATTGAATATGGACGGCCCGAAGGTAAAATTTCTGGTACATTAGTCAATTCTCCCCTCTTTATTAAGTTATTAAGGGCAATATCGATATCATACGTACTGCCACATTCACGAATATAGGTTACACCTGACTTTAATAGCTCATGCAAATGCTTAACTGCTCTAACAGTTGCTTCAACAACATTTGCTGAACTATCACCATCTGGTGTCTGTGGATCCATAATGATGTGAGTATGGCAGTTAATCAAACCTGGAATTACATATTGACCAGTCAAATCAACCATCTGATCAGCCTTGGGTAAAGTATTAGACCCTACTTTAATAATTTTACCTGTATCATCATCAACTAATAAATAACTATTGGGTTTTACTTCTTCATCTTCACCATTAAACAAATTAAAATTAAAAAAAACTGTTTGCGTCATCTTAAAAACTCCCTTTATAAAAAAGCACTTATCCCAATACAAGGACAAGTGCTTCATGTTACCACTTTTAAATTTATCTATTACTTCCGTAATAAAGCCCGATTAATTATCTAACAATTGATTGCACTATACCACTATAAATTAGTAAATACCAACTAAGATAATTAGTTAACACTAATAAAAGTAGTGCCCATAGTATTTAAAACTTTCACTAATACTTTCATTACTAATTTATCGAGTAATTGCCTTTTTAAATCATATTTAATTAACTTTTAATTTAGCATCCTATACATATCTTGTCAATAAAAATTAGGGCAAGCTTTAAATTTACTTATAATAGAATCCCAGCTACATCCAGGTATTTAACAGAAAATTCCGCTGGCAAAGTAATTGCACCTCCAAATACAACTACTAATATGCAACTTAATTATCTGTTCGTATGCTCGATGAACTTAGATTAGTGGTACTATCCGCAGTAGCAAATTTAGTAGACAATTGTAATGAAATTGACCTAAAATCTATCCCTTTTCTAGCCAATTTTTTATCAAATATAAGAGTAGCTTATAAAAATGATTCATGCTCAATAGTTTAATAAATCACCATTGTTGACAATCGTCTTAGTTCAGCTTGAGATAAACATTTACAAATATTAGTAAATGTTTACCCAAGTAAGAATATATTTATTAATTTTAGTGCTAGCTAGCGGATACAAAAAACTATATTAAACTATAAATTAAAAAAAAATACTAAACCGAATTTTATAAAAAAAACTTAATAAATTTATTTAATGCCTCTTCTACCGTACTTCTCTATGATTATCGAAAAACTGACTGAATAAGACTTGCTTTATTTCAGCCAGTTCCATATTTTCAGTTTCATTTGCTCTAATTTTTGTAAATAAGGGTTGAATAATTTGATCAAATTTTACCAATTCATCTTTGGCTGGTATCTTAACGGTTAATGAATTGAGATTTTTTTGCGATATTTTTTGTTGCACTGCACCAGTGATAATCGTTGATACCTTTTTTTGCCTAAAGAATAAATATAACCATTCCGTCGAAACATGTTTACCTTGAAGAACATGAACATGATTATTAGGCCAAAATTTCCCAAAAACATATTGTAAGACTGGATAACCATCCTTGTCTTCAACTGATCCATCTTCACCTAATAGTAAATAAATGCCATCAAAATTATATTTATCAATATAATCATTGACAGCAGCTGCACCAATATAGCGATATTTACCTTGTATTGCTAGACGCTTCCGATTAGCAATTGGTCGCCTGAATTTATCAAAATTAGCCATATATGAACCAATCTTTTCCTTACCGGAGTTCACATTGGGGAAATACTTTTTAAAAATAGTTTCTGCTAGAGCAAGTAAGTTTTCATTTATTTGTATATTAAGTGCGATTTTTTTATCAATTTGCAAAAATATATTAGCAATCCGTTCCTGTTCTTCTAATGGAGGAACTGGAACCAATAGACGCTTAAAAGCAGTTTTATTAAACTTGGGCTGTGCACTACCAGAAACAATTGTTTTCATTAAGTCCTGGCCACTGGGACTAGATAAAAAGTAATAATAGTAATCATTATTATACTTGGTATCAATTACAATTGCATTCGGTCCCAAAGACATCGGCTTATCAAGTTGCGGAGCTTTAAAGGTGGTACCTAAATGAGTACCAACATTAGAAATAATAATTTCTCCGCCATAAAGTTTCGTTTTCTTTAAAAATTGATAACCAGCCTTATTTATATACTGAAATGGTCCTTTAAAATTATTTCTATAATCAGTGAGCCTGATCAAAACTGCATAGCCCTGCGATTCATTTGTATAAATAACATTTTCTTTTAAGGATTTAAAACTACCATTTGCCACATAATCAGTTATTTTTGTGCATATTTCACCAATAGATCTATATTTCATAACCCAGACCTTTCAGCACTTGTCGAACATCATTTTGCAACTTGTCACTTTTAGCAAATTGTTCTTTAAGGTCACTAGTCAGTTTGGTCATTCGTGCTTCATATGACTCACCGACTTTGGCTTGCTTGGCTATTCCTACATAACGACTTGGAATTAAAACATAATCATTCTGCGCAATTTCAGATAATTTGACTACTTTGCAAAAACCAGCAATATCTTTATATTGCTCGTCGATAGTTCCACGATAAGCATGATAGATTGTCGCTAGCTTATTGATATCTTCCTTAGAGAAGCGACGATGCTTACGGTCAACCATTTCGCCTAAATTGCGGGCATCAATAAATAAAGTTTCATTCTTACGGTTGCGCTCATCGCTCGATTGCTTATCCATATCTACAAACCAAAGCGATACAGCAATACCAGTTGAATAAAACATCTTATCAGGCAAAGCTACAATTGCATCAATTTTATCGTCCTCAAGTAAAGCTTTGCGAATTTCGTATTCTTCCTTAGTTGAAGTTGACAATGCTCCATTAGCTAAGACAAAGCCTGCTTTTCCGTCTGGAGCAAGTTTACTAATTATATGCTCAATCCAAGCATAATTGGCATTACCAATTGGGGGTATTCCATATTTCCAACGTGGATCATCTATCAGCTTTTCACCATTCCAATTTTTTACATTAAAGGGTGGATTAGCTAAAACAAAGTCAAACTTTTCATTTTTATGAAAGTCATTGGTAAAGGTATCCCCTTGCTGTGGACCAAGATTATTATCAATTCCTTGAATAGCTAGATTCATCTTAGCTAATTTCCAAGTCGTAGGATTGGATTCTTCGCCATAAACTGATAAATCAGAAACATCTCCTTGATGCTCTACAACAAATTTATCAGATTGCACAAACATTCCACCTGATCCACAACAAGGATCATAAATTTTGCCTTTGAATGGCTCAATCAGTTCCACTAAGGTGCGTACAATCGAACGAGGAGTATAAAATTCTCCGCCCTTTTTTCCTTCTTGGGCGGCAAATTTAATTAAAAAATATTCATAGACACGCCCCAACACATCAGAGCGCATAGCTCTGGCACAGCCTAAACTAATGTCAGAAATCAATTCGACAACCTCACTTAAGCGACTTTTATCTAAATCGGGCGAAGCATACTCCTTACTCAAAATCCCTCGAAGTGAGGTATTATTTTTTTCGATTTCGCGCATAGCTCGATCAATTACTTTACCAACTTGCGGTGTATTAGCTGCTTTTTGAATTACATCCCAACGCGCTTGCTTTGGTACCCAAAAAACATTTGCAACTTTATATTCTGTTGGATTCTCAGACTTTTCTGGATAATCAGACTTCAAAAGTTCTTGATGTTTAGTTTCAAATGAATCTGAAATATATTTTAGAAAAATCAATCCTAAAACCACATTACGATATTCAGATGAATCCATGCTTCCACGCAAAGCATCTGCGGTTTGCCATAATTTGTTTTCAATACCTAATTCGCTTATCTTTTTTACCATTAATCTGTTTCCTTTAGTTCTTGTAGTTAATTTGAAGCCTCTTTAAAATAATGCTTAAATAAAAAAGTATTTCTAATCGTTACTTAACCATAAGAAATAAATATTCAACTGGTTAATTTTATTTTAGTCACTTGTCTACCTAATCTTGCCATTGAAACAAAATGCTCTTAATTATCATATTTTCAGTTAAATCGCTAGCTAGCTACCTCATCTCCTATGGATTTATATCTTTTAATTTCTATATTTTATCATAGAAGTGGCTCGACCTTTTTACTTATTAAATTTATTAACCATACCAAAAAACTTGCTGTCTCCAGTAATGGAACAACAAGTTTTTTTAAAAAGTTAATAAAGAGTATCATAACCAAATTAAATCACTTATCTTCTTATTAACCGTGCAACCGTACTAGTTCTGATCAGTATAAAAACTTTTTAAACGATAAGTCGTTACTGGTTCAACATAATAATGATATTGGGCAACCAAATTACAAATTTCGTCCCCATTAATCAAAGTAATCATTCTCGTACCCTGCCTTGCGGCTTTCACTGCACCCCGGGTAAAATCTGCTGTTGTAATAAAAATACCAAATTCCGCGTTATACTTATCCATTGCTCCGCGAAATTTATCAATCTCTGGTGCTGGAACATTTCCTTGCCAGCGTTTAGCTTGCAGGGCAACTCGAGTAGTTCGATAATCATCTGAACGCACATAACCAAAGCCATCCAAACCGCCATCAGCAACATAACTAACACCAATTGTATCATCGACATCAATACCCATTTTAGTCAAGAGACCTCGACAAAAGAGTTCAAATTTTGATGGATTCATTTGTATCAAAGCCGAAAGCAAGTCTTGCCGCCACTGGTCCTCGACTACCTCCCTATCAGTTGAAAACTTAGTTGACACAATCTCAGCTAAGTTTTTGGTCTTTAAATCTTTTGAACTATTATCTTCCAAAAATGGTCGAACGTCTTTTTCGGCAGTAAAAGTTGCCAAATTGACACTACGTCCTTTTGCTGATAACTCAACTTGATGATTATCAGCATCAAGCAAGTAACCTGTAGTAAGCAAATATTTAACTGCATAATTAAGTGTATAAGCAAATGGACTATAACGGACACCAGTCTTTTGAGAAACTCTTGTTTTATCTACTTCATTTTCAGAAATTACAGTAGAGTTATCACGAATATCTGCTCTAATTTCTTTTCTGGTAGCTTGACCTCCCAAACGTTTAATGGCAATTAAGACTTCTCTCATTGTTACATTTTCAATGTCAATTTGTTTGTTAGCCATCTATATATCCTTTCCTCTATTGCTTATACATTATACTTAAAATTTTTTGTAACTAAATATTTTATTAATTAAAAAACTAAAATCATCTTACTTTTTTCGCTCAAGCTATCTAAGTGATAAATTTCAATCTAGAATTAAAGTAATAATTCTTTTTATTTAAATACATACAATTATAGAAATAAAATAAGAATATACAAAAATATAATATTTCAAAATATTTGCAGCAAACAATAATTCTAAATTTATAAGCATAATGCAATACAATATTAAAAACATTATTTTTTTTATTCTCACCCATATATTTAATGAAGTTAAAAAATCAAATAACACTGCAACAGCTGAATTTTACCATATAATTTTGTTACAAATTAAAAATTAAGCTCTTTTGCCAGATAACTTTCTATACTTAAATTATTTTTGTCAGTTTCATTACCGTTACTATTTAAACATGCTACTAGCTAATTTTGCCCATTGCACATTAGCCAAAAGCATTAATTTGATATGACTGGTATCTATAAAATTACAAAATTTGAAAGTATTTATGTGAAAACATTAAAATCAAAATCCAACTAAAACACTTGTCGAAAGTATTATAGCTTAAATCCTAAACTTACTTGATGAAATTCATCAAAATTCCATTAAAGTAACTTTAGAGCTATTTTTCCATTCGTAAAATGTTTTAACACAATAAACCGCTTCATCACATATCAATTATTTGCTTCTGCAAGTTTTCAAGCCATATATCTTTGTTTACCATATATTTAATAGTTCTTGTAATTTGTTTTTAGTTGTATTAAGTAGATGGAACAATAGTTTCATAATTACTTATCTTCCTACTTATACCTACCCATAACTATGTCTTTAACTTCTTGCAGATAATCATCGGTATATTCTGGCACAAGTAATTGGCCATCAATGGCATCAAGCATAATTTTTTCTTTATCTTTCAATTTTTTATAAACCGTATTATCAATGAAGCTCATATGAGCAACATCACCTTTGGTCATCAAATAGTAATATCGAGTGTATTGGTCCGCTGGTAATCCTAACCGATTAATTCGATCTCGCGACTGCAACATAAAAGTTAGATTGAAGTTGTATTCAAAGTAAATCGCATCATGTACCGTCTGGTGAAGAGAAATTGATTCACCTAAAGTATTAGGATTTGAAACTAGTACCTGTGCATCTCCCGTCCGAAAATTGTTAATCAGTCCTTCACGGTCCTGCTTAGGAGTTGCACCATAAATTAAAGTGGTTTTGATGCCCATACTATTAAGAGTATCAGTAATCTTTTGCATAGTGCCAACAAACATTCCCCAGACCAGTACTTTCTTTCCTTGACTGACTAATTTATCAATCAAGTCAATACCCATTTCAAACTTAGGCGCTTCTATCTTGGTTAGATCATACTTCTTGTATGCTTCACCGCTACTAATATTTTCTTTCTCAATTGTGATAGCCTGCTTATCCCAAACGCCTGAGTCAGCATCAACAAGTCCTAATTCTTTATAGTTGATATTAGTACTAAGCAATTCTGGATTAGTTGAAGCCTGTAGTAGTCTGATGAAGGTTGCCAGTGTTCCATTTTCATTTTCGTAAATTTCTTGTGCCAATAACTCCTGATTTTTAGATGGAGCCACTTCTTTGATAATATCTGGATCAGACTTGGGGACATGTAAATCTTCCTTGGTGGTCCGCCAAAAAAATGGCGCTAGCTTCTTATTCACGTCCTCTGGGTCAATAGTGTTCAGGGTCGTTAAGTCCCAAGCAAAGAACGAAGAATATTCATCAGGGTACATTAAATGCAAAAAATTGTAGATATCCCTAAATCCATTCGGAATTGGTGTCCCCGTCAAAACATAGCGATAGTGCGGAGCTTGACTTAAACTCAATGCAGCTTTTGCACGTTGACCACCGATACCTTTTACCCGGTGAACCTCATCAAAGACTAACATTGTTTTGGCATCCAATAAGTCATTAATAATGTTTAACTTACTTTGCAATGATTCATAATTGATGGCAATCACATCAGCCTGAATCCAATCATGCTTAATTGCGCCGAGATTATTATTATACTTTTTATCCCGCATATTGAAATAGTGAAGTTCTCGCTTAGGCCCAAAAACTTCTTGAAATTCTGTCCGCCAAGCCGCGAAGGCATTTAAAGGAGATACTACTAGGAGCTTATCGACTTCATTTACTTGAGGACTAGACAAATAAGCAAAAGTTCCATACATCATAGCGGTTTTACCAGCACCAGGTACCGAAAAATTAGCCGCTCGTTTCATGATGGTCATGAAGAAACTAGCTTTTTCTTGCTCTAGCTTTAGTGGCCGCGTAATTTCCTGGTTAACTACTTTTTTGAAGTTTTCGAACTCATGCAGCCAACGATGATCATCATCTTTAATAGTCAAGCCTGCCTGACTTTGTTCTTTAATATAGTACTGGCCCTGTTGTACAAATTGATCGAACTTATTACTAGTTTCAACCTCTGGCAATCCTTTACGTTGCAAACGTCGATTAAGTTTCTTTACTAACTCCAGCAGCTGGACGTAAGTCAAATCTTTTTTAAAGGTTCGTTGCTTAGAATCTTTAAAATAAGGAGCAAAAATTGCTAACCCACGCTGAGCCGTCTTGGTTTCTAGAGTACGGTGAGTATCATCTATTAATTGAAACAGGTCTTCATCATTTTTGATGATAATTGGACTATCTGATTTCATCACCATACTTACTAAAAAGCTCCTTACTTAATTGATTTAAATCACGCATATACTTTTGTAATTCTTTTAACTGATCTTCACTCACTTCGTTATAACGCAAACTTCCAATTAAGCCACCATCCTCATTTAAATCATGATAGTATTTAACATTTTGCTTGATATTACGGATAAACTTATCGACAGATTCACTGTTACGGGCATTCCGCATATAAGCATCAAAAGTATCACCCAGGGCCTCAACTGTTTCGTTTTCGTCAGTTAAACTTTGCATTAAATCCGATGTCGAACAAATCTCTTCATCTTGAAGTGAATCTGATAAATCATCTACCATATCGGCAACATCATCGTTGAAATCTTCATTATCTACACTATTCACAATGTTCTTACTATATTCACGAATATGAGTACGGGCAGTATTACCACTAACTCCGACATGAATTTGATAAAGAATCACGCCAAAATATGAATTCATGGTTTCATTCTTACGAACCTGTGATTCTGGTTCATCACCAAAGTTTTTGGAAAGGGATTTACCCATTTCATAAAAAAGTGACCAAACTTTACTTTCTTTGATGATATTGAAATTATTTTCAGGTGCGCCAATAAACTCCAGGAACCTCTTCATATATACTGCCCCATCATAGTATTTCTTAACTTCAGTAAGTCGCATATGAGAGTCGGCTGCATAGTCGGCTCGAGTCATAATTGGATCATTGCCACTAGTAGTTTGATAGATGTCCACCGCTAGATCAACCGGATCATAATTTTGCCGTTCCTCAACTCCCATTTGAATGGCCAATTCTAGTTTTTTAATCTTAGCCCGCTCAGTAGTATTGTCATATGAAAATGGTAAAACAACTGCCTCAAAATATACTGTTCTTCCGGTTGATTGATGAATACCACGTAGAGCCGTAAAACGACGATTCCCATCAATAATCCGCCCATCATCAAGGACATAGCCATATACCTGTTGGCCTGACTCTTGAATCGATTTTTCTGTCCGTTTCAGTGCTGATGAATTGTCTTGTTCAATCAACTTAGCAACAAAATTGTTGTATTGTGGATCCTCTTGATCATTTGCCGGATGCAATTCGTCCTGATATTGTGAAATACCAGTCGCAATTCGGCCATTTTTATCATTATAGTAAAGGTACTCCAAAGGAATTTTATAGACATCAAGAGTCTCTGAGCTTACACCATCAACTTTAATTGGCAGTTTAGGTTTGGCACCCGTTTTTTCTAATTTACCTTCTTTAGCTAAATGAATTAGCGATATCATCCTAACTCAGCTCCCCATTTTCTAATTTATTAATCAAATCGTGTACTTCTTGTTCACTAGTAGCCATTCGGTAATAAACTCCTGATTCTTTCAACTGGTCAAAGTACTTCTGTTGAATAATATGAATTTCTTCATCACCTAGACGCATGTTTTCAGCTTTGGTTTCAATAACCAAATAGATTGGCTTATAACCATGTTCAATTTTAAAAATAAAGTCAGGTGTAGTTGTTCCGTTATCAAATCGTGGAATCTTGATAGCTTTCTTTGGTAACTTGCCAAAAACACTAATCCTAGGACCATATGATCGCTTCAAAATTTTTAATTCTGGATCGGCACTATCATAGTAAAGTGGTGGTCGATCATACAAGTACTTCTCATCAGAAGTCGAATTTGACTGGTATACACCTAACAAACTAGCTGGTACTGAATCTACAAATTCTTGTTCCTTCGCATTGTAAATCGAAGTTGATGCGGAAAAGTTTAATGGTTCATAGCTGTATGAAGTCTTGATACGTTTATTGAACTGATTATTAAAAGTCCGAATTAGATTCTCTAGTGTCTTTTCATTAATGTAATTCGTATTGTTCCTCAGACGCTTGATGGCCTTAATCATCAAATTATTTAGCAAATTGACTGAGAGATCTGTTTGTTGAGCTAATATTTTGAGAAACTTACCGTAGTTCATGGTCAGGTAATCTGTATTATAATCAGCCTGTGTTTCTCTTATAAATGCTGCATTTTTATCAGTGATAACTTCCTGATGAACCATTTGTGGGCGTTGTAAAACAAAAATCTTATTGTCGCTGTCATTAAAAACATTGCGGGCAACGATTTCGGCATCCTGATTAACTGATGGATCAAACTTAATCATCTGCCGCTTAGCTAGCTGCAGCCATAAATTCTTCAACTGCTGCCAGTTTTGCTTACGCAACCTAACTACAATATTGTCCTTAGAATTCTTATCACGAACCTTGCCCTTAGCAACTTTGGTTTGTTGTTCAAGTTCAGGATAAAGTTGACACAAAGCATCGTAGCCAGACATAGTTTGCCCATCGAGTTTCACATCATCTTTAAATTTATTAGAGCGGGTAATTACGTTATGCTCATCTAAATCATCAAGTAACTGGTCTTCATTAAATTGAGGAGCAGTCTTTTGTCTGACTTGCACAATCAGCTTAATCATGTCATCCGTAAGTTCCTCTTGGTTTAGTTTAATCGGCGAATCATCGTTAATTTCACCAACTAATTTCTGAGCGAAATCGCGCTCATCATAACCAATCAAGAATGAAAGCCGACTTTGCCATTCATCTTGGTTTAAGCGGTGTCCAGTTTCATCAACCGGTAAGCGTAATCCACGACCAACTTCTTGAATCTTACTAATTTCTGAACCAGAAGTCCTTAGTTTAGCAATCGTAAAAACATTCGGATTATCCCATCCTTCACGGAGCGTCCATTTGGAAAACAGAAAACGACGAGTCAACCAGTTTCCATCCTCATCCTTAAAACTAAGTAACTTTTCCTTATTACTCAAAATATCTTCGACCTCGGCTTGAATGTCAGCATCCGAACTACCACGATCTTCACTAAAGTATCCAGCATATACGTCCTGATGCTTGGACTGAAGGCTCCTTAAGGTAGCTTGTAAGAATGAATAATATTCTTTTTCACGATCATCCATCGCTAGTTCATAACGGGCAATTAACTTTTTCAGTTTCTTGATCAAAATTGTTTCAAAATCACGAGCCAACCAGCCTTTACCATTAGCTTCCCCACGAAAGCTTGAAATACTATCAATGAAGAATAAAGATAATGTTTTAATTTTAGGAGCATTGTCTCCTGAATTTGGGCGCAAGAAGTTTTCCTCTTCGGCTTTAAAGTGACAATCCAATGCTTGCGAGATAATTTCGTCCTGATAGTTTTGGGCAAAAGTACCAGGAATTAACTTCATATCCTTTGAAAGAGCTAATCCATTAGATAATTCACAATCTGTTCCACCAACATAAGTAATGTTACCTTCAAACCCCGAATCAACATCCACTAAATTTTCTCCGACATTAAGTGAGTATTCTTTCTTGCCTTTAGTAATAATTAGTTCCTTTGCCTTAGCTTGCTTCACCTTATATAAATTGTTAGCCTGTTCTTCTGGTATATCAGGATAGTCAATATCAATTCCCTTGACTAATCCTTGGTTAAAGCTGTCAACTGCGTCAAGGTTAAACTGGGGCTCACCACGATAGTAATCAATCTTAGTAACTTTATTTTTGCTACGACCACTGGTCGTTTCTGGGAAAGTGGCCCCAAAACGAACAATCAGCTGGGGGCTCATAGCTTCAATATCTTCGTAAAACTTCTTGCCCCGTGGGAAACGTTGTGGCTCGTCAATAATTACAACTGGTCTCGTTGCTGCAATGGCTTTAATTGGCGAAGTTTCTCCCCCAAGCAAAGTCTGATCATAGTCATCACGGTGCATGGACTTAGAGTGCAGCATCCCCTGGTTAACCAGCAAAACTTCAATTTGGTTAGCATTCTGCCTAGTTGCTTCGACAAACTCTGATAGCTGAGCCGGGAAGTTCCGTCGTCCTGAACGCGCACTAAAATCCCCCGCATTAATGACGTTTAATTGAATGCGAGTATTTTCATAAAATTCGCTAAAATGCTGCTTGGCATAGTCACTTTCGATAAAGTTACGAGTTCCCTCTTTAATACTCGGACTTGGCACAGCGATAACAAACTTAAATAAAGCGTACTTTTGATGTAATTCATACATCATTCGGGTATAAACGTATGTCTTACCAGTACCCGTTTCCATTTTGATATCAATATTAGCCTTGTCGTTGTAACGATATCTAATTAAAGGATTAGCATAAATATAATTAGCATCTGGATTAGCACTCATCGTATCCATTCCGGGAAAAGATTTATCAATGGCAGCCAGAGCGTCAGTTTGATGCTGTAAAGTTTCTAGTTTAATCTTCATGGCTTAGTACCTCTTGATCAAAGTGACTTTACTATCTAACTGCTTCAGACCATTTTCTAGTTCGCGAAGTTCGGCGACGTTAAAGGAATAGCCAAAGATAACCACACTCTGAACTTCCAGTTGATGAGTACCCAATTGATTCAATAGTTCTCTAGTTTGATCTGCTCCCCAACCTTCATTAATTAGGTAGAGACGATTATCCTCAACTTGATGAGCTGAGTAATTACCAAACTTAATTTCTTCAACATTGGTATCAAAAGAATAACCATCTTTGGCTAACCAAGTAGTTAAGATTGTCTCTTCTCCAGTAGCATCTCCATCTATATTTAATACTTGGCTAGAGAAACCATCCACCATATTAGTAAAGAGGTTAGTATTGTCTGGATCAAAATCTTCAATTTCTTCAAGAGTTTGTTTAACAGGTTTCACTACACGATAATGCTTAAAGCTGTCATCAAAGTCTTCAGGTAAAGTTAATTCATTATCCTCACGAATTCTTTTTGCTGCACGTCGAATTCGTTCACGAGAAATTTGATCAATCGACTTAAAGCCAGCATCATAAGCTGCCTTACCACCTGGTGTTGGTACTTCTTTGCCATCTTTATTAGTATGATATGTTTTTTCTAGTAACTGCACCATGATAAATTTACGATGTCCCCCGTCTTCAGCATTTAATTGCATAACCGCATCAGCAGTGGTGGAAGAACCAGCGAAAAAATCTAAAATTAATGCATCAGAGCTACTCAAATGTAAAATTTGCTTTATTAAGCTTGTTGGCTTAGGAAAATCAAAGTACCTTTTTCCCATCAGGCTAAGAAATTCAGAACTCGCTCTTTGATTAGTCCCTGCTTCAATTCCCCAAAAATCATTAACAATGGCACCTTTGTTGTCAGTAAGATAAGTTTTCTTATACGGTAACTCCCTTCCACTATTTGTCCAATAAATTAATCCTTTCTTATCTAATTTTCTAAACTGGTCTTCCGTTATCATCCATGGTCCATTAACTTCATTTCCACTTGAGGTTTTAATAGGATACTTAAACCTTCCACGTGTTTTATCTAATAAAATTCCTCGTCTGAACTTTCCATTTTGATCTTCATATCTATATTCATTAAGGGCTTTATCCGATAAAGGAACACGACCAACTTTTCGAGCGTCAGGATTCACTGAAAACGCTAAAACATATTCTTTAACTTTCGCTAATTCGCCTAGGTTCGGTTGATTATCTGTTCTTCTCCAAGCAACTTGCATTAAAAAATTGGATTCACCGAATATTTCGTTCATCAACAAATGAAGATTATCCGATTCATTATCATCAATAGAAATAAAAATTAGACCTTTTTGGTTTAATAAGCGTTTTGCCAATGCTAAACGAGGATACATAAAAGTTAGCCAAGCAGAATGATTAGACTTACCCTGAATACTCTTTAATCGTTCAACTTGATCATCATCCAGGCCAAACATCTCTTTCAACTTATCATCGGAATATTCAAAAGAATCAGGATAAACAAAACCGTCACTTCCAGTGTTATACGGTGGATCAATGTAGATCACATCAATCTTATTCTAATAGTTATTTTGTAAATGACGCAGTACTTCAAGGTTATCCCCCGTAAAGAACAAGTTCTTACTGTTCTTACCTTCACCTTGATTCTGCTTCTCATCAGGCACAATTACCGTGTGAGGCATCTCGCCAGCTTGCCGGCGCGCATAGTCCTTACCAATGAAATCTAATTGGTAACCCTCACTAAGTTCATTAACATTCTTATTTTTCAATTCTTTTTTGAATTTATCTAAATCAAACAAACCATTTTTTGTAAAGAATTCAGGTAATTTAGCTTTCAATTCATTTAAGAATGCTGTATTTGGCTGAACAGTGTCATTATATTTTTCATTATCTGTTTGCATTTCTTATTCTCCTATATTGATACGTTCCGTCTCACAAATATCAGCAAGGTTACAATTTAACCCTGAACATATCTTCATTAAAAGATCTGTAGTAACATTGGCATTCTTACCAAGCTTAGCAATGGATGCAGCGCTAATATCGCATTGCTTTTGCAAATCCTTTTTCTGCATACCTCTGTCAATGAGTAATTTCCATAATTTTTTGTAACTCATCCTATAGATAATTTTTAATTTAGTTTGATTGTTGTTCATTCCAAGATCTCCCGAATAGTTCTTTACCACCACGTTCTAATTTTAGAACTGTATTATCTGTAATCACCTTTCTTGCTTCTGCTGAAAGAAGATCGATGGTATCAATAGAAATGAAAACTTGCTTAGTTTCTTTCCCATACATTTCAATGATTTTATTTTTACGATCTACTTCAATATTTGAAAACATCAAAGAATCATGAATAAAAAACGGTAATCTCGTTAAATCTAAACACGCTTGGTCAAAAAGAATGAGCCCCTTGAATGATGTACCAGTCCCTTGATCATTAATCGTTTCAAACGAATAATTGTTAGCCTTTAATTCAATATGCGGTGGCTGAAATGCACCTGTTCCACAAATCTCCTCATTAAGTTCAGCCATTTTTTTATTCAATGTATGCTGAACTTCCGCCACCTGAGAATTTACAGTCGAATGTAATGCTTCTTTCTGATCTTTTTTAGCTTGATTTAACTCATTTCTCATCTCGTAGTTCTTATTCTCCTCTTCCAATCGTTTAAGGTCGGCCTTTTTATCCGCATAATCGTTAAGAATGGCAGTTTTAACATTAGGCGCCTGCTCATTCTTAATCTCTCTAGCTTCAGCAACTAATTCACTAATGCGACGACTAACGTCTGAAATATTGTCTTCAAGAGCATTCTTTTCTTTTTCAAACTCTTCCTTTAAAAACTTGGTGACCTGATGATGGAAATTATCTATTTTCTCAATCTTATCAAGGTCAACCTCTGGGAAAAATTGCTTCAATTCTCGATAGTTACTTCTAAACTTATCAGGACCTGCTTGTTCATTAGCTTTAACAACATTTAGCCTGCTCGTATATCTATTTTTTAAATCTCTTAGTTGAGACAAGCTATTCCGAATATCTCTAAGACGCTCAGCTTGCATTTCATCTAAATTCAAAGTACCTTCTTTATTTTTTGATTCTAGATTTGTGAGCTGTAACTTTAGGTCATCGATTCTTTTAATATTTTCTTTATATTGCTTTTTGGTATCCACTATTGGCACATATTTATATGTCCCGGCATTTTTAAATACTGTATAAGCTTCTTCAGCTTTTTCCGCTGCTTCTTCTCTTTTATTAATTGGAGAATACTTATCAAATAATTTCAATAAACCGTAAACTTGCTGCTTTCCTTGTTCTTGCTCAAACATTTGCAGCGGCCTTTTTTCATTGACAGTCTTCCGATTATAAACTCGAATAAAACGACTAACGGCACTTCTAAAAGTTAAACCTGGTAAATCTAAGCTATAATTCTTAGCCAAAAATTTTTGATACTCCTTAATTGTCATTTTTTTATCAGCTAATGGTTCAAAACTTTCATTACAGACATTAATATTTTGGAAATCTTTAGTAGATCTGGAAAAGTAATAATTTTTTTCGTTAAACTCAAAAACGAAATTTATCGTATGCTGGCCAACATTCTTTTGAACGTCCTTATCCTTTTTTACGTAGTCTTCGCCGCCAAAGACAAAATCTAAAATCATCAAGAAGGTGGATTTACCTATAGAATTAGTTCCATTCTTACCACCTAATACGACATTTAACCCATTATGAAAATTTATAGGCTCACGAACTCGTCCATTAACAATAAATTGGTCACAACTAATCTGTTTTAACACCGTGTATCACACCTGTTTCTTTATCCAAATAAATCTTACCCAAAATAAACAAACAATCTAAAGATTCAACGAACTCACCCACATCATCAAAGTTTCTTCTTGTTGCATTGAAAAGTTGCTGTGGATTCATAGCCCGCTTGTTTAATCTCTTTAATAACTTAGGTAGATTTGCTAACGTACTTTCCCTATAATCTGTCACTTTACTTGGCATTTTCAACTTCAAACACCTCACAATTTTGAACAAAGAAAGCAACTATTATTCGTACTGCTATCGAATATTCTTTTTCTAAATTCGCTTTCTTGAGAATCCAGTTAGCCAACTGCTCAAAAATTTCTTCTTGATCTAATTTCTCACGCTTGAATTTTACATACGCTAATTTCATTGTTGTTGCCAAATCATCAAAATAAAATGAATCTCCTGCCATATTAGAAAATTCATCTCTTATTTTGTTGTAATACCCCATAACATAGAAGTTGACAGTTCCTTGTAATGAATAATCACTACTGATTTTTTCTTCTACTTTGTGTGCATCATAAGAAATGGGCATGACATTCATATCAGGCTTGATATTCTTTAATCCCTTAATCACTTTGGTTAGATTTTCTTCTAAAGTTAACTGATTAAGGCCTTTTGCTAGATGGCTCTCAATGCTAATACGCCTTTTTGTATTAACTAAACTTTGATAGTCCTCTACTGTCGGATTTTCTAGATAAAGATTGGCACAATTTAAGCACAATGGAATTTTATTATCCAACGCATCTGAATCTTTGGGTGCGCTTTTTATTTTGAAAAATTTCGATTTGTCCTTTATTGCTAAGTTATCAGGAAAAATATGAACAATATCATAGTTGGAAATTGCTTTATACTCCCCAGCTTTTGTCAACTCTTGACCGCACAATGGGCATTTAAGGTTAACATCCTGAACTAATTGTAGCCGAGTAATAGTATTTTGATTGTCCCATAAATCCGAGGGGGCAACCGAGTTCTCCCCATCATTAAATTTATTCAAAAAGGTTTTCAAGATTTCAAAACATACTTCACCTAAAGAAGCAGAAGTTACATTAAACCCCTTGTTTCTAAGTTCATTTCTAATACTTTTCTTTGCTCCAGGTGCAGTAAATTCAATTCTATCAATAAAAGATTTGCCGCTATTAATTCTTTTCAAAATATTCTTTGCATCTTTTTTAGGGATTTTCCTAGTTCCAGAACAGTACTTATTAATTGTATCCAATTCCTTATTACTTAATGGATTAAGTTTTCCGTCCTCCGACATTTGATCTTCAACTTCCGTTTGCGGAGTACGAATCATTAAATCAAACAAACTTATAAGAAATTCAGGGCGACCTTGCTTATTACTCTCTTCATTTTCTGGATTAGCCATATAACTCCACATGATATCAAAAAAATCATAAAATTCCATATCAATCACACTCTACTTTCGGACAAAAAATGCCTGATTTTGTCTCAAACTGTCCGAGATCAAATTTTTGTTTCTAATATACTAATCGTGAATTAAAGATAGTAATTCAATTCACAATTTAAGTATATCGGTTATATATACGTTTATCAATATTAATTAAGCGACTGTGAATTTTATCTCTCTAATTCAGCATGTATCGTCAAGCTAACGATGTTCCAGCGTGCTTGATAATTGAATAATTTTTACTGCAACCAGCTACTGGAAGTTTGCTGCAGTTCCGAAACGATTGAGTTTTGGACTGTTTCGCACATGACTCTTGCTATCCATAACCTTCGTTTCGGTAACTCTGAAAAGAAGGTTTTATTAATGAAAAAAGTTAATAAAGAAAAAAATAAGAAGATCAATAAAAACATTTCCTTTAATCATTCTTATGAAAATAAGTCAAGAATAGTCAAATACACTTGGTCTTTTGATCAAAAAGCAGACAAAGATTTTAAAAAGAAACTTGATAAACCAACTCAAAATAGAATCATTAACTGGTTAGATTCACACATCGATGGAATTGATAAACCTAGACTTTTGGGAAAAGCTTTAAAAGGTGAGTTAAATAATTTATGGCGTTATCGAGTTGGTAAATATCGGTTAATTGCTGATATTAAGGATGACATTGCTAAGATTAACATTCTAAAGATTCGCAAAAGAAATGATATTTACAAAAGAAAATAAGAATTAATTACTATAAATTCTATGATATACTATCTTTTCTTTAATAATGTTAATTTATTTAACATCAAAAAAGCATACCTTGACTTAAATAAGCCGATTTAACGGTATGCTTTTAATTTTGATTGATAGAGTCCGGAATTTTATATTTTAGGCTTTATTTCGTTCTAGCACCGTTACTGCTTCGACATGAGGTGTTTGCGGGAACATATCGACAGGATCAATCTGGTCAAAAGTATAGCCTAACTTCTGAAATTCTTGCAGATCACGTACTAGCGTTGCTGGATTGCACGAAATATAAACAATTTTCTTGGGGTTAGTCTTAGCGGCAGCCTCAATAAACTCTGGGGTTAAGCCTTTTCTTGGCGGATCAACGAAAATAATGTCAACTTGCATCCCTTTTTCTGCCCATTTAGGCATAATTTCTTCAGCCTTACCAGTAACATACTTGGCATTTCGGATATCATTTAGTTTTGCATTATTATTGGCATCCTTGACTGCATCTCTGACGCTCTCAATACCACGCACCGAACGCACGTGTTTCGCTACGGTCAAGCCAATAGTGCCAATCCCTGAATAAGCATCAACAACCGCATCTTCTGGTTGTAAGTTAGCCTTTTTAATTGCTAAATCATAAAGCCGCGGTGTTTGCAATGAATTGATTTGGAAGAAACTTTCCGGTGAAATTCTAAACTTAACGTCACCAATTTGATCAGTAAGTTGTGGTTTACCAAAAATCAGGTAGTCCACCTTACCTAAAATAACATTAGTTTTCTTTGGATTATAGTTTAAAACTAAACTAGTTACACCCGGAATTTTTTTGATATCAGCCGCAACTTTGGGTAATTGAGCAAAGTCTTTATGCAAACATACTAGAATTACCATCATTTCACCTGTTGCCTTACTACGACGGACATCTAGATATCTAACTTCACCTTGATTATGAATTTCATCATAAGCCGGAACGCGATATTGGCGAAGAATATCACGCACTGCCACTAAGACACGGTCAATTTCAGGATCAGTTGTCAAAAAATTGGTTAACGGCACCAAATCATGTGAGTGCCGTCTAAAGAACCCGATTTCGAGTTGACCAGCAACTTCTCGGACGGGTACCTGAGCTTTGTTGCGGTAACCCGTCTCCTCCGGACTAGGTAAAGTAGAACCAACTTGCACATCATCAAGATGGGCTTTTTTCAATAAATTGACCACTTGGTTACGCTTGAATTCGAGCTGCTTGTCATATTTAATATGTGCCAGTGAGGCAAGCCCAGTTTGCACCCATTGATTAAGTTCAATCTTTACACGATCAGGGCTCTCTTTAATAAGCTCTTCAATTTTGGCAAAAGCAAAGGTCTTCTTAACTTTTAATATTTTTGCCCTGACTATTTCACCAGGAATTGCACTGGTTACAAAGACCGTCATTCCTTCATAATGCGCTACCCCCATCGCTTCATATGATAAGTCAGTGATTTCTAAGTCAATAATTTGATTTTTTTCCATGTTCTTGTCCTTTTTTACAAACAATTGGTTAACTATTCTATTTTACTAAAAATTTGAATAAAAGTAACATGCTGACTTATTCTTTAACTTTGCTTTAACTTCGCTTAATTATCTTCACACCCAATTTAAAATGTGTTAGTTTTAGTACTAATTTGAGCCACAGAAAGGACATTTTTATGAATATTTTTGATACTAATTCAGATCACCGACAAATTCATACTATTGCAGAAACTAATCGTTTTTTGACTAAAATGTATGCCCTGATGGGCGGCGCAGTTATGATTTCCGCCTTAGTAGCCTATTTGACTATGAATGTTTTTAGTACTGCACTAATGAATCTGCCTGCTACTATCATCTGGTTAATTTTATTAGTTCCCTTAGGTCTATCTCTAGGAATTAGTTTTAAAGCTAATCGCAACCCAGTAGCAGCTTTAATTATGCTTATCTTTTTAGCTGCAATCTATGGCTTTGAATTTGCCTTAATTGCTGTCTTTTATACCGGCACCCAAATCACTTCAGCCTTTATCTCTGCCGCAGCAGTTTTTATTGCCATGGCTATATTTGGAACTTTTACTAAGCGTGATTTATCTAATTGGAATTCCTATTTAAGCGCTGCTTTATTTGGCTTTATGGTGGCTTGGCTAGTCAATCTTTTCTTACGTAATCCAACTGTCACTTACCTATTTTCCTTTATCGGTGTAATAATTTTTACTGGTTTAGTTGCTAGTGATGCCAATAAAATGAAAGCTATTTACAATAATTATGGCGACCAATTGTCAAGTAATGGTCTAGCAATATTGGGAGCTTTGCAACTTTACCTTGACTTTATTAATATTTTTATGTTTTTATTAGAAATCTTTGGTGGTAATGGTAATAGGCGCAATTAATAAAAAAGGTGCTGGTCGCAATGATCTGCACCTTTTTATAATTAGATTATAGTAAGTAGTAACTTGTATCATTACGATTTAAATTTAAAACACTTGAATATAGTCATTCATCCTCCTATACTTTTCATTATAGTTAATTTATAATATTTTTAAAATCAAATGGAGGTTACAGCATGATAGGTTGTAGCAGTTTTACATTAGAAACTAAGGATAAAAAACATTTTTTATCTAGAACAATGGACTTTATGATGGAAATGGCTGAACAAGTTATTTTTGTTCCTAAAGACAAAACTTTCGCCCTTTCATATAATACGACAGATCAAGTTACTAGTAAGCATTCATTTATTGGCATGGGTAGTATTCAATATGATATTGATAATTCTCCAGTTACTTGTGATGGTATTAATGATGCTGGATTAACAGGAGCTGTTTTATATTTTCCAGGATATGCTAGCTACAAACAACAGGCTGAACCTAATACTTGGGGTGTATCACCCGATAAAGTGATTTCTGTAATTTTATCTCAAGCTAGTTCATTAGCTGACGTGGCCGAATTATTTACCAATAAAATTTCAATTGTTAATGAAGCTAGCCCCGCTTTAAAGGTTATCCCACCTTTACACTATATCTTTTCTGATACTACTGGGAAATGTGTTATCATTGAAACACAAGAAGATGGTACACATATTATCCGAGATTCAGTTGGCGTGATGACCAATAGTCCTGATTATCACTGGCACGAAACTAATTTACGTAATTACCTTTCTGTTAGACCAAAACAACATAAAGATATTGAATTTTTGGGTAAAACATTAAGGCCGTTTAGTCAAGGCTCAGGTACCTTTGGCTTACCTGGTGACTATACACCACCATCACGTTTTATTAGAACAGCCTTTATGAAAAATAATGTTGAACAACCCAAGGATGAATTAACTGCTGTAAGTTTAGCTCACCATATATTAGAAGCTGTCAGTATTCCACGCGGAATCGTTGTTACTCCTGAGGATACTTTTGACTATACTTGTTATTCAGCTTATATGTGTGCTGAATCTAAAAGTTACTATTACTCAACTTACGGCAATCAACGTATTAGATGTGTCAAATTGACACCAGAGCTGGAAAAAGAAACTGAATACCATAAATTCAAAGTTAATCCAATAGAAGATATTGATTATGCAAATTAAAAATTGACAAAAAAACTATCGTTTCAATTATAAGAAGCGATAGTTTTTTAATTACAAAAATTATATTCTTAATTACTTAAATATAAAACTTACTGATAATTATCAACAAAAATATAATTTTATTTACCTACAATATTTTTAAGTTCCTTTTCGTATTGCTCCTGAATTTGCTTGATTTCATCATCTCTATCAGTAGTGGCAGCTTGCTTTAACTGTTATGTAATGACAATAACTACTTTTTTAATAACTTGTGTAACAAGCGATTATTCACTTTAGACTAGCCCTTTAATCCTAGCTTCATTTGCGGCATCTTCTAAAGCAATAGCTGCTGATTATACGAATAAAAATAATATATATAGTTAATTTAGGAATTGCATCAACTAAAACCTTTTAATTTCAGGTTTTTTGCTCTGTATTCTACTAGATAAAAATAATTTTTTCTTCGCCACATATTAGTAAACTACTGAATTTCTAAATTTAACTTTTACTTTTATGATTAAAATAAAAATACACATAATAATTAGACTAAGATGTCTAATTTGTTATGTGTACTTTAATTTTCAACTATCAGTATAATTAACGGCTAAACTATTATTTTTATTCACCAACGAAAAATTCAATTCGCCTCTGTAAATTTTTAAAAGTAACTGGGCAATAGGCACCAATTTCTCCATCCAGATTAACAGGAAGTTCTTTACCTATACTTTGACCAAACAACTCAATTTTTAAACTTCGTGTTTTTGTATAAATAATATCAGGATCATCTACATGCTTACCGTTTAAGGCAAGGGCCATTAGTCTTAATAATTTAACTGGATCAGATGGTTTTACCACAATTAATTGGAAAAATCCATCACCTAATTCTGCATCTGGCATTATTTGCTCAAAACCGCCGATTGTATTAGTCATCCCTAATAACAGCATCGAAAGTTTACCTTCATATACGCCATCGTCATATGTTAAGCGTAATTCATTTGTAGTCAAATGAGGTAACATCTCGGCTCCTTTTATCAAATATGCTGTATAACCTAATGCTGACTTAACTTCTGACGGTACACCATAGGTTAATTCAGTTAACGATCCACAGGCTGCAATATTAACAAAATATTGAGTATGATTTGCAAATGTCGCCTGACCAATATCCATTTGCCGCGTTTTTTGTTTAAGGATTACTTTAACCGCATCTTTAATACTTTCACGCGGAATATGTAAGGCTCTAGCATAGTCATTAGTCGTGCCAGCAGGGATAATAGCCATTTGTGGTCTTTTTTCCAGAAAAGCAATCCCATTGACAACTTCATTGATTGTTCCATCCCCACCAGCCGCTACAATTAAGTCAAAGCCTGCATTTGCAGCTCGAGTAGCTTCTTTTTGCGCACTTTGCTTTTGACGTGTTGTTCGAAATGCGCTTGCTTCATAACCTGCTTGTTCCAATACATTTAAAATGTCAGCAACATTTTTAGGCATCTGCTCGTGACCTGATACAGGATTATAAATCAATCTTGCTTTTTTAGTCATAAATTACTACCTTAATTACTCAAATTACTTTAAAATTCTCTTTAACGCTTTTGTAATTCTTGATTCAAAAGCTGATTGATAACCTTAGGATTAGCCTTACCACGTGTCTTTTTCATGATTTGACCAACCAAGTATCCAATTGCCCGATCTTTACCGTTTTTAAAGTCTTCAACTGATTGCGGATTACTGTCCACTACTTCTTTAACCATTGGTTCAAGCACACTAGTATCAGATAATTGAACCATGCCTTGGTCTTCAACGTACTTCTTAGGATCAGTTCCATTAGCAATTGTCTCGGCAAAAACTTTTTTAGCAATTTTCGAAGAGATTGTACCGTTCTTAATTAGTTCAATCATTGCTGCTAAGTTCTCAGGTGTTAACTTAATATCAGCTAAAGACACACGATTATCATTTAAATAACCATTTACTTGGGTATTCATCCAGTTAGCAGCTAATTGTGGATCTGCCCCAGCTGCAACTGTCTTATCATAAAAATCAGAACTTTCTTTAGTTTGCAAAAGAACTTGGGCGTCGTAATCCTTTAAGCCAAATTCATTGACATATTGGCCATAGCGTTCTTCGGCTGAGCGTGGTAATGTCGCTGCAATTTCATCAATCCACTCTTGACTAATATGATCAGGGGCTAAATCTGGTTCTGGGAAATAGCGATAATCGGCATCGCCTTCTTTAACCCGTTCCAGAACAGTCTTACCTGTTGCTTCATCAAATCGGCGTGTCGATAATTGTACTCGACCTCCTGCCAACAAGACCTGTGCTTGCCGTTTTTCTTCATATGCCAAAGATTTACGGACATGTTCAAAAGAGTTCAGGTTCTTCATTTCAACCTTAGTTCCAAGTTCTTTTTGTCCAGCGGGACGAATAGAAATATTGGTATCAACTCGCATTGAACCTTCTTCCATCTTAACATCAGAAGCACCTGTAAACTGAACAATTTTACGTAATTTCTCAAGGTAGGCATAGCCTTCATCAGGATCTGCAATTTCTGGTTCAGAAACAACTTCCAATAGTGGAACACCTTGCCGATTTAAATCAACATAAGAAAAACCATTAGTCCCATGCGTATTTTTACCAGCATCTTCTTCAATATGCATTTCATGAATGCCAATCCGTTTCTTTTTACCATGTACCTCAATTTCAACATAGCCGTCACGGGCTAAAGGTTGGTAAAATTGAGTAATCTGGTAAGCTTTGGGACTGTCAGGGTAATAATAATTCTTTCGATCAAAATGAGTATTTGGCAAAATATGTGAGTGCGTTGCTAAAGCAACCATAATCCCCAAGCGATAAACATCCTTATTTACATAAGGTAAAATTCCAGGCATTGCCCAATCAATTACATTTGTTTCAGTATTAGGCTTAGCACCATAACTAACCGGTGAAGGTGAAAAAATCTTACTATTAGTTTTTAATTCGAAGTGCACCTCGAACCCAATTGTTGATTTAAAATTCATCTGTTAATCCCCCATTCCAGTTGGTGTCTTTTCATAAAACTTATTAGTTTGTTCAATAAAGTCAGCTACTTGGAAAATACTTCCCTCATCAAATCGCTTAGCCATTACTTGTAATCCAACAGGCATTCCATCTACCATACCAGCTGGTACACTAGCAGATGGAATACCCGCTAAGTTAGCCGAAATGGTCAAAATGTCATTGTTATACATCTTAATTGGATCAGAAATTTCACTACCAATAGTGAAGGCCGGTGTAGTTGTTGTTGGACCAACAATCACATCATTTTCCGCAAAGATACGGTCAAAGTCTTGACAAATCATGGTTCTAACCTTTGCTGCCTGTCTAAAGAAACGGTCATATGAACCTGCTGATAAAGCAAATGAGCCCAGCATAATTCGACGCTTAACTTCTTCACCAAAACCTTCTGAACGTGATTTTACATAAACATCCAGTAGATCTTTTGTATCCTCTGCCCGATAGCCATAACGAATACCATCAAATCTTTGTAGATTTGATGAAGCTTCACTAGAAGCAATAATATAATAATCAGGAACTACATATTTAGTTAATGGCAAAGAAACCTCATTAACAACTGCTCCGGCATTTTCTAAAACAGTAATCTGTTCTTGAATTACTTCACGCATCTCACCATCAACAGCATCCATGTACTCTTTAACAACCGCTACCCGCATTCCCTTGATGTCCTTACCAATGTACTCAGTGAAGTCAGGAACTGCTCTAGTTGAAAGAGTAGAATCATGGTCATCAGCTCCTGCAATAACATTAAGCACTTGGGCTGATGTTTTGGCCCGCTTGCTCATTACTCCAATTTCATCAAGTGAAGATGCAAAAGCAATTAAGCCCCAACGTGAAACACGCCCATAAGTTGGTTTAATCCCAAAAATACCGTTAAATGCAGCTGGTTGCCGAATTGAACCACCCGTATCAGATCCAAGGGCAGCAACGACTTGTCCTGAAGCAACAGCAACCGCAGAACCACCAGAAGAACCACCTGGAACTTTGTCTAAATTCCAAGGGTTATGTGTTATACCAAAGTATGAATGTTCAGTCGATGAACCCATCGCAAATTCGTCCATATTTGTTTTCCCTACAAAAGTAGCCTGGGCAGCTTTTAAACGTTCAATAACTGTTGCATCATAGACTGGAATGTAGTTATCCAAAATATGACTAGCAGCTGTTGTTTTAACATCTTTAGTAAGAATATTATCTTTAATTGCAATTGGAATTCCGGCTAATTTATTCTTGCTAAAATCTAAATCAGTAGCAGGTTTAGCATCATCCTGAACCGTAATCCAAGCATTTAACTTATCATCGGTCTGCTTAATATTGGCGACTGTATCTTGTGCTAATTGATCAGCTGATAAAGTCCCCTGAGCCAATTTTTCATTTAATGAGTCAATATCTTCATTTAAGTAATTCATTACTCGTCCTCATCCTTATTAATAATCACTGGAACCTTGATAAAGCCATTAGCTTGTTCAGGAACATTCTTCATTAATTCTTCACGACTTTGCCAGTGTTCAGGCTTATCTTCTCTAAATACTGTATCACGATCAACTACTTGGACAGTTTCTTCAACACCCTCAGTGTTCACTTCTGATAATTGATCAGCCATATTGATAATTGAACTCATTTGTTCAGTAACCTGACTAATATCATTTTTATTAATTTCCAGCCGCGATAAAACTGCGACATGCTTAATTGTCTCTTCTGTAATTTCCATACTAATACCTCCTATTCGCCACCATAAATATGAACTTGATAACTATTATCTCCCGTTTCTTTAGCAACCAGTGCCTGAATATCATTTACCGAACCAATTTTTATTTCAATTGGAACATCATTTGCCAAATATTTTTTTGCGGTTGATAAAACTAAGCGGGTAAAACTTTGAATCTGCTCGTAACCATAAAACTGGGTCGTAATTGATATGTTTTCTTGTACCAACTTGCCATCTTCATAGCGCAAAGTTGCGGTTACCCCACTAATATTAGGAAAATAGTTTTGAATTGATTCTTTAAAACTATTAAAGCTTGATGCATCACTACTGTTAATTGCCTTTTTATTACCAATTGTTGGTAATACCTCAGACTGAGTAGTAATGTTTTCCCATTTAACTATTTTACTACTATTAGCAGCGACTGTCCCACTCAAAAAGTAACTTCCTGGAACGAGTGAATCCATACTTTCTTTAGCAAAAAGACCAACCGTTATTGGAACAGTTTTTAAATTTTTTCGCTTACGTAAACGTTGTACTATTTGCTCGGCAGCATGTTGACCAAATTCTTTTTGCTTAGCCCGTGAAATTGTAGCTTGATATTGTGGTCCATCTTTAATCTTTTGATAATAATCAATTGAATTAATGGCCAGACCAATACTTATACCGCCAATATGATAACTTGAGCCCGAGCCAGTTAAATAGTTCTGCTCAATAATTTCTTCTAAATAATAAGGATTATAATTCTTTTTACTACCTTCAGCAGGATTAAGTCCTAATTTATTATCTTTAGATTTACGTGATAGCCATTCATGTGCATCTGTAATAGTAATATACTGCCCTTCTTGAAAAACATAAGAATTAGTTGAATAAACTTTTTTAGAAATTTGAATGAGTCCCCGTTCGAGTTCTCTGGTGTCAACTGAATTATCATTATCTGTTGCCGTTAATCCAGAGATTGGGCTTGTCACATAACGACCATTTTTTAATAAAACTGTATAACCATTATTCCCTGTATCTGTTGTCTGATAGATTTTGGTACTGGAATTGGATGCAGTTTTAGCATTATTAGCTAGATTGGAGTTTTTCAAATTTCCACAAGCAGTTAGAGTCAAAGATAGCCCAAAAATTGTTAAAGCGTGTAAATATTTTTTCAATTTAATTATTCCTTTATTTAACTTGAGCAATTGCTTCTTCTTCAGTCAATAATTTGACGCCCAGTTTCTGTGCTTTATCGTATTTTGATCCAGCATCTTTACCATAGATAACATAGTCTGTTTTACCTGATACTGAACTAGTTACCTTAGCTCCGAGTGCTTGTAACTTTTGAGTAAATTCGCTACGGGTATATTGCACTAAAGTACCAGTTAAAACAACAGTTCTATTCTTAAAAAAGTTGTCAGGAATATCACTTGGTCCTGTTTGACCTAAGTAATTCATATTGACCTCACTTTGCTCAAGCTCAGTAACTAATTCTTTAACTTCTTTTTGAGCAAAATATGTTGTTAAGGATTCAGCAATTGTCATGCCTATTGTATCGATTGTAGCTATCTCTTGCACGTCTGCTTGCATAATCTTTGTCATATTTTTAAACTTTTGCGCTATTAGCCGTGCAGCTTTAGCTCCAACATGGTCTATTCCTAATCCAGTTAATAGTAATTCCACAGAATTATGTTTGGAATTATTAATTGCTACTAGCAAATTACTAATCGCCTTATCTTTAAAATGGTCTAGCTTAGCCAAATCAGCTGCTTGCAAATGATACAAATCAGCTACGTTATGAACTAAACCATTAGTAATTAATTGTGCAACAATTTTGGGGCCTAACCCATCAATATTCATAGCTTGTCGTGAAGCAAAGTGAGTTATGCCTTCTTCAATTTGCGCTGGGCAGGAGGGGTTGACGCACCTGAGAGCAACCTCATCTGGTAAATGAATTAAATCTTCTTTACATGATGGACATTTAGTTGGAATTTCGTATAGGACAGCATCTTTGGGTCTTTTAGCTAGTACAACTTGTGATATTTCAGGAATAATATCGCCTGCCTTATGCAACATGACAGTATCACCAATTCGTACATCTTTTTGTTTAAGCAAATCGACATTATGTAATACAGCATGAGAAACTGTTGTCCCGGCTATCTGTACCGGATCCATAATTGCTGTCGGGGTTACTACCCCTGTTCGACCAACTGTCCACTTAATTTCATGAACAACCGTTTCTTGCTCTTCCGGTGGAAATTTATAGGCAATCTCCCAACGTGGTATTTTAACTGTAGCTCCCAGTTCATTTTGTAAGTTCAAATCATCGACTTTAATAACAATTCCGTCAATGCCATATAGCAAATTATCCCTTTTTGAAGTATATTCATCAATAAAGGCAAAAACCTGGTCCAAATTAGCCAGCTTGCGTCCAGTTTGATTTGTATGAAAACCTAGCTCATCTAATTTAGTAATTGCTTGATGCTGACTAGTAATATTAGCTGGCGGATTCACCCAAGTATAAATAAACGTACTTAAATTTCGCTGTTTGGTAACTTTAGCATCTAACTGACGCAATGATCCGGCAGCCGCATTTCGTGGATTAGCAAACGTTGTTTCACCTTTTTCATCTCGCTCTTGATTTAATTGCGCAAAAGCTGCTTTATCCATATAGCACTCGCCCCGAACTTCAATGGTTAATTTTTCTGGTAGCTTTTGTGGAATATCGGCAATATAACGAGCATTAGCGGTCACATCTTCACCAACCAATCCATTTCCTCGTGTAGAAGCCCGCTTAAGCTCCCCATCAACATATTCAAGATTAAGTGATAAACCATCAATTTTTAATTCAACATTATACGCTACTGAATGGCCAACTTGGCGCTGAATACGAGCATCAAATCCGGTCAACTCTTCTTTAGAAAAAACATCCCCCATTGAAAGCATGGGAACTTCATGAACAACTTTTGTGAATTCACTATCAATTTCTCCACCAACTTGTTGAGTAATCGAATCTGGCGTAACAATTTGTGGGAACTGCTGCTCTAATTCCAATAACCGATTATAATTTTGGTCATATACATAATCTTCAACTTGTGGAGCATCTTTTACATAATATGCTTGCGCCCACTCCTTTAATTGTTTTCTTAAAGAAGCTGCTTCTTTTTTGGCTTCATTTAGAGTTAGATCAGCCATTTCCTACCCCCCTGATCAAAATAATAACTTTAACTCAATTCATTATACCTTTTTAATAGGTGCAAAGGCTGCCAAAAGTCGTTTAATCCCCTTCTCTTTAAAAGCAATATCTAGTTCCATATCCTCACCAGAACCATTGACTTTAACAACTACTCCTAGGCCCCAAGCTTTATGTTTTACTTGATCACCAACATTCCAGCCCTTTTTCTCAGCACCCACAGCACCAGCTGGTTTTATCTTAGGTGTATAAACTTGGGCCCGGGCACGTTCAGCCACATTCGCAAACGGAGCAGCCTGGGCTTGAAAAGAGTCCGCGCCCAAAGTAGGAAAACTTGACCCTTCAATTTTAAGATCAGCTTCATCAATTTCATCTAAAAATCTAGATGGTTGATTATTTTGAGTTCTGCCAAACATCGTTCGTGAGTATGCATTAGTTAAATACAGTTGCTGTCTTGCTCTAGTAATGCCAACATAGGCTAACCGGCGCTCTTCTTCTAACTGATCATCTTCTAACAATGCTCTTGATAATGGAAATAGCCCATCTTCCATTCCAACTAAAAAAACAACTGGAAATTCCAAACCTTTAGCAGCATGTAGTGTCATTAAAGCAACTTGCTGATCATTATTTGCTAAATCATCTTGATCACTCAATAATGAAACTTCTGCTAAAAAGTCACTTAAGATTTCAGATTGATTATCTTGATCATATTGATCATCAAACCGTTTAGTTACTGATAAAAATTCGTCTAAGTTTTCTAATCTAGTTTCAGCTTCAATTGTATGTTCGGCTTTAAGAGCATCAATGTACCCGAAATCTTGCAAAATTTTTTCAGTAAGACCTGTAACGCTATGGTTGCGGGAATACTTAATAGCATCTTTAAGTTTTGCACCAAAATCACTCAATTTAGTAGCTATTCTAACAGAAAGACCTGACATACCTACATGATTAAAGGCTTCAAGTAAGGACAAATTACTAGTTTGAGCAAAATTAGTAAATTTTTCAACACTTACATTACCAATGCCCCGCTTTGGCGTATTAACAATTCGATTAAAACTCATAGTATCACTTGGGTTAGATACCAGCTTTAAGTAAGCCATGATATCCATAATTTCTTTTCGGTCATAAAATTTATGACCACCAACTATTTGATAGGGAATGTTTGATTTAACAAAAGCCTCTTCAACGGTTCGCGACTGGGCATTAGTTCGATACAAAATGGCAAAGTCACGATAAGAACGATTTTCATTTTCAACTTCTTCTTGAATTTTGCTGATAATAAAATGTGCTTCATCTTCACCACTTTGGGCTCGATAATATGTAATTTTTTCACCCTCTCCTTGATCCGTCCATAACTTTTTAGCTTTACGGTTACGATTATTTTTGATAACTGCGTTAGCTGCTGCCAAAATATGACCAGTCGAGCGATAATTTTGTTCTAATTTAATAGTCTGTACACCATCGTTTTGGTAATCATGTTCAAAGTTCATGATATTTTCCAGATTTGCACCACGCCAACCATAAATAGATTGATCTGCGTCTCCAACTACACAAATATTCTTATGCTGAGCTGCTAGTTGATGGCACAATTCGTATTGTGCTTGGTTGGTATCTTGATATTCATCAACTAATAAATAATGAAACTTAGCTTGATAGTAATGTAAAACTGTAGCATCCGTTTTAAACAACACTAAAGTTTGCATAATCAAATCATCAAAATCCATTATTTGGTCATGTTTTAAGTGTTTCTGGTATTCTTGATAAATTTGTGCAGTTATCTTCTCAAAGGGCATTGAACTGCTGGCTTTTAATGCATCAGGCGTTAGTAGCGCATTTTTGGCATTAGAGATAGCTGATAAAACACGACGTGGTTCATACATTTTGGGATTAATATTTAATTCTTTTTCGATATGCTTAATTAAGGTTAGCTGTTCAGCTGCATCTGCAATCGAAAAATTTTGGCTATAACCAATTTTTTCCGCATCACGACGTAAAATTCTCACACACAATGCATGAAAAGTTGACATCCATATACTCTCTGCTTGTGAACCAAGTAATTCCCGTTCCCGCTCGCGCATTTCTGCGGCTGCTTTATTAGTAAAAGTAATCGCCAAAATATTCCAGGGTAAAATTCCTTTTTCATTAACAAGATATGCAATCCGTTTAGTTAAAACTGAGGTTTTTCCAGAACCTGCTCCAGCAACCACTAAAAGCGGTCCCTCAGTCGTTTTAACAGCCTGCTTTTGCTGCGGATTTAAGCCCGCTAAAATAGATTCTTCGCTCATTCTAATTCCCTTCGTCTGATTTTTGATAGCTATCTTATTGTACCAAAAATGTTATATAAATTTGGCATGGTTTGTTTCTTACTTGTCAAATCGATCAAGTTGATACTGCTGGATTATTTTAATTAATTTATCTGCATAATTTGGATCAGTAGCATAGCCATCTTTGACTAAAGCATGGGCTTGCGTTTGATAGTCTTTGGCCGCAAGAACATGCTGATATTGATTTTTATTCCAACTAGTACCTCGTTGAAAAAGACGAGCATGAGCCCGAATCGATGCTTCATAGGAATCATAAATTTGAAAACGTGCTTTCACTAAAACCCATTTTCCTTTTTCAAATTCCTTAGTCGTCAAAATTGCCGACGTGTTAGGGTTAGAACCCTTTACCCCAAATAAGTTATTGTATTTTTGCGATAAACTACTTTTACCATAGTTGCTTTCCAAACATGCTTGGGCAATAGTAATACTAGGTAAAAGTTCATATGATTTGTCAACTTCTTGAGCAACTGGACCAATCTCATTAATAAAAGCTTTGTGCTGCTTAATAATCTTTTGTCTAGCTGCTTCCCGTGCAATTTGTTGTTGTCTGATTTTTTCTGTTTCAATTGCTTGACGACGATAGTATCTAAAACTGACAAAAGCAATTATTAATACAAACAAAATGACAAACGTTTCTATAATAATTAGCCAGTTAGATTGTTTTTTACCCCTGCGTTTTTTTGCCATAAAAAAGTCCTTACTTAAAATAGTTGTTACAATAAGTATACCTTCTCGCACGTTAAAATTATGGAATGTAATTAATTTTTAAAATAAAAAAAGATAATTAATATTTAAAAATACCCCATAAAAGTTAGATATCAATTTAACAATTACAGAGTATTTCACATTTTTATTTGAATTTTATTTTTAAACAAAAAAATGGAGTTGCTACTCCATTACAAATGATGCGGGCAAGAAGACTCGAACTTCCACGATCTAAAAACGATCACAAGATCCTTAGTCTTGCGCGTCTGCCAATTCCGCCATGCCCGCAAGTACAGTAATTAGTATACTGTAAAATCAAATTCAGTTCAATACTTTCCTGCGCTTTTTATTAACTTATTTGCCCGTTTCTCTTTTTATAATCAATTACTTGTACCTATCATGACCTAAATCACTTGTAAAAGTAGTCATAGCTGAACTCATTATTTGAAAACGAAAAGGGTTTTTCAAACTTGAAAAATCCTTACTTAATTATCTTTCTTCTTCATCATTATGCCAAAATCGGTGCCAAAAATCTGCGTTATACTCTGGCATCTCATTAAATCGGCAATACCTTCTGCTCTTATCATGCTTAAAATCGTGATAGTTTGCAAAATGGTTCCACTTTTGCATTCTCCGACACATATTATTATTTTCTGCTCGTGATAAGTTATGTTGGCCAGCATATTTACGCCACTGGGAAATTGCTTTCATCCGAAATGCTGGATCAACAAATTTTTGCGCTTGTTGTTTTAGATTCTCATCCCAGCCATCAGCAATCTTTTCTAAATACTGACCAAATTCTTGTTGCTCATTCTCACTTAAGCCGGCAAAGAAGGGGGCAGTATCTTGCGCCTTTTCGAGTTCTTTCAGTCGACTTGCTTCCGCTTTTCCTTCACTGGTTAGAAAAACTCGTTTTACCCGTTTGTCTTGGTTGTCCGTTTCACGTTTAATATAACCCTTTACCTCCATTTTTTTCAATAATTCAGCCAATGATCCCGGTTGCAATGCCAAAACTTCTGCCAAATAATTTTGGGTTAAGCCATCTTCTAATTTTAAAACTGCCAACACTCTTTTTTGACCTGAAATTGGCTGCTTATTCTCAAACATAAAGTAGCGACTAGCACGCATAATAAAGTATAATTTTTTCATTAAGTTATCACTTGTTTGACTCATAATAAAAGCTCCTTACCTTACTAATTTTATTTTTGTTAGGTACCTAATTTTATACTTAAATTATAGTTTCGTACCTAACATTTTGTCAAACAAAAACTGCAAAAATTTAACAACTTTTGCAGCTTTATTTTTTAGATCTCATTTTTATTAACTTAAGGTGTCCACGACATTTGCTACAACCATACTTGGCAATATTAATTGGACGTACTCGAGCATACTTTTGTTTACAAAATTCGCACTGATATAAATAGCTAACTGGCTGGTGGCGCCGTAAACCAATATCGGGTGCATAACGCAACCCGCCCACTTGTTTGAGTACGGTCTTAAATTCCCAATCAGAGTGACGATAACCTAATTTAGCTAAATGTAAATGGTAATGCACCAGTTCGTGCTTAATAATTCCCACTAATTCATGTTTGTATTGTGGTGCTAAAAAGTGACGATTAATTTCCAAATGGTGATCATTTAAGTGATAACGTCCCCCAGTGGTTGTCATTCGCCGATTAATTTTAACTTGATGTTTAAACTTGCGCCCAAAATACTTAATTGATAGCAATTCAACTAATTCTTGTAGTTCTTGTTCATTCATTGCTATTTTAATATTTTCGCATACAGAGCAGCTTCTTTCTTAGTCTTTATTCTAACTTTAAGTGCTGTTACTAATTTTCTTTTTAAGGGTTTTTCGCCTTCCATCCACGTTCCAGTAAAAACATGAATTGTCTTCGATTTAGCAGACGGATTGCATAAAATTCCATCCGGATAAACATGAATCTTTTCTTTTAAAACTTGCTCTTGATTATTAGCTTTTGCCCCATACTTCTGTTTCAAAATATTTGAAACAGATAGGGTATTGACACCGGCTAATTGGTCTTTGGCATCAAAAGTAAAATCACGCCCGTCATAATAAGCTAGCATATCTTTAAGTAATGGATGATGGGGTTCAGCCCCAAAAACAGCAGTAAAAGGGTTATCCTTATTTTCAAAGCCAACAAAAGCACGATTATTTAATAGTGCGGCTAAGTCATCTAAAACTAAAACATCAGTGTCTAAATATATGCCCCCCTGCTCATAAATAGCTTTTGCCCGAATATAGTCAGAAACAAACGCCCACTTTTGCGCTTTATAAGCTTGGGCAACATATTCATTTTCATGAACATTAAAATTTTGTTCATTCCACTCAATAATTTGATAATCTCCTAAGTGCTTACGCCATGTTTTCATGCAACGCTGGATGTTTTTAGGTTTCGGTTTCCCACCGACCCAGACATAGTGAATAATTTTGGGAATCATTTTAACCTCACTTAAAAAATTTTTTAAATAACATAATTAAATCTTGATTAAAGTCAAGCCGTAAAAGAAACATCAGGGCAATGTATAAGATAAACATAATAAGCGATTTCATTGCCATGTTGAAGAAAGCTGATGAAACTAGCTGTGGTAGTAGCATACCTACTACTAAGACAATCCCAGCAATTAAGAAATATTTTGGAACTTCTTGAAATGAATATTTAAAGTCGTAACCATCACGCACAATTAGTAAACGTAAGATTAAAACGATTAATTCAGTTGTTAAAATTGCAAGCATTGCGCCAGTTGCCCCGTATAATTGATCCAAAAAATAACTTAAAACCACTTCTAAAATGGCTCCTACAATCACTGGAATAGCATAATCTCGATCGCGATGATTGGCTAAGGCAAACTGATTGGCAAACACGCCGCCCATCGGAATCATGATAATTGTCAGGGCAAAGAAAAACATTAACGGGGTCATTGGGATAAACTTGGCGCCAAAAAAGAACGGAACAAATTCCTTAGTATTGGCCATAATGATCACCGCAAACATTGTTCCTAGCATCACTGTCGCATCCAATGACTTTTTTAGAATTATTCGTTGCTGCTTTTGCCCTTCACCAGCCATTTTAGGCATAATTACCAAGGAAATACTAGTAACAATTCCTAAAACCATATTAGAAATGCGCTGCGAATTATCATAAAAAGCAACTTGGGTAGAATTTTGAAAAAGACCTAAAATTGGCTTATCCAGGGAAGTATAAATTTGGGTGGCAATTTGGGGAATTAATAACGTAATGATAGCTTTAATAGTTGTGTCAAATTGATAAAAATGCTTAACTGGTCCACCAATATAGCGATGAATATCAAACCAAAAAACAAGCGATCCCAATAAAGTCGAAATCGACATAATTAACATGTATTTCCATAAATCACTTGGTTCTTTAACCCAGACTAAAATTAAAATAACTGAAACTAACTTGACAGCCGTGTTTTTCAAAACAACACGCCCAAATTCAGCTAGTCCTTGAAAAAACCACGAAATATCAACTTGGGCAGCAATCAAATATGGTATCATCAGTAATAAATAATTTCCATATTTAATTCGATAATGGCCAACTACAACCAATAAAATTATAATTGTAGCTGCCCCAGCAATTGCTTGAAAATACCACAAGCCCCAAAAAACTTTAGTCAGTTCTTGCTGATTACCATGGGAACGAGTTTGGGAAATTGTTCGCATTCCAATATAAGAGACTGACAGGGTACAAAATATCATTAAAAATTGCACAATATTATTTACATTACTGTAAATTCCATAAGTATGGGGACCTAATATCCGCGAAAGATAAGGCACGGTTATCAATGGCACTAAAACTAAAAAAATTTGATAAACAGCATTATATAAAATATTTAAAAAAGTTCTTTTCACAATTTCCCCTTTAATAGTTTGTTGACATTAAAGTAAAAATATCATCACAACATGAATGACCTTGAACTTGATTAGTCAAATCTAGCCAATACTGTCGCTTTGAATGATATTCATCCGAATTGGTTAAAGCAATAAGTAGTTCCTGTTGGTTTTTTACACAAATTCCAGGCACAACTTGTTCATATGGACTCAGCAGCAAACCGCGTGTATTTTCATATTTAGTCAAATAATTCGTGAGAAAAATAATTGGCTGATCCAAATTTAGATAATCAAAATAAATTGATGAAAAATCAGTAATTAGGAAATTAGTAGCACCTAATAATTCATATAAATCATAATCATGTTCAAACAAATAATCGTTATTTAGAAAAGCAATATTAGAAAACTGACTAGTCAAGTGTTCAAAAAAACTCATTTCATAGGGATGCAATTTAACCACTAAATACTGATGTTGTTTTTTCAAAGCACAATTAAGCTGTTCTACATCAAAATCTGGTAAGGTCAAAAAATTGCCAGCCTTAATTTGGGCTAAAACTTGGCTATCTTCCATTTCATAGCGAAAAGTTGGTAGATAAATCCCAATTTGAGCTTGATCATCAACAATTTTAAATAAGTCATGTAACAATTGAGATTGAGAAATTGTCGGGGACTTTAAAGCGTCAAGGCGGGGAAAACCAACTTTCTGATACTTGTCATTTTCAATTGCACAGCACGCACTCATCAAGCTTTCATAAAGATCAGAGCTAGAAGCAACAATATCGGCATTTTTTTGCCATAAATATTGGTTACGCAAGTCCGTTTTTCGATTAGTATTATTGGCCATAATTCCCATTCGCTTGAGGGGAATTCCGTGCCAAAATTGAATATTAATTTGTTTCTTATGAATTTTAAATGGCTGGTGCGTTGTTACTACATACTTAGCTGCACCAATTTCGCGCCAAATTGCAAAGGACAAGTGTGAAGAAGGCCATGGTTCGACTAAAGTTACTTTATATTCTGAATGTGCTTCTTTCATATATTTACCAAATAAATAACCATTCGAACCTGAACGGCCAGCACCATTTAGAATTACAATTTTATTATCTTGTATCTTAGTAAACCGAGCGCCAAATTTCATTAGGCTCAAATATAAACGAAACAGAAAATTCTTCATTAGCCAATCTTTCTATTTTCCAAGCGTACCCAAAAGATAGTGAATCTTTCAAGTGTTTTACTTACATTGCAAACTTTTTAGTAAATTAATATTGCGCTAACAAACTCTATTAGTAAAGTATAGATTAAATAAAGTACTGCTACACTATTTTAAAATTATTCTTAAATCTTTTAAATTTTTGATTTCTATTCAAAGTTTAAGCAGCAAAATGCTCCTATGTGATAACTTTAAAAGTCTACCTTTTTAAAGCACAAGTTGCTTAAGTTTTAGTACTTCTTTAATTAATATTAATTGGATAATTGGGACACCTTTATTTTTAGTAGCTGTCCTTAAACTATACCTAAATTTTAAAAATTTCACTAATGTTCAATCTTTTTTACCACTTAACTTGATAAACTCGACTCCGTGTTGTCACCCCGGCACCATTATGATAAGAAATCGTTAAATATAGATTATTTTCTGAGATCACTTGAATATTCTCCAACTCAGTTGCATAACCTAAAATATCAATATTCGCTTGATCAAAGTCAAGAATTTGCCATCCTTGATCATTAGATGAGCCCCATGCGCCCCATGGGATTTTAATAATCCGCCGTGGTTTTTGGCTTAAATTACCTTGGCTAGGCGCGAATTCGCTGGAAATATACACATTTCTTTTTTCATCAAGAGCAAATCCTTGTAAAGAACCAATTTTATCAACAGCTGTAATATGGTTAATATAAAATTCGCTTAAATATGGTAATTCACCAAGGTTAACATAGCCAATACCCACTTTATCAAGAGCTGCATTAATTACAGCTAAATCATATAGAATAAAATAACCGTTATTTCCCTTTGACAGAGTAGCAGTTTGCTGATCAATAGTAACTAACATTAACAATTTACCTGCCGGCGAAATAGCCGCATCAAATCTAAGTAAATCATTTCCCCGAAAAGGTAAATAGGTATCCACCCCCTGATGCTCTATAACCCGCAATCCACGTCCAGCTCGGTTAAGATAAGCCAAACGAGCAAATTCGGTATTGCTTGTATGGGCGCTTCTAGATGGAATTGTGACGCGGGCTAATTGCGTTGACCAATTAAAGTGGTTTTTTTTCGTACCAATAAACCACATATTTGGCTGATTAGCCAAATCAAGTGTCTGCGTATGACCACCCGCCATTTGGGAAGCATTAAAAACTTGCTTAAAAAGAGGATAGCGTCTTTTTCTAGCCCGATAAACATAATTATGAGGATCTTGTTGGTTATTGTATTGCAAGGCATACAAATTCTGGCCAACAATGCTTACTTTTTGAATGACATTATTATGTAACCCTTGTAATTTATTAAAAATTTCACTAACAAGAGTTAAAGAAAAGTCTGATTGCTTCAGTATCATAAGGACCTCTTTTTTTAAAATGTCAAAACCGCTGACAAAATGCCAGCGGTTTGAATAACTTTTTATTTCAATGAGCGTTTAAACTTACGAGGATTCTTTAAGGCCTATTCATAATAACTAGCAGTACTAGATCAAGTAAGTGACTCTAGTTACTACCAATCCACGGATAGATTTAACTCATCATTCGTAAATGTAACAAACAAGTGCCTTACTTCCTGTTGAATGTGTCACCAGCTTCTTCTTTAGCCGCTTAATTAGTCTTAGCCATGTAAGTAGTATCTTTTGCCACTCCCACAGGTGAATCAAGACAACCTCCAAGGTGCTTTTTTAAGCTTGCATTCATCGAAATTAAAACTAATAGTTAGTCGTATAAATTCTGACTAGTTGCCGTTAATTCAGTTTTATTAATTGGGGGCATTCCAAAATACTCCCATTGACTTACTAAAAATCAGTTTTATTAAGATAAATGCCGCCCAATCGCATTTCCAATTACTGACAGGGTAAAACAAACAATAAAATATAAAACTGCTAAAGCAGCAAACATTGGCAAGATATAGTTAGCATTTTGGCCATAAATAACTTGCGCATGCTGCATCATTTCTGGTACAACAATAATTGTTGCCAACGAAGTATCTTTAATTAACGACACAAATTGACTAATAATGGTTGGTATCATGTTTTTGTATGCTTGGGGCAATACTACATGCCAGAGAGCTTGCACAAAAGACATCCCTGTCGAACGGGCGCCCTCCATTTGGCCTTCAGAAACAGATTGAATCCCCGAACGAACAATTTCAGCAATCATACTTGACTCAAATACTGTCATTGCAATAATTGCAGCTGGAATTGTTTCTGGCCGCAAGCCAAAATTTGGCAACCCAAAATAAGTGAAGAAAATAATCAAAAGTAATGGTACATTACGAATAATGTCGATAATGAAACCGACAATTTTTGAAATCCATTTAATTTTAGAATACCTAATAATACCCAAAATGGAACCAATAATAAAACTTAAGATAACGGAGATTACCGAAATATAAATAGTTACCCAAAGGCCCATTAATAAAAAACGTAAATTAAGCCATGAAAGGGCATTAATCCAATTTTGCATTTCAATGTACCTCCCTTAAGCCAATTTCTTTTCTAAGTGTTGCATATAATAGCTAAGTGGTAGAGTTATGATTAAATACAAGATTCCTACCACTAAATAGCTATTAATAGTATCAAATGTAGTCGAAGCAATTGTATTAGCCTGATACATTAAGTCAAATCCCGCCACAAAAGCTAGAACTGATGAATTTTTAACTAGGTTAACAAATTGATTACCTAATGGTGGAATAACAATCTTAAAAGCTTGTGGCAAAATAATATAGCGCATTGCTTGCCAATATGTCATTCCCGTTGAACGCGCCCCTTCCATTTGACCTCCAGAAACAGATTGGATACCAGAACGGATTGTTTCAGCAATGAAGGCCGAGGTATAGAGGGTTAATCCAATTGTCCCAGCAGTAAATCCACTAATCTTTACTACATAGTTGGGAATCACTAAATAAAAAAACATTGTGATTACTAATAATGGAATGTTACGCATAATTTCAACATAAGCTCGACCAATTGTACGCATTACCTTACTTGGTAAAACTTCCATAATAGCAAAAATTGTTCCAATAATTAGACTAAAAAACAGTGCAATTATACTAGAAAAAACTGTCCAGCCCAGTCCAATTAATAATTGGCTACTAAATTTGGTAAAAATATTAATCATTGGCGATACAGCTCCTTATACTTAAAACCTGGAACATCGCCAAACCACTTTTTAATCAAACGATTATATTCACCATTATGCTGCATCTCAAGTACTGCCTTGTCAACAGCCTCGGCAAATGCGGTTTGTCCTTTATCAACTGCAACACCATATGGTTCAACAGTAAATGTTCCGCCACGAACTTCATAGCCTGGGTTTTGAACAGCAAGACCAAACAAAATACCATTATCGGTGGTCAAAGCATCTCCCTGCTTAGATTTTAAAGCATTCATTGCCTGAGCATAATCCTGAAGTTCAATTATTTTTGCCTTAGGTGCAACTTTTTTTATGTTTTGCACCGAATTCGCACCAACAACTCCAATGACGGTTTTACCACTAAGATCTTTGGTACTTTTGATTTTTGAATTTTTGGGAACCAAAAGTGATTGACCAGCATCAAAATACGATTTAGAAAAAGAAATTACTTTTTTTCGTTCAGGGGTTATCGTCATTGTTGCAATTACCGCATCCACATTTCGGTTTTTAAGTAGCGGTATTCTCGACTGCGAAGTGGTCGTAACAAATTCAGCACGACCTTTAGGTCCTAAAATGTGCTTAGTAATATGCTTAGCCATATCGACGTCAAAGCCTTTTTGTTGACCATCATGTACATCAATTAAACCAAATAATTTTACATCACCTTTAACGCCCCAAGTGATTGTATTCGCCTTTTGAACATCTTTTAAAACAGACTGGTTATTTGTACTTTTACCGCATCCACTCACCAGAAAAATGCAAGCCATAAGAGAAATTAGCCAAAATTTCTTTTTCATACATAACCTCCTTAGTGAGAGATGATTTTACTCAAAAATTGTTGGGCACGTACTGTTTTTGGTTGTTTGAAAAAGCTTTGACAATCATCATCTTCGACAATTGTACCCTTATCCATGAAAATTACTCGATTAGCTACTTCTTTAGCAAAGCCCATTTCATGAGTTACGATTAAAGAGGTCATCCCACTATCATTAGCAACTTTCTTTATAACTTGCAAAACATCATCAATCATTTCTGGATCAAGTGCTGAAGTTGGCTCATCATATAAAATTAGCTTTGGGCGCATTGCTAATGTTCTAGCAATCGCCACACGCTGCTTTTGTCCACCAGAAATTTGTGAAGGCATGTTATGGGCCCATTTTTCTAAGCCAACCATTTCTAGTAAGTCCATTGCCCGCTTCTTATTCTCTGCTTCAGGAATGTGACTAACAATTCTAGGGGCTAACATAATATTTTCGAGTACATCTTTATTTTTATATAAATTAAAATGTTGAAATACCATTCCAACGTCACTACGTAAAATATTTAAATTAGTCTTAGGATCTGACAGGTCGTGCCCGTTAACAATCAATTGACCCTTTTGAATTGACTCCAGACCATTTACAGTACGCACTAAGGTGCTTTTCCCTGAGCCTGAAGGTCCAATCAAAACTACGGTTTCGCCTTGATCAATTTCTAAATTAATGTCGTGCAATGCGTGAAAATGACCGTAATATTTTTGCACGTCATGGAACTCTATCATCGACACTGTTATCGCCTCTTTCGTATTTAATTGCAACAAAAATTTTATTGCAAAGTAAAATATATGTTTTCTAGTATACTATAAATGGTTAATTTTTTTAGAAAATATGCATAAATTTAATAAAAAATTATACTTGGTAACTTTTAAAAAAGTGCTGAATAACAAGCAAAAAGCTCTTATTATAACAATTTAGACTATTTCATAATTGTTAACTTTATCAAAGAGCTTTTTTATTATTTAATTTATTTTTTACCTAATATACGTTGCACAAACTTAACTACTTCAACAATAACAATCATACCCAAACCAGCTACTAAAACTATTAGCCATTGTGTAATATTTAACTCAGTTACATCAAAGAACTGATTCATAAACGGCAATTCAACTGCAGACATGACAACTGCAGAAATTAAAATTGCCAGATTAAACCACTTATTCGCAAACGTTCTTTTTGAAAAAATCGATTGGTGAATATATTTAGAATTAACCGCATGGAAAAGTTGAATCAATCCCAGCGTTAAGAAAGCCATTGTCAAAGCATCCTGATGCTGTAAGCTGGTATTACCGACATGTGGGCCAAAATTCAATCCCAATTGGTAGGTAATTAAAACTAGTATTCCTTCTAGTATTCCTTGGTAAACAATTGAGCTGGCTACTCCCCCACTGAAAAAGTTTGATTGTTTTCCACGCGGCATTCTTTTCATTATCCCCTTTTCAACGGGTTCAAGTCCCAAAGCAATTGCTGGTAGTGTGTCTGTTACCAAGTTTATCCATAATAATTGAACCGGTGCTAGAATATCCCAGCCTAGCATTGTCATCATAAATACGGTTAATACTTCACCAACATTGCAACTCATTAAATAAAGAATTGCCTTTTGAATATTACTAAATACTTTTCTTCCTTGCTTGACTGCCTCAACAATTGTTGCAAAATTATCATCTGCTAAAATCATATCACTGGCACCTTTAGAAACTTCAGTACCTGTGATCCCCATCCCAATACCAATATCTGCCTGTTTCAAACTTGGGGCATCATTAACGCCATCTCCAGTCATCGCAACAATCTTACCACGTGACTGCCAAGCTTTAACGATGCGTACCTTATGTTCTGGTGAAACTCTAGCATACACACTAAAATCAGGCACATGTTCTGCCAAATAATTATCACTAAAATTATCTAACTGGCTACCTGTAACTACTCGCTCATCTTGATTAGGAGCTAAAATCCCTAATCTTTCAGCAATAGCTTGAGCAGTTACTTGATAGTCGCCAGTAATCATAACTGTTTTAATACCAGCACTATGTGCCTCAGCAATTGCTGCTTTAGCTTCAGGACGTTCCGGATCAATCATTCCAACTAATCCTGCAAAAATCAAGTTTTGCTCAACATTATCAGTAGTTGGTTCATCATATAACTGATCAACAGTTTTATATGCTAACCCCAATACTCGCAAAGCTTTTTGCGCCATTTCCTGGTTGGCAGCCGCAATTGCTGCCCTCTGCTCTTCAGTAATAGGCTTAATTTTACCATTTTGTTCAATTCTGGTTACACGCTTAAGCAATTGATCGGGAGCACCTTTGACTGCTACAAAATACTGCTGCTGGTCCAAATTAATGGTACTCATTAATTTCCGACTAGAATCAAACGGTACCTCTTGCAGCCGTTTATGCACTTGCAGAAGTTGCTGAACATCAATTTTTTGATTAAGGGCAAATTGAATTAGAGCAGTTTCTGTCGGATCTCCTAATAGTTTATTATTATTATCTAATTTAGAATCATTTGCTAGAACCATGGTCATTAAAGCATGATTATCGGCTGCAAGTGCTTGTGTAGCTGGATGCTGTTGATTATTGTAAAAAACTTGCTCAACAGTCATTTTATTTTGTGTTAAAGTTCCAGTCTTGTCAGAACAAATAATGTCTGTAGCTCCCAGTGTTTCGACCGCCGGAAGCTTGCGTACTATTGATTTGTGCTTAGCCATTACCTGGGTACCCAGTGCTAGAATAATTGTTACAATTGCTGGCAAGCCTTCAGGTATCGCAGCCACAGCTAAAGAAACGGCTACTAAAAACATGTCAATTGCCAATTTATCCGTTGGCTCGGTTCCTCTTTTCGTAAAAAAGCCAACAACAAACACGATTGCACAAATCAGCAAAATCATGATCGTTAAAGTTTTGCCTAATTGATTAAGATTACGTTTCAAAGGGGTATCTGTTTCATCAGTATTATTAAGCATTGTAGCTATTTTACCAACTTGAGTATTCATCCCTGTTTCTGTTACAATACCTTCTCCGCGCCCATAAGTCACATTAGTATTAGCAAAAGCCATATTTTTCTGGTCTGCTAAAGCAACTTTTACGTCATTAATAATTGTCGCTTCTTTGTCAACTGGTACAGATTCACCGGTTAAAGCTGATTCCTCAACTTTTAAACTTTTAGCTACTGTTAAACGCAGATCAGCCGGTACAACATCCCCAGCTTCAAGTAAAACTATATCACCGGGAACTAATTGCGGACTCGGAATTTCTACAATCTGTCCTCCACGTCGCACATGCGCATTCGGTGTAGCCATTTTCTTTAAGGCATTAATTGCTTCTTCTGAACGTGCTTCTTGAAATACTCCAAGAATAGCATTTAACATAACTACGACCATAATAATCGCTGCATCAGTCCATTCTTGAGCCACAAAACCCGATAAAACAGCTGCAATAATTAAAACGATAATCATAAAGTCCTTAAATTGCGCTAAAAACCTTTGCCAGATACTAATTTTTTTCTTGCCTGCCAAACTATTAGAACCATATTTTTCTCGTGCTTCAAGCACTTGACTGTCTGTTAATCCCTTAGCACACGAAGTAGAAAATTCCTGTTCAATTGCTACGACAGTTTGATGATAAAAATCTTGCAATATTTTAACCCCCTAATTACTAAAAAAAGACTCATGCGCTTAGCACACAAGTCTCACTAATTAAGATAAGTCCAGAAGTATTTCTTCGATTGTTGGACTTACCGCAAATAATTGCTGTTACTCCCTTATGATTATTTAATTATAAATAATTTTGGTATTTTTAACAAGAATAAATAATTAAAATGAATAAAATAATCCAGCGAGTGCGCCATTAATAATACTTACTGCAGTTGCCACCATAAATAAACGCAAGGCGTGTTTAGCAATTGCTTCACCATGTTCTTCATCGACCATAGTATGCATAATACCTAATGTGGTTCCTAGATTAGGTAAGTTAGCAAATGAAATCAAAAATACGCTAACGATTGCTTGGGTTTTAACTGGCACGGCATTCATATTAATTTGATTAATTGCTACAAAAATATTTGTAAAAGCTTTCGTTGCTAAAACTGTCCCGGCACTAACAATTGAATGTGGATCAATTCCCATTAAAAATGCAACTGGAGCACAAACATAGCCAATTAAAGCAGTTAAAGTCTTGCCGCAAGCCGATTTGAAAATAATGTTAACAAATGTAATTAAAGAAACAAAACCAATGATTGAAATTGAAATATTAATCGCTAATTTAAAACCCAAACCCATACTGTCAATCAAACGTGTAATAAGTGATTTCTGGTTTGTACTTTTAGTTGAAATTTCATAATTAACTTGCGTAATATCATATGGCGCAACAATTTTTGCGACAATAATTGATGTAAATAAATTAAGTACCAGCGCTACAAGAATAAATTCTGACTTAATAATGTGCATGTATGAAGCAAGCATTGTCAAAGTAGTATTTGATAAAGTATATATAGACAAGGTGAACAACTGGTTAGGGGCCATTTCCTTCATCTGGTCTTTAAAGGGAACAAATACACCGTTACTTACAATTGGATAACTTAAAATTGCAAAAGCATTAATTTCATCAATGTGAAACAATTTTTTAAGTACTTTACCAACATATTTTATAATAAACGGTAAGATGCGTAAGTACTGTAATAATTCAATTAAGGCACAAATAAAAATTAATGGTAGTAGCACATCTAAGAAAAATTGCGAAACTACACCAGGATTTTTCAAATTACCGAAAACAAAATTGACGCCCTTACTACTAGAAGCACTAATAATGTTTAAACTACTAGAAAGCCCATTAATAATCCAGTTACCGATTGAAGTTTTCAGTATTAAAAACAGCAAAATTATTTCTGTAATAAACAGATATAAAATTGATTTATAATCAATATTTTCCCGATCAAAACTAACCCAATACAATAAGCCCAAAACTAAAATTATTCCAATTAATCCCATTCTCTTCTCCTTATCCGCGTTGTTTTAAGTAGTATGAATATTCATCAAAAATATTATCAACAAATTGTTCAGTCAAACGATACTCTGGTACATCATATGAATTTGTTAAAACAACAAAATCTTGAGCATCATTAGGGGAATGCTCCTCTTTTAGGGTCCAAGGCTGTTGGCTAAAAGTTGTGTATTCAGACTTAGTCAAATGATAAATTCTAACACCATAAGGAATAGTAAAGGAATCAATTACCTGTTTTCTAGTTTTACCTTGTAAATTGATAAAAATTCCTAAATTTGTGCGCGCAAATTTCTCTTGCAAAAAGCTAACCAACTGACTAAGATCAAGTTCTTCACTTAGCCATTCTTGATATTCTTGCTCATCATAAAAGCTCTCAGCTTTTACTGGTAGAGTTTCACTGGCAACCACTTCTTCTTTTCGCTGAATGATTTTATTATAATCATCGAATTCAAACGTTAAATGACCATAATAATTGCCACGATAACCACATTGAACAATTAAAGTTTGTCCAATTTGTCCATGATTAACCCGATGTTGATGACCACAACTAAATCCATCAATCCCTGGAGTTTGTGAAACCAATTTAAAAGTTTCGTCTTCTCCCGTTGCATAATTGATTTCATTATGTGTTGCTAAGTCACGTTCAATTCCACCATGATACCCTACTAAAATCAGATCTACTTGATCTCTTAAAACGGCAACTTGCTTTTGCAACTCTGGTAAAGCTGTTTTTACAATCACACCCCGGGTAACTGGAAAATCACTAATCATTGACATTCGACTAGTTACTAAGCCAATAACCCCTACTTTAATACCATTAATTTCTTTAATAGCAAATGGTGGGAAAAGTAACTCATCTTCCTCAGAAAAAGCATTACAACATACATAGTCAGCATTTAAATGCTTAACCTGCTCTTTCAAATAATTAATTCCGTGATCAAAGTCATGGTTACCAGGTACCATAACATCAAAACCAATTGCATTAGCATAATCTACTAATGGTGAAACCGTCATGTGATCACAGAAAAAGGTAGTTAAAGGATTCCCCACAAAAAAGTCCCCACTATCCATTAATAATGAATGAGGATACTTTTCTTTTAATCCCTCAAAAGCCAATGCTGGCTGTTCTCCCATATTAGCAATGAAGCCGTGAATATCCGTTGTGGTTAACACATTTATTTGCTTAGTCATTGTTTTTTCCTTTGCATTAATATTAATATTGTTAACAATACAATTAATTTTATAATAAATAGTTCGTAAATATCAATATATTTTTTTGAGTCAATTAATTATATATTGACATTATAATCTGATTAAATTAATAATATAATATAATTTACCGGGGAGAATATATGGATAAAATAAATAAAGATGCAGTAGCTATTTTAAAATATGTTGGTGGTCCGCAAAACGTAAATAGTCTAGTCCATTGTGTGACTAGACTAAGATTTGAACTTAAAGATAGTCATAAAATTGATGAAAAAAAATTAAATGATTTATCCTGTGTTTTAAGTATCGTACACACTGGCGGGCAAGATCAAATTGTAATTGGTCCCAACGTAGCTGAATATTATGACATTATTCAACAAAAATTAGCCGCTAATAAACAGACTGATTCAAATAAATTACCTGAAGCTAATTCAAGTAATAAAGTAAAATCTTCATTGACAAAAATTATTTCAGGCGCTTTTATGCCTTTACTTTCAATTATGTCTGGCGCAGGCATGGTTAAGGCTATCCTGACTGTATTGACTAGTCTGCATTGGTTATCAGCCACTAGTACGCCATATTTGGTATTAGCTGCGGCAGGCAATTCCGTTTTCTATTTTTTACCTATTTTTGTTGGTATTACTTTAGCCAAAGAATTTAAGGCTGATCCTTTTGTTGGCGGAGCATTAGGAGCTGCATTATTAGAACCCTGTTTTACCCATTTAATTGGCAAACATGGTTTAAACTTTTTAGGAATGCCATTAGACCCGATTGATTATTCAACTACTGTTTTTCCTATATTTGTCATTATTGGGGCATATGTCATTTTAGAACGTTTATTAAAACGAATTATTCCGCAACAACTACATTTTTTTTAAAATTCAACAATTTGTTTAATTATTTTAGTACCAGCAACCGTTTTAATTTTTGGGCCATTTGGTAATACAGTGGGTAATTGGATTTCTACAATTATTATGTGGTTATTTGGCAAAAGTAGATTAGTAGCAGGTTTAGTACTGGGAGCATCCTACTCATTTTTGACTGTCTTAGGATTACATTGGGGACTCGTCCCAATTACGTTACAAAATTTAAAAGTCTATGGTGGTGATGTCATTATTTAAAAGTCTATGGTGGTGATGTCATTGGTGGCGTCGGCGTATGCGCATTTTGGGCTCAAATTGGTGTTGCTTTAGGTGCATTCTTATATAGTTTAATTAAAAGTAAAAATGCTAGACTAGAAAGTTTAGCAGGTTCAGTAACAGTTACTGGAATTTTTGCAGGCGTAACCGAACCAATTTTATATGGTTTAATTATGCCTTCCAAGCGTTTAATTATTATTACAGCAATTGCTGGCGGGCTAGGTGGTGCAGTTAGTGCCTCTTTACACGTTGTGGTTAAATCATTTTTAATTGATAATATTTTTTCAATCTTAATGATGATGTATGAGCCAATTGGATTCATGATTCTAGGTTCGGGAACCGCACTTTTAACAGGGGATCTGCTCACTTACTTTTGGGGCTTTGAAAAGAGTACAAAGAAATAATTCTATCTCTAGCAAAAAAGTTGTTAAGTCTATGCTTCTCAGTAAGACTTAACAACTTTTTCATTTTATAAAAATAGCTAACTAATTGCTACTTCAAGCCAGACCACTGCCATTCAGTAACTTCAGGGATATCCTTACCATTATCTCTAATGTATTGGTGATGCTTCGCCAGCAATTGATCCATTTTAGCAACAAAACCAGCACTTTGCTCTGCATATTGCGGTACACTCAAAATTGCATCCTTTGCTAAATGGAAACGGTCAAGTTGGTTGACTACTCGCATATCAAATGGGGTAGTAATATCACCTTCTTCTTCATAGCAATGAATATGAACATTGCTACGCCCGCGACCAAACCAAATCGATTCCATCATCGCCTTGTATCCATGCCAAGCAAAGATAACAGGTACATCACTTGGAAATAGTTGCTCAAATTCTGCATCAGAAATTGCTGCTGGATTATCCTCAGTATTAATTAACTTCATTACATCAATAATGTTAATGTAACGAATTTTTAAAGCTGGGAAGTTCTTATGCAAAAGGTCGATTGCTGCAAGCGATTCCATTGTTGGCTCAGTCTCAGTTGAAGCAAAAACTACATCTGGTTTAGCATTTTGATCAGTAGACGCCCAGTCAATATATGATAAACCATGCTCAGCAATTCTCGTTGCTTCATCAATAGAGAACCACTGCGGACGCTCTTGCTTAGAAGTAACCAGAATATTAATACATTCACGATCAGTAAAAGCTTTTTGTGAAATTGCTAAGAGTGAGTTGGTATCAGCTGGTAAATATTCATGAACAAGGTCTGGACGATTCTTTTCATACATATGAGTAAGAATACCTGGATCTTGGTGGGTATAGCCGTTATGATCTTGTTGAAAAACAGTTGAAGTAGCTACAAAGTTAAGTGAAGGATAATCCTTGCGCCAGTATTGTTCCTTAGCCTTTCTTAACCACTTCATATGTTGAGTCAACATTGAATCAACTACGCGGCCAAATGATTCATAAGTAGCAAAAAAGCCATGTCGTCCAGAAAGAACATATCCTTCAAGCCACCCTTCATCTTGGTGCTCCGACAATTGCGAATCAATTAAGCGACCACTTGGTGCCAAATTTTCATCATTAGGGGTATGAACTGAACCTTCCCATTGCCGTTTTTGATCATCAATAAATTTAAATAATCGATTTGATTTAGTTTCATCAGGACCAAAGCCCCTAAAATCATTAGGGTTAAGATTGGCAATTTCATTTAGATATTTTGCCCATTCCGTCATATCTTCTGCTTCAATTGAACCAGGTTGGTCAAATTTTAAAGCATACTTACGATAATCAGGTAAACTCAAACGTTTGGCATTTTTTCCACCGTTAGTAATCGGGTTCATAGCCATGCGTCTGTCACCTTGAACATTATCAGCAGTTACGATAGCAGTAGGAGCACCATTTTCATCAAATAATTCTGCTGGATTATAACTCTGCAACCAATCTAGTAACATTTCTTGATGTTCCATATCATCTTGGGCAACTGGAATTGGAATTTGGTGAGCTCTAAATGAATTTTCAATGGGATTGCCGTCAAGATCAAATTTAGGACCGGTCCAACCCTTTGGTACGCGGAAAATAATCATTGGCCAATGGGCAACAGATTCATCATTATTATCACGTGCATTCTTTTGGATAGCTTTAATTTCTTCAATTACAGTGTCCATAAGTTTAGCCATTTCTTGGTGCACTTGCATATGGTCCTTATAACCAGCAAATTCTCCACCTTGATAAGCTGAAATAATATACGGATGCCAACCCATTCCTTCAAAATACTTAGTTAATTCTTCATCGGACATTCTGGAAACAATCGTAGGATTAGAAATTTTAAAACCATTAATTTGCAAAATTGGTAAAACTGCACCATCTTTAATTGGATTGATAAATTTATCACTAAACCAACTGGCTGCCAAAGGACCCGTTTCAGCCTCACCATCACCAACTTCAACGGCCGCAATTACATCTGGATTATCCAAAATAGCACCAGTGCCGTGAGAAATCGAATAACCTAACTCGCCACCTTCATGCATTGAACCTGGAGTTTCTGGGGCAGCATGTGAGGCTGAGCCGCCTGGAAAACTAAAACGCTTGAATAGTTTGGCCATCCCCTTTTCATCCTGTTGAATATCTGGATAAAGCTCACTATAAGAACCATCAAGGTAGGCATTAGAAACCATTACCTGACCACCATGACCGGATCCTTCAATGTAAAACATGTCAAGATCATATTTTTTGATTACCCGATTTAAATGGGCATAAATAAAGTTCTGTGGTGAAATGGTGCCCCAATGGCCAATCGGCTTAGGCTTAACATCACTTGCCTTAAGTTCTTCCTTCAATAATGGATTGCTCATTAAGAAAAGCTGACCAACCGATAAGTAGTTAGCGGCACGCCAATGGGCATCAACGCTTTTAAGAAATTCATTTGAGTCATAATCAACTGCCATTTTAATTCTCCCTTTTTAAAGTTTTTAGTTTTACTTGATACACATATTATAACAAGTTTCCATTTAAGTTCAACCATTTTTATAATTGGTTCGTTCCAATTTTGAAGGCTACTAAAATATGGTATTCAAAAAAGACAGGCTAAAAGCCTGTCTTTTATTGATTTAAATTAACAAAAGTATTGAATCTCATGTACTGATAATGTATCCGCATGGTTGATACTTCAAAAGGAGTACCATCATCTAAGAAAAAAATTCCTTCTATTACGCCTACTGGCTCTGTTTTTTTGAGTTGCAAACATTTTTGATCATTCTCGTTAGATGAATCAACCGTAATATTTAAAAATGCCTTAGTAACAACTTTGTTCTGCTTATCTTCTAAATAATTAAATAAGGACTTTTTTAAGTGTTCGGGTTTCAGTTCCGGTACAATTTTGATAGGTAAATAGCCCGTTTCCAGCAAAAAAGGTTGCTCATTTAATAAACGCAAGCGATGAAATTCATACACAAAATCATTAGGTTCCAAAAATAGGTCTTGTGCAATTGCCTTTGACGCTGGAATAACATTAAAATCAATTAACTTAATACCTTGAGTTTTACCTGGTACTTTAAGACTATCGGTTAAACCCAGATTGGAACCATCATAACGAAACAGAGACTGATTTTTTAGATATAGCGGGTTAATAAAAGTGCCACTGCCACGTTTTTTAAACACAATTCCTTCCTGTGAAAGGAGCTCCATTGCTCTTTTCATTGATGAACGACTTACCTGATAATGATCTGCCAAACTTCGTTCATCTGGAAGACGCATCCCATCGTACTTATTTTCTAAAATATTCTGTTTTATATCACGCATTACCGTGCGATACACAAAATCTGTCATTAATTACCTCAATTGTTCTGCTTTAGTAATTTCATTTACAAGCCAGCTTGCAAAAACAGTTTGGTTAATTTTTACTCCTACTTGTACATTTGGTTGCTGACCAAAGAAATTATCAAAATCAATCATCGATGCCCCGTAAGCATTACTGCTTTTTGTATCAATAACTACATAGGCTGGCTTAAAAGTATACATATCTGGTTCAATTAACATTCCAGCTGCTAAGGCATCATATATTTCGCGACCATCTGTTTCTGTTTCATCATGTAAATTCGTCATAATGTTATACAGCATATCACCAACATCACCAATATGCTTAATTTCTTGTAACGTTTCCTGGGTAATATAAGCTTGATGACCTAATTCTAATGGCGCCAACAGTGTTTTTACACCGCTAGAAAAAACAATTTGCGCAGCTTCTGGATCCCCAGCAACATTATATTCACTATATGGGCCCCAGTTTCCGCGTCCAATTGCTCCCCCCATGATTACTAACTGCTCAATTTTAGCTAGATCCTCTGGAAATTGCCGAAAGTAAAGAGCGAAATCAGTTGCTGGTCCAATCTGCATTAAAGTTACTTTTTCTGAACTTTGCTCCACAACTTGGTGAATTGCACTTGCCGCTAATCCTGGCTGTAGTAAACTTTGATCAGCTGCAGGAAATTCATAACCAGCAAGACCATTTTTACCATGAACATCAGAAGCATCAATAGCTTGACGTAATAAAGGACACGTTGCGCCGGAGACAACTGGTACCTTCGTTTTTAAAAATGCTTCTAATTTTAATGTATTAACCAAAGTGTTAGCTAATGGTACATTACCCCAAGTTGCTGCAATTAATTTCACATCAAGCTTAGCAGAAAAAAGGGCAATTGTTAGTGCTACTACATCATCTATTCCTGGATCAGTACTAATAATTAATGGTTTTTTTGTCATATGTTTTCCCTCTTTACAAAAATTATTTTTTACGTTGCTCTATTTTACCGTTAGTGTGAGCAATAATCACTTCATCACACATATTTATAAAAAGGCCATGTTCGACTACTCCTACCATATGGTCAAGATAAGCTGCTAATCCTTGTGGCACTAAAATTTGTTCAATATTTAAATCAATTATATAATTGCCATAGTGAGTAACAAATCGCTTTTCATCAGCCATGCGCCATGTAGGCTTGAGCCCTTGCGCTTGAAATCGGCGAAAATTTTGCTCGCAGGAAATGGGTAATACTTCAACTGGTAAAGGAAAACCACTCAAATAATCAACTACTTTAGATTCATCAACAATCCAGATTATTTTTTTAGAATTAACTGCTACATTTTTCTCCATAGTCAAGGCACCGCCACCACCTTTAATACCGGAAAAGTCAGTAGCAAAACGGTCAGCACCATCAATCGTTAAGTCAAGTTGATCAACTTCAGCTAATTCATTAACTTGAAAGCCCCACCGCTCCATTTGTCTCTTACTTCTGCTGGAAGTCGTAACAATTGCCGCTAATTCTAAATGTTCTTCTTTTTTACGACGACCTAGTTCATCGATTAAATAAGCGACCGTTGAGCCCGTGCCTACCCCTAATTTCATCCCTGAGCGCACCAAACTCGCAGCCTTGATCGCTGCTCTTTTTTTTAATTCATCTTGATTCTGTTTGTCCATTACCTACACCTTTCTCATAATTATTTTTAATAACCAGCAAATTAACTTTATTATAGCAAATAAATTTAATAATCATGGCACTAAAAAAGACAGCCCAAAAGACTGTCTTTTTATTTGCTAGTTTCATTATTCTGGATCAATAGTAGGAGCTTGATTAATCTCACTAGCCATCATCCAAATCCGTTTCTCTATATCAGTATGGAAACCCGTTAGCATATCATTAGTTGAATAGTCGCCTTCTTCATCACTAACTCTGATTCCCTCTTCATAAAGCCCTTCTAAGTATTTATAACCAGCAATTATTTTGGCATAACGTTCATCAATTGTTTCAGTCCAATTGCCCTTTTCATCCACAATTTTTGTTTTCTCAGCAATTTCACTTAAAGTTGAGACGGGAGAGCCATCAAGCGTAATTAAGCGCTCTGAAACTTGATCAAGCTGATCAGCTAATTCGTCCATTACCTTGTCTAAGTATGGATGTAGTTTTAAAAAGCGATTTCCTCTCATATACCAGTGATGTTGGTGAACGACCATATGCATTTGCGTTAAATCCGCTACTAATTGATTTAATACTTCTTTAGTCTTTGGGTATTTCATTTAGAATTCCTCCATTTCAGATACCTTGCTTACTTCTTCATCATAACAAGAAAGCGGTCGCAATACCAAAATTTAGTTTATAAAATTTAACTTACTACTTCTTAATCATATTGATAGCTGTGTTAGCTTGATTATAAGTTTTTTCAGGATTATAGATATGATCACGAGCAAGTGACAGGTATATTTTTTGCCCATTATTTAATACAAGTTCAAGCCCAAATTGATTCATCAGCATAGAAATAATGCCTGAAAAATAAACTTGCAACATATCAAAAGGCACTGTAAAAGCCATTTTTTTGATTTCATTTTTACCAACTAAGTGAGCTGATTTAATGTCAGCCAATTTAATTGTCTTTACAGGAGCATTTTTACCCAACAACAATAATTTAAATTTGTTGAAACGATTACCATAATTGTAATATGTTATTTCTTGCTTAGAAATAGTAAAATAATTAAATTCATACTGCAAAACTGTCGGGTAATAAACTAGAGTAATCAACAAAAAAATTATTACTCCTGCTAAAACAGCCCAAATAATTGGGTGAATATTCATTAGTTGTAGTATTATTGCCGCTAAGCATCCTATTCCCAAGCAAAATAACAATCCAATTAATAATGGCCGAAAATTTAATTTTTTACCAAAAATAAGCATCAGTCATACCTCTTTTCATTATTTCTATTTTCTATTATAGCACCTTTTTGGTAACGCTTTCTTTAATAATATAAAAAACTGCCTGCAAATGCAGCCAGTTTTTTTATATTATTAATTATTGTTAGTCAGTAGCAGTTTGTTCTTTCTTCAATAAGACATTGTCATAATGCTTGATAAATGGATACCAAACAAGGAAAGCAACAATTGCACACACAATCGCCAAAACCCCTCCTTGCCAACTAGCAGTAGCAATAAAACCACCTAAGCCAACCGGTGTCGGCCATGGTTGTTGCACAATAATTTTTGGCACCAAATGTGAACTTATTCCTAAGTAAGCAATAATTCCTGACGCAAGTGGTGCACAAACAAATGGAATCATTAAATCGATATTATATACAATCGGTAAGCCGAAAATTAATGGTTCGTTAATATTAAAAATTGCGGGCACAATTTCAACCTTACCTAATTCCTTTAGCTGAGCAGAGCGTGCTCCTACTACCAGCCAAATAGCAACACCTAACATCGCACCTGAGCCACCAATAGATATAAAGGCATTAGTCGGGTCACCAGCAAAGAAGTGATGCGCTCCTTTAACATTAGCAGACATATTGGCTAAAACAATTGGGGTATAAAATGAACTAATAATGGTTGCCCCATGGATACCAAACCACCATAAGAAATGAATTAAAAATACAATAATTAAAAAACCCCACCAAGTATCAGCAATGTCACTAATAAAGGAAAACGGAATAAATAAAATTTTAAATAAATCTGTTCCAGCTAAAACAAATCCAGCATTAATTGCAGCAATAATAATTGCGACACAAAAAGCAGGAATTAAAGCACTAAAGGAATTTGAAACGCCAGATGGAACTGATGCTGGCATCTTAATTTGCCAGTTATGCTTAATGGTATAACGATAAATTTGGACAGTCAACCAAGCTACGACTAAACCAATAAAGATCCCGACTGCACCAATTCGATAAATTCCTGAAGTATTGGCCTCATAACCCCCAGCAACCATTTGGGTTTTACTGAAAACTTGCACGAATTCCATTCGGCCATTCTTCCAGACCAATTCGGCTACCGTGATAAAGAAGCCCATTAAAAACATCATTAACCCATTCATCGGCACTAAGTTTAGTTTTTCTTCATCATGATAAATTTTAGTGTAAGAATAGGCAAAAGTGCCGGAAAAAACTAGGGCAATAATCCCCATTGTTGCGTTATAGACTGATTGGTATAAATTAGAAAATCGGCCAATCGTATTCGCATAAAAGCTTATAAATCCCGGTGTATTAATAATCTGTGGCAACACCGTCAAAATTAAGAAAAACGCTCCAACAATTGAAAACGAGATCACACTATAACCCGCATCCATAATTGCCCGTACAAATCTCGTTGCCGCAAATTTACCCGCTATGGCGGCAATCCGATCCTTAAGCGGTTTCTTACTTGGTTCTGTCATTTTTAAAACTCCCTTCAAAATAGTAATTTTTTAAAACTACTTAATTAATATTGTAACCGTTTTCATAACTAATGCAAGAATTTTTTAATTATTTTTGAAAGTTTCAATAACCTTAACGTACCTATCACGATTATTTGTAATCTGGTGGATTCGCTTAATTGACCAATACGCTAAAATAACACCGATAAAAAGGATAGCTAATATTAAATAACAAACATTATTAGTGTTTATAAAAGGGAATAAGTCTACTCTAATAGGTAAAAAAAGACTCCCCGCCAATAACAGGTTAACCAACAATTGTAGCCACAAAAAGGCTTGCGTTATTGGTACAGCTAATTTTCGATTATGTAATTTAGCTAATTGTTCAATCGCTGCAGCCGTAGCAATTAAAGTCATAATTCCTGCTATAACAACTCCAAGCCACGTTTGATATTGAATTAGAATTAATAACCAAAAAAGATTAGTAAACAAAAAAATGACCACTATATAACGCAACATTAAATAACGACTAAAGTATAAATACTTGATAGTGTCTTCATGGTTTTTACGTTGATAGTCTGCTTGATTTTCTTTCTTATTTATCATAAAAAATCTCCCATCTTATGATTTTATTATAGTCCTTAGATACTGATAAAAGCCAATTATTATTTAACTTGATAAAACACTTCAATTTATTATAAAATAAATCTGTTAGCGCTATCAGTATAAATGACAAAAGGAGAAAAATATGTATTCAGCAAAAATGCCAGATGGTTTTTTATGGGGCGGTGCCGTTGCTGCGCACCAATTAGAAGGTGCTTGGAATGTTGACGGCAAAGGAATGTCAATTGCCGATGTAATGACTGTGGGATCAGCAACTAAGCCACGTGAAATTACCGATGGCGTCATTGAAGGAAAGAATTACCCAAATCATAGTGCCATAGACTTCTATCATCACTATAAAGAAGATATCAAATTAATGGCAGAGATGGGTTTTAAGGCTTTTAGAACTTCAATCGCTTGGACCAGAATTTTCCCTAATGGTGATGACGAAGAGCCTAATGAAGCTGGTCTGAAATTTTATGACGATTTATTCGCAACTTGCCATCATTATGGAATTGAACCTGTAGTGACTCTTTCACACTTTGAAATTCCGTTCAATTTAGTCAAAAAATATAATGGTTTCACCAACCGGAAATTAATTGACTTTTTTGTTCGGTTTGCTACTGTCTGCTTTAAGCGCTATAAAGATAGTGTGAAGTACTGGATGACATTTAATGAGATTGATAATCAATCTGCATATAATGAAGACTTTTCAATAGCTACAAATTCAGGAATTATTCTTAATAATCTCAGTGAGAAAGAAAAAGAAGCAGCCATGTACCAAGCTGCTCATTATGAATTAGTTGCATCAGCTTTGGCAGTTAAAGTTGGGCACAAAATTAATCCTAACTTTGAAATTGGCTGTATGATTAATTATTCACCTGTGCGGCCTCTTACTTCATCTTCAGCAGATGTACTATTAGCTGACAAATTTGAACAACGCCGCGATTGGTTCTCAGATGTCCACGTTTTTGGTGAATATCCTAAAGAAGTTGAAGCTTATATTGACAGAAATGGTTATCGGTCAGACATTACCGATGAAGATCGAATTGTCCTAAAAGAAGGAACTGTTGACTACGTTGGTTTTAGTTATTATCAAACAACTACCGTTTCAGCGGAAAAAGTTAAGCCAGATGAACTAAATGATTTAGCTAAAGCCGTGGCCAAAAATCCAACTTTAGAACGTAGCGATTGGGGCTGGGAAATTGATCCTGAAGGTCTACGCATTGCTTTAAATCATTTAACAGATCGTTATCATAAGCCATTATTCATCGTTGAAAATGGTCTTGGTGCATACGATAAAGTTGAAGCAGATGGCTCTATTCATGATGATTACCGCGTTGATTATTTGAGAAAACATATTTCTGAAATGGAAAAAGCCGTAGAAATTGATGGTGTTGACTTAATGGGTTACCTTCCTTGGGGACCTATTGATTTAGTTTCAGCTGGAACAGGACAAATGGATAAGCGTTATGGCTTTATCTACGTTGACAAAAATGACGCTGGCGAAGGAGACCTGAGTCGTTCACGGAAAGATTCATTTGACTGGTATAAAAAAGTAATTAAAACTAACGGTTTAGATTTGAATTAAAATATATAAATGAATAACAAAAAAACGAAGTTAAATTTAACTTCGTTTTTTTGTTATTCATTTATTTTGCCAAGGAATTAGCTTCATATAATTTCTCATACAAATCAACCATTTCACCTGCTAAATCTCTAAAAGTAATTGCATTCATCAAATGATCTTGTGAATGAACTACAAGTAGAGTTACATTAGTGTGCCCTCCTTGAGCTTCTTGGGTCAACATTGCAGTTTGCGAATTATGAGCTTCATTTAAAGAAGCATCAGCTTCTTCTAACTTAGCCCGCGCTCCTTTAATATCACCTTTTTTAGCTTGACGAATCGCCTCAAAAGCCAAACTTTTTGCATTACCACCATTGGCAATTAGACCCATCGCAGCCTGTAAAGTTTGCTCTTCTGTCTGATTTTCTGCCATCTTAATCTCCCGTTTTAGCCGTTAATTAAATCTTCTGCTTGTTGTAATACTTTTTTACCATCCATCATGCCATATGCTTGCATATTAATTACATCAAGTGGAATATCTTGACCATCTTTTCCTTTGCCTTTTACTTTATTGACAAAATCATCTTTCATATAACTAACTTGTGGTCCAAGTAAGACACAATCAATTTCTTCTTGCCCAATATGTTGTGAAGCTTCTGAAGCAGGACAAGCAAAAATTTTTGCATCGATTCCTTGCTCTTGAGCTGCCTGTTGCATTTTTGTTACTAGTAATGATGTGCTCATACCTGCACTACAATTTAGCATAATTGTTTGTTCTGCCATAATAAAATTTTCCTCCTAGAATGTATCCATAAAATTTATTTTATTATACCACTTTTTAGGTAGCGCTTACTATTATGACCTATAAAATGTTTAAATTAATTTTTAATTATCATTAAAAATTTTAAATACATCCATAACTATCGTCTTTAAAATTTTTGCATAATCGCTAAAATACCAATCACAAATAATATTAGACTAAAGAAAAATGAAAACGTGATTGCTCCTAAAGAAAAGCCATTGTTAGTTCCTTTATGTAGTATCCCCTTAGTATATTTCACACTATTAAATAGTTGATACACTGCTAAACATATTAATATTACACCAAAAAAGCTTTCAAATTTTGAACCATTAATATAATTAAAACTCCTAGACATATTATTACTCCTTTTAGTTATTCTTAATAACTATGCACTTTAGAGATAATACATTATAGCATCTACAGTTACTAGTAATATATAAAAATATAATGTTAGTAAATAAATATTTCATAAAAGCAAAATGACTTAAAATTCTTCATCTTCATCAACTATTTTTTCAGTAACATATTGGTACACACCAGCTGTCCCCGCTTCTATAATAGTCTCAAGTAATTCTGGCATTGCCATTTGTTCACGACTAACAAATAGTTCTAGCAACATTGGCATATTAACGCCCGCTACAATTTCTATATTTGAATATTGCTTTTTAAGGTTAACTAATGTATTAAATGGCGTACCGCCCTTTAAATCCGTCAAACAAATCAACGGCTGAGACAATAACTCTATTTTATTAGTTAATTGTTCGCTTAATTCATCTAATGATTCGCCCATTATAAAATTGACTGCATAGCAATTTTCCTGCTTGCCACAAATCATTTCCGCACTTTTCACTAGTTCTAGTGCAGAGTTACCATGCATACAAACTATCACACCAATCATAAATATCACCAATTAATAGTCTAAAGCTCGATAATAGCGTCTTATATCCATCGGATGACGATTCAAGTGTTCAATATGAATATCAATCCGGTTATTGATTGCGTGGAAAACAAATGGTGATAATGTTCCACGATATTTTTCTGAAATACCTGGTAAGTCATAATCTTTGGCATCAATAATCGTATAATTACCACAAATTTCAGGTAAAAAGTGGGCTACCCGCTCACTTAAAGGTCGCTGGCTATCTTCTCCTACATATACGGTTACAGGAGTATCACGATCAATTATTTCAAACATGCCATGGAAAAATTCTGCTGCTTCAACTGCGCGTGTTTTTAACCAATGTTGTTCCTCCCAATAACACATTGCATAAGAATAAGTTGCCCCCCATTGATTACCAGCGCCAACAAAGTAATGAATTGCATCATCATGGTGCTTTTGTGCAAAATCTTTAGCAAAAGCATCTGCTTTTACACTAACTTCGGCAATGTCTTGAGCGAAATACTGCTCCATTTCTTGATAAAAGTCTTCATAATCAGGAAATTCACCATTTAGATACATTAAGCGATCACCAACCATAAAGAACTTTAGTTGTTCGTTTTCTGGATAAGAGATGCAGTAAGTCAAACTAGAGACAAGCTTTGCTTTCGGATCATCCATAAAACCCAAGATAGTTGCACCTACTTCATTCAACTTTTTGACGGCCTCAACCATCTCTTTAGTATTACCCGTAACAGATGAAATGATTACTAATGTTTTATCTGTAATTCGTTTATTACCAGTTACAATATATTCTGCTGCATTTTGATAAAAAGTTTCCAAGGCACTCTTTTCTTTCATATGAATGTTAGCTTGCATACCTGAAGCATAGGTGCCACCAATTCCTAACCAACAAATATTAGAAATACCTTTGTTAAATAATGGATCAATTATTTCATTAATCTTGCCTCTTAGCTTAAGGGCACCATCCATGCTTTGAATTAATTCTTGCTTATTAAATTTACGCATTTGTATTTTCCTCTTTTTTAAAATTATGATTAGATCTTTGACGCTGTAATTTCATCGAAATCAGGGTAAGCTGAATGTTGCAAATCAATTCCCTTTTTTTGCGACAAACGATAAGCCAGTAAATGAACCGGAACAGTCATAAATAAAGCGCTTAACAGTTCATTTGTTTCTACTTGAAGACTTAAATCATGACTACCTAAATTTTGAGCCACACCGGCATAAATTGAGTAAACGTGCTTAATATGCTTATTTAAAAATTGTTGCAATAGTTCTTGCCGCTTTTGTAATTTTCCATTAGGCTCCAAGCAAATAACAAAATCATCATGTTTTAGTCCTAAATAAGGGCCATGCATATATTCTTCTAGTTCTTTACCCCAAGAACTGATTCGAACAGCTTCGGTTATTTTCGTTTCGCCTTCTCGGCTAACTCCATAAGCAGCTCCGTAGCCAATAAACATTATTCTTTGTGCATTACTAAATTCAGATAAATGCAAATCAACCCACTGACTAGACCTTTTAATAACAGAAGGCATTGCCTGCACAATTGATGTCAGTTCGGTTAAATATTTTTGATAACACGCGCTAGTAATTTGATTTTTTACGCTCGCAATTGTTAATGTGATTAGTAGTAAATCTAAAATTTCCACACTATAACCAGCACTAACATATGGCATTTCTTCTACCGGCATCCCCATTAATAAAAGATTTTTACTAATCTTGGCAACCGGACTATCAAGTTCGCTAGTCAGCGTATATACTTTATGTCCTGCTTCTTGCAAACGTTCGATTAATTTGACTACTGAATAACTATGGCCACCTTGTGAAATTGCCAAACACAAAGTATTTTTTTTGACATTCAACAGATAATTTTCCGAAATTGATGGTTCTTCAATTCGTACCGGCATTTTTAAAATTTTACTCATAAAGGGCAAGGCACCATAAGCTGCATTTGAACTTGACCCTGTTGCATAAATTACTACGTTATCAAATTTCGTTACCTCGTCCTTGGTGAACTTGTCCCCAAACAAACTTTGATAATTATCGAGAACGGACTGATAATATTGCGGTTCTAAATTAACATAATCTTCAATGCTTTTCACAAATATCTCCTTAAATATTATCCTAATAAACCTGACCAGGCACCAAATATACCAATTGCGGCAATCAACAGAAGAATGTACTGTGATTTCCAACCTTTTCGGTCAAGCCAAAAAATAAAGAATGTGAACAGTAAGGGTAAAATACCTGGTACTATCCCATCACATATTTTTTGAATCGATGTTGCTTGCGCCCCACTACCAATTTTTAAGGGCATTTTTAAAGTCACCATTGTCGCCACCATTGCACCGACAACAGCTAACCCTAACACAGATGCTCCATAGGTCATCTTATCCATTAATCCTGTTTTTTGAATTTTATCGATAAATGATGAACCAACATTATAACCAACAAATAAGCCATAATAGCGCACCAATAATGCTGGAATATTAAAAATTAGCAAAAATAGTAGTGGACCTAAGATATTCCCTTGCAGAGCAAGTGAAGTACCTATCCCAGTTGCAATCACCCGTAAAGTACCCCAAAAAAATGAATCACCAATACCACTTAGTGGACCCATCAGCGCCACCTTAATGTTATTAATTGCTGCATCGTCAAATTCAGGATCAAGTTTATTTTGCTCTTCCATTGCAATGGAAATTCCTAATGGAAAAGTACTTAACCATGGAGTGACATTATAGAATTCCAGGTGGCGTTTGTAAGCAGCCTGCAATTTTTCCTTATTATTCCCATAGATTTTCCGTAAGGCAGGAACCATGGCATAGGAGTAACCTAAATTCATCTGCCGCTCATAGTTCCATGCCCATTCCATTGTAAATGAGCGCCAAAAAGTCTTCATTAGGTCTTTTTTAGTAAGTAACTTAGAATTCTTCATCTTCATAGTCAATACCTCCATTTTCTGTATTTAATTTAGCTGTTTTATTAGTACTCGGCGCCGTATTTACTACTGGTTTACCGTTAAATGCAGAATAGCCCGTTAAAATCAAGGCAAGACAAGCTCCAAAAATGGCAACTCCGGTAACTGAAATCTTTAAATAAACTGCTAACGCAAATCCGATGATAAAAAAAGTTGCATTCTTTTTATTAATCATCATTTTCATTAAAAGGGCAAAACCATAAGCTGGTAGCAACCCAGTAGCAATTCCCAAACCATTAATAATGAATTGCGGAATTACACTTAAAATTCCTTTAATTACTGGGCTACCTAAAATATAAGAAATCCCTACCACTAAACCAATTGGTAAGTTAACTGAAAAAAATCCTCCTAAAACATTCATTCGACTTATACCACTGCCGTCAGCTAATTCTGCATAATGATCAGCTCGATGAACAAAGTAAGGCAAAATAAAGATAAAGCACAAATTTTTAATTACTAAAACTAGTGATGCAATAGGAATACCAAGCGTTAAAGCAACAGCGGTACTTTTCCCAGCGCCGATAGCAAAAGCTGTACCTAAAACACTACCTGAAATAATTTCTGGGGGAATAGCTCCTCCAATTGAAAATGAACCTACAAAGGCTAGTTCCAAAGTTGCACCCATAATGATGCCTTGTTGCAGATTTCCTAATACTAGTCCTGTTAATGTGCATGTTACAAGTGGTCTTGATAGCATTGATGAACCTAAAAAATACTCACCATTTCCCAACATTGCAATTAAGGCTAAAATAATTGCTGTTACATAAACATTCATACCTTAAACTCCTCAACTCTATTTATGAAATTCCCGCTTATCATCATTGGGAACTTGCTTTATCCAAACATCAACCCCACTAGCTTGAAGTTCATCAAGCTGATCTGCTTCTGTCGGAGTTAAGTTAATTGTTTTTGCATAATTTTTAGTTTTAGGCCGTGGTTTAGTTCCACCCAAATTCAAACTTTTAATTTTTTCTCCTGTACCCTTAATTAACTTAGTCGCATCGGCCACCGATTCAACTACAATTAGCATTTTATACTTATCAGTCACCCCAGAATTAATGGCTTTGATACTATCATCAACCGATTTCATTACTAATTTAGAGTTCTCTGGTTTAGCCAATCTAATAGCTGATTTCCGAAAATCATCCTTAGCAACTTCATCATTAACCACAAAAATTGTATTTACATCTAGACTATTGAACCAAGAAACGGCCACTTGGCCGTGAACTAATCGATGGTCTACTCTTACAAGCTTAATCATTATTTTTCCTCCACTAATTAAAATCAATTGAGTACTTGGTAGTTAAAGCATCTTGTAGCCTGTACTCAACGGCTACAATTTTGCTATCTTTAGTTGAAAAAAGATTAGTTATTTTAAATACTGGCGCTTGTTTTTGGATGCATAACTGCTTGCCTATCTCATCCGTTGCTCTTATTAATTGAAAATCTTGAAATAAGTTCTTGGGTTTTAATTTTCCAGAATTAACTGCTTCAATAATTGACATTATCTTTAAGCAAGTTGGATCAAAGTCAGGAAAATATTCTAGGGGTAAAATCAACTTTTCCCATGTTAATTGTCCTTTTATATTGATTACAAACGAAATAAAATATAGCAGTTCATTAGCACCAATATTAAAAACATCAGCATAATATGGACCCACTAACCTTAAATAACTATCTTTAAATTTTATCATATCTGCTAGTTCGGGAACTGATTGTTTAATGATACCTGTCATTTCTAAGATATTTTGCTTTGAAATTGCTGGAGCAACGAATAAGCCGCTGCCTTTTTTTCGTATAACCTTATTTTCTGCTACAAGTTGATCAATTGCTCTGCGAATAGTTGTTCTACTGACCTGATAATATTCCTGTAATTCCGTCTCAGTGGGTAAATTACTGCCAGGCAAATAATTCTTTTGCTTGATTTTCAACTTCAAATCCGCATAAACTTCTTTAAATAACACTTTTTTATCCCTACAAATAAGTATAAATATCAGCAGCCGTAAAATGATATTTAAATTTACTGCCAATCAGGTACTGGGTAGTTGCCTCTATGGGGGTAGCATCCTCTAAATAATTAAAACTATCGATGCGATAAAGCGGGGTATCTTTTTTCACCTTTAAAATTTCACTTATTTTTTCATTTGCCAGGCTACAAGCAATATTTTCCTTACCATAAGCTAAGACAATTCCGTATTTATCTTTTAATAACGCATATAAAGATTTATTAGTAAAATCAATTTCAACAAATACTTTAAATTTTGCAGCATTAAAGTACGTAGTTTCATAGGTTAGGGGGATTTTATTTTTTAATCGTACTCGGCTTATTTTAATTAATTTCTTTACCGTTGGACCAAAAAAATTAGTTAAATTTTTTGGTACAGAAATCAATTCAGTAGTTAGATGGTTAATTTGAATCGTTCGGTCATTTATCTCTGCTGTCATCGATTCCATGCCAAGCATATTAATATTAATTTTAGTATTTACAACGATTCCTGTCCTTTCCTTAGTTGAAACTTGATCTGCACTCTTCAATTTCACTAGTGCATGTAACACAGCATTGCGACTAACTCCTAGTTCTTCAGCAATTTCTCTTTGTGATGGCAAAAATTTAGTAGCGGGCCTAAATTGAATTAAATCTTGTATATATTCCTGAGCTTGCGTAGCAGCTGTTCTTTCTTTATATTCCATTTTAGTTATTGGTCCTCTTTTAGTAATTAATGTATCTTTTAAAAATTAATCAAGGTTAAAACATGACCGTTAAAATCACTTTCTTAAAATATAAATGATAAATAATTATTTTTTGGTACCAAAGATATAGTAATCGCTTTCACAAAATGAGTCAATAGCTCTTGGGGAAATGGGTACACTAGCAAGCAAAATCTAATACACTTATTTCCAAAATAAAACTTATTAAATTAAGCTGAGCCACGAGCAAGTTAGCTAACTTAACAATTGAGAACTATTTTTCCAATTCTGACTATATCCAAATAAATTTTATTTGCTAAATCAGTATTTTTTGCCTAATCAATTGGTAATTCTTGACAAAGTAAAGTAAAATGTTATTTGATAAAAAAAGGAGTGTCTTAATGTCTCAACTTGAAAAACCCGTTGTAATCGGTATAACCGGTGGTTCAGGCAGCGGTAAAACGACTATTGCCAATAAAATTGTGGAACAAATGCAAGAAAATGAGCATGTCTTAATTATGACGCAAGATTCATACTATAAAGATAACACCGGGGTGCCAATGGATGTACGCTTAAATATTAACTACGATCATCCAGATGCTTTTGATGTTCCCCTTTTGACTAAGCATTTGCAAAGTTTATTACAACATAAACCGATTGAGATGCCAGTTTATAATTTTAAAGAGCACACTCGTAGCAGCGAAACAATTCATACTGAACCCGTTGATATTATTATACTTGAAGGAATTTTAGTTTTATCTAGTAAAAAAATTCGTGACTTAATGGATATTAAAGTTTACGTTGATACTGATGACGATATTCGTTTTATTCGCCGACTTGAACGAGACATTGAAGAACGTGGGCGCTCAATTAATTCAGTAATTGAACAGTACCTTGATACAGTTAAGCCAATGTATCATCAATTTATTGAACCCACTAAACGTTATGCTGATATCATTATTCCAGAAGGTGGCACTAATGATGTTGCGATTGATATGTTGACAACCAAAGTACATTCTGTTCTAAATAAAATATCAAATAAAAACTAAATGATCTAAAATAGTTAGATTATCTAACTATTTTAGATCATTTTTTATCAGCAATTTAATATTGCTAAATTTTATTATAAAAATAATCATATATTATTAACATTTTTGTTATTATCTATAAAATCCATTAATTTTTAATCCATATGCTTTTCCTGCAGTCATATCATATTGTATCAATTCATAATCTCTCAAAATAGATTGCTGTTTTTTATTCAAACTACTTATTTTTATACTTTTTCCTTTTTGATTTACCAATTGAAAACCTTTATTACCTAAATAATTAATAGTTATTGCCGGTAATTCCTGATAAACTTTAGTCAACAGTGCTTGATACGGTGTGACTTTTGAACTTGTCTGTTCAAGTATCATTGCAATAAAATCAGAAGGAGTAACAAATTTGCTACGAGATATCAATAACTTTTTTTTCACATTATGTTTACGTGCATATTTATTTGCAAATATAAAATAGCGTGTAGAATGCATTTGAATTGGATACCGTTTTATATATTTTTGTGGCAAAATACCTGGATAATGATCACCATAAAAAAGAATAGTAATAGGCTTTTTTATTTTATTAATTCTAACAATAAATTTTTTTAGGGCATAATCTGTATATTGAAGACCCTTAATATAAGTTTCCATTTTTAAACGAATATCTATATTATTAATTAATTTCCCAGACACTTTACCAATATATTCATTATTATCATACCAATTATTATATGCGGAGTGATTTTGAATTGAAATCAAATTAATAAATTGACCGCCTTGCTGTAGGAAAACTTGTCTTAAACCATTATCATAGGTTGTAAAATCAGAATTATACACATTTCTATCTAATTTCTTTTGATTAATGATTTTATACTTGGAACCAGTATACACAAATTTATCAAACCCAAATCTTCGATAATCTTCTACACGTGAATAATATGTGCCAACAAATGGATGAATGGTAGATTTATAAGAAAAATTCATTCCAATTGTTGGATAAAATTTATAGTTTGGAACTATTTGAACATATGGTGTCAGTCTAGATTTAAGTATACCAAGATTTAATCCTGTCAAAGTTTCCCATTCCATGTCAGCAGTGCCACCACCATATCCTGCACTTAACATTGTGCCATAGGTTGACTGTTTTTTTATTGACTGGATAAATTTAACCGGATTGGGAGTATTTTTATCAAACTTAATGGTTGGTATTAAATATGGATCAACAAAGCTTTCACTCAAATTAAAAATAATTGTTTGATTAGAAAAATTATTTTTTCTAGTTTGATTTATTTTTTTTGCTACATAATAATATTTTTTATTTAGGCGATTAACAGCAGTCCAAGAATAGTTAGAAGGCTTATCCATTATCTGAAGATCTATATAATTTAAAAAATTTAAAATTGGACCATTAGTTTGAACATCAATTTCAGGATTTCTAAAAGTGGGAATATTGTCAAAACTTTGATATAGCCAATGGGAAAGGCTGTTATCATGATTAGATTGTAGCGGTGTAATTAAAAGTAATAAACTTAACAAACTCCACAATAACTCACTTTTTATTGATTTTTTTTTAAAAATTGGATATCTAATTTCAAGGAAAATATCAATTATAATTATCAGTAAAAAAATAGCTATCAATATAATATTTTTTTAATTTCAATCATTGAAATTAATGTTTTCCAATTATTTATTTCACTAAAGTCTGAGGGATATATTGGTTCAGCACGTAAATTTAGCTTTATTTTATTTGCTATTGCCCATCCAATTGTCAAGATACTAACTAAAGTTATACTTGTCCAATAACGCCTAATTAAAAAATATATAATTGTAAAAAATGCCTCTAAAAAAATTGCTGTTAGTATAATAGTAAAAAATTTTTTACTTAATAAATAAATAATAGCATTTACATTTTGATCTGTTCCAATTTGAATTCTAAATTGATCTGACTCAATTAAAAAAGAGCAAAAACTTAAAAAATAAAACCAAATCAATGTTTGTAAATTAATTTTATTTAATGATAGCCATTTTAATAATCTTTTTTCTGAAATTTGAATAATTTCTATTAAACTATTCTGTTTGCACAAAAACGACTCGATCTGTGAAAATGGCCGTATCTTGAATAAATAATGATTGTAAAGCACTACCAACAACATTGACATTAATATCAAAATCGTTATTATAATTAATTTATTAATAATTACAGAAGAAGTTAGTGGCAATACTTTTATAAGTAATGGAGAAATAGGCGCAGCCGCTAAAACTATTATAGGAATAGTATAGTATACTATCTCATGAGTGCAATTAGAAATAATTTTTTTTAATATTAAAAAAAATACACTTGCCAGACAAAACATAAATGGTGAAGTCGGATTATTTAAGAATTGACTATTCCAATTGCCATAATGCCTTTTTAAAAACTGTGCCCAGTGAACTGCATCAAATCCTGGTACACCAAATAAAACAATAAAAAATGATATAAATCCTAGTAAAAGCAATAATTTTATAAAGTTAGAATTGATTTTTACATTTGACAAAAACATTCCCCATGCAAAAAATAGAATCAAATATATACCAAAAATCGAATATCTAAATTCTATTGTTCCTGCACTCAAGCCAAAACCCATAACTGTAAATAAACATAAGATAATTATATTTTGCTTATTTGATAATTTCTTTTGTAGATCATATAAGTATGGTTGTACTAGCAAACTAAAGAGTATTCCTGAAAAAAGTACTGATGTACTTGTAATAATTGGTAATATGCATTAAATACTTTCCATATTTTAAAATATGCTGGTGCACATAAGAAAAAGCAACAATAATATGCAATTAAAGTAATAGTACCAATTATCCAACAATGAAAAACTTCATTAGGATAGGTTCTAGTTTTATTGTATATTCCGCCAAATAGCATAGGTATAAAAATTAAAATAAAATTCTGAATAGTTTGTGGGAAAAATTGCATAAAGCCAAAATTACTTTTATTAGTTAAATTTGTAACAGCAAAGATTCGTAACAATATTACAATTGATATTAATAAGTATAAGATAATTTGTGTTATTTTAATAAATTTTCTATCTTTATTCATTTTTTGCTCTTTCTATTTTTCTCGATAATACAATCTGCGAAAAGTATATGTACACAATAAATTCAGCTATAGCCATTAAATACTTAAAGCTACTACCATAATTAATATTTAAAAGAAATTTCAAATAACCAACGAAACTTCCCAAAACTGATACTATCGCAATTGGCAATATTTTTTGATTATTAATGGATAATAATAGTAAAACTATGTCCACAAAATAAGCATATCGTTCATGCATTTCTGGTAAGAACATGATACATGTCCAATAAGACCATGTTGCAATCTCTAAAAACGCTACGCTAGTTAAGGTAAAATCTGTCAATTTATCAAAAAAAACATAATATCCAATTAATAAAATTATTATAGTTAGCAAAATTAACCAATTACGTAACATAACATAATTATTTAAACTGAGGCTTCTAGTTGCATCAAAAAAAAGCGTAGAAAAATTATACAAATTAAAAAAAAGACCTTTAAATTCCACTGTTTGGTTTTTATAGATTTCAAAAGGTGCTAACAAGCTTCGACCTGCTATAAAACCTGGAAGATTACAAAAGTAAATTGAAATTAATGATAATAAAAAATAACTAATACTAAAATCTTTTCTAATTAAATAAACTAAAATATAAAACGGTAATAATAGAATTGCCTGAAATTTGCATGCAATTGCTACTCCTATAAAAATAAAAGAAAACACATATTCTCTTTTATAAAGTAACCACAATGAAATTATTAAAAAACTCACATAAATTGAATATGATTGCGCCCACATTGATGAATTAAAAATTACAGTTGGCAAAATCATTACTAATATATAAGGTTTTGAAAAAGTAATTTCATTATTAATACTAGTTATTAATTTTGCGGAGAAAAATGCTAACACAAAATCAAAAAATACTGAAACAAATTTGTATAAGTATAAAGGATTTATATTTATGTACGTTAATACTGAAATAATGAACTGGTATAAGATACTATAGTCACCAATTTGTCGCTTAAGTGCCGTTATCTTTCCTAAATTGCTTATTTTTTCATACCAGGGCAACAAGTACATTGTATAATCTGCCGACTTAAAGTTAAATAATATTATCCTCATAACGAAAATCAAAGCCGTCATAATACAAACAAAAATAATATGTCTTTTTTTTAAAATGCTTTTAATTGTTTTTTTTTCAAAATCACTAATCATTCAAATACCCTAATTATTTTTATGATACAAATCTTGTTCAATTATAAATCGTGGGCGCCTTTTTACTTCATTAAAAATTTTACCTACATATTCACCAATTACACTAATACAAATTAATTGGACTCCACCCATTGCCAAAATTGAAATCATTAATGACGTCCAACCTGATTCAGTCTTACCCTTTGCGTTTTGAATTAACGTATAAAACAATAAAAACACAGCGATTAAAACAATTAATAGACCTAAACTCATAATTAACCTAATTGGTACAATTGAAAAAGATGTAATTCCATTTAAAGCTAAGGCTAACATTTTTTTAAGCGAATATTTAGACTTTCCTGCTATCCGCTCATGTCTTTTAAAGTAAACCCTTACCGAAGGTAAGCCAATCATTGGAATAAGACCACGTAAAAACAAATTCCGCTCCGGATAACTTAGTAAAAGTTTTATTGCTCGTTTACTCATTAAACGAAAATCTGCTGCATTAGGAATCATCTCTACACCAAGCTTACTCATTAATTTATAAAACCAGTTAGCTGTTGTTCTTTTAAAAACAGTGTCACAGTCACGCTTATCGCGTATTCCATAAACAATATCAGCTCCTTTATGATATTCTTCAACCATCTGAACAATAGCCCTTGGATCATCTTGCAAATCTGAATCAATCGAGACAATCATATCTGAATCACTAGCTGTTGATAATCCAGCTAAAAGAGCCTTTTGATGTCCAAAATTACGACTCAATTTAATTCCAGAAATATTTTTACAAGTACAGTAGCCTTTAATTAACTGCCATGTATGATCACAGCTACCATCGTCAACAAAAATTATTTGACTATCTGTCGAAATTTCCTTACATTCAATCAATTGTTCAAGTATTGCAATAAGTATTGGCTTTGATTTAGGCAATACTTCTTCCTCATTAAAACAAGGAACAATAATACTAAGTTTTTCTAATACCATTATTTTGTTCCTCCAGATACTTTATTCAAAACTAGTCCTGTACCCAATGATGAAGTAACCAATAAAACTGGTGTGAATTCAATTCGATAACGACCTTGTACTTCAATAATTAGCTGAATAATCACATAAAAAATAGTTACAACCAATAATAATGTTTCATCATAATTTTCTTTTTCTCGTATAGAAAAAACTGTGCCAACAAATAATAAAATCATTTCGATAGTATTAATAGAATATCCTATAAGCTTTAATACTTGATATATACGCGCGCTATAATTTTTTCTAAACAACGTATAATCAAAGCAATTTGATGGATATGACCACAATGTATTAAACTTATTTATAAATAACTTCAGCCACAAATGTTGGTGATTTAATTCGTGAATATTATGCTTTACAAATTTTTTTTCTTCTAATTGCATCATTTCACGACTATCAGTCTTTTTAAATTGCTTCGTTATATATAAACGATTAGTCCCACCAGATCTATAATTAAGCCCCGTAACAACTTTCCAGATACTATCTCGGTTCATTAGTCCATATTTATTTAACCCTACTTGTTGAACTACACAGTTAAAGCCTATAGTTAGAATCAAATAAGTGACTAAAAATGAAAGTAAACGAAATAAATTTTGTCGATATCTTTGAGGTATTGCAATTAAGCGATAAATTACAATAAAAACCACTATTCCACAAAAATATACAATACCTATAGGTCGCAAATAATTACCGATTGCTAAACTGATACCTGAACCTAGCCAGCTAAACTTTTTATCTGAAAAAATTAATATAAGCGATAACAAGAAGAAGACTAAGCTAATATATTGATTAGTAACACGATTGTTAAGAACAAACCACTCTAAATTAATACTTAAAAGAAAAACGCTCCAGCGACTAAGTATTACTTTATTGAAAAGTTTCAGCGTTAAATAATACACAAGCAATAAAATAACAGCTTGAAATAAAATATTTAATAATTGTATAACTCTTAGATTTGTACCAAATAATTTAATTACCAGCATAATATAAGTTAAAAATCCAGTTTGATACGGCCATCTAGCAAAATAATCATTATCCATTTGGTAGATATGTTTACCGTTTATACTATCACTCGCAGTCTGCCAAAATGTATTATAATCACTTACTTGTTGAACAGGAGTAATAAATATCCATATTAAACAAATAGCAATAAAAAAAATAATTAATCCAACCAAAACATATAAATTATAGTTATATTGATCTGGAATTTTAGCCAACAAGTAACAAATGCTCAACAATGCAAAAAATCCTGAAACCAACAAAATAATTGATATACTAAACATTAAATTTCCTTGCTTTTTTATTTCACAATAATAATTAAAAGTACCCAATCCAATTAGAACTGCAAAAATTAAAAAGCAAATTTTTAAAAATTTGCTAATCACTAATGGGACTTTTTTATCCACTTTATACTCCTTTAAAGTTTTTATTTAGCTTTTTCTAAAAATAAAAATTTTACTAAAAACATAATTAATAATAATCACAACTAAATTATCGATTAACTTTATTAAAAAAGCATTACTATGTAAGCAATCAATTCCAATTTTTAATATTGCAAAATCTATAAGTAAACTTAAACTACGATAAAAGAAAAAAATAAACAGTTCATGTAAATATTGTGTAGATGATGTAGTTTTAGTCCTAAATACATATGATTTATTTGTAACAAATGCAAAAACTACCGAAATAACCCATGCAACAATAGTTGCTACTTGATAACTTGTTATATGCATAAAAATATACAGATAGTTAAAAACGGCCAAGTTGATTAGTGTTGTTAATCCACCAAAAATTAAATACGACCACAATTGCCAATATTTTTTAATTAATGTAATTATTTTCATTTTTAATAAAAATTACTCAGTTTAACATAACAAATATCTGCTTTATTAAAGAATTGATTTGTAAATAACTACAGATATATTAAGCTTTATATATTTTTTGTTTACTATAATTCCCCAAAAATAAAATCTGATTTTTACATTCTCTAATTATTAAGCGAAATTTATTATAAAAAAACAAAATATACTACTATAAAAACATATTATTTACAAAAAAAGAGAAATTTTTCAAACTATTTCTCTTTGACAAATATTAAAAGTTACAAATTACAACTCCTCATCATTTTCTAATCGTTCTCTCGTATCAGAAGGCAATTCTTTAATTGCAACTTGATTAACACCACTAAAAATACCCTTACATGAGTAATAATCATCAAACTTACGTAGATTTAAATCATTTAAATTCCTATCATTGCTAAACATGTAATCTGCCGAAATATTTGCCATATTCCATGTACTTAAATCTAAGCTCTCTAATTTATAATCATTGGCAAACATATACGATAAATCGGATATATCAGTAGTATCAACATTGCTTAACCCTGTAATTTGTTCAAGATTTTCCAAGTTTGCAAACATTGCTTCACAATTACTTGGTAGGGAAACCAAATTATCAATACTTATTTTCTTTATATCAGATGGTTTAACACCTGATCTTTGCTGATAAATAAATGATGCTATACTATCATCGCTTCCACGCAGTTTATTTCCATCATCACCAGAAGAAATATGCAAAGTCCCTGTTAATGTATCAAAAGTCATAGGACAATTGCCATATTTACCAATATTAATTATCCCCTGAGAATCAGAAATTGAATCTTCATTATTTTTTGTTACTTTTTTATCATTAGCATTGTCATTAATAATTTTGAGTGTTGTGCCCATTGATGGATATTTTGATGATTCTTTAAATGCATGACCAGATATTCTAATGTTAGCCGCCTCAACATATCTACCCTTACCAATAAAATAATACTTATTTTTCTTGATATAAATAGTCCGATATATTTTTACTATTTTTCCTTTTTTCAAACGTTTTTGATAAATCTCATGTCCATTACGATTATAAATTTTACATTTTTTTATAATTCTTGCAGTTTTAACATAGCTAGCTACAACTGTTTTTAAGTTGGAACAAGAACTTATTAAAAAAATATTATTCGAGATAAACAATAAACTTAATAATAAACTTAATATAAGTTTGCTAAACTTTATACTATTTTTTTTAAATAAAAACATTATATTTTCCCCATATTAGTTAATTTCTATTAAATCAAATAATTAATAATCTTCATTCTCATCATAATCTTCATCCTCATCATAATTTTCAGAATTAGAATCATTAAGAGAAGGATCACTATATTGATTATTAATATATTTTATTTTTTTGGGATCAGTTTTATCAGTAATTTGTCCATAGTACCCATCATCTTCAGTATATTTGTAATACTTTTTACTAGGCTTATAAAAATCATAATTTTTATATCCTTTTGCTTTTATCCAAACCCCCGCATCAGCAGACAAATAAGTAGCTGGCTTCAATTTCTTGATATCCTTTTCTTTAAGATAAAAGATATTTTCATATCCACTTGTTCCGTAAATAAAACTACCATATGCACGACGATATTTTTGACCTTTTATTTTTATGATTTCTTTCGATACTAAAAAATCTTCATAGTGAATCCCACACATTTTTACTGTAGGCTTTTTTATTTTTTTACCAGTTTTGGTATAAAAAGAAGGTATTTTGTGATGCTTTCTAACTTCATATCCCCGCTTAGGGAGAATAAAATTGTCAGCACGAATCAAGTATTGGTCAGTATCATCTAAATTATGACTAATCAAATATCCTTTACCATCAATATTACAAGCTCCAATAATTCTCCATTCATCAACAGATATGGGAGTCATCTGCTTATTTTTTGTAGGTGTTTCTACTAAATTACCTTTAACATATTTCCCTGTTCCATTATCGCTGAAGTAGTAAATTCCATCTTTATTGATATCTTTATACCAAGCATACATTCTGATTGGCTTATCCAAATAGTGAAAGCCTGTTTTCTTAGCCAATGTAACCATTTCTTTATAGTCATTCATAGTGGCATATTTTTCACGATTTCCTTTTAAGTTATTTGCTTCAACTCCTGTTAAATGCTGCTCATCCTTAGTATATTCTGCGAAAACATATTGAGAGTTTGTTACACATAAGCCAGTAGCGACTAATAATGAAAGTGTAAAAAGTTTAGCAAAATATTGAATATTCCTTCTCATATTTTCTCCTTCTATTAAATATATAAAATAATTAATCACCATATTGTTATTTATGTAATACATAAACTTTTATAAGCAAACTTAAACTGCTGAAATTTATAATTCCCATATAATTAGTGATTATGGGGATTTTAGCTTATATAAATCCAATAATAACATTTGTATTTTTTAACAATCTATAGATATAAATACATCTTTTATTATAAAACGTACTTATATTTCTTTGAACACTATACAAAAAAACCTAAAAAAAGTATTATAAAATACTTTTTCTATATGCGTACAACTATATAACGATACTATTATGTTTTAACAAATTTTATTGTTGTATATAGTATTTCAATAATTACACTATTTATTTTATCCATTTTAATCATGCTATTTTAAAGTTAATTTATAAATTATTATTCTAATTATTTTCTTTGAACATCATCTCTAGGATTCAATAATATTGCCTATAAAAATGAGTTGTGAAAATTACATAATTTTCACAACTCATTATCAATTTAAAATTTAGAGTTTCATTAATTATTCTAAATAAGTACCTTGCATTTTTTCCTTAAAATCAGCTGGCAACTTCAAACCATTTACCAAGTAATTATCAAAATCCCCATAATTCTGCTTAATTGTTTTAAAATAGCATTCTAAATACGAAGGCTGTACAGTTAGTGCTACCTTTACACTTTCAAGTTGAACTGCATCTAATTTTCCTTTTAAAAGCTTTAAAATTTCGTTATTAGCTTTGCTTCTTGCTTCAATTGTCTTTAAATAATCAGTAAAAATATCATGATTACCAACACCCAAACACTTTAAAATTAACGCTGCTGCAACACCAGTACGATCTTTTCCTGCAAAGCAATGGAATGCTGTTGGTACGGGATTGGCAACTAGAGTCAGCAAAAATTGTTGATATCCCTCACGCGCAGAATTTGTTAAGGCTAGTTGCTTGTATGTAATTAGCATATTACCTGCAACATCCCCATTAGCAGAAATAATTTCATCAAGACTAGCTTGGTTAGTAGCAGCAGCTTTTAGAACATCTATCGTAATATAAGTTAATCCATTCCAAATATAATTTGGATATTCTTTTCGTTCATCAGCACCACGAAAATCTATTAATTGCTTAATTTGATATTTATTTCGGACGGCCTCCTTTTGCTCTAAAGATAAATCAAATAACTGTCCACACCGAAAAAGCATATTTTCTTTTACTTTTTTCCCATTTGCACCGACATAACCGCCTAATGAGCGCCAGTTCGTAATATCTTTTACCATAATTGTCCTTATCTATATCCAAATTATTCTTTTTATCAAAAAATTTACTCGAGCTAGAGCCAAATTTCAACCAAAACAAAAATAGCTGCTAACTGTTTTATCTGCTATCAACCTTTGGACAGGATAAGTTGCAACTACTTTACTCTAATTAACTTATTTTTGGCTTTACAGCACGTTCAAACATATTAATAATTAATTTAACTAAAATACCATCAAAAACAACAGCTGAAATCAAGTTAGTAATAAACATTGTTATTTGTAATACAAGACTAAATTTTGCCCAACCATAAAGCACATATGACAAAATAAAGCAGCCCAAGCCAGCAAAAATTGCTCCTGTTATCACACTTGCCCAAGAAAATTTCTGATAGCGTTCTTTTTTAGGGAAGAAGCCAATTTCATTTAATGCTCCCTGTAGAATACCAGATATAATAGTCGTTGCTCCCCATTGTCCCCCAATCGCCATTTCAACAACTGCCGCTAATAATTCACCAATAGTACCAGACCCAGCAGTTGGCACAAAATATATTGCTAAAGGCGCAGCCATGAGCCACAAACCTGTAAAAACTGTATCAACTACCGGTGCAAAGCCTGTTGGAATCAAGGCCATTTTAATTAAATTATAGGCCCAATTGAAGCCATAAGTGTAAATCACACCCATAATTATTCCGATTAAAGCAACTAAAATAATTGATTTAACATTCCACTTTGATGATCTTGTAAACATAAAAATACTCCTAAATAACTATTAAGTCATTAGGAGTACCTAGTAAATTACTCTATTACACTTCCCTAGCGCAGGAATTATCCCGTTCAGGTTCAGAGGGTATTTCTCAGCTATATGCACCCCTAGTGACTTCTTTTGTATTATAGCATAATCGTGTAGCCTTGGCTTACACGATTTTATTTTATTAAGTATTTAAAAATTACTAAAACTAGCAAGCTTTTCCTCAGTCATGTCACGAATAATTGCCACTGCTAAATCAACTGCAGCCTTAAAATCATGGTATGCACTAAAGCAATATGGTGAATGTTCATATCGTACAGGTATACCAATCACAATAGTAGGTGCACCATTTTCATAGTAAATAGCGGCTCCATCTTGTCCCCCACCAGTACGAACTGAGCGCGTATAAGGAATATGATTTTTATCAGCTACATCGCAGGCATACTGTTGGAATTTAGGATTAGGTAAGAATGAGGTATCCATATCACGTAGCATCGGTCCTCTTTTAAGACCAGTTTGAGATAACCAGTCAGGGGTAAAAGTATCATCAGCTGGACATGATTCTAGTACAATCGCCAAATCGGGTTTAACTTCTCTAGCTGTTACATACGCACCTCGTAACCCAACCTCTTCTTGACTTGAAAGAGCAGCAACGATATTAAAGTTTGTTTGTTCATCTTTTAATTCCTCAAGAACATCCGCCATTGCAGCTGCACCAAAGCGATCATCAAAATCTTTACCAAAAAATAAACCTGTCTTATCATTATATTCGCATTTTACATCAACAAAAATTGGACAGCCAGTGTCAATTTTGTAATCATTAATGGTTTCTTCGCGTGAGCTTGAACCAACATCAATCGACATGTCAGCAACATCTGGAACATTGTTACGCTCTGCTTCAGTCATAAAATGAGGCGGTTTAGTTGCCACTACTCCTGGAATATACTCACCATCACGATTTCTAATTTTGACACGTAAAGCTGGAATATTGTATTTAACCCAGCCACCAAGTGGAACAAATTTGATTAAACCATTAGGTCTTACAGCCTGTGTAATAAAGCCAACAGCATCTGAATGGGCATCAAGCTGGATTATTGGACGATGAGCTTTATTTTGCTTTTTAGCTGCATAAACATTCAGCATACCATCAATTTTAATATCAGCGTAATTCTTCACAGTTTCTGTAAACAATTTAACAAATTCTTCTTCAAAGCCAGAGGTTGCGTTTGCATCTGCAAAAGCTTTAAGCATTTTAATTTCTTCTTCTTTTTTCATTTTTTAGCCTTTCATTTTTTACTATTATTCTTAATTGTAGCAAAATTTATATTAAGAAAACTACAATTTAAATTAAACTTCATTTTTAAATAAAAACCTTGTATAGACAAAAAAAATTAAAACTATCTACTATTTCATCTAGAAAATGATATAATCGACTTTATTAGAAATTTAAATTGTTTAAAGTGAAAGGTAAATAAATGCCGAAAAACGACAATATTAACAGTATTATTGATCATAAGTTGTTTACCGAAGATGATATTCACAAAATGTGCGTCAAATTAGGCAAACAGTTAACCCAAGACTATGCAGGCAAGCAACCACTGGTTGTTGGTGCACTTAAAGGTGCAATTTTCTTTTTAACTGACCTTGTTCGAGAAATGGATGTTAAAGAAGAAATTGATTTTCTTGATGTATCCAGCTACGGTAATGAATTAGAATCATCTGGTAAAGTAGATCTTATTTCAGACCTACAAACCGATGTTAAAGATCGTGACGTTCTGATTGTTGAAGATATTGTTGACACAGGATTAACTTTAAAATATGTGAAAGATTTGCTGAAAAAACGTGGCGCCAAAAGTGTCAAATGCTGTGTTTTACTGAATAAAGAAACTAATCGTAGAACTGACGTTGAGATTGAATATTACGGCTCAAAAGTTGGCAATGAATTTGTAGTAGGTTATGGTTTAGATTTTATGAATTTTTACCGTAATTTACGTTTTATCGGGGTACTTAAACCTGAAGTTATTGCTAGTCTTAAAAATAATTAAATTTAATAAAAGAGGAACTATCTAAAACCAATAGTTCCTCTTTTTAATATTAGCTATTCGGTAATTTCATTTGTTGGTGGTTTCACAATAAACCAACGCATAAATCCTTGCTCTATACTTTCCAGTTCAAATTCAAAATTCTCTAATTTTACAGTTTGATGTTCTTTCAAATCTGGATAATGTTCCATTATATAACCACCAATTGTGATAATATCACTATCTTGAAAGCTTTTTAAATCTGTCCGAAAGTAGCGGGCAAAATCATACAGAGTAGTTTTACCAGAAACTCGGATGTTTCCCTTCTTATCTTGAATAATATAATCATCAGAAACATCGTCAATTTCATCTTTAACAGTTCCAAAAAGCTCCTCATAAATATCTTTATCAGTTACAATTCCACTTGTTCCACCATATTCATCAACCACTAAAACAATTGGGGTATGTTTTTTTATCATTAAATGTAGAATATCTTGAATGGGCATTGATTCTGGAACTGTAATCATTGTGCGAATAATTCTTGTCACTGGTACTCGTTCGTCAATTTGGCTTTGTTGAATCACATCATAAGCATATATATAGCCAACAATATCATCTTTATTATTATCACGAACAACCGGCAGTCGACTAAAACCATCATCTAGATACATTTTTAAAGCCTTCTTAATTGTATCAGCTGAATTAATAACTATTAGCCTAGTCCGATCTGTCATAATATCTTTGGCAACTTTATCATTAAATTCAAAAGCACGTTTCATATAAGTTAAATCATTTTTATCAAGTGAACCACCATGAACAGCTTTTCTTGATAATTTGATAATTTCTGATTGAGAATAAATCTGATTTTCTTCATCAGCTGCTTCAAATCCCAGCCACTTTAACAGCGAATTAGAGCTAACATTCAATAACCAAACAAATGGATAAACTAGAGTATGAAAAAGTTGCAGAGGCGTAACAATTTTAAGCAATATCTTTACTGGCATATCGATTGCAATATTTTTAGGTACAATTTCTGTAACTACAACTTCTAAATAAGTTAATAAAATCACACCCAAAATTGCACTAATTGATCTAAGTAAAGAGTAATTCACCTGTGCTAGATTTAAGAGATGTTCAATTATCGCGGCAAACGTATCGGCTGAAAACCAACCTAAAACTACTCCTACTAGTGTTGTCCCGACTTGAGTTGTTGATAAATATTCATTTAAGTTATGAACCATGCGCAGAGCATGTTTAACCTTGCGCGGATTACCTTCATTATTAGCTAACATATCTTCAAGTTGGCTTGATCTTGTCTGCACTAGTGCAAATTCTGCTGCCACAAAAAAAGCAGCAAAAGCAAAAATTACTAGGGTAGCAAACAAATTTATAATTATTTGGGTATCATTCAAAATTTATATCACCTTTTATTAATTATCCTTTAGCATATATCTTAACATTAATCGCTCCCTTTTAATGGAAAAATCTATCCCTTTACTTAACTAATTTATAAACTTCTTCAGTAGGTAATCTATTAGGAATATACTTGGGGTCATTAACTTCTGCTGCATTGTCACGATAGCCTAGACCAATCGCCATTCCGACTAGTTCTTCATCAGGAATTTTGGTATATTTCCTTACTACTTTAGGATAAGAAACCATTGAATGGGCTGGCATAATTGCTAAGCCGGCATCAATCGCTAAAAGCATAATACTTTGTGCAAAAATCCCTAGATCAAACACCGACCATATAGGCGAAGCTTTCGGAATTGTTAAAAAAACTATATCTTGGGCATTAAACATAGTATTATTTGCTTCTGTAAACAATTCCATTTTATTATTAAAAAAATAGGGTTGTGAAGCCCCAACTGTTGCCATATTTTGACTAGGATATAAATCCCAATTAAGTGATAGCATTGTGGTAAAATCTTCATTTGGTTCAACGTTAGCATCCAATTGCTCTTTGACATCTTTTTTAAATTTTTTTAATGCTTCACCTGTTAAAACATATGCCTTCCATGGCTGTGAATTGAGCAGTGAAGGTGATTGCTTAGCACGTTCAATTATTTTAGCAAGCAAGTTTTCATTGACTTTACGATTTGTAAACTTACGTGTCACACGTTCATTATTGTAAACATCATTAAATTCCATTTTGTTTCAAATCCTCACATTATTAGCAAATATTTTAAAATATAAAATTAAATAACTTTTGCAAAATTATAGTCTACTTTTTAAAAGGTAACCGAGTATATTATTATAAGCAAGTGTAACTATACATACACATACACTTTAATAATACGAAATATCACAGTTGTAAGCAAATAAATGAAATCTGAATAAATAAGCATAATTTTTATGTCAGAAGACAATGGTTACAATTATACTTGTGGCATATAATTTTTATTAAAATTATTAGTTTATAAAATAACATATTACAAGCCCAAATTTACTCTACGCTTTCTTAAAATAATAATTAACTAATTTAAATGAATCAGCCAAAATTTAGACCTTAGCATTATATTATCTATATCTACAATATAAAGTCCAGTTATATTTATATTTTTTAAGTATAAAAATAATCTTTCTTCTTTAACTGTAGCTCTAAGAAGAGATTTAACCAATAAATTGTTTAAATCCAAAAATCAAATTGCTTGTTTATCTAGATAAAATGAATCAAAATAAACTCAATTTTTAATAAAAAATAGTTTGACTGCTAATTAGCCAAACTATTTTTAAATTTTATACTGGCGACGAATTTCACGTTCTTGATCGCGTTTTTTAATTGTTTCCCGTTTATCATATTTTTTCTTGCCTTGACCCACACCAAGTAATACTTTTGCAAAGCCATGTTTGATATATACTTTAAGCGGAATAATAGCGATTCCACGTTCAGATTGTGCCTTTGCTAAACGCAATAATTCTTTTTTATGTAACAATAGGCGTCTACTTCGAAGTGGTTCATGGTTATAGCGATTACCTTGCTTGTATTCACTAATATGCACATTTTCCAAAAAAGCTGATCCATTAATTATCTGAACATAACCATCACGCAAATTTATCCGCCGTGCTCGCACAGATTTAATCTCTGTTCCAGTTAAAGCAATTCCTGCTTCAAAAGTCTCTTTAACAAAATAATCATGGTGCGCTTTCTTGTTCTGAGCAACTAAATTCTCATTCTTTTCATTCTTCAATTTTTTAACCTACCGCTTATATTTACTTAAATGCGGATGATTGCCGCTTTGATGAAAACCAGTCCGCTTACCACGATGATTAGAGCGGTTACGGTCCTGCGTCTTCTTAAAACCATGCCTACGATCATTATGTGCCTTCTTAGGTGCATCAGGATCATAGATTTCAAAGTCAAGTTGGTGCTGTTCAATATTAGCATTTATTAAAGTAACCTTAATTGGCATTCCAACATGATATTGCTTGTGCGTTCCTCGTCCAGTTAAAGTCATGCTTTTTTCATTAAAACTATAAAAATCATCCGTTAAATTCGAAATATGAATTAAACCTTCAACTGTATTGGGTAACTGAATAAACATACCAAAACTAGTTACGGATGAAACAACTGCATCAAAGTGTTGTCCAACTTGATCCGACATATATTCAGTCATCTTTAAATCATTAACTTCGCGTTCAGTATCAATTGACACACGTTCTTGAGTTGAAGTTTGATCGGCAACATCAGGTAAACAACTAGCAAAATGAGCTTGAATAGCTTTATCGGTTCCCTGATCCATGTATTCATGAATCATACGGTGAACCATTAAATCAGAATAACGCCTAATTGGTGAAGTAAAATGCGTATAAAATTTGGCTGCAAGACCAAAGTGACCTAGCGGTTCTTCTGAATAATGTGCCTGTTTTAAACTACGGAGCATCATCATCTGGACCACAGCTTCTTCTGGCGTCTCTAATGTTTTTGAAACTACTTTTTGTAAGTCAATTGGGCGAACATGGTTAGGATCAGCCGTAATTTGCAACCCAAAAGCACTACAAAATTCAAAGAACCCCTTAATCCGCTCACCATCTGGAGTTTCATGAACCCGATATAAAAATGGGACGTGCTTTTTATAAAAATCCTCAGCTACTGTTTCATTAGCTATCAGCATAAAGGATTCTATCATTTTTTCAGCAATTCCACGATTATGAAGGACAATATCAACGGGTTTCCCTAGCTCATCGACGACAATTTTAGCTTCTGGTTCTTCAAAATCAATTGCACCACGCTGATGGCGCTTTTGATAAAGTGCATTGTGCAATTCTGCCATATCATGTAGCATTGGCGCCAGCTTGTGGTATTTTTCTGCTAATGGTTCATGATTATTTAAATCTAAGACCTTATTTACATTGTTATAAGTCATTCTAGCATGTGAGCGCATAACAGAAGGATGAATACAGTAATTTACCCGTTCACCTTCAGGAGTAATTTCCATATCACATGATAAAACTAATCTGTCTTCGCCCTCATTTAAGGAACAAATTCCATTAGATAATCTAAATGGTAACATTGGAATTACTCGATCAACTAAATAGGTACTGTTACCCCTAGTGTATGCCTCTTGGTCTAAAGGAGAATTTTCCTTAATATAATAGGCAACATCAGCAATATGAACACCTAAATGATAATTACCATTAGGTAATTTCCACAAAACAACCGCATCATCAAAGTCTTTAGAATCATCACCATCAATTGTAACTGTTGGTTGTTCACGAATATCTTCTCGGTTAGCCATATCTTCAGCAGTCACATGATCCGGGATTGCGTTAGCTTGATCCAATGCTTTTTGATCCCATTCACAACGAACGTTATGAGCAGAAACAATTGCCATAATATCAACACCAGGAGTATTTTTATTACCAATGACGTTGGTAATAATGCCTAGCATTGTATCAGGATTAGCTTCATTAGGATACTTTTCAATTGCCACCTTAACAATGTCACCCTTTTGTGGGTGTAGTCCGCCTTCCCCCACATAAATACGGTAATTTGCTAATTTTTTATTGGTACTTACTACATAGCCAATATAATGACTAACTTTAACTTGTTGATCGGTTAAAGGATTAAATTCCCCAACTACATTCTCAATGCCATGTTCAACAACTTCTTCGACTTGACCCTCTGGCCCCTTACCATTCCAAGGGTTACCACCAGCAGTGATCTTTACACGCACTTGATCACCATCAAGTGCACAATTTGTATAATCTTTAGCAATAAAGACATCATCGGCTTCTTCATCTTCGAGTCTCACAAAGCCAAATCCTTTACTATTAGCCTTAAAAACTCCTTCAATAACAATATTTTCTTGAGTAAGCTGATAATGTCCGTTGCCGTCAGTGATAATTTGTTTTTGTTGCTCAAGGAAAGACAAAGCTTTAACGATATCAGAAAAGTTACCTAGGCGGTCGCGTCGCAACATTCGATCAATTTGTTCTACTTGATATTGTTTTTTGGGATTATGACGAAATATCTCTAAAACATTAGCTAAGATTTTATCGTTTTGTGCCATGCACTAATCTCCATTCTTTAATAAAAAGATAAAAAAAATCCTCCCATCGTTTGATTGGGAGGAACCAACGCTTATTTTGAGGACAAATAAGCTAACACAATAGCAAAAGCAAAAAAGAGAACTAATAAAATTGCGGTCACTTTTTCCATAAATGCTTCAAAACCACGTTTTTTTGTTTGTCCACTAAAAACTGCACCGCCAGATAAGGCATTTAATGCATCTTGCTGCTTTTGCGGCTGCATCATTGTAACAATAACGATTAAAATTGAAACAATAATTAGTAGCGTCATAAATAAATTATACAATATGCTGCCTCCAATATACAGATACGATTACTGTTAAATTTTAGCACAAAATATGTTTTATTACTAATTTTATTTTTCCAATTCTGGTGCATCAGTTTTAAACTTCGACTGTGTTGACTTCTGATGATTCTGATACCACATTGAAGTCTTATTTTGACTAAACAAATCTTTCAAAGACTTTTTCTCATTATAATCATATTTATGTGGCGTAACTTTTTTAAACCATTTAGGCTTATAAAAACGTAGCAAATTCCCCGCAATTACTCGGTCTGATAGCGACAATTGCGTAGTAACTTTATTTGAGAGGCCAACAAGTTCAGCTTTTAATTTTTTGTCAGGATGTTCTATTTCTAATCCAGTCTTAGTATTATAGTAATTTCCGCCTACTTTTGCATATTTTGGCGTAATAAAGTCGCCATTTCTTTGAGCAACAATTTGCGGCGCTGCTGAACTCAACAAGTCATGCCCAAATTGAATAGTATCTTGATTATTAATTCCAAGTAAATTTAGTAAAGTTGGCAACACATCTATTTCACCGCCATATGTTTTTTTAATGCCGCCATTAAGCCCTCTCATGTTAAATATTAATGGTACCCTTTGAAATTTCAAATTATCGAAATTAGTAAAATCAGCTTGCTTTAATAATTCAGCGCTAGCTTGATGATGATTACCAGAAATACCGTAGTGATCACCATATAGAACCAAAATTGTCTTTTGATCTAGGCCCGTTTTTTTCATCCAAGAAAGCAATTCACCTACAGCCTGATCCAAGTAATGCGCTGTTTGAACATAACCATCAACTGTTTCATCACCAGTATCCGTACGTTCTATTTTTTGGTTTTTCTTATCGATTTCATAAGGATAATGGTTAGTAACGGTTAGCAATTTTAAATAGAACGGTTGCGGCAGGCGCTCTATATATTTAATTGATTGAGAAAAAAAGATTTTATCTTTTAAACCATAACCAATATAATATTTTGGCTTATTATCATAGTACGAAAGGGGCATAAAATATTGATAGCCAAACTGCTTGTATGCATTATTTCGATTCCAAAATGATCCTGCTCCACCATGCATAACTGCAGTTGTATAATTTGCTTTTTGCTTTAAAATGGCTGGAGCACTCTCAAAGGTATTAGATGTGCCATAACTAGACATAGCTGAACCAGATTGCAAGCCGTAAAGTGAATTTTCAAGCATCATTTCAGCATCTGATGTCTTACCTTGACCAACTTGATTATAAAAATTAGCAAAACTTAGGCTATTTTTAGAATGATAAAGCTTATTTAAGTTGGGGGTAACGGCCTTACCTTTCCACTTATAGTCAATCAAAAATTGCTGAAAACTTTCCAAATGAATAATTAAAACATTTTTCCCTTTGGCAACGCCAGTATATGTTGCATTAGGTTTAACAGAATTACTTTTTAAATACTTTTTTACCGATTGCAAATCTGATACATTAGCTTTAGCCATCTGTTCACTTGTTTGGGCGGTTTTAAAGCCATCATAGATTGCATATTCATTCATCCCTAAGTATTTAACAATATAACTATTATCAAAAGTTCTAGTTAAAAGGCCAGACCGATCTTTTTGTGCCATTAATAAGTTAAGTCCAATTAATATTGCTGCTAGTCCCTCTACTAATAAATTGAATTTTAATTTTAAAGGACGAAGATCATACCTAATTACCTTACTGAATATTAATCCAATAATTATTATGAAATCTAGAAAAACTAAAAAATCACTTGGATGAATTATTCCTATAATACTTTTGCCTAAATTATCTGCAGTTGAACCAGAAGTCTTAATAATTGAAACAGATAAAAAGTTAGAAAATTCCCGATAATATAAAATATTAGAAAATAACCAAAAAGTCAGTAATAGATCAATTAATAAAATAATCCAGTATGATTTACGCCCTTTAAAAAATAGACCTATTCCCATCAATAAAATGGCAGCAGGAAGCGGGTTAATAAATAATAAAAAGTTTTGCATCGCACCCACTGAACCTAAATTAAATTTGGTCAAGTATGCGATGTAAGTTTTTAGCCAAAAGGCCATTAAAACAATGACAAAAAAACCCAATTTATCTTGTGTTAGCCATTGAAGAAAAGATTTAATTCGTGTCATTTTATTCTCCTTTTGCCATGCCAATATCCTAATCAAGTATGATTACTTACTATATCTTTTAATTAAAATCAATCATCTAGTGTACTAGAAATTTTTTTAGGTTTAAAAATCCAGCCTAATATTCCTAAAATCATGCCAAAAAAATACGTAACAAAACGCCACAAAAACATAACCAAAATTAATGAACCACGCGAAGAAACAAATGTTGCAAAAAGTGTCTGAAAACTATACTCAGCGCCACCAGATGCTCCTGGAATTGGGACTATTGACATCAACATCATAATCATAATATTCATTTGAGTGACGCTTACCCAATCAGCCGATACATTTAAAGTTAGTAATATCAAATATGGCACCGAATAAAAACACAGTAACTGTAATATCGTTAAACTACCAGACAAAAGTAATTTCTTTTTTTCCTGTCTTAATTTCTGACTTTCATAATGAAAGGTATCAATCTTTTCTAAAGTACCATTTCGCCAGCCAGCAACTCGGCTAGTATTAATAAATCTGCTCAATAAATCCATTAAGATATTTGTCACTCTTTTAGTCCAGTCATAAGCAAAAAAAATTGCTAGTAAAAAGACAATTGAACTAATGTGTAGTAAAAAACCAATCGCAATCAGAAAAGCCAAGCCAGCGAACTTGGTTGCAACCAAGTTAAATCCAGTAATAATCGTTATTACATAAGCAAAAAATACTACAATTTGATAAATAATAAATTTCATTAATAAAATTGAAGTCGCCCGTCCTCCTTCAATTCCAATCTGAATCATTGCTGCTAACTGTGAAGGTTGTCCCCCAGTTGACATAGGCGTTATTGCATTAAATAAGGCTTGGATTATCGGTATACGAAAAAAAGCCCATCTTGAGCGCCTAGGTTCGTTCTTTCTCTTCGCTAACACTGCTAATATACTCGCTTCAAAAGCATAAGATAGTATCATTAGGCCAAATACTGCAAATAAAGCAATAACATTTATATTTTTAGCAGCTTCGATTAAGTGAACAAAAGGTATGTCTTTGAGGTCTAAGTATAAAACTCCGCCACTAATTAATAAAACAACCACAATTCCCCAAAAATATTTTTTATTCATTAGTGAATCTGCCCTAATTTTTGTCCAATTTCATATTGTTCATGATAAAAATCGTTCCAAATTTTTGCTAAGTTATTTTCTGAATATTTTTCACTAGCTTTAATTGATAAATTACTGTATTTATTTAAGAGCGCTTGATCTTGCACAGCTTGACGAAGTTGTGCATTCATCTCAGCAAAGTCCTTGCCTTTTAGATAATAGCCACTAATAATTGCTTCATATAAGTCAAGATCACGCAATAATACTGGCGTACCACAGCTAAATGCTTCAAGAACTGACATGGGAAATAATTCATCATATGATGGTAAAACAAAAAGATTGGCAATATTTAAGTAGTTAACTAACTTTTTCCGGTCAATGATCCCTGTAAATTGTAAATTTTTTGGTGGTTGGTCAACCATTTTTTTTAAATGCTCATAGCCGTCAGTAATTTTACCAAATGAGAAACCACCAGCCCAAATAAATTGAACCTCTGGATTAGCTTTGGCCATTTTTACAAAATCATCGACACCTTTACGTGCTTGAACCTGACCATCTCCAAAAACAACAAATCTATCCAATGGAATCCCTATTTGATGACGAAAAGCATTTTTTTCTACTTGTTTCTTGGGATAAAATTCATTTTTAGTTACAAAATTAGGAATGTACTTTATATTTTCTCGTCTGATGCCATATTTAACTAACTTATCAATAAAAATTGGATTAACTACAACAATTTGATCCATTCTTTTGTAAAAATCAATGACATAGTTATAAAAGACTTTTTTAACAGATGAAGGTAATTGAAGTGAACCTTCAAGTGTTTCAGGCAAAAAATGCACATATCCAATCTTACGTCCTCTAGCTGGTGAAAAACTATTGGCATAATAAGTTGGATTAATTGTATGATAGTGGGTTAAATCACTCATCCCATATTTATTATTTGTCACGTAAAATTCATTAATTAAATGCGTCCTAAGTAGGCTCATCAATTCTTTGTAAGCCGAGCCAACGCCTTGACCAGCTACAGAATCTGCTTGTGAGAACATGTTGATTCTAATCATTTGAATCCTCTTTAAAATTTTCTTGATAATTATCAATTATTTCTTGATAAAACTGATAAACTTCTTGACCAAATTTTTTAGCAGAAATTTGATTGAGTTTCGTCTTTAGTTTATCTTTAGGAATTATAGTTTGCTTATTATTTAAATAGAATATAATTTTGTCGCGCATCTCGCTTGGAGTAGTAAATACTTGACCAAAGTCAGAATCATCAAAAACATTTTCAGTATAATCAGTATCATAAACTACACATTTTGTTCCAGCTGCTAATGCTTCAATATAAGTCAATCCTTGTGTTTCAGTATCACTTGCTGAAACAAATAAATTTGCCATTTTGTAAAAGGCTCCGACGTCATCATGATTCACATCACCAGTAAAAATTACATTATTTTCAAGGGTCAACCGCTCTACTTGATCTTGCAATACTTTAACATCAGGTCCATCACCAGAAATAACTAAACAAACATTAGGAAATTCTTCAACGATTTCTGGCATCACATTAAGTATGCGGTCAATCTTTTTTTCGCCAGCGATTCTACTTAAAGTTAATATTACTGGTGCATCAGCAGCAATGCCTAGTTCTTGACGAATATCACGATTTACCTTCTTATTCATGTTTTTAACGTCCACGCCCGTTGGAATTACCTTTATAGGTATACCAACCCTATAACGTTTTAAAAGTTCGTCTACACGTTCGCTAGGAGCAATTGCACCATCCATGTTTTTAAGAAAGACCTTGGTAAACTGCTTAACATGATATGGTCTAAGCAAATGACCATTTAGAACATAATGTAAATAGTCCTCATACATTGTATGATAAGTATGAATGGCTGGAATCTTGAGCTGATGGGCTACATACTTACCTATCATTCCTAGTGCAAATTCAGTTTGAGTATGAACAATATCAAGCTTAACTTCGCGAGCAACCTTAGTTGCTTCAAAAAAACCTCTATAGGCAATTCGGCGATCAGTAAAAGAAATAAACGGTACACTACTAAAACGAAAAACATTAGCATCTACTCGTCCTTTTTCAACATGGGGATCAGTAGTTGTAAAAATAAAAACATTATGTCCCTGATCTTCTAGAGCTTCTTTAAGCGTTTCAATTGATGTTGCCACTCCACTTATTTGTGGGAAATATGTATCGGTAAAAATACCAATATTCATTTGAATACCTCCGTATAAAGGTATTATAAAGATTAGTTAATACTTGTGCAATTTATATAAGAAAAAAAGCAAAAAATTATAAAAAAATAGCCCTTCAGAAGGGCTAATTATTATAGCGGTGATCGGGGTCGAACCGATACGTCCCAAGGGACACCAGATTTTGAGTCTGACGCGTCTGCCAATTCCGCCACACCGCCATAAAAGCTACTTATTAATTTAAAGCTCAATGACTGAACCAAAGGCGGGGATCGGATTTGAACCGACGATTAAGGTTTTGCAGACCTCTGCCTTACCACTTGGCTACACCGCCATCGAATATTTTATTAATAGATTGGGATAGCTGGATTCGAACCAGCGCATAATAGAGTCAAAGTCTAGTGCCTTACCGCTTGGCTATATCCCAATTCTAGGGCGGAATATGGGATTCGAACCCATGTATGCCGGATCCACAAACCGGTGTGTTAACCCCTTCACCAATTCCGCCATAAAGTTTTAACAGGGATAGTAGGAATTGAACCCACACTAGCGGTTTTGGAGACCGATGTACTACCTTTATACGATATCCCTATTATGGAGGAGGGTGGATTCGAACCGCCGAACTCAGAGAGAGCGGTTTTACAGACCGCCGCGTTTAGCCACTTCGCTACTCCTCCAGGCTGATGGCGCGGGACGGAATCGAACCGCCGACACAAGGAGCTTCAATCCTTTGCTCTACCGACTGAGCTACCGAGCCATCTTACGGTCCATATCAGATTCGAACTGATGATCTTCTCCGTGACAGGGAGACGAGATAAACCACTGCTCCAATGGACCAATTGCGGGAGATGGATTTGAACCACCGACCTTCGGGTTATGAGCCCGACGAGCTACCATACTGCTCCATCCCGCGATATTATAAAGGAGGATGTGGGATTTGAACCCACGCACGGCAAGACCGTCTAACGGTTTTCAAAACCGTCCCCTTAAGCCACTTGGGTAATCCTCCAATTGTAAATTTACCAAAATATTAGTGGTAATGACCCGTACGGGATTTGAACCCATGTTACCGCCGTGAAAGGGCGATGTCTTAACCACTTGACCAACGGGTCAGATTTGCCATGACCAATGTCACATAACGCTTAATTATAATACCTAACTTAAGCAAGAAAGTCAACATTTTTTTAAAATAATTAAGTTGAGCTATTACGCTGACTCACAACGCTATTTATAATACAGGATTCAAAGTGATCTTGCAAGACTTTTTTGAAAAAAATTTGTTTTTTTCTTAAGATATAACATTAAAAACCTATTCTTTATTTTTAACCGGTCAACAATCTAGACATGTGCGACACGAGCAGCTATCCTATAGTTCTCAACTTCTTGGTAAGCTATACCTAAATAATCAGTAGTAATTACTAAGATGAAGAATGTATTGCGGCCAAAACAATCAAGCAGTTAGCGAATTAATCAGGTGTCTTCAAACAAACTATCCGCTACCATATAAGGTCTTTAAAAAAAGAAAAAGACCACCGAAAATCATGGTGGGCCAATTCTAAGTGGCTTTCTCGTCATATCGATTTCTCCTTTCTAACGTTTTTTAATTATATTATTTTATAAAGTGGTGATTTTAAATTTTATCAGCACTCCATTTGTAATTACCTGATGTTTGATTTTTCGTCGTTTTTTTTCATCCTTATCACTTAGAAGTGAATGATAATGATCCAACTAAAAGTTGATGTATTCATATTTTCCTCTCCTTCTGTTTTAAACTTTGTAGCTTAAGTATATTTTCGATTTAACAGAAGATAATAAAAAAGTCGTATTTGAATTTTAAATATCAAATACGACTTTTTTTAATTTTTCCCATACTTATCTAGAATGTCTTTCATATCTTTGCTATACTCCGGCATGCCTAACGAACTAATGTGATCAATTGCCATTCGAGCTTTATTTAAATACTCATCCTTTCTTTCATAGTGATAATTCACTATATTTTTAAGTATAAAAATGCAGTTTTTATAAAAAAACAAATTTGGTTTAGTACTAATTTGATCAGCTGTCCGAATAAAGAATTCTGTTTCTTTATATCTACTTTTCTCAATACACATAATTAACATGTTTATCTCTATTCCTAATATTGTTTCTTGAACATTCGAACTCCCAGAATGGCAAAATTGCGTAATCACTCGCCGACTTATTAACAAGTTGCTATCAAGATCATAAAATGGCATCAAGTTACAATACAAATCTAATTTATTTTCGTCAAAATTAGAAATATTAAAAATCTTTTCTTTCAACTTAATTCGTTCTTTTTCATCAAGATCTTCTACGTGATTGCCAACTAAAGCTATAAGTGCATCTATAAATAGCAACTGATCTTCTTTATCAACTATTTCGCTATTTGCAATGACATTTTTAATATCCTTAAGCTGTTCCTTATCATTATGATAAAACGCTTCATTAATTGCTTCGCCGATATCGCTGTTTTCATCATATTTTACTTTATCTTCTTGACTAAGCCTGCCAAAAAATTCCCACAGCTTAATGTTATTAGCATGCAATAATGCAATTAGATCCTCGGCTGTAATTCTGTGCTGGTCTTTTTCAACTTTTGAATAATATGATGTACTAATCGTATTACCAGCCCATTCTTTTTGAGTTTTCAAGCTCTCAATTCGATATTGCTTTAGCAATTGTCCTATTGTCATTCGTGATCCTCTTAATTTCATTCAAATTTGGCGTTTAACATTCAAATACGACTTTTTTTGATATTCCTTATTATAAACACGTTATAACTTAATGTATAAAATATTTAATTTAGGAGTTATAAAATTATGGACGTTTTTGCAAAGAACAAGGATTATCGAAAATTTACAATCGCCAGTTTTCTATCTGGTGCAGGCAATATTTTGTTTTACTTAGCACTTATTACTTATGCAAGTAAATTAAGAAATTATGCCTTAGCTATTTCACTGATTTCAATTTCAGAATCAGTACCTCAAATTCTACAAGTTTTTAGTGGCTATTTAGCTGACCGTACCAAAAATAAATTCAAATTAATGGTTTGGTTAGCCGCTATACGCTTTGGACTCTATCTAATCGTCGGCTTGCTTTTTGCCAGCGGCTTTGCTGGTTGGAATCTAGTTTTAGCTGTTATTGGTATTAACTTAATATCAGATATCGCTGGCTCATACTCTAACGGCCTTCAAATGCCTCTAGTTGTTAACATTGTTGGAGATGATGAAGTTGCTGAAGCTGAAGGATTTGTTAGTGGGATCAACGGTATTATCAATATGATTGCACAATTCATTGGTTCTGGTTTATTACTTTTCATGTCTTATTCCAGTCTAGCAATCTTCAACGCCTTAACATTTTTAGTGGCAGGTGCCCTTTTTGCCAGCGTCGGCCGTAATTATTACAAGACTCGTCCTCAAGAAGGAACTACGTCAGTTAATGAAGAGGGGTTCTTTAAAATAATTGCTTTATCATTCAAACAAGTAAAAAAGGCAAAGGGGTTGTTAGCAGTCGTTTTAGTAATTGCTTTATTAAATGGAGTTTTAGGAACAATTGAACCTTTAATTTCAATCGTAATCGCCGGTAATAAGTCTTCTATGGTCATTGGAACATACAGTTTTACGATTGCCCTAATAGGAGGTGTAATGACTGCTGGTATGGCACTTGGTAGTATTGTAGGCACAAAATTATTCAAGAATATGTCATTATTCACTATCGCAATTATTTCAACAGCTTTAAGTATCGTAGTTATTGGTACAATGCTTATTAAAAATATTTTCATTTATCTGCCAATCATGGCAAGCCTTGCAATATTTATTGGTATGGCTAGCCCTAAATTAACACAGTGGCTTGTTGAAACAGTCGACCAAAACATTTTGTCATCAACTATGGGAATGCTTAATACGATTTTAGTAGTAACTGCGCCAGTTATGACAACTATTTTTACTACAATTACTGCTTCGTTCGGTATTACTATCGCATTAACACTATTAGGTGTAACTTGTTTAATTATTTTAGCAACAATGGTTAGTGTAGTCTATTCTACTAATAAAAATGCAGCATAACTAAAAATAAATTGATTCAATTTAACCGTCCTTAATTTATACCACTACCAATTTAATATAATGTACCTTAAACAAAGTAGGCAAAAAACGCCACTAAATCAGAACAAACAATCGTCCCCAAAATAAATTTGTGAAATTAAATCTGGATAGCAGATAAAAAGCCCAATTAATCTGGACTTTTTATTTTAGCTATTTTTTTGATTTCACAATAATTCTACCAATCTATTTTTAAATCATGCAATTTTATTCAACATATTTTAAAACAATTTGTTAGCAACAAACCAAAAATTCAATTTTGCTCTGTGGTATTACCAAAAACACCCTAAATACTTGCTAATAAGCGATTAGCGGCAAAATCGCCAGTAGAGATAAAAATGCTCCCACTTTCGCAATTGGCAAATTGCTTGGTACCACCAAGCCCAGTACGCCTTTTTTAAAAGCATGGAGGTCGAATTTCCTTTATGCTCTTTACTAGAGAATAAAAAATTGGGAATTGGTATTTTTAACGCTTCCAAGCTGTTGCAAGATCAAATTAATAGATTGACGTAAATGATTTTTTCGACCTCGTATATCAAAAAATTAATCATCTTTTAATTCCTTCAGTAAGTAGACTAGCTCCATAAATAAAAATAACGTAACCGCTTTTACGATTGTTGGTTATCAAATCTAATTAAAAAGATTAGCATACATTTAAGTTAAAACTTCCGGCGTAGTAGTAAACCCTATTTCTTATCTCTTAGTCATGATCTAAGGTGCAAGGCAACGTCATCATAAAAACGACTTATTAACGAGCACGAAGCTACTGTAATTGCTTTAATCCAAAAATTAAACATGTAAATTACTTTTTTGCCGTGCATTTTCCTTACGAAAGTAAATAAAAAGGCTCGATACGTTGAAGTATCAGCCTTTTATTATTATATAGCGGAGACTGAGGGATTCGAACTCTCGCACCGGAATAACCCGATCTACACCCTTAGCAGGGGCGCCTCTTCAGCCACTTGAGTAAGTCTCCATATATTTAGATGGGCCTAAATGGACTTGAACCATCGACCTCACGCTTATCAGGCGTGCGCTCTAACCAGCTGAGCTATAGGCCCCTAAAGCGGGTAACGAGAATCGGACTCGCGACTAAAGCTTGGAAGGCTTTCGTTTTACCACTAAACTATACCCGCAAATAAATATCAAAAAATGGCGCGGGACGGAATCGAACCGCCGACACAAGGAGCTTCAATCCTTTGCTCTACCGACTGAGCTACCGAGCCATCTTACGGTCCATATCAGATTCGAACTGATGATCTTCTCCGTGACAGGGAGACGAGATAAACCACTGCTCCAATGGACCAATTGCGGGAGATGGATTTGAACCACCGACCTTCGGGTTATGAGCCCGACGAGCTACCATACTGCTCCATCCCGCGATATTAACAAATTACCATGCCATATGGACCTTGTAGGACTCGAACCTACGACAGGACGGTTATGAGCCGTCTGCTCTAACCAACTGAGCTAAAGGTCCAAGGTCGAACAAATAGCGGCGGGGGGGATCGAACCCTCGACCTCCCGGGTATGAACCGGACGCTCTAGCCAGCTGAGCTACACCGCCAACAAACAAATGTAACCATTAATAATAAAGATTACAATCGGGAAGACAGGATTCGAACCTGCGACCCCCTGGTCCCAAACCAGGTGCTCTACCAAACTGAGCCACTTCCCGAAATTAATGCGCCCTGAAGGATTTGAACCTTCAACCTTCTGATTCGTAGTCAGACACTCTATCCAGTTGCGCTAAGGGCGCGTCATTATATGCCGAGGACCGGAGTCGAACCGGTACGGTTGAAACCAACCGCGGGATTTTAAGTCCCGTGCGTCTGCCAATTCCGCCACCCCGGCAAGTAATGAAAGCGGAAGACGGGATTCGAACCCGCGACCCCCACCATGGCAAGGTGATGTTCTACCACTGAACTACTTCCGCATAAATATGTAATGCCGATTATACGATTTGAACGTACGACCCCCTGTTTACAAGACAGATGCTCTACCAACTGAGCTAAATCGGCATAATGTAAATATGGTAATAATATTGGCGAATACGGGTGGTGGGACTTGAACCCACACGTCCGAAAACACTAGAACCTAAATCTAGCGCGTCTGCCAATTCCGCCACACCCGCAAAAAATGGGGCCATGAGTCGTGACGGGCTTGAACCGTCGACCCTCTGATTAAAAGTCAGATGCTCTACCGACTGAGCTAACGACTCGGAATGGAGGATACAGGGCTCGAACCTGTGACCTCCTGCTTGTAAGGCAGATGCTCTCCCAGCTGAGCTAATCCTCCATAAGCACGGCAACGTCCTACCCTCGCAGGCAGTCTCCCACCAACTACTCTCGGCGTTAAGAAGCTTAACTTCTGTGTTCGGCATGGTTACAGGTGTTTCCTTCTTGCTCTTGCCACCGTACTTCTTTT
>NZ_REHH01000005.1:0-66057 GCF_003692995.1 Lactobacillus sp. ESL0233 | reverse complement strand
ATCAGATGCTCTAGACTGTGTCAAGAACTTTTTTTCTGACTCCCGCTGCCGCTTCTTTAAACAACAGCGCTTTTTATATTACTAAACTCAGTCGCTTTTGTCAACTGGTTTTTTATATCTTTTTTGCCGCCTTGCCTTTGCCTTACTGGCTTTGCCCTGACGACAGTTATTTATATTAGCAACCTTTTTTGGTTTTTGCAACCCTTTTTTATGATTTTTTTAAAGTGACTAACTTTAAAATTCATGCTAAAGTTGAAATATCAAGGTTTATTAGGAGGTTTTTTAAATAAAAAAATTTGATTTAGCAATTATCGGAGCAGGACCAATTGGACTTTTTAGTGCAAATTTTGCTCATTTGCACGGGTTAAAAACTATTGTATTTGATTCATTAAGTGAAGCTGGTGGACAACCAAAATTACTTTACCCATTTAAAAAAATTTTTGACATTCCCGTATTTAACCAAATTACTGGAGCTGAATTAATTGAAAAGTTGATGTATTCAGCTGAAAGAAAAGCAAAATTTGTATTTGACCATCGTGTTAATTCTATTGAAAAAATTGAAGATTACTTTTTAATTGATAAAGAATTTGAAGTTAAAAGTGTTATCATTGCTACTGGTAATGGTTCATTTACACCTAAAGCATTTCCTTTACACACAAATGATGAAATTGAAAAACGTATTCAATATTTTATTAATGATCCCCAAAAATTTCAAAATCAAACAATTGGCATTTTTGGCGGCGGTGATTCCGCATTAGATTGGGCACTTGAGCTTGCAAATGCAGCTAATACCCAGATTAAAATCATACATCGCCGAAATGAATTTCGGGGGCTTGAAGCTAATGTTCAACAATTAAAAAAATTACAAAACGTTGAAGTTCTTACACCCTATCTCCCCAAAGCTGTTACTCTTAGCAATAATCAGCTTGAAATTGAATTAAAGGAAATAGGTACTACAAATATCATTGCTAAGAAATTTGATCAAATTGTTGTTGCCTATGGTTTTCGTAGCGATAATAATTTTGTAAGTAAGTGGGGCGTTAACTTAACCAAGGGACAAATTGGCGTTTCACGCGCAATGGAAACCAATATTTCAGGCATTTATGCAGTAGGAGATGCTGCCTATTACCCAGAACGCGTCCCAGTAATTGGTCTAGGCTTTGGCGAAGCACAAATAGCAATTACATCAATTATGCGTTCACTTTTTCCCAAAAAAAATTTAACCATTCATTCAACCAGTATATAGGAGCAATTTATGACTATTGTCAATTTTATTCTACACATTGACCATCATTTGATTGAAATAGTAAATCAGTTTGGTAGCTGGACATACTTAATCATTTTTGGAATTATTTTTATTGAAACTGGATTAGTTATTTTCCCATTTTTACCAGGTGATTCGCTTATTTTTGCCGCCAGTTCAATGGCAGTTAATCCCAAATATAACCTCAATATTTGGCTAATTTATTTGGCTGTTGTTCTTGCCGCAGTTTTAGGTGATGCTTGTAATTATGAAATTGGGGCACGATCAGTGACTGCTGGAGAAAAATATTCTTGGTTCAACAAACTGATTAATCAAAAAAATCGTTTAGCAGCCGAACAGTTTTTCAATCGCCATGGACCGATCACAATTGTTATAGGTCGCTTTATCCCCTTTATTAGGACATTCGTTCCATTCATTTCTGGCGGTAGCAAAATGCACTACGGAAAATTTGCTATCTATAACATAGTCGGCGGAATCATTTGGAGTGGCATCTTCACTATAATTGGTGCTATTTTTGGCAACATACCATTTGTTAAAGATAATTTTTCTTTATTAATCTTGGCGATTATCTTAATTTCAGTTTTACCAATTTTGCTTGTTACTCTCAAAAAACATTATACTCAAAAAAAGGAGCCCCATTAGGAGCTCCTTTTTATCGTTGCAATAATTGATTGGCAAAATATAGTTCATAAATAGTTCCACCTACAGCAAAGCAAGCGGCAAAAAAGCCTTCAGTCAAAAGATTAATAATTGGGTCAGTCTCAGGATTAAATAACCAAGTAGTACTTCCAATAAAAAATAGGTGGTGAAAATTGATAAAAAATTGATCAAAATTCGTCAACGCAAAAGGTAGGGCAGCAACTGGTAAAAGCAACAATAATAGTGCACAAATTTTATTTAATCTGAAAAAGCTTTTCTTACTTTTACTGTTCCAAAAATACAATATTAAGCAACACAAAAAAGCAATAATTACTATGGTAAATAACTTTTTTACATCAGCAAAATGCTGTGCAGCCGCCATTGAGGTAGGTAAATTACTCATTCTAAGCTTCTTTTTAAGCGGCCATATTAAATACCATAACAATTGATTATAATTTCCCATTATTTGACCTATTGATAAATTGACTACCTTATAAGTTTTTTGTACCAAAACAAAAATCATTAAAAGAGGCCAACTAGCAATAACCGCTCCTACAGCACTACTAGTAATTGCAAAAACAAAATGATAAATAATACTAAAAAAATTATTTTTGTCGATCATAATTTAATTTCATCCAAATTATTAACAATAAGTGTTGGTTGCCTTTTACCTTGAATATCTACTTTCTTTGTAATCCCAGTTAATACAAGTAATTGATCAACTTGGCTATTGAATCCTGCCTTAATATCAGTTTCATAATTGTCACCAATGATAAGTGCATCTTCTTTTAAACAATTTCTTTGCTTTAAAAGTAGCTCTACAATAATTTTTGCGGGTTTACCAATATATATTGGTTCACATCCACTTGCAGCAGCAATCATGGCACATTGTGAACCATTACCTGGTAGAAGCCCTTTTTCACTAGGCAGATTTAAATCGGCATTTGTGCCTATAAAAATTGCCCCCTTTCTGATTGCGCTAGTTGCAATTTGAACTTTGTGGTAGGTCAAATCAGTATCCATTCCTACAACTACATAAGCAGGATCATTAGGATTTAATTCAAATTCTGGATGCTTAAAAAATTCACTCCATAACCCAACCTGGCCAATTAGATAGACACCGATTTTTTTATTTTCTTTTGCTTGGCTTAAAATGTAACTAGTTGTTGCCATACATGGTGTATATATATGCGAAATATCCGTATTGATACCATGTTTTGCCAGCTTTTCAACCACCATCTGTGGCGTACGTGTTGTATTGTTAGTTAAAAAAAGATAATCCTTTCCCAATGATTCCAGTCGCTTGATGAAGCGCACCCCCGAAGCAATCGTATCTTGTCCCCGATAAATCGTACCATCAAGATCAATTAAAAATAAACGATAATCTTTCACCTAATTGCTACTCTTTCTTTTCTTAATAATAAAATTATGCTGTAACGTTGACCTGATCTTTACTTTCTTTCTTCTTCGATATTGACTTGGGGATTGCTTTTTACTATTAGTAGAGCGGTAATGATGCACTGGACTTAGTAGCTTTAAAATAAAATAACCCGCACCAGGATTACAATATTCCATTAAATAATCAGCAATCGTTTGTTCCCTGCGATCAATTGTAGCTTGCACGTTATCTTTATAAAAGCCTTTTAAGCGCAAATGTTCACTTGAGACATCCCCAACCAAAAAATCATATTGGTCTAAATAAGGATCATATTTTTGGCGTAAAACTTCTATACTTAGTGCTTCTTGCTTATTAACAACTATCTGATAAGATTGCTTATTAATTTTTAAATGATTACCGTTTAAGGTCACAACTGCTAAAGGATGCCGTAGGGGTTGTTCTTTAACAAAACGATTTTCTTTATTTGCCTTAGTTGTCTTGGCTGCCATTTCTTTTTCCATCATCAATATCACTTCCTGTTAATGGGTATTTTTTACTCAAATAATTACCAACTACTTCGCGTAAAAATTGTGGAAATAAAAACTGATTTTCACCCACAATTGCTAAAGTTGGAAAGAATGGTACTAAAATATAATGGTCTAATACGGCAATTTGATAGTTCTTTTTAAAATTTATTTGCTGATTATTCACATAGACTGATTGTTCAACTGGATCATATCTAAGTCCTCGATAATACATCTGCCCAAAAATTTTGCCGCGAAAACTCATTCCCTGCAAATGAAAATGATCTAAGTAATGCCGGTTCTTTTCAATTTCCATAACTAAACGCCATAAGTCACACCCTTGAAGTGTTGTCCGTACTACATGCATTGAATGTGGCAATGCTTGTTGCAAATCATATTTAGTTAAAATTCCTTTTTTAAAAGATGTTAGAAACAACCCTGAACTAAGCATTGCTATATCTGTTTGAGCAAAATTAGCAATTGCTTCCATCGATACTTCTATTGCCGCGTCTAAACTATTATCATATTGCTTAGGTAAATCAGCAATATATTCACGAGATAAAATTTCTTTTCCACACTTCAAATAATCTTTAACTGTCAATTCATCAGCAGACTCGCTTTTCATTAAACTAGTTGGTTCAACATGTGGCGAAATTTTTTGTATCTGATGCTCATTATCTATTTCAATGTAAATATTGCCTACAAAATTACCCCATTTTCCCGTCTGAGTAATCCAAACGTTATTAACCTCTAACCCATGTTTCAATAAATCATGACTATGTCCGCCAATAATCAAATCAATTTCTGGATAATTTTTTGCCAAAAAGCAGTCCATGTTTAACCCAACGTGTGTTAACAAAATTAGAACATCATATTGACCAGCAATCTTCGGTAATACCTCATCCATTGCCGCTTTCAACGTCTTGACATGCCAATGATTAGGTTCATAGGAAAGAGGATAAGCTGCAGTTAGCCCAATTAAAGCAATTCGCGTACCTTTATTAGTTTTAATAATTTTATCTTGCAGTGCCCAATTTGGCCTTGTTCCATCTTCTTCTTGTAAATTTGCCAGTAGAACAGGAAAGTTAGCATGATCAAATAAATGCTCTACTGTTTCATGAGAATTAGAAATACCCTCATTGTTACCAATTGTAATTGCATCATAATTGAATGAATTCATTAATTTAATGTTTGCTTGGCCATAAGTTGCATCCGTTAATGGATTTGATCGATCCATAAAATCTCCTGCATCAAATGTTAAAACTTGATCAACAGACCTATCTTTTTGTGCTTTATGTAAATAACGAGCAATTTGAGGAAAATGCTCAAAATGTGAATGTAAATCATTAGTATGTAAAATACGCAGTTTTTCCATCTTTAACTCTCTATCCAATTTGATTAGATTTTAAAACCAAATTATAACTATCCAAGATTTTGCCTTTAGGTTTTTCCCACTCTACCCAAGTCGGATTTTTCCAATCTCGTTCATTATTTAAAGTTTCTAAATGATAATTCTGATTAATATACTTTTCATAGATGACCAAAGCCTTGGTACGAGGTATATTTAACTGTAAAATTCGCACATTTTTAATTAATCCATGATCAACCGCTAATTCAGCAATTCCATTTTGATCAATATTTGAAATTTCAAAATACTTGCTACCATCATTACGGATAATCTCTTCAATTAAATCAAATTCTTCATATTCTTCATTCATAAATTTTTCCTACATAAATACATAAACTTCAATTGTGACATATAGCAAAAACTGTGCAACCATGCTATTGTAGTATTGATAGAGGTGTACACATGAAAGTTAACGGCCGTTTACTTAAAGCTTTATTTTTTAGTATAGTCTTTTTAATAACCAGTGGATTTACCGTTGTTGGTCATCGCGGAGATCCTAGTAAATACCCTGAAGAAACAATTCAAAGTGATGACTCTGCCTTCAATTCAGGAGCTGATTATGTCGAACTTGATTTGCATCTATCTTCAGATGGAGAATTAGTAATCTCGCATGACGATGATTTATACCGCGTCACCCATACTCATGCAATTGTATCACAAAACAATTGGCAAACACTTAGCCAATTAACATATGATAACGGTGAACACGTGCTTAGTTTAACACAACTTTTTGAACATTACCGTAAACAACCACAGGCTAAATTTATCTTAGAAACTAAAATCGATCACTCAATTGATCCTTCATATGAACTAGAAAATAAAATTGCCGCAACTATCAAAAAATATCATATGGAAAATCGTGTCATGATTCATTCCTTTTCAGTTGCCAGCTTGTTTCGCTTGCGCAAATTACTGCCTGATGCCTATCTTATTCTTATAGTTGGCAGCCTTAAGCGAATTAATTTTAGTAATTTACCGCAAGTTAATGCGGTTAATATCTCATCTGACTTAATTTTAAATCATCCTTTCCTAATTCATTGGTTACACCGCTTAAATAAGCAAGTTTTTGTTTGGGCCGAAATGGATGAATCACCATCATTATGGCATTGGCTAATTAATAAAAATATCGATGGTGTAGTAACTAACTTCCCTAGCACCGGTTTTAAATACAAATTAGCCAAAGAAGGAACTAAAAAATACGAAATTAACCGTCAAGGAATCTATTTCGGCAAAAATAAAACTACAACGATGATGAATCCCTACGTCCGTATTAAACAAAAAAAATTTATTTATCCAGGGCAGAGCTTAAACATAATGTATGGTGTACGGGCTCATAATCAACTTTATTACCAAATTGCAAATCAAACTTTTGTTTCTGCTGAATTCGTCAATCTTGATTTAAAACCACAAGAGGTTATGCCCTACCAAGATAAACAACTTTTAGCTAAACCCCAGACTCCAGTTACCATCTACCGTTATCCTGAAAATCAAGCAAAAACGAAAAAAATATTACCAGCTAATCAATTATTCAAAATCAAAAATTTCAATGGTAGTCCAAACAGCATGTGGCTTAAGACTACACTAGGTTGGGTTAAAGCTCGTGATATTCTCTTTTACGGCTTTTTTGATAACGCTAGTTGGCAGCAATACCACAATTTACCTCGCATGAATCGCTACACTAATATTGCTTTAACTGCATATCAACCCCTGCAATCCCCACCTGTAAAAACTATTATAGAAACATTAGTAGCTTTAAATAAAAGAAACGGCAGTAAAAGTTAAAATTGTCCCTTAACTTGTAAATCTACTGAATCAATTTGCGGATTGTCTCATTGATATTGCTCCTAATCTAAGTCGTCATAGTAAAGTGCACCCAAACAAAAGAGGCGAGTCTGAGAAAAATTATTTTCCTAAACCAATAAAAAAACAGGTAAAACACTAAAAGCTGTGTTTTGCCTGCTTTTTTTGTATAAAGGACTAGTTGTACCAGACTTTTTTATTTATTCATTTGATGTACTTTGCTTTTTTAATAATTCATATGGCAATTCAATTTGCATATTAGCCACTTCTTCATTACTCATTAGTTTTGTTAGCATACGCATCGCTACTGCACCAATATCATATAATGGTTGACGCACTGCTGTTATAGCTGGACGAACTACAGAAGCAATTTGTGTCGCACTTGCTGTCACAATTTCCATATCCTTGGGAATATTTTTACCAGCATCAATTGCAGAATTTAGAATACCCACTGCAGCAACATCACGAGTAACTAGAACACCATCAATATGATCATCTTGCAATTGTGAAAATAAATTGTAACCATCCGAATGATCTTTAATATTGGTATAAATATGCTCTGGGCCCAAATTATTCTTCTTCATAAAGTTTTTATAAGCAGGAATTCTATTTTCGGCATTAACAAATGTATCAGGATTATCTAAAACAAGCGCCAAATTTTTTCTGCCATCATTATAAAAGAGATTAAAAGCTTCAGTATCTGCCTTTTGATAATCAATCGAAACAGAAGGGAATTCTTTATGACGATCTTTTGTTCCAGCCAAAACTACCGGTGTATCAGTCCGCTTAAAAGCCTCAGCAGCTTCATTAGGCAAATTATCAGCCATATAAATAACGCCATCGACTTGTTTATTTAATAGTCCTTGAATTGCCTGATCTTCTTTCATCAATTGATTTTCAATACTCGTAATAATGATATTGTATTTATAAAGCAAAGCAATATCATCAATTCCTTTTGAAAGTTCTGCAAAATATAAATTAGTTAAATCAGGTACAATTAAACCAACTGTAGTTGTTCGTTTAGAAGCAAGACCTTGTGCTACAGCATTGGGCTGATAGTGCAGGCGCTTGATAACTTCCATTACTCGGTCTTTGGTATCTTTACGTACATTAGTATTACCATTAACAACCCTTGAAACGGTCGCCATAGATACCTTAGCCTCACGAGCAACATCATAAATTGTAATATCTTGTTTACGCATCCTTTTCCCCCCGTTTTAAAAATACTAGTATCAAATTTAGCATGCTTTTCCAAAAATTGCAAACGTTTACAACTATTCTTTCATTTTTTCATATAAAGAACATGGTATACTTCTTTTAATTAATCAATTGATTGAAAGGAATAATCATGAATTTAAATAAATTACAAGAATGGTTGCAAAGTTCTGGCAACGATATCGCCTATATTTCTAATCCAACAACAATCGCTTATTTTACTGGCTATGAAATGGAACCACATGAGCGGATTTTTTGTTTACTAGCCTTTAAGGATCATGAACCCTTTGTATTTGTTCCTGCATTAAATGTCGAAGAAGCTAAAAATTCAACTTGGGATGGTGATGTTTATGGCTATCTTGACTCCGAAAATCCTTGGGCGCTCATTGCCGACAAAGTAAAAAGCCGAACTTCAGCATATCAAAGATGGGCGTTAGAGAAAAATAATTTGTCTGTTTCTCATTATCAATTAATGCATCAGCAATTTCCAGATGCTAATTTTGATAGCGATTTATCCAATTTTATTGCTAAAATTCGTTTATATAAAACTCCAGCAGAAATTGCAGAATTACAAGCCGCTGGGCGCGAAGCTGACTTCGCTTTTCAAATCGGCTTTGACGCTATTAAAACAGGAGTTACTGAACGCTATATCGCTGGACAAATTGATTATCAACTTAAGTTGCAAAAAGGCGTTATGCACGAAAGTTTTGAAACTATTGTGCAAACTGGAGCTAATGCAGCCAATCCCCATCTTGGACCTACAATGAATACCGTTAAGCCAAATGAATTAGTTCTATTTGATTTAGGCACAATGCATAATGGTTATGCCTCTGATTCAAGCAGAACGGTAGCTTACGGAGAACCAACAGCTAAACAGAAAGAAATATATGAAATTGATCGTGAAGCTCAACAAGCAGCAATTGACGCAGTTCGTCCTGGAATGACTGCGGCTGAACTTGACAGTGTAGCCCGTGACGTTATTACTAAAGCAGGGTATGGTGAATATTTCATTCATCGTTTGGGCCATGGCATCGGTAAGGAGGTCCACGAATATCCCTCAATCGTTCAAGGCAATGATTTAATTATCGAAGAAGGCATGTGTTTTTCTATTGAACCCGGAATTTATATACCAAATGTTGCTGGTGTCAGAATTGAAGACTGCGGGGTTGTAACTAAAAATGGCTATGAACCCTTTACTCATACCAGTAAAGAACTAAAAATTTTACCACTAAAAGATTAATTATTTAGCCATAATTAAAAAATGCACGAGAAAATTTTTTCTCGTGCATTTTTAGATACTTCTATGGTCTAACATATGAATCATTTGAGCCATATGTTTCATCAGGCTTATTTATATCATTAGCATTCTCGGCATGATGTAAGTCACTAACTAAATCTTCTGCATGATCTTGCACTGCAGCAACTGCGTCAGTAGAATTATCAATGACAATATCATCAAAATCTTTCAACTCTGAATCATCTTCAACGTTTTTAGGAAATGAAGCCAACTGATTCTTGACAACTTCTGTTCCATTATCGTATTTCTTCTTTAAATCTTGAACAGCTTCATTATTTTTAACCTTTTTCTTTAATTCATCAATCTGATTATCAGAAACTAATAATGAACCAGCTAAAAAGCCCGCAGTACCACCAATAATTGTACCGAATATAAAACTTGTAAGTTTTTTCATAAAAATTAACTCCTTTTACTTAATTTATTAGTCTTTGCCTTTACGGCGCCTACGTCTTGCAAACACCGAAGTTAAAGCAGAAGACATTATACCGTCACGTTTCAAATGAAAGTTGCTGACTTTTTTTGCCATCCGCCGCGAAGAAGCATTAACATCTGAAACACTTACACCTAAATCAGCGGCTGCTTGAACAACCGGATCCATAGTTTTCATCTTTAGATTAACATCTGCCATTAAAACATTAGTCTTATCTAGCAAATCACCAGTTTGCTCGAGTAATTCATCAACATCTTTTGTTACTTGTTGAATGGATTCATTGGTAAGCTGGATTGTTTTATTTACTTCCTTGGCTGCGTTTGCAACACGAATAAGTACTGGTATTGTAAAAAGTACTAAAATTAATAATGCGACTGCCGCAATTAAACCTGCCAGTGCACCATAGGAAATTATCATCTTCTACCTCCAATTCTGTACCTAGAAAAAGTCTAGCATGAAAATAGGTTAATCTCAATCTATATGTAATAATTTGCTATAGTTAATATAAATATATGAAAGGTAGAAATTATGAATAAGTCATTTCAAATAAATCAAAGAGTATTAAAGTTTAATTGGGATAGATTAGGCGAACAAGCACTTACAGTTTTATGGCAGTTAGCTATTTCAACTATTGTTTTCTATATTATTGATCAATGTGGTAAAAAAGTAATTAGTCACTATTTAAAGCATAATAGACAGCCACAAAATAAACGTACACGAACTGTAGCAACCTTAATTACTAGTATTTTTGAATATACCGTGATTTTCTTTTATTTGTTTGCTGTTTTATCAATTTTGGGTATTCCTGTTGGAACTTTATTAACTAGTGCTGGAATTTTTTCATTAGCTATTGGTATGGGAGCACAAGGTTTTGTTAGTGACTTAGTTAATGGTTTTTTTATTCTTAGTGAAGACCAATTCGATGTTGGTGATTTAGTCCAACTTAATAATCAAACAGGCATTGTAATTCAATTGGGGTTACGTACTACCCGACTACAAGCTACTGATGGATCAATTATTTATATTCCCAATCGAAATATATCAATTGTGCAAAATCTAGCCCATGGCGGGATTGGTCTTGATATTGAATTGCAACTAAAAGCCGATAATGACTTCAATAAAGTTAATGCCCTGATTAAAAAAGTCAACGGTACTATTTCTCATGACTCACTTATTCAAAAGCCCCAAATTATTGGTATTACAGAGCAAACAGCCCAAACAATAAAATATGTCATCCACTTTCAAGTTGATACTGGCTGTGAACAAGTTGTGCGTGATCGCTATTTAACAGCATATTTAGCAACATTATCCCAAAATAATATTACCTTAGCTAGTTAATCAAAAAACAGGTACTTTATAGTAGACCTGTTTTTTTAATTTATTCAAATTGAGCTAACCAGGTTGGAAAAATTGCTAATAATTTGTTAATTGCTTTTCCTCGATGTGACAAACTATTTTTTTCTAGTAAGGTCATCTCAGCAAATGTTTTGCCCTTTTCAGCAACATAAAAAAGGGGATCATAACCAAAGCCATCAGCCCCACGCGGAGCTAGCAAAATTTGTCCTGTACACTGCCCACTAACAACTAAATCTCGATTAAAAAAGTTAGGCATAGATACAACAATCGTCGTATTAAAATGCGCTGTTCTCTTTTCAAGTGGAACTCCACCCAATTCTGCCAATAACTTAGCATTATTTTTGGAATCGTTATGTTCTGCACCAGCATATCGAGCTGAACGGACACCTGGAGCTCCATAAAGCGCCTCAACCATCAACCCAGAGTCATCAGCAATAGTCACCATTTGACTAAAATCAGCTAAAGCATGTGCTTTCAATTTTGCATTTTGGACAAAGGTGGTTCCCGTTTCTGCAACAACTGGTGGATTAGATAAATCATTATTTGTTATTATATCTAGCTTAAAGCCATTCTTTTGGAAAGCTGCCTTTAATTCTCTAGCCTTCCCCTGATTAGTCGTTGCAAATAAAATTTTCACCTGTCTTCTCCTTTCATATTTGTTGCGCCTGAAAATTAGAATCATTTAATACTAATCGACCCAATTCATTAACTTTCTCCACTTTACCCGTCGTATAAAATTCATGCTGGGCTACAGCTAAGTTAGCATTCAATAAATGCTCTTTTTTTAACAAGTTATATGTGTATCGTGCCACTTGATCTGCAGGATCAATCACCTGTACATGTGAACCAACTTGACGTTCAAATTCTGAACGAATAATTGGATAATGGGTACAACCAAGAATTAAGGTATCAAAATCAACTGTTTGTAAAGGCAATAATATTTCAGATAATGCCTTATCATATTCACTATGGCTAGCATTATTCTCAATTAATGGTACTAACTGCGGCGCAGCGACCTCTGTTACCTCTATTTTTGGGGCGTATTTAGTAATCTCTTTTTGATACGCATGAAGATTAGTGGTCATTTGCGTTGCAACAACAGCAATTTTTTGATTTTGGCTAGCATTGATTGCACATTTAGCCCCCGCCGGAATTACACCAATAATTTTAGGACTAATTTGTTTTTGAATAATATCCATGGCTACTGCAGTAGCGGTATTACATGCAAAAATTATTACTTTAACATTTTTACTTAGTAAAAAATTCACACTTGCTAACGTCAACGAAATAATTTCGGCCTGTGATTTATTACCATATGGAATATGAGCGTTATCACCTACAAAAATTATATTTTCATTCGGCATTTTTTTTATAACTTTTTTAACTACTGTTAATCCGCCAACACCAGAATCTAATAACCCAATTGGTCGCTTATCCATATCATAAATCTCCCTAAATTCTTTCTACTTCCATCAATTTTACGGTAAAATAAAAGAAAATAAAAGGGATGAATTCTTTATGCACAACGACAACCAACAAAATGAACATATCTATTTTGTCAATCAATTATACCGTGATTTTCTTTTACCAACAATTTTAGGTAGCGATAATAATGAAATTCTCTATTGGGCTGGTAAAAGAATTGCTAGAAAATATGATCTAGCCTCCTTTGACGATATTAATAGTTTTTTTTCAACTACAGGATTCGGTATTTTGACTAAAATCAAAGAACGACGTACAGAAATTATAATGGAATTAACAGGACAAAGTGTAGTTGATCGGCTAAATAGTGGAATTAATGAATTTTCATTAGAAGCTGGCATCATTGCAGAAGCTTTTCAAAATGAAACTAAACGTACTACTGAATGTGAACAAAAAATTGATGAAAAGCAAAAAAAAGTTCAACTAATTACCAAGTTTAGCTAAACTTTTAAGTCTATCTATTTAATTTTTTGGTGTTTTTGCAATATGATTATTAAATGGAGGTGTAAAAATGTTAAAAGAATTTAAAAAATTTATTGAACGAGGAAATGTAATTGATCTCGCAGTTGGTGTAATCATTGGTGGAGCATTCACTAATATTGTTAACTCCTTAGTAACCAATCTAATTAATCCATTAATTGGCCTATTTATTGGTAAAATTGACTTATCCAATTTAGTTCTTAAAGTTAGCGGGGCAACATTTAGATATGGTGAATTTATTAACACAGTAATTAATTTCCTAATTATTGCATTTATTGTTTTTTTACTTGTTAAAGCCGTTAATAAAGTTACTAAACATGATGAACAGCAGCAAAAACCAGCTGGCCCATCTACAGAAGATTACCTCAAACAAATTCGTGATTTATTAAAAGAAAAAAGCAATTAAAATCCTACTTAGTAAAAATTTAAAACTAATTATAATAACCCTAAAATCATAATAATTTTAGGGTTATTTATTAGCTCTTAATCTGTATACTGATTTAAAATTTGATTGAGTTTAGCCTTAGGCGTATAACCCGTTAATCTGTCAACAATCGCACCATTTTTCTTAATAACAAGCGTCGGAATAGCCATAATACCTAATGAACTAGGCGTCGCTTTATTTTGGTCGACGTCCATTTGGGTAAATTTTACATCTTGCCGCTCTTCAGCCAGTTCTTCAATTACTGGTGACTGCATCTTGCATGGTCCACACCAAGTTGCCCAAAAATCAATCAGTACAACGCCATCTTTAGTTTCTGTTTCATAATTTTGATCTGTCAGTTCATCTACCATAGTCATACCTCACCAATAATACATTAAATCTTTCTTTGATAATGTAATTATAGCATTATGCTTACTTTTTACAAGTGAAATGTTTTTACTTTAAATGTACAATTGTAGCACCATTTCCCCCCTCATTTGCTGGGGCATAATTATAGCTTTTAACATGCCTACTTGATTGTAAATATTGCCAAACGCCCTTTCTAATTGCACCTGTACCAATACCATGAATAATTGTAACTACATCAAGTCCTGCTAAAAGGACAGAATCAAGATAAAGATCAAGATTATTCATAGCTTCTTCATAACGCTGGCCACGTAAATCTAATTCACTTTTAGCATTACTGCGACGCTTAGCACTGACTGCATGCACCTTTGCCTTAGCCTTAGAATTATGAGAAGATTCAGTCTTTTCGATATCTTGATCACTGACTTTAACTTTAATAATTCCGAGTCGCACTTCATACTGATGCTCACTTAATTTTTTGGCTATTGTGCCAACTTGACCATATGATAAAACCTTAACTTGATCACCTACTTTAACCTGGTGCCGTCGTTTTTCTCGCTGTAATACCCGGTTATGAATCAAATTATCATTTTGTTGTTTTAATTGGTTCAATTCACCTTTAGCAGCAATTAATTGATTTTGCTTAATATTACCCTGTTGCTGCTCTAACTGTGCAATAATATGGTCAGCTTTTTTACGGCTCTTAGCTATGACCTCGTTAGCTCTTTCTTGAGCAAACTCAAGTTGCTTTTGCACGCGCTGACTGTACCAATCTAAAGCATGCTCAAGTTTTATTTCTAATTTTTTAGACCGATCAAGAGAAGACTCTAGATGGTTACGCGCTATTGTAGCTGCATTAGTTTGCTTAGTCAATTGCTCAATCATTTGATTGATATCAGCATTATCTTCATCTAATAAGCTTTCAGCATTTTTGACAACATCTTCACGCATCCCTAATCTGCGTGCAATAGCAAAAGCATTACTATGACCAGGAATTCCAATTTGTAAATGATAAGTTGGCGCTAAAGTCTTTAAATCAAATTCCATTGAAGCATTGCTTGTTCTAGGTCGGTTATAGCCATAAAGTTTTAATTCAGGATAATGCGTAGTAACCATAATTTTAGCCTTTTTATGACGGAAAAAATCTAAAATACTTATAGCAAGACTAGCGCCCTCTTCTGGATCAGTTCCTGCACCAATTTCATCAATTAAGACTAAGGATTCATCGTTAACTTTTTTCATCATTTTAATGATTCCGTTAATATGAGATGAAAAAGTACTTAATGATTGTTCGATTGATTGTTCATCGCCAACATCGACACAAATATCTCTAAAAATTCCTACCTTGCTATTTTCTGCTGCCGGAATAAATAGTCCAGCCTGAGCCATCAGTTGGAGTAGCCCCACAGTTTTTAAGGTAATTGTCTTACCCCCAGTGTTGGGACCCGTAATTAGAACCGTATCAAAATCTTTTCCTAAATAAATATCATTTGCGACTACTGTTGCAGAATTAATCAGTGGATGGCGTGCTTTTAAAAGACTCAACGAATGATCGGTTGTTAATTTCGGTTCGGTTGCCTTCATTTCATAAGCTAATTTCGCTTTAGCCTGCAAAAAGTCCAGTTCTACTAGGGAGGTAGCAATCTGGTCAATCAAATCAACTTCTTGGCGTGCTAAATCAGATAAATTACGTAAAATACGTCGTTCTTCCTGCTTTGCTTGCGCAAGCATATTCTGTTGATGATTATTTAAATTCAAGACCGCACTTGGTTCTATGAATAAAGTTTGCCCACTGGAACTTTGATCATGAACAACACCACCAAATTTATTTCGATATTCCTGCTTAACGGGAATAACATAGCGGTCATCACGAATAGTAACTATTTGTTCAGATAAATATTTACTCGTATTACCTTTAAGATAACCATCCAACTTTTTTTTGATTTCTTGGTCATTACTTTTTAGTTCGTAACGTAAATGAGCTAGTTTAGTTGAAGCAGTATCAAGTATGGTCCCGTCGAACTCAATTGCTTTTTTAAGTTCACTAAACAATACTTCCGGTATTTCTAAATTATCCAGAATACTTGCAATAGCTGTTAAATCTAGATCTTCTTCATCAATTTCCACTAAAAAATCATTTACATCACTGGCTAATGTTAGTACCAGTAGCAAATTGCCTAATTCTTGAGCATTTAAATTTGCTTTAATTCTTAAGCGCTTAGTACTTGGTGCTACATCAGCAAAATCGGTTAAAGGTAGTTGCCCTTTAATACGTAATAAATTTGCACCCACTAATGTTTGCTGAAGAGCGAGTTTAACTTGCTTAAAATCTATACTTGGCGTTAAAGTAGCTGCTCTTTTTCTAGCTGGTTCAGTAATTGCCTGTAGTTGCAATTTTTCTGTTATTTTAGCAAATTCTAAAGTCTTTAATGTCTTATTATCCATGCCTAAAATTCTCTATCAATAAAAAAAACTGGCCAGGCCAGTTTTTAATTTATTCACCACTTAAACGGTCATCGTCCAAAAATGTGTTAAGCACTCCTTGAACCATATCCCATTCATCATCTGCCTCAATTTCATGCAAATCACTACTAGTTACATCTCCTGCTTCATCAGCATCGTAACTAAATGCTAATACTTCAACTTCATCACTTTCGCTAGAAGTAGCTGGATAAAGTAAAATATAAGACTTGTCATAGTCATCTGAATGAAAGGTAAATAAAATTTCGTATAATTCTTCATTCCCCTTATCATCAACTAAGGTAATTTGACGGTCTTCACCGTGAACTTCTTGTGTCATATTAATCCTTTCGATTTAGATCTAAATAATTTTGTAAAATCAAAACTGCCGCCATCTGATCAATTATTGCTTTTTGCTTATGACGATTATGTACCCCAGCTTCTTCAACTAAAACTCTTTGTGACTGAGCTGTGGTCAATCTCTCATCAGAAAAGTAAACTGGTAAGTTAAACTTAGCTTTTAGTCTTTCGGCATATGCCTTACTACGCGCAACAGATGCACCTGCAGAACCATCCATATTTTTGGGTAATCCTAATACAAAGCCATTTGCCTCATATTTACGGACAATTTTTTTTAATGGGCGCATACCAAAATTATAACGATTCTCATCAATCATAATAGTTTCAACCATTTGCGCAGTAATACCCAATGCGTCACTTACTGCTACCCCAACAGTCTTTGATCCCACATCTAAACCTATTAAACGCATTATTTATTTTTGCCAAGATAACTTTTTACAAGTTCTTCAATAATCTCATCACGCTCATGTTTCAAAATCAAATTACGCGCATCATTGTGCCGTGGAATATAAGCTGGATCACCAGACAATAAGTAGCCAACAATCTGATTAATTGGATTATAACCCTTTTCTTCCAAGGCATTATAAACATCTTGTAGGGTATCATAAATATTCTTGCCTTTATTCTCATTAAAGTCAAAATGCATTGTCTTATCTAGCGAACTCATAGTTATTCCTCCTAACACAATTTTACTTGAAAAAAAGTGTAAACTCAATTAATTAATTTTGAGAAATTGCCTCAATCACCGCTTGAATTGCATCTTCTAGACCGGCTGGATTTTTACCACCTGCTTGAGCCATATTAGGGCGACCACCACCGCCACCACCAAAGATAGGGGCAGCTTGCTTAATTAAATCACCCGCTTTGAGCCCTTTATCTAATGCTTTTTGGTTCAAGCTAATAATCATATTAGCCTTACCAGAATTAGCGGCAGCCAAAACCAAGATATCTGACTTAGCATTATTTTTCCAAGTATCTGCAAGCTCACGCAAATCGTTCATTCCATTGGCATCAATTTTTTGAGCAATAATAGTTAAATCCCCAATTTGTTTAATATCATTGAAAATTTCTTCCGCCTTAGTTTGATTAATCTGCATATTTAAATCTTCCACTTGCTTTTGCGTATGGTGTAAATCATGCTCAAGACTCGTAATTTTGTCAATAATATTTTCCGGTTTGGTTGATTTTACAGTAGATTGAATCTGATCAAGTAATTCCGATCTTTGTGCTAAATACTCGTAAGCCTTTTTAGATACCACAGCTTCAATCCTTCTATGACCTGCACCAATGGCTGATTCAGAAGTAATCTTGAAAATTCCAATTTGATTTGTATTGGCACAGTGGGTACCACCACAAAATTCAATTGAAAAATCACTCATTCTAACTACCCGCACCTGATCGCCATACTTGCCATCAAATAAGGCTAAGGCACCCATTTCTTTACCTTGATCTGGGTCAGTTATTTTAGTTTCAACCTCAATTGCTGACCAAATTTTTTGATTGACTAAGATCTCAACAGATTTAATTTCTTGGGCAGTCATTGGTTCAATCGCCGTGAAATCAAAGCGTAAATAGTCCGGTTCTACCAAGCTACCAGCTTGGTGGGTATGTTCACCTAATATACTTCTTAAAGCAGCGTGCAATAGGTGCGTAGCTGTATGTGAATGGCGCAATCCCTCTCGCCGTGCACGATCAATCTTTAGAGTGTACTCTTGACCCTTTTCCAAGGGTAAAATAACATCTACAAAATGCATATTTTGATCATTAGGGGCATGCTGAACATCTGTTACTTGAGCTACCAGATTACCATCTTGATCATAAATATTTCCATGGTCAGCAACTTGTCCCCCACGTTCAGCATAAAACGGAGTTTTATCAAAAATTAAGGTTGCCTGATCGCCTTCTGCTCGATCAACTAATTGATTAGCAACAATGATATCAATTAATTTGGCATGCCGCTCCTCATAAACGCCATATTCAAACTCAGATTTATCCTTTAAATTCATTAGAGTTTCATTCTGTGCGCCCATTGATTGCAAATGGCCACGCGCCTCACGAGCACGAGCTTTTTGCACCTTCATTTCGGCATCAAAACCTGCTTTATCTACTTCTAAGCCAGCATCTTGAGCAGTTTCAAAGGTTAATTCATATGGAAAACCATAAGTATCAAATAGTTTAAAAGCATCTTGGCCCTTAATAACCTTACTGTTATTTTCTTTTGCTTCGGAAATTAAATTATCAAGTAAAGTCAGCCCAGATTCTAGTGTTAATTGAAAACGTTCTTCTTCATTCTTGATGACCTTAGCGATAAAATCGTTTTGTTCAGTCACTTGTGGATAATGGCTCTCCATTATCTTACCGACAACTGAAACTAACTTATAAAGAAAAGCTCCTTTAATACCTAGGCGTTGGCCATTTAAATCAGCACGGCGAATTAAGCGTCTTAATACATAACCACGTCCTGTATTAGAGGGCAAAGCCCCATCGGCAATAGCAAAACTGACAGTTCTAACATGATCAGCAATTATTTTAAATGAAGTAGTATCAGCTGCTACTTTACCATATTCTTTACCTGCAGTCATTTTTTCAGTTGCGTGAATGATTGGTAAAAATAGGTCGGTTTCAAAATTGGTCGGTGCATCTTGCAAAATTGATAAAACCCGTTCTAGGCCCATACCCGTATCAATATTTTTATGTGGTTGATCAACATATTGACCATCGGCTAAATGATTAAATTGTGAAAAAACAATATTCCAAATTTCTAAATAACGAGCATTTTCTCCACCAGGGAAATTTTCTGGATCATCTTCTGAAACATCATTATTTTCTTGACCGCGGTCATAAAAAATTTCAGAGTCAGGACCACATGGTCCTTCACCAATATCCCAAAAATTTTCTTCTAATTTTACAATATGGTCTTCTGGCATGCCAACTTCAAGCCAAACTTGGTATGCTTCTGTATCTTTGGGATAAACGGTACAATATAGTCTTTCTTTGTCTAAATCAAGCCAGTTTGGACTGGTTAAAAATTCCCAAGCCCAACTTATTGCCTCTTTTTTAAAGTAATCACCGACTGAAAAATTGCCTAGCATTTCAAAGAAAGTTTGGTGACGAGCAGTTTTACCAACATTTTCGATATCATTAGTTCTAATTGATTTTTGTGAACTAGTAATTCGGTGATTTTTAGGTACAACTGAACCATCAAAGTATTTTTTCATGGTTGCCACACCTGAATTAATCCAAAGTAGCGTTGGATCATCTTGTGGAATTAGTGATTGACTGGGCAAAACCATGTGACCGTGCTCTTTGAAAAAGTCCAGGAACATTTGCCTAAATTCTGAACTTGTCAATTTCTTCATCAAATTTTCTCCCTTATAACAAAATAAAAACACTGTTGCCAAACTTAAGGACGCTCAAAACGCGGTACCACCTCAATTGCAACAGTGCTTGTTACCTCTTCATTTAATCTTAATAAAAAACATAAGGAGCATTTCTTAAGTAGCAATAAATCATTCTCAGCTTTCGATCCTCTCTGTGAATTGCTAATTTAAAAAACATATCTTAAGTTAAAAATAATTGTACTACTTGCACAATCTTTGTCAATGTTAAGTAGCTAAATTAAAACCACTTAAATTAACTTTTTACCAAATCTCTTCTGCTTTTTATTAGTAATATACCCTAATTTTTCATAAAACTGATGTGCCTTAATTCGCTGTTCACCAGAATTCAGTCTTATTTCATTAATACCGTGACTAATTGCCCTTTTTTCAAGCTCACCCATCAGTTTAGTCCCGATGCCCTGCTGCTGATAGGAGTGGCTAACCGCTAGTGCTAGAATGTTATACATTGGATCAAAATAAATTTCTTCATATAATTCAGCATGTAAGTAAGCAACAACTTTTTTAGTAGCATTGTCTTCAAAAACCAATAGTAAGTGATGCTTAGAGTCCGACAGCAGTTTCTTTAAATTAGCCGCTGTTTTCTCTATAGCATAATCATACCCTAACTCGGCTTGATTTAATTTTTGAATAGCATCTGCATCAGACACTTTAGCATTTCTTATCATTATTAATAAAGCTTTCCTTCAATTCAAACTACTCTTTAAAAAAGTTATCAAATATTGTAACTGGTAAATGCCTTTTATGCTCACTTTTACGCCACAATACTTCGATTTTTTCTGCCACTTCAGTAGAAACTTCGCGTCCTTCTAAATAATCATCTATTTCCTCATAAGTCACACCTAAAGCTATTTCATCAGGTAAACTAGGTCTATTTTCCTCTAAATCAGCAGTTGGTGCTTTTAAATATAAATGCTTCGGACATCCAAGTTCTTTTAATAATTGTTTACCTTGCCGCTTATCTAAGCGAAATAACGGTGTTATATCTGCAGCACCGTCACCATATTTAGTATAAAAACCACTAAAGTTTTCAGCAGCATGATCTGTCCCCACTACAGCACCATGATTGGCCCCGGCAATAGCATATTGAATAGCCATTCGCTGACGTGCTTTAATATTGCCTTTGTTAAAATCAGTAATTTTTTGACCAGTAGCAACTAAACTAGCGACCATTGCATCAACGGCTGGTTTAATATTAACAATTAAATCTTGATCTGGATTTTGAAAAGCAACCGCATCAGCTGCATCTTGAGCATCAGCCTGCACGCCGTAAGGCAGACGTACAGCAATAAACTGATAGGAGTCATCCCCTGTTTCCTGCCGCATTTCGGTAATTGCTATTTGACATAATTTACCAGTTAAAGTTGAATCTTGGCCTCCAGAAATTCCTAATACATAAGCTTTTAAAAAAGGATTAGCTTTTAGATATTCTTTTAAAAAATCAACTGACCGTCGTATTTCCCTTTCCGGTTCAATCTCTGGTAAAACATGCTCATAGTCAACTATCTCTTTTTGTAAGGGTCTCATTTATTTGCATCTCCTTTAGCAATTTGATGGCGAATATCTTGAATTAAATTCATTTTACTATCGTAAAGTTCTTGCGACAAATCAACGGGATATTCTTGCGGATTCAAGCTACGTTTGTATTCATCCCATAAGCCATCCAAATTTGCTGCACAGAACGCCTTAATTTCATTTAATTGTGGCTGTTGATAAATTAGTTTGCCATCAATATAAATCTCTTTTAAAAGTGGCTCAGCTGTATAATCTGTTACCACTTTATTAATATAAGTATATTCTGGATGAAACATAAATAATGAATCAAATTGGCGAGGATCAACCCCGGCACGACAAACCCAGTCACCTTCATTCTTTTTCTGAGTATTAGCCGAAATACGCCATACTTGTTTTTTACCTGGAGTTGACACTTTAATTGCATTAGATGAAATTTTTATGGTATCACGCATTTGCTGATTTTCATCTTCAATTGATACTAGTTTATAAACCGCTCCTAAAGCTGGTTGATCATAAGCGGTAATATACTTCGTACCAATTCCCCAAACGTCAATCTTTGCCCCCTGCATCTTTAAACTAGTAATCGTATTTTCATCAAGGTCATTTGAAGCATATATTTTTGCATCTTTATAGCCAGCATTATCTAATTCTCGTCGCACTTGCTTAGAAATATATGCCATATCACCTGAATCAATGCGAACCCCTTGAAAATTAATTTTGCTACCCATTTCATCAGCTACACGAATCGCCGTAGGAACTCCACTTCTTACAGTATCATAGGTATCAACTAGGAATACACAATCGGTATGCGTTTCAGCGTAAGCTTTAAACGCTTCATATTCATTACCAAAAGCTTCCACCAATGAATGTGCGTGGGTACCAGAAATCGGAATACCAAATAATTTACCAGCTCGCACGTTACTGGTTGAATCAAAGCCGCCAATATATGCAGCACGTGTTCCCCAAAGAGCGGCATCTGTTTCTTGGGCCCGTCTTGTCCCAAATTCCATTACCCCATCACCTTGGACAGCTAATTTAACTCGCGCTGCTTTAGTGGCTAACAAAGTTTGATAATTTATAATATTTAATATGGCTGTTTCAACTAATTGACATTGTGCTAAAGGACCTTCAATTTGCATAAGAGGTTCATTAGCAAATACAATTTCACCTTCACGCATTGAACGTAAGGTTAATTTCATTTCGAAGTGACGTAAATAATCAATAAAATCATCATCATAGCCAACTTCTTCTTTTAAATATTGTAAATCGCTTGCTTTAAATTTTAAATTTTGCAAGTATAAAATTACGTGTTCTAAACCAGCAAAGACACAATAGCCGTTACCAAAAGGCTCTTGCCGATAATAAACCTCGAAAACGGCTTTTCGCTGTGCAATTCCTTTTTTAAAATACGTATACATCATATTTAATTCATACAAATCTGTATGCAGGGTCAAAGAATCGTCTTGCCCTAGTTCTTGATAAAACATTATTTCCTCTAATTCCAACTAATTTTTGCTTTATTATAAACATTTCTAGCTTTTTAAACAATTAGTTATTCTGCCAAAAGTACTTCATAAACCTTTAAAATACTTTCAAGTTGTTTTTTTAATGAAAATCTACTGGCCGCATATTCTTTTTCGCTTAGCGCCATTTGCGATAACTGTTCTTTTGATAATTCAATTGCCTTTTTTAAATTAGCAGCAATTGAATTAATATTACCCACAGTAGCAATAAAACCATGTTGCTTATCTGGAATCATCATTTTAATATCACCAACAGCTGTCGAAAGTAGTGGTAAAAGGTTATCACTAGCTTCCAATAAAACCAAAGGGAAGCTCTCAGAATAAGAAGTTAAAACAGCTAAGTCCATTTTGCGATATAAATTTTCCAACTGTTTTTGTGAGATAAATCCCAAAAAAGTAACTTGCTTTGTCAACTCTAACTTTTGCGCCAATTTTTTCAAACTTGCAAGTTGGGTACCATTACCAGCAATATATAAATGAACATTAGGATTATTAATTATTTTTAGTGCTTTTAATAATAAATCTTGCCCCTTTACTTTTTCTGTGCGGGCAACATTTACAAGGTTAAAGCACTGATGTTCTTCTTTAGCAGGAATTGCACTATTAGCATGAAATTTTGTTCCGTTATATATAGCGTGTACTTTATTTGCGTCTAAGTTGGCTCTTGTTACTAAAAGTTGGGCAAATTTTTGGGTCACTGCAAAAACACATTCTGCTTGTCTAAGGGCGTATAAGTTGGCTGTTGTAAATACATGACCTAATATACCGTGATCTGCAAAATCGAGATATGGATCTGAATGGACTGTTACACACCACTTGGCCTTAATTTTATGCTTAATCAAGGCAATAAATAAATTAGCGCGCGCACCATGGGTATGCACAATGTCAAATTCTCCTTGATTAATAAAGGTACGCAAGCGCTTAAGTCCAGTTAAATCATAACGATTATTCACCCCTAAAACATGCACATTTAGTTGGGCATTTGCTGCAGCACTAGCTACAGGTCCTGGAGCCAAACATAATAAGGTGAAATCTTGCCCCGCCGCTTTAGCCTGCCTAAGTAGATTAACAATATGGGTTAGCCCACCGCCATTTTCAAGACCTGCATTTACATGCAAAATTTTCATAACACTTTCTGTTCCTTTTTAGATTGATATATTTTTTGGACAAATTTAGGTAAAACTAGCATCCGTTTAAAGCGGCTAGGATTTTTTAACAAACGATATAACCATTCTAGGTGTAACTTTTGCCAGGATTGCGGTGCTCTTTTGACTTTGCCTGAAAAGACATCAAAGCTTCCTCCCACCCCCATCATCAAAGCTGGTAACAAATTTTTGCGCAAAAGGGCTAAAAGCTGTTCCTGTTTAGGTGAGCCTAAAGCCGCAAAAACAAGGTCTGGCTCTGTTCGTTCAATTTGATAAGCAACTAACTCTAAGTCTTCTTTAAAATAGCCATCCCTTGCACCAACTAACTGAATATCAGAGTATTCTTGAATAATTTTTGCTTTAGTTGCTTCAATCACACTAGGTTCAGCCCCAATTAGGTAAACTCGTAAGTTGCGTTCATTGGCAAATGATATTAACCAAGTAAATAAGTCATAGCCAGTAACTCGTTCAATAATTGGGTTACCTAAATACTTTGCTGCCTTAACAATTCCGATCCCATCAGCCGTAATGTAATCTGCATCGTATTTTAAAATTTTCATAAATTCTGGATTTTCATTAGTAGCCATAACAATTTCCGGATTAGCAGTCACGACCAAAGTCGATTGATGAGCATTAATTTTGCCAATAAATTCATTTTGGAATTGTTGAAAAGATTTATTATCAAAGTCAACACCTAGAACATTCACTTTATCCATGACAAATTCCTCCATGTTCCATTTATTATATTTTAGCAAACTATCAAACTTTACGTGACATGTTTTACCTTTTCTATAAATATGATAATATTAATTCGTCAATTAATAGGAGCACTAAATATGAAAAAAGTTATCACCTATGGAACATTTGATTTATTGCATTATGGTCATATTCGCCTACTTCAACGAGCCAAAGAAATGGGCGATTACCTTATCGTTGGCCTTTCAACAGATAAATTTAACGAACTACAGAAGCATAAAGAATCATACAACAATTTTGCTGAACGAAAATATATTTTAGAAGCAATTCGCTACGTTGATGAAGTCATTCCCGAACAAGATTGGAATCAAAAAATTGCTGATATTCAAAAATACGATATTAGTTTATTTGTTATGGGAAGTGACTGGCAGGGTAAATTTGATTTTTTAAAGCCATACTGTCAAGTAACTTATCTATCACGAACACCGGGTATTTCAACGACCAAAATCAAAAATGACTTAAAATAAAAAGCTTTAATTACCTACGGGTTAATTAAAGCTTTTTTATTTAGAAAATGTAAATTCAAAACGATCGGCTACATAACTTGCTCTTGTATATTCAAATGGCTCTCCAGATGAAAGTTCTGTTACTTGTAAACGGGTAATTAAAGCTTCACCTTTTTTAGCATTAAGTAAGCGCGCCGCATTTTCATTCGCAATTGCGGCAGAAATATGTTCGGTTACGCGACCAATTTCATAGCCATTTTGCTCTAACGTACGATATAAATGCGTTGATATATTTTCTTTAGACATGCCTAAAATCAATTTATGGGGAATTGTAACAACTTCATAGCAAATTGGCACATTATCGGCATAACGAATTCGTTCCATGCGTAAAATTGTTTGATCTTTAGCCAAATGCAATCGTTCCATTTCCGATAAAGAAGGCTTACCAACACGATATGAAATTAACTTACTAGAAGGAATTTGACCGTTGGCATGAGTAATATCAGTAAACGACATAATACCCGACATTTTTTCTTGTACTTTTTGATTTGCGACATAGGTGCCACTACCCAGTCTTTGTTCTAAAATTCCTTCATCTTCTAAAGTTTTTATTGCTTGGCGCAAAGTCATCCGAGAAACGCCAAATTTAAGAGCAAGTTGACGTTCAGATGGTATCCTGCTGCCAACCTTATAAATATGACTTTCAATTTCACGCTTAATTTGATTATGAATTTTAATGTACATTGGCTCTTCCATTTTGCACCCCCAACTATACCAGTATTATAAGCTAAATTAAAAATAATATAATTATTATTTTTAATTATTTTCTTTAGTAATCCACTTCATTCCCAAAAGCTTGAATTTAGCTTCATAACTACGCTCTACTGTAATTTCTTCATCACTAGTTGCAATTACACTAGCACTTAATTTGGCAGAATCTTTTACCGCTAAATGAGCTCCATTAGAATTAAAAATCAAATCTCGCCCCTCAAACTCTGCATCATCGCCCAATGCTAAAAAATACTGATATTCAAGTCCACCATTAAAGGTCGTTTGGCGTGCACTACATTTTGCTTTATCTTGAAAATCAGTATGACTAAGTATAAGTGAATTAATAATCGTTAGTTGGACCTCGTTAACACCAATTAAACGATCTATTTGACTATTTTGAATAATCACGTGTGGTTTAGAATCTAGATAAACGCAGCCCTTAAAATTGCAACCAACAATGTTAACCCAAGTTCTATCTGTAATATACAGGCAAGTATCATCTTGAAAAGAAAGTTCGCTATTTAGCATGTTTAACCAAACTTCGCCTTGAACTAATAATGTATTTGTTTGTGAATTATTAAAATTAATTTCTATATTGGAATTAGCATATGTTTCAATACTACCATTTATCTGTGAATTATTGATAATTGCCGTACCACGACCTTCAAGAGCCAAAGCCGCAACGTCTTTTACAACATTTTCAATTGTAGAATCATTCATTTCTAAACGAAAATCGGCATCAGCAAATAGAGAAACCGATCCATTTAAAATAATTGTTGAGTATAACTCTAACGTTACTTTGCCATTGCAAGCTATTACCGCTGTATCATCCCCATATCCTTTGATTATGCAATTACGTAAAGTCAAATATGTATTAGCTTTAGGAGGAATATACAAACTATTTGCTTCATCATTAGTATTGAGACAAAGATTTTCTAAATTAACAAATCGACTGTCATTGGCTACATTGATGCAGCCTAAAATAGTTGTATCTTCAGGCAAAGTTCCCGTACCTTTAATTGTAATATCAGAAAATAATATCCCCTGTGGTAAATCATAAAATCCAGGTTCCAAAAGGAGAACATCATCTGTTCTGAGATCCTTTAAAGCCTCATGCCAATTAGTTTCTTCAATACTAGCACCAACTTTAACTAGTCTAGCCATAAAAATTCTCCTTTTGATAAAAAAATCAACGTCCACTTCCTACTATTTGTGCTTACTTTATAAATTATAGTAAGTACAAGTAGTCCTTAACCTATTGCCGCATATTTTTGCATAAAAGCAAGTAAAAAGGCAACTATCACAGCTGCCTTAAATCAATTATCTTATTGGGTTAGCTGGATTCGAACCAGCGCATACTAGTACCAAAAACTAGTGCCTTACCACTTGGCTATAACCCAGTGACAATGGAGGAGGGTGGATTCGAACCGCCGAACTCAGAGAGAGCGGTTTTACAGACCGCCGCGTTTAGCCACTTCGCTACTCCTCCGTTACGCACGTAAATTATATTACCGAAAAACGTGCATAATTGCAAGCAATTTTTTGCTTAATTTTTATTTTCATTTATATATTTTTCAAGACGCTTTAGACCTTCATCAATTTGTGCCATCGAAACCGCATAAGAGAATCTAATATAACCCGCTCCTGCTTGGGCAAAACAGGAACCGCCTGTAACTGCAACATGAGCCTTGTCAACTAAATCATAGATAAATTTATTGTCATCTTGCTCAAAACTAGCAGGAATTTTAGCAAAAATATAAAAGGCTCCTTGAGGTTTAACACAAGTAAAACCTAACTTAGTCAATCCGTTATATAAAACATCGCGTCGCTTTTTAAACTCTGCCTTCATTAATTGCGCATCATTCATCCCATTTTTAAAGGCTTCTTCAGCTGCATCCTGCATTGGTGTAGGCTCAGTAGTAGCTATAAATTGATGAACTTTTGCAATTTGTGCCACAATATTTTTTGGTGCACAAATAATACCAATACGATAACCAGTCATTGCCCAAGATTTAGAAACACCATTTAGTAAAATAACTTGATCGTGTAAAGTTTTTTCCATTGATGCATGATCTTGATCATAACAAAGTTCACTATAAATTTCATCACATAAGGCAAAGATTGGCTTATCGCGAATCACATTGGCTAAAGAATCTAGTTCCGCTTGACTATAAGTCACACCAGTTGGATTATTTGGATAATTCATTATTAATAAGCGCACGCGATCCCCATATTGATCAAGTACCGCTTGTAATTTATTGGGCGTCAATTTAAAGTTATCCGCTGAAGTATCGATTTCAACAATTTTAATTTGCTGACTAATCATTCTGGCATCACTCATATATAATGGAAATATTGGAGTAGGAACAACCATAATATCGCCTGGATTTAGAGTTGCAATTACTGTATCAAAAATTGCCTCAGTTACCCCATTAGTAACCAAAATTTCAGTTTCAGGATCATATTTTTGCCCATACTTTTGAGCTAAAAATGCACCCGCTGCTTGTCGTAAACCTATTGTCCCGTTTGATGGCGCATAATGTGAGTGATTTTGTACAATTGCTTTTTGGGCAGCTTCTTTAATATGCACAGGAGTGTCAAAGTCAGGTTCACCAATAGTAAACTTAACTACATCAGGAATTTTACTGGCATAATCTGAAAATTTTAAAATTAAATTTTGGGGAATATCAGTTAAACCAGACTTCATGTATTTTATCAAATCAACCATTTTTTCACCTATCCTCTTTATATTTTCATCAATTATACATTTAATTGCAATTATTTTCTACCTATTTTTTCATAATAATACCAATTATTTAAAAGCAAAAAAAAATAGACAGCTAGCTGTCTATTTTCGGGTCGGGTGTTCGTATGAACAATTGGGTTAGCTGGATTCGAACCAGCGCATACTAGTACCAAAAACTAGTGCCTTACCACTTGGCTATAACCCAATTCATTTGAGCTTTTACTTGTCACTCAACGATAAATAGTATATGAAATTATTGCTTCTAAGTCAAGTAAAAAATAATTTTTTTATAGGTTAAGTTCATAAGCATAACGCAGGCCATCTTTGGTTTGGTCAATTTGAATAGTTCCACGATATTTAAAACCTGTTTTTTTAATTAACTTTTGCATTCTTAAGTTAACAGGATGGGTATCAATTCTAAAATTGTTAATCCCCTTTAACTTTCCTTGTGAAATCAAATTCGACATAAAAAATTGGCCTAAATGCTGTCCACGAAAATTAGCTGAAATAGCTATTCGGTGAATTGTTGCATATTGCAGGTGCTCTTGATGCCATGCCCCATCAATCTTGGCATAAGTAGTTTCTGGAGTCGTTTGTAAAATGGCAATACCAGCAATTTGTTGATCGACCATTAGACAATAAGCTTGTTTTTTTACAATATCAGTTGTAATTATTTCCTGATTTGGTCGTCCATTCTGCCATTGTGGGTTACCATCTTCTTTTAATAACTGCTTAGCTTGATTAATAATTTGCATAATTTTTGTGATATCTTTATTTGTTGCTTGTTGAAGATAAATTGCCATATTTTTTCCTTTACACCTTAATTCTCACTATAAAAATTTAATCTAGTAAAGACTAATTTTATCCTAGGGTTGAAAAGCAAAATTATATTTTTTATTTTTAACAACGTTGGTCGGTATGCTGATAAAGTGCATTGAACAAATATTATTTGTAACAGAAATACTAAAGCCAAAATAATTATAATCGCCATCATATAGAGAACCTTGCGTGTTAAATAAATCTCCAGCATGTTCCCATTCTTTATAGTTACTGCGGTCAAAACGTCCAGCTTCACCACTACCTACATAACCAAAAATCATTTGCTTTAAGCCAAAATAGACGCATTGTTTTAATTCTGTCATGGTCATTATTTGATTATGATTATAAAAGCCCGCCATATCTTCAATATAATTATTGTCAAAGTTCAATCCATTTTTATGACAAGCTCGTACAATTCCCTCTACATAATGACTTTCTCTAATAGTTCTATTATTGACAAAGTACTCTCTGGCTATATCGTCAGCCAGTTTACTTGCACCATAGCTTTCTCGCCATGGCTTTAACTTTAAATCTCTTCTAGCTTCATTAATTAACCGTAATGAAAAAGAACTGATTGTAGCCAATTGATCAGCGCTAAGATTAGCTACATCTACTTTTGTATTTTTATCTTTGGTATTTTCCCCAAGTTTTAACCGACTAAAATCGTTTACCTTCATGCCATACATTGATGCATCAATAAAAGCTTGACTAGCTTTTCCCTGATAGGCCTTTAACAATTCTTTTTTAGTATAACCTTGCGGTAATTTTATTGTTGCTCGCACATATTTTTTAATATTAGGCTTAACTCGTACTTTTGCTTTACTCTTTTTAACCAGCTGAGCATCCTTTGCCAGAAGCCACTGAGAATTATTTCCTATTTTATAGGCCAAAAGTTTCTTTCGTCCTAATTTCTTTTTTTCACTATACTGATATTTTCTTTTAGGCATAGCATATAGATGCGCTAATTTACCTGAGCTGTTATAAAGTCTGGCCTTTTCGTTTGCTCTAGTTTTTACATATCTATTAACTGTAGTCGCGATTATTTCCTGTGGCTTATTTACAAATTTGACTGAAATAATTACTGAAAAAATGATATTAACTATTACAATAGTAGCTTGGCTTTTTTTCATTAAATTTTCCTCAACAGTATCTTTTAAATAATTTGTTCATCATTATTAAATAATTTTAAAACTAATTAATAATTATTGCCAATGTATTATTAATTTTTATAACTATTATTTAAATTATTTCATAATTTATAGCAAAAACAGGAGCTAATAAGGTTACCTAGCTCCTGTTTTGTATATTGAATTTATTTAAAACAATTAGTACCAACCATTTGCTTGCCAAAATTGTTTAGCCGCTGCCCATGAGCCATAACGACTAGCAACATATTGATTGGCAACACGTTCTTGATTAGCAGCGGAATAATCACCATTTAAATATGCAGCTGCTAGTTGATACTTACCAATATATTGACCATTTTGTGCACTATATGAGCTACCTGATTCACGATTAGCAATCCAAGCCTTGGCACTAGATTCTACATCATTTCCAACCATTGTCTCATTCTGTGTATTGGTAGGATTATTATTTGTAGTAACAGTAGAACTATCAGACTCTACTGCTACTTGAGATTGAGTTTCGGTTTCATTTATATTTGCTGGATAATAGCCTGAATTTACGTATTCAGCTTTTACCCATTGATTTTTGCCTAAATCATACCATTTTTCTCCATTATGGTCATAGGCAGTTTTTATGACTTTCCAAGATGAATTACTTGGTAAAATTTGTCCAGTAGCTTCAGGCTGCTCGTAACTATTCCAAACGTGAATACCATTACCTTCAACATAGTTCACAGTTACAACTGCTGCATCATTTTCAACGGTAGCTGCATGAACAGTATTAGTTTTAGTGCTGTTCATCAGCGCAACGCCTGAAACAGATAATGCTGCTACTGCTGCTGATTTAACTAAGATTGATTTTACCTTCAAAAAAATTCTCTCCTTATCAAATTTCATATCATTTCCTCATTAAATTGACAAATATGCATTAATCAATTCAATTGCTTACATACTACAGTGTTTAAATTGCAGAACTATAACAGGAATATCACTCAGTCTTTAAAAAAATATTACTTCTGTTAAAAATAATGTCATACTTGTAACATTTGCTTCACATTCATGCAAAATTGAAAATTAAGTCCTGATAAAGATTCTGAATATACTTGTCACATACAAAAATAAAAATTTACCATCGGTATATTCTAACTAAACCTCTGATTTTGCAACATAAATGAAAATATTATTTTTGCTTTTCTTCTTTAATCATGAAAAGTGCTATTATAAAAGTTAAGATTTCAAAGAAAGGGTGAATGAATTGAGTAAGTATATCGTTAAATTAAGTGAACAAGACTGGCAAATGATCAAAGATTGTCATTCTAAAAATGATTCAATCATGCAGGCCTTGGCTGAAGCCAAAAAAGTCGAAGATTAAAAATTAAAGTTGTTAACTTTTGCTTTCTCTTTGAGAAAGCTTTTTGTTTACAAAAAAGTTAATATCATTAACTCAAAAGGAAATATATGGTACAAATTATATTTATAAAAAATAATAGAGGAAAAACACTTGGATTTTTCCTCTATTAATCCATATTTTAAATTTTAGTATTTTTAAACAAGTTAAAAATATCTTGAGCCGTATTAGCAATCTTTAGCTTAGCAATAAAATCTTCATGAGTTAGCAACTTGGCTGTATTCGACAAATATTTTAGGTGCTCATTACTATCAACTTGTGGAATCAAAAATGAAATTACTATATCAATTTTCTGCCCATCTAGTGATTGCCAGTCTATTGGATGCTTTAATTTAAGAATTAGCATTGCTGATTTTTCAATTGCAGCTGATTGAGCATGTGGTATTGCAAAACCATCTGTCATCCCCGTCGAACCTTCTTGTTCACGGTTAGCATAACTGGCATAAACCTTTTTACTATCATTAGCTAAATTATTGTTAACTGCAAAATCAGCTAAATATTTTAAAGCCTCATCACGATTTGGTATATCAACATCTGTTTTAATATTTCTTATTTCTAAGATATCACTTGGATCAAATGTTTCCTCATTTATTGCTGACGTTCCATTTTTTATTTTAGAAGAAGTAGTTATCACACTATTTTCAGCGGATACTGTATCTTTTTTTGCGAATCGTCCAGCAATTAGTGCCAATAAAACACCAGAGATAATTGAACCTATTATAATCCATAAAACCCATAAAAGGGGCTTGTTAACTAATGGTAAAACAATAAAACCGCCGTGAGGTGCAGGAACACTAATTTTAGTAATATATGTCAATACTGCTGCTACTGCTGATCCCACCATAAAAGCTGGAATATTCCATAAAGGATGCTTTGCAGCAAATGGAATAGCACCTTCAGTAATATGAGTTGATCCTAGCAAAAAGTTAACATAGCCTGCTGTTTTTTCACTCTTAGAATATGCTTTAGGATTCATTAAAACAGCGAATCCTGTAGCTAATGGTGGAGCAATACATGCGGCAGAAACACCAGCCATAAAGAAATAATTACCTTGAGCAAGTAAAACTGTTCCTGTAACATAGGCAGCTTTATTTATTGGGCCACCAAAATCAGATGCACACATTATTCCGACAATGATTCCCAGTAAAATTGGATTAGTGTTTTCAAAACCTTTGAGCCATGTCATCATACCTACATTAATCGCTTTAATCGGTGTATTTAATAAATACATGATGGAACCAGTGATTAAAACTCCTAGAACTGGAAATAGGAAAATTGATTTTAAGCCGCGAAATTTATCATCTGGTAATGGTTTAAATAATTTTTGTAATCCCCAAACCACAATTGTTGCTAAATAACCACCAACAATAGCTCCTAAGAATCCACCACCACCATTAAATGTAATAAAACCAGCAGCTAATCCAACAACAAAACCTGTTCTTTGAGCTAGTGCTTCTGCAATATACGCTCCTAAAACTGGAGCCATCAAATTCATTGTTGTACTACCGACTGTGTTTAACATAGCTGCAAATTGATTGTATTCACTACTCTTAGGATCAGCCGAATTAATTCCCCAGAAGAAGGAAATTGCAATCAAAACACCACCTGCAACAACAAATGGTAACATATGCGATACACCATTCATTAGTGATGTATACAATTTGTTTCCTACACTTTGATTATTTTCACTAATCACATCAGAATTACCCGAATTTTGACCTTCTTTATAAATAGGAGCATTCAATGCACGATTGATCAACTCTTCAGGTTCTTTTAATCCACGAGCCACAGGGACTACAACTAACTTTTTACCTGCAAAACGATCAGTATCAACATCTATATCAGATGCAACAATTACAGCTTTAGCTTCTCTTATTTCTTCAGCTGTCAAATGGTTTTCAACCCCAGTTTGTCCGTGAGTTTCAATTTTGATCGTATAGCCCAGCTTTTTCGCGGCCTTTTCCAAGGCCTCTTCGGCCATAAAAGTATGCGCAACACCAGTAGCACAACCTGTTGCACCTACCAAATCATATTTTGCCATATTAATACACCCCTTCTTTTACTGAAATCTGTGGTAATAATTCATCTAAAGCAAACTCTGTTAAGCCAATTCTGCTTGCAGTGTCGCTACCTGCCGCCACCGCCATCTTTAAAGCTTCTTCAACTGATTTATTTTTTTCTAATAGAGCAATAAAAGTTCCCAGCATTGTATCGCCTGCACAAGCTGAATTGACTACTTTGATTTTGGGCGCATTGGCAAATAAAATGCGATTATCATTAATTAATGCTGCTCCTTGTGCCCCTAAAGAAACCAAAACATTTTTACAACCACCTGCCACTAATTTTTGTGACAATTCTACGATTTTCTTTTTAGTTAATTTTTCCTTGCAGTTAAAAAGTTTTGCTAATTCTGCATCATTCGGTTTTAGCAAAAATGGTTGAAATGGCAAAGTATCAAGAATTGCGGCATAACTACTATCGATAACTAACTTAGCTTTCTTATTATTAGCAATTTGAGCAATTTCAACCAAAATATTGGGTTTAATTCCCTTGGAAAAACTTCCAGAAATCACTACAATATCATTAGTTACCAAATTAGTGGTTAGATACTGCAAAAATTTATCCTGAACGGTTTGATTAATTATAGGTCCCGGATTTACCTCTTTATATTCAGTATTTTCGTCAATGACATTTGTAAAAACATTAACTCTAGTTGGTTCCTTAACTTTAAAAAAATTAGTTTGTATACCTTTTTCCTTTAATCCAGAAACGATATAATCCAATGTAAAACCACCACCAATACCAGTAGCAACACTATCTATACCTAATTTTTTCAAAATAAATGATACGTTAACGCCTTTACCATTTGGTTGCAATTCAAATTTTTCAGTTCTATTAACTACCTTAGGTTCCAACTTTTTTGTCACAATCACTAAATCAATTGCCGGATTTAGAGTTATTGTATAAATCAAAATTTTCACTCCTTTTTATTGACTTTTACTTTATTATATAGATAATTTGTTGTAACATTTTTCTTAATGATAGCGTTTACTTTTATAATATAGAAAAAGTTTTACAAATGAGGTAAATCAATGCCAACCAAAGAACTCAGTTCTGCTGAACTCCACTTATGGAACATTGTCGAAAATAATCCTGAACAAATTGCAAAAATGTCAATAGTTAAATTAAGTCAATTCGCAAATGTATCTACTGCGACAATCGTACGCACAATGCAAAAAATGGGCTATAGCGGTTATACTTCTTACCGTGAATCTTTAAAATTAAAGAGTAAATCAAACTCTGCCTTTAGCGTCTTAAATGACGCTGACGATAAAATCCGTCATGTCATTACTAAAAACGAGATTGAAATGAATAATACCCTCCATAATCTTAGCTACAGCACGATTGAAGATAGTATTTCATTAACTAGACAAGCAAAAATTATTTATATTTTTGCCAGAGGTTTATCAGAATCAATTGCCAATGAATTAATGGTTAAGTTGCAGTTAACTGGGAAATATTGTGAATTTCATTCTGATCCAAATATTATTAAAACTATGGCTAGTAAAATTAAACCTAATGCACTTGCAATTTTTATTACTCTAAATGGCGAAACCGAAGAACTAGTTGCAGCAGCAGCCATTTTGAATAAAAATGAAATACCAACTCTAACTTTTACTACCAATCCAGCCGGAAGTATCATGCCTTATTCCACCATGTCATTTATCGGATATATGTCAAAAACAAATTACTTTCCTGAATATGAGGTGCGTTCACGCTTACCTTTACAAATTATGACACGTATTTTTAGTGATGCTTATTCTGTTAGAACTGGTTTTTATGAAAGCAAATAAAAAGGCCATCTATACAATAGATGGCTTTTCCTATACTGTTTAATTATTCTATTTTTAATTTTTCACGCCAGGATTTTGCACCGCTGAGCACTTTATTTAAATTTTCAATATTTTCCTTACCTTTAGTTGCAAGCCATTTACGTCCAGCTTCTTCATTTTCACCAGCAAACGGTTTAATCGCTGGTTTCCAGGTAGCTCGCCCGCAAAGAACGCCATTAAATTTTGCTCCCACATCCTCAGCCATTTTAATCTCAGCAATAAATTCCTCGCTTGTTACACCAGCTGATAAGAAGATATACGGTAGATCGGTTGCTTCAGATTGCTTTTTCAATAATTTTTTAGCTTCAGCTTGAGTATAAATAACGTTGTTATCGCCATTAAAGCCTTCAACATACTTAAGATTAAAGGGAATTTCCACCTTTAAAACCGTCACATTATATTGAGGTTTTGAGAACTCTTGCATGGTTGCAATAACTTTATTAGCCTTAACTTTAGCAAAATCTTCGCCTTTAGTATCATTAATTTTAGCATCGTAAGTCAATATTTCTAAGAAAAATGGCAATTCATTAGCTTTTGACTCAGCACCTACTCTTTCAACAAAAGCTTTCTTTTTATCATTGATTTCTTCTCCCTCGTCTGGATCATAATAAACTAAAAATTTGATTGCATCACCACCCTCATTCTTAATTCGTAACCCAGATTGATTCTCAATTAAATCAGGCATTCTACCAGGTACAGTTGTATCATAACCAGTTTTTTCATAAGAAAGCAGTAAACCACAATTCTTATCTCTAACTTTAGTAGCAGGAAGACCGTATTCTGGATCAGTCAATATTGATGAAGCATACGGTGTTAGTTCACTTGAAACGGCCTTTTTAAAATCAACAATTGTTGTTTCATCTGCTGGTTTATTTGCTGCATCGGCCAGCATTGTTTTAAGCGATCCACGTTGATCAATTGCTAATGCACTAATGATACCATCTTCAGTTGATAAATTTTCCATATGTTTAGCAACGGTAGAAGTAATTGTTCTCATTATATATCTCCTTTTATTTTAATCGCACATTGCAATTATATACTTATTTAGCTATTGATTAAAGCGCTATCAATATACTTGAAAAGATTTACATATAATGACTAAATTTAGAAAAGTTTTACTTAATTTATAAATATTTTATATTTGCTATCAATTATTACTATATTTAAAATATTTTTACAAAATCAGTCATATTAATTAATTATTGGAGCATTTTTATGACATTCACTTATACGCTAAGATACATGTTGGATCCACGCACAAATACGTCAGAAAAAAAACTACTAAAGCAAAATAATATAACAATATTATTACAGACAAAAAAATAGAGATACAATATATCCCTACCTAAAATATTATTTCATTGTGTCCGCTAGTTCTTTAAACCAAAGTGCACTCTTCTTTATATAACGCTTTTGGGTTTCAAAATCAACGTAAAATAATCCGTACCGCTTATTATAGCCGTTAGCCCAAGAAAATTGATCCTGGAGTGACCAAACAAAATATCCTTGTACATTGACGCCCTTATTTTTTGCTTTAAGAAGTGCATCTATATGCTGATCGATAAAATCGATTCTTGGCTGGTCATCGATAATTTTATCTGTACCATCAAATTGGTCTTTGTATCCTAAGCCATTTTCGGTAATATAAATCGTTTGACAGTTGGGGTAGTCATGATTAACACGAAGTAAAATGTCATAAAGTCCCTTAGGAAAAATATTCCAGTCCCAATCAGTAGTCGGTACACCCTGTTTCTTAACTATTTCGCCAACACCCTTAAATTTAAAGGATGATGTCCCTTTAGCACCTGTTCCGTTAAAGTGATTTTCACTCTCACCTTGATAAGCCTTAATAAATTGATTTTGATAATAATTTAAACCAAAAATATCATTTTGAGTCGCAGCTTTAGCTAAAATATCTAGATCACCATCTTGAATATCTAGGTGGGCATTATTTAACCGCAATATTTCATTAATCGAAGTCATAGTGTCTTTAGAATAATAACCTAAAAATGTTCCATCAAGTAAAAATTTATTTAGGAAGGCATCCTCAAGTTTTGCCGCATGCTTATCTTCTTCGGAGTCAGAGATTGGATAAACTGGCTGCAGAACATGAATTAACCCAATTCGTCCTGACAAATTCATACTCTTATACAAGTTAACCACACGAGCATGAGCAAGCAGTTCATTGTGCTCAGCTTGGATAGCACTTGTTACATCAAAGTGATGATTAGGCGGGAAGGTACCTGCAATGTATTGCGAGTAAGCAAGTGAAATTAATTCATTAATGGTAAACCAGTTCTTAACTTCCTTAAATTCATTGAAGCAGAACTTGGCATAATCAACAAAGTAATCAATGTTTTTACGATTAAGCCAATCACCATCTTCAAACAAATTCTTTGGACTATCAAAATGGTGAAGACTGACATATGGTTCAATACCATTATCAAGACATTCTTTAAACAAATTATGATAAAAATCTACCCCTTTTTGGTTAACAGAACCATAACCTTGTGGAAAAATTCTCGTCCAGGCAATTGAAACTCTGATTGCATTCAAACCATATTTCTTGGCCAATCTAATATCTTCGGGGTAACAATTATAAAAATCGCTGGCTGGGTCAGGAGAAAACCTTCCTTGCTTACGCAAATACGCATCCCACATTGTTTCTCCCTTCCCATCAACCTTTGTACTTCCTTCTACTTGATAGGCTGCTGTAGCACCACCCCATACAAAGTCATTAGGTAATTTTTGTACTCTATTTAATAAACTCATTGTCAATTTCTCCATTAATTCTTTAATCTGAAATATTTGTGATGATTAAGTCTAAGCACTTATCAGCATGTTGTGTCATATTAATGTATTGTTTACCAGTTGTAGTAATCATTTTAGCGTTATTCTGTTTGCATTCCTTCTCAAGCTCATCCTTCATAGCATGCATTTGAGGAGCCAAAATAACAATATCCATACCGCTTAGTAAATCATGATGTGATCCAAACGATGTAGCGGCCACAGATAAAGGCAATGAATTTTCACTTGCCAACTTATTTAGGGCCTTGGCTAAAATTCCACTAGTTCCGCCACCTGCACACAGAACCAAGACATTTAATTCTTTACCATCTTTGGTTTTTGAAAGTGGTATCTTACTAGATAAACCTGCTTTAGCTGTTTGACCATCATTTATTGTGTTTACTTCACCAGCTGTTTCTTCATTATGAGAAATAACTGCTGTAGAATTTGCATCATTTTGATCTTCCTCAGCATGTTGCTTTTCTTCGTTACACTTCTGAATATCATAGGCCTTGAAGAACGGATAATACATTACCGTATCAACAACCAACAATACAATAGATAAGACAATTGCAACGATTGAAAAGCCGGTTCCCATGATAAGACCCAACGTACCTGGCGTAGTCCATGGCAGATTATAAATAAAACCAGGCATATGGAAGATATCAACAAAAATTTTGAAGAGCCAAACATTAACGATTGGTGTTAATATAAAAGGAATAAAGAAGACTGGATTTAAGATTAGCGGTGCCCCAAAAAGAATTGGTTCATTAACACCGAATAGTACCGGAATAGACGCAGCGCGACCAACAGCTTTTAGCCCCTTAGATTTGGCCCAAAAAGCAAACATCAAAGTAATAACCAGGGTTGCGCCAGTTCCTCCAAGGGTTGCAACAAAATATTGCGTACCTTGCGCCAATATATGGTTAGCACCAGCAATATTTCCTGCTTTCCAAGCAGTTAAATTTGATTCTACATTACTCAAATAGATTGCGGTTACAGCTGGTTCAACGATTGATGGTCCTTGGATACCAATAAACCAAAAGAAAGCCATTGCGCCATAAACAATTGCTAAACCCACATAACCGTCCGCAGCCGTGAACAGCGGAGAAAGAACTTGAATAATCCAAGCAGCTAAATTGGTTCCGGTTAGTGCCCTAAATACCAAGGAAAACACCCAGAAGAAACCGGTACTTATTGCAAAGGGAATAATATTTTCAAAAGCACTTGCGATATTTTGAGGTACAGCGCTCGGCAACTTAATCGTTATATGATTTTTAAAACACACATAATAAACATTAGGAACAATAAATGCTACAAGAAATGCACAAATCAAGCCTTTAGTACCAATCATTGAAATTGCAAAATAAATATTATTTAGCTTATCTGTCAAAGTATCTACTGCAACCAAAATAAATGAAATCTGTGCTGTAAACTGCACACCTATTGTTGGAATCTGTGCGATTTTAGGTAGATCTAAGTTTAACGAATCAGTTAAAGCTTTGGCCACGGATGAAGAAGCCATCAATGCTAGAACACCCATTGACATGTTATAAAACATATTTAACGCATTGGCCACTTTAACGGGCCATGCAAAGTGCCAAATCAAGGGTACATTGGCAATTAAGAGAAAAATACTCGAAAAAATAATGATCGGCATTAGAGCAATAAATCCATCTCTAACTGCCCGTAAATACTTATTTGCAGCTATTTTTTGAAAAATCGGTTGGGCTTTTTCAATTTGCTTTATTACGACCTTCATACTTATCCTCTTTTCCTATTACTCGTTTTTCTTTAATTGTTCAAGTTCTTTAAGGGTAATATTGTATTTTTCATATAAATCGATAAAGTACTTAGCCTGATCTCTCAAGAGCATCGTAGTCATCAAAGTATCTTGGCCATGAGACATAATAAAGGTTGTTTCCATCTCCTCACCACTGGCTTCTTTACTCATTAGCCTGGTTTGGGAATTATGGGCATCGTTAAGTGAAACATCTGCACTTTTAACAAGTTCACGCGCTTTATCATAATTGCCTTTTTGTGCTTCATCTAATGCATTCATTAGTGCAGTTTTTGCATCTCCCGCATATGCAACAATTTCAAAGCCTGCCATTGATATTTCTTCTCTTGTAACCATTTTTCTCTCCTTTTCACACTAAATAAATTTTCGATTTTGTTTGAAAATGTTTTATTTTGTTTGCTTGTCTATAAATATTATATGTAACCGGATTCAAAATTGCAACAAATTTTCTTAATTTTCTACAAATTGAAATAGTGAAACTTTGTTTCTCATTCTGATTTTATTAAACAAATTTCCCTCTGCCTTACCGAGTACAAAAAAAGACCACGACAATCTCTGCATGATCTTTTGTATTTGTGTGCGATTAAATTTTGTTTTTTATTTACTTTTATTAGTCGTGGTATACGCCTTCGGCCCACTTCTTATTTTCTTCATCAAAGAAGTGAACATTATCCTTTTGATCAGGATTCGGCTTTGCAATACCATCAATTTTGGTAATTAATTTGCGGTTATCGTCAGTTGGGGCATACCTAGCATTCAAAAATGAATCTACAATATCAAAAATGAAATCACGTCCAAGGACAATACCGCCAAAGCCAATAACATTTGCATTTAATTCACGGCGGGCATATTCAGCTTGAGTAGCGTCGCCAACCATCGCTGCTCGAATACCCTCATTTTTATCAGCGGCCGTTGAAATACCGATGCCTGTCCCGCAAAGAACGATGCCGAGATCAGCACGGCCATCAGCAACATCTTCTGCCACACGTTTACCATACATTGGATAGTGAGTTCTTGTGTTGTCATGTGTACCTTCATCAATTACACGATAGCCCTCATCCTTAAGGTGATCAGAAATAGCCATTTTAATTGCAGTCACAATATGGTCATTACCCAAGGCAATCACCGTATGCTTATCAATTTTAGGATCAACAAATTCTGGTTGTGGTCGATCATTATCTAACATTTTTAGCCCTCCCTTAGATCATTTCTTCTAACATGTTTAGCCGAATCTGATGCCGTCCGCCAGCATAATCAGTATCAAGATAATGTTGCACGATCGAATAGGCTAATTTTTCACCAACAATGCCACTTCCCAAAGCGATAGCCTTGGCACCGTTGTGCATCGCTGTCATGTGGGCAGTTCTTTCCTCGTTCACATTTGCGGTAACCATCCCTTTGACCTTGTTAGAAGCCATTGCCGATCCTACACCATATTCATCAAACATGATGGCTTTTTTAATACCGTTATCCAGTACTTCACGTGTAACTAGCAAGCTAGATTCAACAAAATCTGCTGCTGCTTTTGTTGTAACGTCCAAGACCTCATAATTGTGATCCTCCAAGTACTGCTTGACTTTTTCCTTTAAGTCAAAGCCAGCCTGATCGCTACCAATAACAACTTTCATAGCTAAAACTCCTCTCAAAACAACTACTTATAAATAGTTGTAAATTGACTATAATGTTTTTCCAATTCAGGATCGATACCACGATTAGTAATCAAACCATCAACATCGCGCAAGTCATAAAATTGATGAAAATCGCTGTGATCCAATTTAGAATAATCAGCCACTATCAATTTGATTTGTGAATGGTCCAATCCAATTTTCTCGGTTTGACCCTCTTCTAAGTTAGCTGTTGTCATAGAAGTATCCTTAATACCATTAACACCTACAAAGCCGACTGAAAAAGACATTGTTGCAAGTTCACTATTAGCAAGAGCTCCTAAAAAAGCACCACTGATTCTCCGATAAGAACCGCCAATCATGATCAGATCATAATTATTAGGACTGTTTTTAGCCACTTCAAAAACTGGCAGTGAATTAGTCACTATCCTGAGATGCTTAACTTTCAGGTTGGCAACCATTAATTCTAAAGTAGTGCCCGGACCAACATAAATTGAATCATTTTCATGAATTAGATTGCAGGCGCGCTTAGCAACTTCAATCTTTTCCTTACTATGAATCTCTCTTTTTTGTTTGTAACTTTTTTCAATACGGCTTTGGTCTGACAAAATCTGTGCGCCACCGTGAATACGCATAATCTTGTTGGACTTATGCAATTCATTTAGATCCCGCCTAATTGTCATATCAGACACCTTGAGGGCTTGGGCCAATTCATCAACTGTTACAAACTTTTGCGTGTTCACTATCTGTAAAATCGTCTTTAATCTTTCACTTTTTAACATGGTTACCTACTTTTTAAACTAGATTAAGCAACTAACTTAGTTCATCTTTTAGTATAATTGTTCTATTTTGTTTGTCAATGTTTGAACATGTTTGATAAACGGATTAAGAATAATTAGCTGCAAGTTATTTCTTCTTTCTAAATCTATTCTATATCATGTTGTTCAAAAATTATTAAATCAATGGCTTCTTTACAAAATTTTGTCTCCCGATAATTCTCGTAAAAAATCATTCAAAATTTCAGCGTATTTTCCAGAAGTAGAAACAGTAATCAATAGGGAAAATTATTTTAGAAAACGATGATTTCAAATCAATCAAACTTGAATAACCTAATTTTTCGCAAAAGTGTCTGACAACAGATTGCAAAACATTAAGCATGATTGATAATTTCATTAACAGTCACCTGGTCTAATCGGGAGAGATTTTCCACTAAGTAGTGGTAATTGCGTGATTGCCACTATCATAATGAGAATTGATTAATTCACTTAGTGAATTTAGTAACCTGAGATTATTTACATTAGTCACCTTTAAAGGCTTCTATTAAAACTGCAATTTTTGACATCAATTAACTTTAAGTATAGCTGGTAACTATCAGTTATGACTGCTATTTTTAGTTTAAAAGATATTTTAGTTATTTATTTAAGCACTTGATAAAATCTTCCTTTAAGTTAAGCTTTTTTATGATTTAGTAGTTTATACTAGTAGTAATCAGTTGTAACGATATAAAAAGGAAAAACATGCTACGAAAATCACGCTTTAGCTTAAGAACTAAATCTGTTTTACTAGTTTTTTTAACAACAGTTATTTTTGTTATTACTGCTGGCAGTATCGCTTCATACCACGTCAAACAGAGTCAAAAGCAAATAATCAAAGAAGAAATCGCTGGAGTTGCTAGAATTGCTGCTCAAGATGCAACCGTTAAGGAAACTCTAAAAAAGCATCCCCAGCCCACCCAAAATAATTCATTGCAAAAATATGCCAATCAAATTACACAGGCATCTCATGTTGATTTCGTTGTCATTTTAGACCGGAAATTAATGCGCTACTCACACCCTGATACTAGTCGGATTGGCAAAAGATTTAGTTCTCCGCAAGATGCTAAGAAATCAAGCACTGGTAAAATCCATTATTCACATCGTAAAGGAATTTTAGGAACGGGTTATCGCATCTTTGTCCCTGTTTTCAAGAACAAACAACAAGTTGGCATTGTTTGCGTTGGTCTAACCGATAGCTCAATTAACCGAGCAATTTTATCTGCTCAAAAATCGGTTATTCTTGGTTCATTATTTGCTTTATGTGCCGGCATAATTTTGGCACTTTTTTTAGCGCAAAGGATTAAAAAATCTCTTTTTAATATGGAACCAAATGAAATTGCTACCAAGCTGACGGAATTACATGCTATTATTGATAGTATTGATGAAATCTTAATTGCCGTTAATGAACAAAACATCGTAATTACAACCAATTATTTAGCTAAAAAAACATTTCCAGCAGTTAAAGTGGGTACTGCACTAGATTCCAATTTAGCTGAACTGATTTTTAATCATAATCATTCACAAAATAAGACCAATGTTCCGCTCTTAATTAACGCTAAAGAATACATTGTATCCACTAATAGGCTAGTTTATCATGACAAAACTTATGGCCAAATTGCCCTACTGCAAGATCAATCCAAATATCAACAACTGTCTGAACAATTAGCTGGAAGTGAGCAATACATTCAAGCGCTTAGAGCGCAATCGCATGAATTTCGCAATAAATTACAGGCAATTTACGGTATGATTGAATTAAAGCAATATGATAATGTTACTAATTTTATTGGCAAAGTTAATGCTAATTACCAGCAAGAGTTTGGCCAGCTAAACCAGCAGATTGAACCACCAGCTTTAGTCGGGTTTTTAACCGGTAAAATTAATCAGGCTAAAGAGCAAAAAGTGACTTTGACACTTACTCCTGATTCCTATTTGCCACAAGCAATTGTTTCAGACAAATTAAATCTTGATCTGATCAAGATATTGGGTAACTTAATCGACAATGCCTTAGCTGCCATTGATACCAGTGGTGCCATTAAACTCGAACTTAATTATGATACCGAAAGTACAACCCTGATTATAGAAGTGACCGATAACGGTAGTGGTATTCCGCCTGCTGTCCGAGAACAACTTTTTAAGCAAAAATATTCTACTAAAGGTAAAGATCATGGTTACGGCTTAATGCTGGTTAAGCAGATTATCGATAATCATCACGGCTATATTGACATTACACCTTGTAATCCACATGGTAGCAATTTTTATCTTGAATTACCGATTAACAGCGAGGAGTAAAAATGTTACAGATTCTCATTGTGGAAGATGACCCCATGGTCAATTCAATTGATAAACAGTACCTAATGAAAATAATTCCGCCTGCAAAAATGCAGCTTTATCAAGTAGATAGAGCAGATAAAGCTTTAGCACTTGCTCAAAAAATGCAGCTTGATTTGGTCTTACTCGATATTTATTTACCCAAAATTTCAGGTACTGAGCTTCTTCAATTATTTATTAAGCACAATCTCCATCCGAATGTAATCATGTTATCAGCTGCTAAAGATAGCCAAAGCATTAACCAAGCATTAAACTATGGCGTACTCGATTACCTGGTAAAACCATTTTCTTTTGAGCGATTCCATAAGGCAATTGAGCATTTTCTAAAATATAATGAGGTATTAAACCAAGATCGACAATTATCGCAAACTGAACTCGATCAGATTTTTATTACACAAAATTTTGCTGGAGAAAAAGAAATGACCTCCTTGCCTAAAGGACTATCAAATTTTTCTCTTAACAAAATAAAGGCAATCATCGCAGAAACACCCGATTATTTTTCTAATCAGGAGATTGCCCGTAAGTCTAAACTCTCACGGATTACCACGAAAAAGTATTTAGATTATTTAGTAAAAACTAATGAATTAACAATCAAAACACATTACCTAAAAGTAGGTCGACCAATTAAACTTTATAAAGCTAATAAATAAAAAGCGAACTATCAGCTGATAGCTCGCTTTTTTGTATATTAACTTAGTCTAACTTAACGTCGTTATCAGTCTTACCTGTCTCTAAAACTTGGTGGAAGTTTTCATAGCTGACTGCAATCATATCGGTTAAAGCTGGACTCGTGTAAGAACCAATGTGCGGGGTTAGTAGAACCTTAGGATATAAATCAACTAACTGCTTAGTCAGTTCATTAGTGATATTTCCTTTAAAATCATGTCCCAGCACTTCAACTTCGTCTGGTAAAACATCACTAGCAAAACCAGCAATTTGATTTTGAGTGATTGCCTTAATAATAGCAGGATAATCAGCAAGTTGTGTTCTCGCCGTATTAACCAAAATAGCAGTTGGTTTCATTTTCTTTAAAAAGTCCGCATCGATTAAACGATCATTTTGACCTGGGAAATACGGCACGTGGATTGAAACAATATCTGATTTTGACAGCAATTCATCCTGCTCAACAAATTCAACATATTGTTTAGCGAAGTCGCTTGGATAAGGATCATAGCCCAAGACTTTGGTTCCCATTCCACTATATAGCTGCGCTTCAGTCGCCCCAATTCGACCAGTTCCGATAATTCCCACAGTACTTGAATGAACTTCCCCAGAAAAAGTGGCGGTCGAAACACTAAAGTTTCCCTGCCTGGTCATATCGACTGCCAAAGCAGTATGTCTAAAGAGCATCATTCCTAGGGTCATTGCTAATTCGGCTACAGCGTATGGTGAATATGCCGGAACACGAGCAACTTTCGTTTCATATTTGGCTGCGGCCTTAAGATCAATATGGTTAAAACCTACTGTTCTAGTAAAGACGTATTTAATGCCCCACTCATTTAATTTCGCCAAGTTTTGTGCGTCTGCCTTACAATTGGCACGTAACAAAACAGCATCTGCGCCTTTGGCAGTTTCAATATTATCATGAGTTAACAATTCAGGTTCCAATTGCACATCATAATGGTATTTATTTAATTTCTTGAAGTAATCTACTTCATTTTCACGTACGCCATAAGCAACAATTTTAAACATAAAAAACCTCCTAATTAATGAAATAATCCGCTTTGACTAAGAACACCGAGAAAGGCAATCCAAAATGGCATTGCCACTACCGCTAAAATTGTCGATACAAAGGACGCATTGGACGATAATACCGCCTCACGATCAAAGCTAATCGCATAAGACGAAGCAACGGTAGCGGTTGGCGTAGCCATCATAATAATGATTGTACCTAAAGCAACATAGCTAATCGGTAAGATGTTAGTCACATTTAAGATGACCAGTATTACCAAGTTAAGCAGTGGTACTAAGACAACCTTATTAAAACTGTAGTACCAAGAAGTCTTGTTTTCCGCAGCTTTTTTAAATGAAGTCGAACCTAAAGTAGCACCGATTGATAGCCAAGCAAGTGGTGATGCTAGGTTAGCCAGATATTGCAGTGGTTTGTACAGCCAAATTGCAGTCTGATCAATTCGGTAAAAGGCAACCTTAATTATTGGTGCACCAGGATTAATTACGCCATTAACAGCTTGTCTTACAGCTACCTGTGGCATGTAATTTTGCACTAGCCACATAATCAGTCCCAAAAAAGTAGCAATTACCACCGGATTGACAAACATTTTTTTGATATTGCTTGCATTCATTTTCAAGCCAGACATCTTAATATAAGCATAAGAATATAAAAAAATCCGGTAGCCAATATTAAAAATCGAGCTATACATTATTCCCTTGGTACCAAAGACCGCACCAACAATTGGAATTCCAAAAAAGGTAGTTGAACCAAAAGTGGTTAAAATTGCTAGAACATCCCGCTTATCTTTAGGATATTTGGCATAAGAAATTGGGGTTACCAAAATCAAAATAATATAAATTACAATTCCCCAAATTAACACATTCATCCCTTGCGAAAAAGTTTCGCCATTAATTGGCTGCATAAATGAGTTGAATGCCAAAGCCGGAAGCGCAACTGTTAAAACAATCTTAGATAAAAGCTTACCATACTTTTCTGTAAAGATATTACGCTTACGTAAATAAAAACCCAATAAAATAATAAAAATTGTTGATGTTACTGAGCTAACTATCGCAGCATTGGAAAATGTCACTTGAATCGCTTTCGCAATATTCATCTTTCTCCTCCTAATTAATTACATATTTCACAATATATTTTAGTTTTAACCTAAATTTTTGATAATAATAGTAAATTAATGTAACCTTTTGTAACTTATGTAAGCGAAATCAAGTAAATATAAACGAACAATTTTACCAGTAAAGTAACTTGCATTTGTCGGAAAATTCAAGCTAGTAGAATATGTGAATAAAAAAACAAAACAAAAGCATCCTATTTGATCTTCACAAAATAGAATGCTTCTTAACATTATTTTTGTATGAGCTATTTAAAATTCATCAAAGCCGTCTTCTTCTTGCTCTGCTACATGGCTTACCTTCTTATGAACTGGCGATTGCTCAAAAAAGGCATACATAATTGCTGCCATTACCACAGCAAAAATTGCTGCTCCAGGTGCTGCATAAGTTTGAATTGCCAAAGATATGCCAATGATTGAACCAGAAACTAAATTTACGTAAAAATCATCTGGTTGAAGCCCTGTTATTCGACAAAATTTTTAGCTAAACGCCGGAAGCCCTAAAAGTGACCATACCCGTTAATTAGTTTAATCATTAACCTTAATTCAGTAACCCAATTTATTAAGTTCAGGATAGTCTTTAAGATTAAGTTTTCGCCCACTCTTTAATGAAAACACATATGCAGTATTCCAAAAAAGGAAATTTCCTTTAAAAAATAGTGGAACAATACTTGCTTTTTTCATGATAATTCTTACGCAATTTATTAATTTTAAGTTCTCCTATTATTTTGAAATTTAATAGATTGATGATCTTTTATCTTGGCCAATTTACTCATCAATGTAATTTAAAACTAAATAGGGCGCATCACATGTGATGTGCCCTATTAGTTTAGTTATTATACTTTTTATCACTGATAATCTTTCCATTACCAATTGCTTTAATTTTTTGTGAAGCATCATCGTCATCACCATTTTGGTGGAAGACACAACCAGAATACAGCATTACTTGTTTATGCTCATAATCATCATGCTCAAAAGTGTAAGTTATCTTATAGACAACATTACTACTATTATCTGGCGCAGGCGAAATGGAAACAATGCTACAATCCATATCATAAGAAATTATCTCGTCATTGTCATTAAAGTTACCAATCTGCTCATGCAGTTCTTGGTAACCATTATTTTCCGCGCCACCAACAAATGCATCTTCAGCTGGATCTTCAAAGTTGTCTTCCAAGATATTTTTGGCATCATCCTCGCTGATTAAGCCAGGCCATTCAGGCTTAACGACATTGCTACTACTATCATCGTCATCATCAAAGCCTAAATCATCATAATCAATTACCTTTGATCTGATTGCGTTGCCGTCAACTTTCATCATGACATAAATCTTCATGTCATCCGTAGCAGGATATTCGTTAAATACTTTTTCGCCGTTCTTATCTAACGTACCAACTTTTTTCTCGTTAATATAGACATCCGCACCAGGAGAGCTTTTAACCGTAAAATTGACGGTCTTGATATTCATATTAATTACACTATTTGAAAAAATATTGGCGCTTTTATCAGCAGTTAACTTATGACCAGCAGCAGTCGATTTAACTACAATATGATATTTTCCAGGAAAAAGTGGCTGTACCTGCTTATAATAACTTTCACCACTACCATTAACCCCGCCGATTTTTTCATCATTAACATAAATCGTCGAATTGGCATGATTAGTCTTAATATGTGGTGTAAAAGTCTTAAATTTTAACGTATATTTAGGAAAAAACAGTAAATAGCGTCCTGCCTGTACTAACGAAACGTCTTCATAAGTATCACCATACTTAAAAGCTTCTGCCATCTTATCGGCATCACTACTGTGATCAAAATAATAATTTTGCGTTGGCTTCAAAGCCGCATTAGTGACATGCACACTAGGATTATCCGAGATAACATAGTCCGCTAAATTTGCCCGCGGATTTTTTAAATACGCAGTAATCTGATCAACTTGATTTTTCCGTTGATAATGATTTGAGCCCCAAGCATAAAAAGCAATGAAAGCAACAACCAAAACGCCCACAATGCTCAAGATTATCTTAGTTTTCTTTTTCATCGGCTGGCGCAGATTATTGTCAGCAGCTTGCCGGTGCGTCTGATCCGTTCGGTATTCCTGCCGGCTTTGCTTATTATTAGACAGCTTTGCGCCACAATTGGGACAAAACTCCTCGTTTTCGTTAACTGGTTGTCCACAATTTGGACAAAATTCATTTTTATTCATCTTTACACCATCTACATTGAACCATTAAAACCCGAAATAATTTGATTAAAAATTGACCGTAAAACGGAATTATAAATAAGTGAGTTCATTATCAAACTACAAACAAAAATAATACCAAAAGCAAGCAAAGCGCCATATGCTTTATCCCGTCGAGCACCGTTATTTGCTAGCAAGGCCACTTCTTGACCAATAAAGAACAAACCAAATAATAGTAAAACTAAAAATAAAGTAAATCTGATACTATTAAGTCCTAAAACCATTAATAAAAAGAAAATGACTGTCAAAATCAAATTTAGGTTACTAGCATGGATACCGCGGTTAACAAAATCTAATAGATTAATTTGCTCATCATAAATAAATTTATATGCCACAAAGTGACTACCAATCACAATCAGTTGGAAAATCAGGACAATTAAAAATACCCGAAAGACAATGCCAAAAGAAATATCAAAATTGCCCCAACCTCTAGTATCGCCCCCAAAATGATTGACTAAGCCAATTGCACTGGTAATAACTGACTTAGCAAAGAAATATAATCCAGTAACAAATAAAACATCTTCAATTAAAATTGTTAACCAACCGTACCAGCTTTGAGCAGCTAAATTGCTAGCTGCGGGACGTTTCCATGATTCAACCAGCCATTCCCAATAATTTTGCAAATAGCTACCAGAATTAACATGTTGCTGATTAACTTCAGCCACAACTGGTGCAGTTTTTTTAGTTACAGTAGTAGCCTGCTCCGGCTCTTTTTCTAACGTAATTGAACGTAAATCGCTACCGCATTTAGTACAAAAATTAACCCCATTTTCCATCAGGGCACCACAATTAGGGCACTTTTTCATTACTTACTCCTTACATTTATAACAACATTATATGAATACTAACTACTTTCATCCGCTCCCAAAATCTGGAATAGCAATATTGGATAGTAAAACATCTTCTTCCCACTTTGTCTTTTACCCAAATAACTAAACTATATATAAAAAAAGCTAAAAAGGTAGAACACTAATTCATTGTAAAATTATCTATTTTTACTGTCAAATTGTAGTATTAGCCTGGATTGAACTGTTTCATAGTTGGTGCTTTTGCAAACTGTAGTAAACTAGAAGTTAAAAATGAACAAATGAGGTTAAAAAATGAAAATTGTAAATTTAGATAGTTATGCCTTAAACCCCGGTGACCTTGATTGGACACCCCTTAAGCAGTTGGGCGAATGTACCGTTTATGATCGAACACCAGTTGATGATGACGGCGAGATTTTGCGCAGAATCGGTGATGCCGAAATAGTATTAACTAATAAAACACCATTAAATCGAAGTGTTATCACCAAAGCACCTAATCTTAAATACATTGGAGTCACCGCGACTGGGTACAATGTGATTGATACTGCGGCTGCACGGGCAGCTAACATCCCGGTTACTAATATTCCAACTTACGGCACCGATGCAGTAGCACAATTTACCTTTGCTCTACTCCTTGAAATCACTAGCCAAGTTGGTTTGCACAATAAACTGGTTCACGAGGGACGCTGGAGCAACAATCCTGATTTTACTTTTTGGGCAAAGCCATTAATCGAACTGCAAGGTAAAACAATGGGATTAATTGGCTTTGGCAGCATCGCTCAAAAAGTCGCTGAAATCGCCCATGCCTTTGCAATGAACGTTATTTTTTATAATCATCGGTCAAAAACTAATCTTCCAGACTACGTAAAACAGGTTAGCCTGAATAAATTATATCAACAAGCCGACATCATTAGTCTTCACGTGCCACAATCACCCGAAACAACTGAAATGATTGACCGAGAAGCAATTACCAAGATGAAGGATGGCGTTCTATTACTTAATACAGCACGCGGGGGGTTGATTAACGAGCAAGATGTTGCTCACGCTTTGAATAATGGTAAAATTGGAGCAGCTGGTGTTGATGTTGCCGAGCAAGAACCAATTCCGGTAAACAGTCCGCTCTTAACTGCAAAAAATTGTTACATTACACCACATATTGCGTGGGCACCAAAAGAAACACGTAAGCGCCTGTTAGATATTACAATCAACAACTTATCAGCTTTCTTAAACGGAAAAGCCGTTAATGTCGTTAATTAAAAAAATAAGCTGCAAAATTAATTTTTGCAGCTTATTTTTATTCACCTTTTTTAAAAATTAAATGTAATCCGCCGTCTGGCAGTTTTTTGATAAAATCTATTTTAAATTGATCATCAATTCTGCCAGTTGTTTCAAAAGCAGTCTTAATCTCGCGGTCACCATTGACATATGGCGAGATGACGAGAGAAATTTCATCGACTAAGTGCTGCTCTAAAAAGACACCATCAATTCTTGCACCGCCACAAAGAGCTAATTTTTCAATGCCAAAGTGTGCTCTTAGTTTAACTAAAACTTCCTTTAAGTTAAAATTCTCCTCTCCAGAAACAATATAGGGAATTTCCATTGTACGCAGAAAGGCCAAATATTCTTTGGTAAATTGTAAAATGAAGTTGAACACTTGCCCTAATTAAAAAATGAAAAAAGTCCATTGGACTTCTCTGATAGAATGTAATTACCCAATCAATTCTAGAAAGAAGTTACCAATGAACTCGCTTAATTCTACCATATCTAATCACCAAAAGGGCCAACATCTTGCTTTGCAAGACCGCGTGATTATCCAAGTCTTGTGCCAGCAGGGCCAGTCCCTGCGTCAAATTGCCGGCGGTCAGATTGCACTCTATCACGGTCAACCGCACCGCTATGATGCCCAAGCAGCGCAAAGACGCTATCAGTCAAGACGCTTAAACTGCGGTCGTAAGCAAGCCTGCTTGGCCAAAACTCGCTTTATTAAGTACGTTGAAGCGCACTTCTTCAAGCACGGCTGGTCGCTTGATGCCTGTGTGGGCCGGGCCTTAGCCAGTGGTAAATTTACCCGGGCCGAAACCGTCTGCACCAAGACGCTCTACCATTATGTGGAACGTGGTTTATTACAGATTAAGGCAACTAACTTGCCCGAATGTTTAAGCCGTAAGACTAAAGCCAAGCGGATACGCCAGCATAAACGCAGACTGGGGCGCAGTATTAGTGAGCGACCTGCTGCTATTAACCAGCGCCGCGAATTTGGTCACTGGGAATGCGACCTAGTCTTAGGTCACAAGACCAAAGATGACCAGGCCCTCTTAACCCTGTATGAACGCATGACGCGCAAGTTTATGATTATCCCGATTAAGGATAAGACTGCCGCTAGCGTCATGACGGCCTTTAAAATCTTGCGCAGCCACTACCAAGAATACTGGAATGAGGTCTTTAAGACCATTACCACGGATAACAGTTCTGAGTTTGCGGATGTAGCCCAGTTAGAAAGAGTATCGCAGACGTTAGTCTACTATGCGCACCCTTACACTTCTTGTGAGAAGGGCGGAGTAGAGCGGCACAACCGGTTAATCAGGCGCTTCATTCCTAAAGGTAAATACATCAAGGATTATGATATGATCCAAATCTACGGCATTGAGGAATGGTGCAATAACCTGCCACGCAAAATCTTAGCCTACCACACTCCCGATGAATTATATGAGAAAAGATTAGATTGCATCTATCAAATCAAGTAGGGTGTTCAACTTAAAATTGCAATTTTTGGATTTATTTTTTTAAAAAAATTAGATTGTAATATACCTCTAAATAATATTTCTTCTAATACTGGAGCTATTATTATATTTCCAAAAATAATAAACACTGCTAGTGGAGATGTTTTAAGCATTTCTATTAGGTACTCTTTTTGACCCGCATCATACCCAGTAGTCATTTATAGCTATCGCAAAATTCCCAAATAGCACTTGCAACAGCTCCTAAGCAGAAATCAAACCTACCGTCATATATGTTATTTAGTTCATCGTCTTATAATTCTTTATAATTATTATCTATTAATACATCCATTTCTAATTATCCCCTATATCTGCTATTTGTCTATCATTTAATAACTCATTACCAAACATTTTTTCATCTTCTTCCATTGTTTTTACTTAACATCAAATAATTATTCAAACTCAGATTCGTTATCTTGAAAAAATTCCACAATAAATTTTGATGTAATATGAATTGAATGAATTCGCCGCTTAAACTGTTCAAAGGTATATGTTTTTTCATCAACAATGAAACTTTAAAAAAATTTTGATCAGTAAAAAGCTAGATAAGGTTGCTCAACTATGTGATGCCGTATATAACCTCGACTCGATAAGTATAGAAATGAGCTAGCCTATATATAAAATGGGCATTATAGCGATAATTTTATAACTTCAGTGATACTGGTTAGATGCAAATTATAGTACTTCAGTGGGACAGAAATTCATCATTTTGAAAGGGAAGCATACACATTAAAAACTAGAAATTTATCTTATTATGCTTTTTGAAAATTACCCTTGTCTAAAATTAACAGCTCTTATATAGATGATGATTTTATTTATACTTCCTTAGAAATAACAATTCAGGATAGTGAATTCATCCTATTAAATGTTATTTATAATTTAAATAATTCACTTGATAAAATGAATACTCACATCCATATTATGTTCCCCCATAACAAAAATTGAAGAAGCAAAAATTATACAAGTTTCTTCCAAACTAAAGAAAAATGCCAAATTAATAAAATTAAAAAGACAAGCAAAAAGCCCAGCTATAGCCAGTTAACTGAGCTTTTTGGCTTAACTTGATGAAACAGATTGTAGTATGGCTTATCATATTCTTTTAGCACTTCGATGTATAAATTTGATAAACCATAACAGAATACTACTGATCCCAAATCATCAGTCACATAATATAAAATAGCATACGAAATTCCTGAACATAATAACTCTAAAGTTTTATAGTTAAAAGAATAACCATGAGCAAATGCGAATAATACGCTCGTAATTATTATTGAAAAAAGAGGAGGTATATCTTTTAAAATACCGCCCTGTAAAATTCCTTGCCATACCATTGCCTCTAAAAGTGGAGAAATCAAAACTAACGTAATTATTAAAATTGGCGCAAGTTTTGATTGTGAAGCGGCTAGTAACTCTAAATCTCGATCGTTTCCCTTTTCAAGCACTGTAATAGCAAACTGTAAAATCTGTGAAAGTAATGCAAATAAAACTGCAAAACTATAACTTCTAATAATATTATTTTTCACAAATATTGGTTTGGAATTCAAACGATGATAAACAGTATTAACAATCAGAAATATAATTATCGTACTAAAAAATGTTATCACAACATGTAAAAATAAATTTATATTTTTCGAACTTTCTCCCCCAAAAAAGCCTTCACTTATTGTAGGGATTTGGATAATTATAGATAATATCATAAACAAACAAAGATATAAAACTTTGTTTGTGATCTTTTTTAAACTTTTCATATTAATAATTATTCCTTCAAAATCAAAAGATTTCTCAAAACACACCAACGTGCTTGACAGCCAATCAATACTTTATATAGTCAGTTTATTATTCTTGAGTTAAAATCATTTCAAATATTTATTTCCACCTTTATAAATTCGTTTTTCGTTTATTTTCTAAAACTTTTTTTGCAGTTCTTGAGTATCAATAATTATTTTTAACCTCGCAATTAGGATCAACCTGTCTCAAAGCAAAATGTTTGTTAATTAACTAGAAAAGCCAATTTCTTTAATTTTACTATTATTATAGTACAAAACGATAGCAAAACTTATCCTATTCTAAGTTTTCTATAAAAGTTATTCGGACTGCTAGGAATTTACCGCAACCAGTCTATGGTGACACTCGCAGTAAATTCCTATAATCGTAAAGTCGCAATAGCAAAAAAGAACTTCACATCTGGACAATTACTTTTGCTTTTTGCATTTTGACTACCTCCTTTTAATTTACTAAAATTGTAATACCTAAAGCTAAATTTAAGTCAATTACTAAATATATTATTTACCATTATTCCAACAATCTATAATAAATAAAAGCTCGTAATCCACAATTAATACCACAAATTTAAACAGTGTATTATAGCAAATTAATCAACATCACTATTAGCCTTTTTAATGAAATAATTAAGGATAATTGGTGACAAAATTGTAGTTACAACAATTACTATTATTAAACTAGAATATATATTCTCAGATAATAATCGACTATTGCAACCCATTTGGGCAACGATTAAGGCTACTTCACCACGTGAAATTATTCCAGCACCCACAATATCACTACTACTCTTAGATAAACCCAAAATTCTGCTAGTATATTTACCAGCCCAAAATTTAGAAGCAATTGCTAAAATAGTCATTATCAAAATAAATCCTAATTCCTTATAAAAATTTTTGAATGTCAACATCAATCCAATATTAACAAAGAAAACGGGGATAAACATTTCATAGCCAATATTGGAAACAGCTTTATATACCTTTTTATAACTTTCCAATTGTCTAATAGCCAACCCACAAAAATACGCACCAATAATGGCTGACAAGCCCACTGCTTCAGCAATCCAGGACACAGTAAATATTAGTAATAAATAAATAATATTCACTATCTGATTATTTTTAATTCTTAAAAAAAGTACTTTTAGGTATGGTACAAATTTATAAAGTAAATAAAGAAGGAAAAAAAATAATAATTGAATTATCGTATTAACCATAATATTATTAGTTGGCTGTTTATTTCCTGTTCCTTGGCTAAAGGTAGTAAATAGGCCCAATACAATTACTGAAAGAATATCATCTACAACTGCTACACCTAAAATAGTTGTACCAGCTATGCTATGAAGTTGATGCTTTTCTTCTAGCACAATAGCAGAAATCGATACACTTGTTGCAGAGAAAATTATTCCAATTAATATTGCTTTTAAGGGTTTTACTCCATATAAATAACTAGCTATACCCATTAAAATAATTGGCAAAATCACACCTACACTAGCAACGCAAAAGCTTACCTTAAAACATTTCTTTAATAAGTTAATGTCACTTTCCATTCCAGCTAGTGTCATTAGTAAAATAACGCCGATCTGTGAAAATACACTGATTAAGTTACTTGGTCTAACCCAATTCAACACAGCTGTTCCCAAAAGTACTCCTGCTAATAACTCTCCTATTACTGCAGGCATGTCAAAGCGGACAAATATTTGTCCTAGTACTGTTGATGCCAACAAAATTAATACTAATTCTTGAATAAATTCCATAAATATTTTTATCTCCATAAACAAAAAAACTTCCAAGTTGCTTCCTGACCCAAAGAAGCAAATCTTGAAAGTTTCAATAACTCCAACCTCAAATTATTTAATTGAACAAATTTTACATCTTTTTAATTTATTTGTATAGTTGCATGACTTTGAAATTAATTAATATGTGTTTACGTATCAAATTATTTCTAGTCACACTCAGTCACACAAAAAAGCAGGCAATTAAGCTTGCTGCATCAAAGGTTATGTTAATTCCACAAAAATTAATGACAACAAATTTCTTATTTATTTTACTTTGTGTGACCTGTAATGTGACTAACCACAACAATTCACATTAATTTACAACTATTTAAAATACTTTATAACAAACAAAAGCCCGTCATATCAAGATTAATACAACGGACTTTAATGCTATATTTGCCTTTATTATGCTGATTGCCAGAATCGAACTGGCGACCTTTTCTTTACGAGGGAAACGCTCTACCAACTGAGCTAAATCAGCGCTTTCGGTAACATTCAAATTATACCAAAACAAAAAAAGTCATGCAATCAAATGAATGACTTTTATTTATTATTTCCAGTCAAGACATAAGCCCTGCTGATGTAGCAATTGAGGTAACTGGTCGCGATCAATTTTTTTATTATCCAACTTGGCTCCGGTTATTTGTTTGGTAAAAGAATCAATGCGGTGATTAGTTGCTCGTAAATCATAATATTTTTCCACAGTTTGGTCATAGTCTTTTAACTCAGCAACATTGAAATTTTGTGGATAATTATTTTCAAACGTAGTAAATTTTAGGGGTAAACGTGGCTTTAATTGTGGGTTTTGATCGGGGACCCCTACCTGCATCCCCAGTGCAGGAAAAGTTAGTTTCGGTAAATCCAGCACCTCAAGTAGTGCTAGTGGATGGTCATTAATTGTCCCCAGTGGCACATAACCTAGTCCCATACTTTCCACCGCATTAGCCACATTTTGCCATGCAAGTAAGGTATCGTCCATTCCTTGCATAAAAAGATCAGTTGTATGCACTCGACCATCATCTTGACCTAGTTGCTGGCGAATCTGCTGATTACGATACAGATCAACTATAAAAATAAATAAGTCACCTTCTGCCCCCACATACTTTTGGTTACACAATTGCCGTATTTTTGCTCGTTTTTCCTCATCAGTAATATGCAAGAGAGTCGTATTTTGCATAAATAGACTTGTAGCCGTATGCTGAAAAACTGTGAATAAGGTGGTTAATTGTTCGGTTGTTAACGATTGGGCTTTAAACTTTCTAATTGATCTGTGATTAATTTGCTGATCAATGGTTGAATTATGAATCATTGGCTTACTTCCCCTCTGAATTGACTTACTTAAAATTAATGTAGTGCAAAAACTACCTGGTGTCAATTAGTAGTAATTTATATAAATAATTTACCAATTTATGCTAAAATTTATTTAAACGGTTACAAAAATGGAGGCAAAAATGCGTATATTAGTTATTGGTGGAACCGGCTACATAGGTTCAAATGCAGTTAAACAATTACTGGATAACGGGTACGAAGTGGTTGTGCTTGATGCTTTATACACAGGTCATCGTCTGGCTGTAGACAATCGCGCCAAGTTTTATCAAGGCGACCTTAAAAATAAATTTTTAGTAAGTCAAATTCTGCGTAATGAAAAAATTGATGCTGTTATGCACTTTGCAGCCTATTCACTAGTACCAGAGTCAATGAAAAACCCCCTCAAGTATTACGATAATAATGTTTGGGGAATGATTGCCCTTCTTGAGGCAATGCGGGATGCAAGGGTGAATTACCTGGTCTTTTCTTCTAGTGCTGCGACTTATGGCATCCCTAAAAAGTTACCAATTACTGAAGATTCACCATTAAATCCAATTAATCCATATGGTGATACCAAATTAATGATGGAAAAAATCATGCACTGGGCCGACAAAGCTGATGGTATTAAATCAGTTGCACTAAGATATTTTAACGTTGCCGGGGCATCAAAGGATGGACAAACAGGTGAAGACCATGCACCTGAAACACATCTTATTCCCAATATTTTAAATAGTGCTGTTAAGGGGGATAATAAGTTCACTATTTTTGGTAATGACTACGATACGCAAGATGGTACTAATGTACGTGACTACATTCAAGTAACCGATCTAATCGATGCTCATATTTTAGCACTACAATATTTAATCAAAACTAACCTATCAGATGTCTTTAATTTAGGTACTGAACACGGCTACTCCAATTTAGAAATTTTGCAAGCTGCGCGCAAGGTTACCGGGATTCAGATTCCATACACAATCGGACCAAGACGTAGCGGTGATCCGGATAGTCTTGTTGCTGATTCTACTAAAGCTAGAACTATCTTACACTGGCAGCCCCAATTTGAAAGTGCTGAAGAGCTCATTGCAAGTGCATGGCAATGGCACCAAGCTCATCCTAATGGTTATGAAGATTAAACTAAAAATGTACTGGTGATAAATACCAGTACATTTTTTAGTTTGTCGAATTAATAACTGTATACAAATCCATATCACAAAACTGTCCGTGATATTTTACTTCATCTTTCAATAATGCTACGTGATCAAATTTTAATCTTTGTGCTATTGCTCTACTAGCTTTATTTCGATGATCGGCCAAGAGGTTTAAACGATGCAAACTTAAATTACTAAATGAAATTTGTACCAAACGTTTTACCGATTCAGTCATAATTCCTTTACCCTGATATTTTTGTCCAAGCCAATAACCAATTTCCGCACTTTGATCATTTAGCTTTATATCATGCAGATCAACCATACCCGCTGGCTGGTTATTCACAAGAATCACTAATGCCAATTTTTTATATTCCGCGGTCTCACTTCGCATAAGCTTAATAAAAGCAAGTTCATCCTGAAGCGCATTTATTTCATTCGCCCAAGGCAAGAAGCGTGATAATTCTGATCGATCCTGCTCAATAAGATTATATAAACTTTGCGCATGACTTGTTTCCGGGAAAACTAACTTAATGGATAAATTGTTCAACGAAAAAGTAGCTAAAACAAACATTGATTATCTCCTTTAACAAATCCTTAATTAAACTCATCATACAATTATCAAAATAATTGTCAACTCAAAAAATTTTCATCTTTATATAAGCATGTCAATTTAATAAATGCTATAATCGACTATTGTAATATCAATGTAATATTTTATAGTTTCGGAGAAATCTAATGAATGAAAAAGATGAAGAAAACAATAATAGTGGTTATGAACGAACCCTAACCAACGCCCATATTCAATTAATTGCCTTAGGTGGAACAATCGGCACAGGCTTATTTTTAGGTGTCGGCAATAGTATCCGCCGAGCTGGTCCAAGTGTCCTCTTAATTTACGTTATTGTGGGAATTTTTTTATTTTTATTAATGCGTGCTCTAGGTGAACTAATTGTTTCAGATTTATCAAAGCATACCTACATCGACTTTATCAAAAAATACTTAGGTAAAGATATAGGTCTGATTTCAGGTTATCTTTATTGGATTAGCTGGGTCACATTGGGGATGGCTGAAATGACTGCTCTAGGAATTTATTTCCAATATTGGTTTCCTCGACTGCCAACTTGGCTACCTGGATTAATAACGGTGGCAGTATTATTAATTATTAACTTACTGTCCGCACGTTTTTTTGGTAATTTGGAATTTAGCTTTGCAATTATTAAAATTGTAACAATTATCGCCTTCGTCATTTTGGTCTTTTACCTCTTATTGACAGGTAGCAAAACTAGTCTGGGCCCAGTTACTTTTGCCAATCTAAACAGTCACGGTGGCCTATTTGCCAAAGGTAGCATTGGCTTCTTCTCTGGCTTTCAGATGGTTATCTTTAGTTTTGTCGGCGTAGAACTAGTTGGCTTAACTGCAGCCGAAGCCCAAAATCCAGCCAAAACCATAAAAAAAGCAATTAACGAAGTACCTATGAGAATCATCTTATTTTATGTTTTAGCAATTGTGGCGATTTTAGTCGTAATTCCCTGGAATAAGGTTGCGACTAACTCCAGTCCTTTTGTCCAAACCTTGGCTGCAACTGGTATCCAAAATGCTGGCTCACTAATTAACTTTGTAGTAATTTCCGCGGCTGTTTCAGCTACTAATAGTTTTTTGTACAGTGCAGGCAGGCTACTTTTCTCGGTTACCTATCAAGGCAAAGGTAAATGGAACCATACTTTTGGCCAGTTACACCGAAAACTTCCACAAAACGCACTTATCCTATCTGCTGTTTTAATGGAATTAGCTCCCTTAGTTATCATTTTAATTGGAAATAATGCATTTAATTTTATTTCTTCGACTTCAACTAGTATGTTCTTGATTATTTGGTGTCTAATGTTGCTTACCCATATTGCATATCGTAAACAAACAAAGGAACAAGAATTAACCGATTTTAAAATGCCTTGGTTTCCTTATTTAGATTTTGCTACTCTAGCCTTCTTTATCATAATGATTATTTTATTACTCTTTTTGCCAGAAAATCGAATTGCAATGATTGCTGCACTATTAATTTTTATTATTTTATTTAGTTTAGTTAAAATTCGCCATCAAGAATAAACATAGATAACAAAAAATCTTAGATCTTTTGATCTAAGATTTTTTAATTATGTATCAACCTTTGCTTTATTTTTTGCCATAACCCCAATGCTTGCCGCATTCGATCAGCTGGAACATAATTTCTAATTGCACGTAAAGTTTTCTTATTATTTCTTGTAGAAAAAATAAATTTACCGTTTACTTTCGTTCGAATTTCAAACCTTGGAATATATCGACCACCGAAATGGACATCCGCTACAATATAAGTTACTTCTGTCCATGGAATTTGGACATAATCAGAAATATTACGATCATTATAAAATTCAAATGCTTTATTTCCAATCATGGCTTTGCCATAAGTTGAAATTCCCCGAAACCATGTTGCATTAGTAGTAAAATCAACCTTGTTGTTACTTGATTCAACCATTTTATTAGAGCACATGCAAAACGTGTAAGCCAACACCAATAATGAAAATAGCAATAATAATCACTATTGGGGATACTTTCTTCTTCAAAAGCCACATACACAAGAAGGTTAATAATAAACCAGCTAAACCAGGAATCAAGGTATCCAAATTATTTTGCAAGGTAGTCACCTTAAATTTAGTCAAGGATAAACCATTACTTTGAGCAATTAAAGCTTGTTGGATTCCTTTAGCACCTGCTGGCAGGGTATTCCAATCAATGTAACCGCCCTTTTGAATCGGCGTTTGGGAAACAATTGGCGTAAATTTAATATTGACCCAGCGTTCAATTAAAGAACCTAGGACAAACATTCCCATCATGGACGCTCCACGCGTTACCTTTTGCAGTAATCCGCCTGACATATCATTAGTAATCGCTGAACCTGCCCGATAGCCAAATTCCTGTGTATACCACATAAAGGCAATTCTAATTACATTCCATATAACAAAGAATAAAACTGGTCCTAAAATGTTGCCCTGAATTGCCATTGAAGCACCTAATGCTCCAACGATAGGACGCACAGTATACCAAAAGACTGGGTCGCCAACACCGGCTAGGGGCCCCATCATTCCAACCTTAACTCCTTGGACTGCTTCGTCACCAACTGGAGCACCATTAGCTTTGTCCTCTTCTAAAGCTAAGGTAACTCCTAAAATTGGCGAAACCAAATAAGGGTGTACGTTAAAGAATACTAAATGACGCTCTAGTGCTGCCGCCATGTCCTCTTGATTAGGATATAACTTTCGTAATGCTGGAATTAGGGAATAAGCAAAACCGCCATTTTGCATTCTTTCATAGTTCCATGAAGCCTGCAAAAATTGTGAATGCCACATAACTTTGAAGCGATCGGCTTTAGTTAATTTTATTTTTTGATCAGCCATAATAAACTCTCCTCCTCTTAAATATCACTTTAATAATCATCAATAATATCGCCGAGTGGATCGCCGGTACCTTCATTATTTGTACTTGAATTATTGCTATTGCCTTGAGATTCAAGTGCTAAGTACATTAAGGCCATTGCCAAACCAATTGCACCTAAAGCGATTAAAGTTAAGTCCTTAATTGCAGCTAAAGCAAACCCAATCGCAAAGAATGGCCAAACCTCACGGCTTGCCATCATGTTAATTACCATTGCATAACCCACTGCTACAACCATGGCACCACCAATTGACATACCTTCGTTAAGCCAAGTTGGCATTAAGCCTAGCCAATATTTAACCGTTGAAGCTGGAATTGCCAAGAGCAATGCAGCAGGAACAGCAATTCTTAATCCTTGTAAGCAAACTGCAATCCATTGCCACATATTAATTTTGCGCCAATTACCTTTTTTAGCATCAGCATCCATAATATGTGCAATAGCAGTTGAAATTGTTCTGACAATCATTGTTAAAAACAATCCAGCAACTGCTAAAGGCATTGCAATACCAGTTGCCATTCCAATGCCTTTAGTACCTTGTCCGCTTTGAACTAAAATAATGGCTGATGCAACCGATGCTAAGGCTGCATCTGGAGCAACAGCGGCCCCAATATTAGCCCAACCAAGGGCAATCATTTGTAATTGCCCACCTAAAATAATACCTAAATCTAAATGTCCTGTTACTAAACCAATTAGTGTACAAGCAACCAAAGGTTGATGAAATTCCCACTGGTCCAAAATACCTTCCATACCTGCAAGAAAGGCAACAAGGACCACTAAAACCATTTGAATAGTGTTCATATTATACTCCCCTATTTATTCTGCTCATTAAGCAAACTTTGCGCTTTACTCAAAATTGCATCCATGTTACCAGGTTTATCATTTGGTACTTTACGCACATCAAACTTAATACCCATTTTTTTAAGTTCATGGAAAGTGTCTACATCTTCTTGATTCATCGATAAAACGTTATTAGCATTTACATCACCAACACTATAAGACATTGAACCTACATTGATTGTTTTTATGTCGATTCCTGCCTTAACTACTTTTAATACATCTTCTGGATTTTCAAAAAGAAGTAAAGCATGGGTATTACCAAAACGCGAATCATTAGCAATTTCCACCATTTTTGCTAATGGTACGGTATGCGCTTTAACACCAGCAGGGGCAGCTTCACGAATCATGCTTTTGCGCATATCATCTTTAGCAACACGATCTGATACAACAATTACACGATCTGGATGCATTGCTGGAATCCAACCTGTGGCAACTTGTCCGTGTAATAAACGTGAATCAATTCTAGCCAATACATATTTTATATGACCATCACCAACTACTGTTCCTTCTGGAATAGATTTATTCTTAATTTCTTCAGATTTATCTGATGAAGCAACTGTTTGCGTTTGCATCTCAGACATCAAATTAGTCGGCTTGGTCTTAATGCCATCCTTTGCTGGAGCAATGATTGCTGTTGCAATTTCATGAGCACTAGCCTCTGGATTAGTCATTCTTTGTGTTAAAGCCTCAACAACCATTGGTAAATTCATTCCAGAAACCACTGCCCAGGATGGATGACTTTCAAGTAATCCGCTAGCCTGATTAAACGGAGTACCACCCCATAAATCAACTAATAGCAGTACCTCATCTTGGCTATCGAATGAAGAAATCGACTCTTCCATTTTTCCTCTAATATCATCGGGTCCTTCATCAGGTCTCAAAATGACATGAGCAAAATTGGATTGCTTGCCAAAGAGCATTTCTGCAGACTGGGCAATTCCATCCGCAAATCCACCATGGCTTGCCAATACAATCCCTACCATGAAAATTCCTCCTTTAAATAAAATATATATATACTTATATTGTACCTTTTAAAAGCGTTTAAGTCACGCTCTCACTAAACTTTTAGTGCCACTAATTTAATTTTCATAAACAAAAAAAGAAGGTCATTAGACCTTCTTTTTTAACCTTGCTCCGGCTGTCAGACTCGAACTGACGACATCTTGATTAACAGTCAAGCGCTCTACCAACTGAGCTAAGCCGGAATATTAAAAAAAGCACGGCAACGTCCTACCCTCGCAGGCAGTCTCCCACCAACTACTCTCGGCGTTAAGAAGCTTAACTTCTGTGTTCGGCATGGTTACAGGTGTTTCCTTCTTGCTCTTGCCACCGTACTTCTTTT
>NZ_REHH01000004.1:0-66101 GCF_003692995.1 Lactobacillus sp. ESL0233 | reverse complement strand
ATCAGATGCTCTAGACTGTGTCAAGAACTTTTTTTCTGACTCCCGCTGCCGCTTCTTTAAACAACAGCGCTTTTTATATTACTAAACTCAGTCGCTTTTGTCAACTGGTTTTTTATATCTTTTTTGCTTTATTGCAGTACTGTCTAGTACTCTCAAGCACAGATAATACTTTACTATTTTTGTTTTAATTAGTCAAATATTTTTTTAGTTCGTATATTAGTCTGATTATTTAATAAATCTACTTTTCTTTTTAAAATAAAAATTGATATTCCTGTAATTTGTGAAAGCAATGTCCATTAATTATTCGTAATTTATCCCTTTTCACTTTAAATTAACTATAAAAATTTATTTCAAAATAAATTTACCTTTAAATAAAAAGGCTACTCCTAATAATTAAAAAACTTTTAGGAGTAGCCTTGCTTTTAGATTAAGCTAGGATTTTTAGTAATTTTGGTCATACCACCCATATATGGCACCAAAACTTCTGGTACTGTAACTGTACCATCTTCATTTTGGTAGTTTTCTAAAATTGCCGCAACTGTTCGCCCAACTGCTAAACCAGAACCATTAAGTGTGTGTGCTAAATAAAGTTTACCATCTTCATCACGATAGCGAATTTGTGCTCGGCGCGCTTGAAAGTCTGTACAATTTGAACAACTTGAAATTTCACGATATTTATCCTGCGCTGGCATCCAAACTTCTAAGTCGTAAGTTTTTGCACTTGTAAAACTTGCATCACCCGTTGCAAGTGCAACCACATGATAAGGTAAGTTTAATTTTTGTAACAAATGTTCCGCATTAGCTGTTAGTTTATCCAGTTCTGCCCATGAATCTTCTTGTTTACAAATCTTTACCATTTCAACTTTTCTAAATTCATGCATTCTAATTAATCCACGTGTATCCCGTCCAGCTGAACCAGCTTCACTTCTGAAAGCAGGCGACATTGCTGTTACATTTATTGGTAATTTATCTTCGTGAATAATCTCGTCACGGAAATAATTAACTAAAGGAACTTCAGCTGTTGGAATCAATGTTAAATCTAATTGTTTTTCCGGATCATCATTATCAACAATTGTATAAACATCTTCACGGAATTTAGGAAACTGCCCGGTACCTTGCATTGATTCTTCATTAACTAAATATGGTGGAATCATTTCGGTATAGCCCGCCTTTATGTTTTCATCTAAAAAGAAATTGAAAACTGCACGTTCTAAAAGTGCTCCGGCCCCTTTATAATAAACAAAACGTGCTCCTGAAACTTTAGCTCCACGATCCCAATCCAAAATATCTAAATTAGTTCCTAATTCCCAATGAGCTTTTGGCGTAAAAGATAGCTCAGTTGGATTATGCCATTTACGCACCTCTTGATTATAATCTTCATTAGGCCCGATTGGCGCAGAATCGTCTGGGAAATTAGGTAGACGAAGCAAAATATAATTTTGTTTTTCAGTCAATTCATTAACTTGTTCATCTAATTGCTTAATTTCATCACCAACTTGCCTCATTGCGGCAATTGCTTCAGTCGCATCTTCTTTATTTCGTTTAGCAGTAGCGATTTGTTTGGACACTTGGTTACGTTTTGCCTTTAATTGTTCACTTTGATTCAAGTCCTCACGACGTTCTTGGTCAATAGCAATTAAATCGTCCAATTCTGCTGGCTTAACACCACGTCTAGCCAGCTTATCTTTTGCCCAATCTAAATTATCACGTATCACTTTGATATCTAACATAATTTTCCCTCCATAAAAAAGAGCTGATTCATCCCTAAATTGGGACGAATCAGCTCAATACATGTCTTCGCGGTGCCACCCAGTTTCAATTGCATTAGCAACTGCACTTAATTAAAATGGCGATAACGGTGCCCTTTTCCGTGTAACTCTTAATTACCCACATTATTGAAGTCTGGAAACGACAGTTATTCGCTTTCACCACAACGCAAACTCTCTAAAAACCATCTTAGGACTCCGTGTTTGTGTTTATTTTAAGCTATTCTGCTTCTTTACGCAAATAGTAATTATTTGTAATTTTAAATTTTTAAGCTTGTCATATATTACTGCCCTTTAATAACTTAGATAGTTAAAAGAACTATTAACTCAAATCAATTCAACTCAGTCTTAAGCCATTCCGCTTTTTTAAGTAAAAAATATTTTTCTTTGTACGTAAATAAAGGATTAATTTTATGCAAATCAATTTCATACTGATAATGAAAGCCCAAACGCTTAAGTAAATTTTGTGATTTTACATTATTTGTAAATGTACCTGCCCAAATTTCTTCTTGCCTAAGTTGATTAAAAGCCAAGTCAAATAACATCGTCAATGCTTCAGTCATATAGCCATGTCCAGTATATTCTTTATCCAATAAAAAGCCGACCTCTTTTGTCTTTAACAAATCAGCTTCATTAGTTCCTCGTTCATATAATTCAGCCAAACCAATTAATTGCTTGCCTTGCCTCAAACAAATTCCATAGCTATATTGCCGATTAATGTATTGTTTAACTGCCACTTGGGCCTGCTTTAAGTCTTGATAAGATTGAAAGCCAGCCGCATCTTGATAAGATTGATCTTGACCCCACTTTAAAATCGTAGGTGCATCTGTTAGTTCAAACGAACGTAAATAAACTCTGTTAGCCATCACTTACCAACCAGTTTTAAAAGCCAATCCATCCCAAACATTAAAGCAAAGCTATAAGCAGCTATAGTCCAAGGTTTACCTAAAACTATAATCCAAAAATAAGTTGAAAACTTCATTTCAGTTAATCCGGCAAGTAAACAAAGAACATCGTCAGGGGCCATCGGGGCAACAATACAAATACCAAAGAACCAATTAAACTTACGTTGGTTTTCTGTCCATTTAATATATTTATCAAAAGTCTTTTCTGAAACAATATGTAAAATAAACGGTTTACCATAAAATCTGGCTAAAAAAAAGTCAATGATTGATCCGATACAAACACCAACATAATTATAAATAAACCCTGCAAGTGGGCCAAAAAAGACCACACCACCTAAAAGTGATACACCTCCAGGAATTATTGGGAAAACAACTTGCATAATTTGAATTAAAACAAAAATTATCGGTCCACTGATTCTTTTATCAGCTAAATATGCTTTCATTTTAGCTTGACTAGTAAAAATTCCTAAACGATACCAATAAATACACAAAAGAATAATAACAATTGCACTGACAATGGTCAGAATATTAATCAATCTTCGACTGGCTTTAGCTGACAAATGCATAATTTACCTCCATTTATTAGTTCTCATTCTACCAAAAAAATAATCTAATTGATTCATTTTTAGTTAATTAAGGATAATGTTTTAAAGATTTTAAAGATTTTGCTTAAATAGCTGTTGTAATTACATTCTATACAATTATATACATGTTATACAATATATTAGGAGGTTATAATATGACTCAAATTATAAATAATCTTATTTACGATAACTCAAAGAATTTAACTGTTGACCTTTATCTACCAGAAATGCCCGTTGCAAACAAAATCTTGATTTTTTGGCATGGTGGAGGTTGGTTTCGCGGCGATAAAAGCGAACTAAAACAATTATGTCTTAAAGTAGCAGCACACGGATTTTTAGTATTTGCACCAAATTATTCACTCGCGCCTGCATCTACTTTCCCCACTGCTCACGCTGATAGCAACAAGTTTGTCAAATGGCTATTTAATAGCAAATATACTAGTTCAAACACAACCATTACACAAATAGGCGCAAGTAGTGGTGGCACAATTGCACTTTATCTAGCTGGTAAATACGGCTTCCCAACTGTTACTTGGTCAGCACCAGTCAGCTATTCTTCTTGGATAAAAAATCATCCCAAAGTCAAGCCGGCCAAAAATGCCCAAAAAGAACTGGGTTTAACAACACTAAACGATATTAATGATGCTTTTTACAAATTTTTCACCCTAACATATGCAGGATCAAGTGATACAACCATCCTGGAAAAGCTTGATGCTGCATCATACAATTATCAAAATTTACGCCAATTATTAATGATTAATTCAACTAAAGAACTAGTGGCAACCCGAGACTTACTTGATTTTATTGCAACTTTAGCCCAAAAAAATCATGGTATAGATCTTAAATTGATAGCTGGCTCTAAGCATGCTATGTCCTATTCAAAACAATATCTTGATGAATCAATTAACTATTTAATCAAAACCACTGGATAATTTTTTGTAATTACACCGTACCTTTAGCTTGAAAGCGATTTATAATATGTTAAAAGGTATAATTAAAATTAAGGAGATAATTATGGCTAAATATCAATCAATTAATCCATATACTAATGAAGTCTTGGCAACATTTAGCAACCCTACAGCAGAGCAAGTTGAAGATGCTATTAGTTTGGCTCATGCTTTATACCAAAAATGGCGTCACGAAGCACCAAGCAGTCGCGCAAAAACTTTACATGAAATTGCTAATAATTTATATAAAAAGCAAAAATTAATGGCCGAAATTATGACCCAGGAAATGGGAAAATTAATCACTGAAGCCAATCATGAAGTTGAACTCTGCGCTAAAATATGTGATTACTATGCCGAGCATGGTGCTGAGATGCTTAACCCCGAGCCTATTAATTCTAATCTGGGTCAAGCCTATTATTTAAAGCAAGCAACTGGAGTTGTCTTGGCTTGTGAACCATGGAACTTTCCACTTTACCAAGTAATTCGGGTTTTTGCTCCTAACTTTGTAGTTGGTAACCCTATTATACTTAAGCATGCCCACAATGTACCACAATCTGCTGCTTTAATTGAAAAAATTATTAAACAGGCTGGCGCACCTGAAGGTAGTTTGATCAATCTTTATCTAAATTATGATCAATTAAATAAAGTTATGGCTGATTCACGTATTCAAGGCGTTGCTTTAACTGGTTCAGAACGTGGCGGAGCTGCAGTCGCTGAAAATGCTGGTAAAAATTTAAAAAAAGCTACTATGGAACTTGGAGGTAACGATGCCTTTATTGTACTAGAAGATGCTGATTCAAAAATTTTAAAACAATTACTTTACTCGGCTAGAACCTATAATGCCGGCCAAGTATGCACTTCTTCCAAAAGAATTATCGCTGTTAAGTCTAAATATAAAGAGGTTTTAGCTCAATTAAAGGATGCCTTCTCAAGCTTATGTGCTGGTGATCCATTAGATAGTAAAACAACTTTAGCGCCAATGAACTCATACATCGCTAAAGAAAAATTAACTAGTCAAGTTGAAGAAGCAGTTGCTAATGGCGCTAAAATTTTTTATCAATATCCAGAAATAAATTCAACAGGTGCCTTTTTCAGACCAATCATTCTAACCAATGTCACCAAAAATAATCCAGCATACGATCAGGAATTTTTTGGTCCCGTGGCAATTGTGTATGAAGTTAACGATGAAGATGAAGCAATTGCTTTAGCCAATGACTCAAGTTATGGGCTTGGTTCATCTATTATTAGTAAAAACACTGACCATGCCCGTAGCGTTGCCGCACAAATCGAAACTGGAATGACTGTGATCAACGGAACTTGGATTAGTTCAGGTGAATTGCCTTTTGGTGGTATTAAAAAATCAGGCTATGGTCGTGAACTTAGCAATTTAGGTTTGCTAGCCTTTGTTAACGAACACTTAGTTATCGATATGCCAGCAAAATAATTAACAATAATAAAAAGCAGGACACACATAGTCCTGCTTTTTTATTACCGCAATTTTTCTCTTATCAAATTATAACCTGTTAAAAAAGTTGTCATAATACTGGATAAAATCAAAAAATACGTCGAGGTACCAACCGAAACAGCATAAAGCAAAAATTCATTAGTAATATTTTTCAAAAGACCCTTCCCTGCAACACTAATACTAGAAAGTCTAATAATTAAATAAATTAAGAAAATTGATTCAAGTAAAGATAAACTGAATGCTAATAAACGTCTTTTCTTGTTGTCTTTCAAGGTACTGTAAATAATACTCAATGGAATTAAAACAATTAATAACCAAATTAAACAAAGTAATACACCTGAAAGTCTTGTCTCACCTGAAGAAAATAGATGCCCTGCTAACCGAAATATAACCCGCGTAATTGACATTTTTCCCGTATAAGTAACATCGGATATCGAAGCACCTGAGCCAGCAAACATTACAATTAAATTAATTACGGCCATTAAAATAACTAAAAGTTGGCTATAACCGTAATGTTGCTTACTAAAGGCCTCTTGGTTTGCTTGTTGTCCTCTATTTTTTATAACCTTTCGTTTGGAATTTGCAACACTATTAAAGGTATTAGAAAATATTTGATTGACTTTTTCAGTTAGGCGCCGATCAACAGTGTAGCGCTCAATTTTTTCACTACGGATACAAACTACATAAAGCCAGACTAATAAAGCAAAAAAGCAAATCCAACCGATACTACGTGAAAAGCTCATAAGTATCAATAATGTAATTCCTAAAAGCATGACTATCATACTATTGACGCGTAACCATTCTAACATCTTTTGCACAACTAGATTTTGTTTTTGGGGATAAAATTCTTGCCGGTATAATTTGCGACTAGCAATTCTTTCACCGGTTTTATCATTTTCATAATTTGCTTGTAAATGTTTATCAGTAAAAAAAGTATCCCGATATTTTTGTAAATCAAAATGACATTTAGGACAAATTTTATCATTATCAGTAATTGGTCGATTACAATTTGGACAAGTAGTCATAACACGCACCCTTTTGTACATAGTATTTGTTACCTTTATCATAAAACAAAAAGTACAATAAAGAAAATTTCTTTATCGTACTTTTTTACTTAATTTAATAATTACTACTTTTCAAAAGACTTGGTTAAATTAATCCTTTACCCGTCTATTCTTTTTCATTGAAATTCCTTCATAAGTCAACTTAACTGCAGCAGACAAAGTGATTGGCATAATAAAGACCAAAATGATCAAACCAATGATTACAGTTAAAGCAACTTCAATTAAAGTTGGTATACCAGATGGAATTAATGCCGCAAAAGTACCGCCAAGAATAATTGCAGCAGAAATAACAACTGTTCCAATAATTCCACAGGCTTTAAGTATGCGGTCACTAGGTCTATTGCCCTCCAGAGCACGGTAACGTGTCATCAAGAAAATGCTGTAATCAACACCCAGAGCAATCAAAAGAATGAATCCAAAGAATGGCGTATTCCAAGTTATCATGTCTTTATTTAGAACTGCTTTAACTACCCATTCACTAATTGATAATGAGCAGAAGTAAGCAATCAATAATGTGCCCAAAATATAAATCGGTTGTAACAAAGATCTAGTTACAAAAATCAGGGCAATCCCAATTCCAATCAGCATAATAGCTGCCGTTCTAATGAAATCTTTATTAGCAACTTCCTTAATGTCAGCAATTTTTGAGCTTTCGCCGCCCATTGCTACTACTGCATTTTTAAGGCGCGTTCCAGCAAATGATTTTTCAGCCATTAAACTTAAATCTTGGGCTTTTTTAGTTGCTTCAGTGCCACTTGGATTAGACTTAAAGACGATCATTAACATTGCTGATTTTTTGTCAGGACTAAGATAATTTTTAATTGACGTTTGGAAAGTATCGTTTTTAATAAATTCCCTTGGAATATAAAAGGTATCTGCTGCAGACGAACTCGCTAGTCCAGTCAAGTAAGTAGCACCCTGGCCTAATCCACTGTTAACTTCATCAACACCGTTAGTAATCTTAGGGGTACTTGAAGCTAATTGGTTAGCTCCAGAATCTAATTGACCAACACTTGAATGTAATTGACCAATTCCACCATTTAAACTGGTAGCTCCGGTATTAAGTTGCCCAGAAGCCGTTGCTAAACGTCCAACACCAGACTGTAACTGACCCATTTGTCCAGAAACATCTGGCATTGAAGCTGAAGCTTGCGCCCATGATTTTTCAAGAGCAGCACCTGCAGCTTGCATAGCAGCCATTTTTTGCTGTGCTGTTAAGCCAGGTAAGCTACCAATGCTTTTAGATAAATTGGCCTTATAACTTTGCTCTAAGGTCGCTTTAGTCTGTTGTTGCGCACCTGCTAGTCCCTGCGTCCCACTTTGTAATTGAGAATTCAACTGATTAAGACCGCTACTCATTTGCGCAGTGCCAGTCTGCAATTGACCAGCTCCACTTTGAAGTTGACCAGTACCAGTTTGCAATTGACTGGTACCATTAGCTAATTGGCTAGCACCAGCAGAAACCTTTTTTGATGCTTGACTCAATTTACCTAAACCCGCACGTGCCTGATCAACCCCTTGATTAACAGTATCCAATTGATTCTTTACATATAATTGATCAATACTTTCGCCATAAGGTTGGGTAACCGAGGTTACAAAAGATACATCTTTTGAAGCCTGTAATTGTCTAGTTAACTGATCTAACAGGCGCAAATCTGCTTCATTATCTAATCGATGCTTACTTTTAATATAAAGAACTGATGGCTCAGCCATTCCCTTAGAAAAGTCTTTTTCAACAACTAGCATTCCAGCCTTAGCTGGAACGCTATTTTCAATTTCATCAGTATCATCGTAATTCAAATTGCCCGAGTACATTAAAGCAAAAGGAGTAACTACTACTGCTAAAACAAGTAAATAAATAATTGGGTGGGCTAATGTTCCTTTAGAAATACCGTGCCATAACTTGTCTTCATGTTCACCAGTAAACTGCTTTACTGGCCAAAACATTTTTTTGCCTAAAACCGCCATAAAGAATGGATTTAACGTTAACAAAACGATTAATAAGACAGCGACCCCGACTGCAACTCCAACTGCAGACTGATAAATAGAAAAATTAGCTAAACTTAAGGCGGAAAAGCCGATTAAAATTGATGATCCCGAATATAAAATTGTTTTACCAGCAACTTTTAGTGCATTTTTCATTGCTTCATAACGGTTTAGACCCAAACCCAAATCTTCTTTAAACTTATCATAGAGTAAAATATTGTAGTCGGTACCTATTCCAAATAAAACAATAATCATAAAGACTTGCGTGAAATTCGAGAATGGGAAATTTTGATATTTCACTAAGTTAGTTACAATTGAAAAAGAAGTAATAAAGGATACGCCAACTGTTAATAATGAGATTAACGGTACAATTGGTGACCTAAAGACAATAATCAACACGATAAAAATAAAGACAATCGTAATTGCTTCAGTCTTTTTAATTCCTTCTTGAATCGAATTAGAAAAAGCATTTTGTAAGACATCTGCACCAGTGATATAAGTTCTAACGCCATTAGTCTTAACTGCACTAGTTAATTCTTTTTCTACTTCATTAATTGGCGCGTGATTTTTAGCAACATTAATCTGCATAATCCAAGTTTTATTATTCTTAGACTTTAATTTATTCTTAGTTGCAATGTTATCATCAGGAGCCAATATTTGCTTAATACCATAGTCATCCTGGTTGTTTTTAAGCTTGGCTACAGTTTGATTAATCGCATTTTTATCATCTGCTGATATCGTGCCCTTCTTTTTATTGAAAACAACCGCAATTTGATAGGTATTTTTTTGTTTTGGACCCCAGTCATTCTGAATTGATTGAGCTACTTCACTTTGAACGTCTTGTGGCAGGGAAACATTCGAGTGCTCGCGTGTTAACCCAGTAATATCTGGCAAAGCCACAACAGAAATAATTAAAATTAAAATCCATGCAATTAATGAAAAAATATGATTTTTTAGTAGTTTTTGCACTCTACTTTTCCTTTCTAATTTTGTAAAATATTTTTCGGCTGAACTAACTGTAAAACTAATTCATGATAACCTTGATCAGCTTGGGCACTAGTTTCACCAACAAACGATGCCGAAACATCCAGAAAAACATAACCCAAAACTGCGCCAATTAAAGAATGGAGTGAAACTGTACTGTCACTGCGTAAATGTAATTTATCAGCCAATGCAATTACATTCATGATTTCTTGTGTAATCGCATCGTCTTGTTGATATTCATTCAAATGATACAAGATACTAAATAGTGCTGGGTCATTTAAAATAAAGTTGCGAATAATATCAGCAAATTTAAGCAATGCTTCCTTCCCGGATAGACCTATTAAACTATCTGTTAATACAGTAATCATAACTTTAATTCGGCTCGCACCAACTAAAGATAACAATTGCTTACGTCCTGATACATAGTGATACAAAGATTGTGAACGAACACCTAATTCATTAGCTAAATTAGGTAAGGTAGTAGCAGATAGACCCCGCTGAGCAATTAATTCAGTTGCCTTAGTAATTATTTTATCCAGGTCAAGACTTCTTTTTTTTACCAATTTCACTCCTCCTTTTACGGCATAGTGAATAATATAGCACTACACATTGAAGAATACAATCTACAATCTGTAAATTATTTTTAAGATCCTTAATAACATAAAAAAGAATTCAAAAACTGAATTCTTTTTTATTAAACTATTTAAAAAATTTATTAACTACTTTACCTAACTGACTAAAATTATGATCACTATTACTTAAAATAGCCATACAGTATGTATGCCCACCCCTTTGAATCAGAGAAACATTAGCTTTTTTGTCACCGATAGCATAAATTAATCCACTGCCTGTTTGTCCAATTTTGGGCTTATTTTTAACTGAACTTAAGACACCTAAAACCCGGTTAGAGTATTGCCTATTCAAGGTCTTATTTTGATAAAGATTTATCATAATTTGAGCCAGATCTTTAGCTGTGGTTGTTGCAACAAACTTAGGTTTCACTTTAGTATCCACTAAACCCATTTTTTTGATAACAAAATTAACTTGGGTTAGTTTTACCTTTCTTAAAAGTACATTAGTGGCTGTTTGACTGCCATTCATCATTGCCTGTCTTAAATAGGTAATGCCATAGCCGATTCCTGGTTGCAATATTTTTTCATCTTTTACCACATCTGCTTTCTTTACCTTAATAACCGTTTTACTAGATAATTTATGGTGTTGCTCTTGATAATAAATAGTTAATAATAAAAACAAGCGACTAACCGAATTAACACTGTGAGCCTTGGAAATATTAGCAACTTGAGCAAATTGATTATTATTAAGATCCTTTAAATAAACTTGGTAACTTTGCTTTTTACCCATTGTCTGCTTTATTTTTTTAGCCCAGACCAATTTACTACCACCCGTAATCTTAACTTCGCGCGGATATTCTATTTCTGCAGTATGTGGTTCTTTTATCGACTTAGACTTATTACCATTTCTTTTTTGACTTTGTCCAATAATTTTAATATCTGCATTTTTAGTCTGTTTTAAATTAACAGTATAAAGCATAAAGGCTAGTAAAGTTGTAATAATTGATCCAACAAATACTTTATTTTTCATAAATTTACCTCAATTTAGAAAAAATGATGACGTTTCATTAGAACAATTAGCCAAACCATCAATAAAACTGTCAATACGATAATTATTACCCAGTCCAAAGAACTATGCCCTACTGGTAAACTGACATTCATGCCATAAAAGCCCGTTAAAATTGTTGGAATCGTTAAAACTAATGACCAGACAGTTAAAAACTTCATCGTATCATTTAAATTATTATTCATCATATTATTGGATGTAGCTGACAAAGTTTTTGTTACTTGCTGCGAAATTTTAACCATTTCGGCGGCTTGATTTGATTCAATTAAAACATCGTCAAGACTTTCGCGTGCTTTTTTAGTGAAATCTAATTCTGATAATTTTAAGCTATGAATCATCATTGAATTAGTTTGGATTGAACTAGATAAATAGACTAAACTCTTTTCAATATTTGATAATTCCACTAAGTCCTTATTATTAATATCTCCTGATAATTTTTTATCAAGACTATTGCGCTCATCATCAAGCTGCGTGATTGCTCTTTGAAAATATTGTGTGGCATATAACATAAATTTCATTAATAACTCAGTCACATCTTGAGAATTGGATAATTCTCGTCGCATTGCATAATCATTAAATTCGTCAAATACATAACCAGTTGCTTCAGTATGGAAAGTAAAAATATTTTCTCCAGATACTAAAAAAGTAATGGGATGCGCCGTAAAATGTTTAATTACTTGCGTAGGCCAAATTGGTACGTCATAGATTAATAAATGGATTTTTGTATAAGTGTCGTAGTCATAATGTGGTCGCTCATGCCGATCAGAAATATATGAAATCATATCAGAAGTAAAATTGAAATCATCTTGTAGCTTTTCACTATCATCTTCACTTAAATTATTGATATCAAACCATTTATATTTAGTTGCTACTGGAAATTTTTGCTCTTTTATCATTTTTCACCCCTGGCTATTTAGTTAAGCAATTAGTAGATTTTTATAACAATATTATCTTACCATTCAAGTAAAAAAACACTAAATAAAAAACAGGCATTAGCCTGCTTTTTATTGCTGCCAAGCAGCATTAAATTTGATTTTGCCGGTTCTAATAGTCTGTTCAACATTTCGATTTTTTTGACCAGCAACTAAAATCGATTGCATAATTGGTGTTAACTGACCAAAAGTTGCATTTGCATTTTTAATTACAGGAACACTATATAAGGAGTTGGTATTCATAAGCTCATTTAAATGAGCTGGTAATTTAAATTCACTATTAGCTTGATAGCTATCAGCCTGAACTGCCTTTTGATTAACTGGAATATATCCAGTTGCTTTAGCCCATTTTAATTGGCTATTTTTAGCAGTTAAAAACTTCATAAATTTAAAGGCGGCTGCTTTTTGCATTGCACTAGCACGGCTGAACATATAAATATCTGTTCCTTGCTGCAAAGTATACTTTCCCGGTCGAGCTGCTATATCATAGGTTAAACCCTTTTTACTAGCCTGCTTAATCCAAGTTTCCGTAGATGATGATGTTATCAGCATCGCCAATTTTTGATTAGCAAACGGAATATATAGATACTTATCCGAACCGGGCATTCTAAAGTAACCCTCTTTTTCACCAGCAACAAAGTAATTAATAACTTTACTTGATTCTTCACCTGTAAAATCAATTTTACTTGAAAAAGCTTGTCCTTGATTTTTCATTCCTAATACATAGTAATTATTTAAATTATCAAAGCCAGCCCCAACAACTTGGTGGTGACTCTTTTCATAAACAGTCTGGGCAGCCTGCTTTAATTCAGCCATCGTTGTTGGTACCTTATTAATGCCATATTGTTTGAGCAGTTTTGGATTATAGACAAGCACTTCAATTGATTTGTTAAATGGAATTCCATATTGGATGTTATTAATTTTGGCACTAGCCAACAATTCTGGTTTAATTTCAGAAGCTTGGCTACTGCCCCAACCAACATCTTTGTTATTTATATATGGAGCTAAATTCTGAAGCATTTTATTTTGGGCAGCGCTTTGTAACCAACCTGGATAGGCCTGAGTAATTGTTGGTAAATTTTTAGGAGATGGCAAAGTTGCCGTTAATTTAGCTTGCAAATCATCATAATTTCCTTGTTGTTCAAGTTTTATTTTTATTTGGGGATTCTTTTCTTCAAAATCCTGAACTAAACTTTTTAAAGTATTTTCTTGTGCTCCCTGCATCCCATGCCAAAAGGTTACCGTAGTCTTTTCTGTTATTTTCGGAATTTTATTGGAATCAACGGTTGAGGATGGCTTATTGCTTGAGCAAGCTGTAGTTACAAATAAAGCTAAATTAGCAACGATAAAAGTCGCTAGCTTTTTAGCAAAGTTCATATTATTTCCTCCAAAATTTATCTATATTTAATTAAACTTAGTAAAATTTAAGTCTTGTTTATTGTAAAGCAATAATGGTTAAATTACAATTAAAAGCACAATAAAATTCGTATTTATTTACTCTTGATACCTTTAGGCAATAATAAAGTTCGCTTTTTATGCGTTTACATCAAATATATCTTTTATACACCATTGCCCTGTTCATCTTAATAATTAAGTATTTAATTACAAAAATAAGCCCTAAAAGTGAGACACTTTTAGGGCTTATTAGTTTTTAAATTAATTGCTATTTAATTTTTATTGTTTCCAAGCAGCCGCAAATTTTGCTTTACCCGAATTAATTGCGTTATCTACATCTTGCTTCTTCTGCGCAGCAGCTAAAATATTTTGCATAATTGGATTAAGTTGACCATATGCAGCCCCAGCATCTTTAACAACTGGAACGCTGTAAAGATTCTTCATGGCATCTTCTAACTTAGCCGGAAGTTTAATCCGCTTATTATCTTTGTATTCAGTTGCATCAGCAGCTGCATGATTAACTGGAATGTAGCCAGTTGCATTAGCCCACTTAAGTTGACTAGCTTTAGAAACTAGAAACTTAATGTATGTAAATGCAGCAGCTTTTTGTTCAGCTGTTGCATGATTAAACATGTAAATATCGGTTCCTTGTGACATTGTGTATTTTCCAGGACGAGGAGCAACATCATAAGTAAACTTATCACCAACACCTTGCTTAACGAAACCTTCACCAGCCGAGGTACCAATAAACATTGCTACCTTTTGGTTAGCAAATGGACCTGAAAGATAGTGTTCTGAACCAGCCACTCTGAAGTAACCAGCTTTAATACCGTCGGCATAGTAGTTAATTACCTTCTTTGAAGTAGGACTGGTAAAATCAATCTTACTTGAGAAGTCGACTCCTTCATTTTTCATTCCCAAAGTGTAGTAGTTTGACAATGAATCAAAACCAGCACCAACAACTTTGTGATTACTCTTTTTGTAAATTATTTCAGCATCCTGTTTCAATTCAGCCATTGTTGTCGGTGCCTTTTTAATACCATATTTTTTAAAAATATCTGCATTATAAGTCAAAGTTTCAATCGATTTATTAAATGGGATGCCGTACTGCGTACCTGCGATTTTGGCACCGTCAAGTAGGGCTGGCTTGATATTAGAAGCTTTACTACCACCCCAACCAACAGCTTTGTTATTAATGTACGGCGTTAAATCAACCAACATTTTATTCTTAGCAGCTGTATAAAGCCAATCAGGATAAGCCTGGGTAATTGTTGGTAAGTTATTAGGTGATTGCAAGGTCGAATTAATCTTGGCCTGCAAGTCATTATAGGCACCCTGATTTTCCAACTTAACCTTAATCTTTGGATTTTCTTTTTCAAACTCCTTAGTTAAACCCTTAAGCGTTTCTTGCTGGACACCTGTCATTCCGTGCCAAAAAACAATATTAGTTTGCTTAGTTACTTTAGCAATTTTTTCAGAATTATCGGTGCTAGATGACGAAGACGAATGACTACCATTAGAACAAGCAGCAGTCCCGATTAAAGCCATACCAGCAGCAAAGGCTGCTATAATTTTTTTACTAAACTTCATTTGGTAAACCTCCCAAAAATAAAAATTAAACAACAAGTTTTTGATTAACTAAAGCGTAATTGTTTGATTACGCTTTGGTAAAATCCGTTTTCCAAAAGGGTTCTCCTCAAGCTCCGGATGCAGTGTGTGCACCGGAATAAGTGCTTTAGGTTGAACCTCGCTAATAATTTGCTTAAGCTCTTTTTCATCCGCATGACCTGAGCAACGTAAAGCTTTAAATTCAATCTTTCTATCCATTAATGTCTGTATAAAAGGCTCATATGCTGGATCAAAATCACCTAGTGGTTCAGCATTAGAATGAATATATAAACCTCCTACTTGCAAATCACCATAATTTTTAACTACTTGCCAGAGATACTCATGATCATCAGCGAGCAGTTTCTCATAATCAACTGCCAACTGCGGATTTAAATTTGCAATTTTCTGCTCTCCTGGCAAGTAATAATACAAGTAATCTTGTTGCAAGCTTTCTTTTAGTAAATGTGCTCTCTTAGCATGCAGCACTACCTTGCGCGGTGAAAGTTCAAGCAAACGTAACAACCGTTCTACATTAGTTGGATAGGTATTAAAAGTTAATTGTCGTTTTTCATTAACTCGTTCAAGCTGGATGATTTGGTCAGTTAACTCAATTTCAGTTCTGGGACCAGTAAATTCTGCACTAGGTTGAACCTGCTTTTCCTCAGGCCAAGAAACTCCAGTCCCTTCAACAATTAACGCATCACAGCCCCTAGCAGCAGCTAAAAATTGATGTACCCAATCAGGATGATAACCATGCAATCGGATATCCCCCGTATAAGCCAAGGTCTGATTGGGAGTAGTAATAATTAAACCAGTTGCACCATATGCATCATGATCGCTGGGCCAAATGGTTAGTGTTATTTCTCCGATATGAATTGGTACTTGATACTTAGCCGCAATAATTGGCCTAGTATAATTAGGTTTGTGCCCTGCTGCTGGCAAGAGAAAATCTCCATTTTCATTTAAAACAGGTAATAACCGAGCTGTAAGTGGACCAGCATAAAGCGGAATTTCTGGAGCCAAAAAATTCAGAGCTTTACTATGATCAAGATGTAAATGCGACATATATGCTGCAGCGTGCTCCCAACGTTGATAATCAATTGGCTGGCCAGTAAGTAATGGATCATAGAAGTTAGGCACATCCCCAATCAACTGATTTTTAATTAGCGTTGAATAACTTTCATCCGGCAATTCTAATTCCGGCCGATATACTTCACCCAAGTCAAACAAAACATGTGACTTGTTATAAGCAACCTCAATCATCGGTCCGCCAATTGTTGTTAACCCATTATAAAAAGTAATGGTTGTTTTATCCTTTAAGGTCATTACGTACCACCCCTTTAATAATCTGTTTTCTAAAAATGAAATACAAAACTAAAACTGGCAAAACGGTTAAAGTAGCTGCAGCTAGTTGCAATTGCGTCTCACTACCTGCATCTGAAGCAAAAGAAGATAAGCCATTATTGAGTAAGCGCATTGTATCTTCATTAGTTACTAATAATGGCCAAAGAAAGGAATTCCAACCAGAAATAAAACTTAATAAGCCAACTGTGAACAAACCACTTTTAGACATGGGCACAAGAATTTTCCAAATATAGTCCCAATCGCTTGCACCATCAATCATTGCCGCCTTATAAATAGTTGTTGAAATTGACCCAAAATAGCTTTGTAAATAATACATATAAAAAATCGAAGTTAAAAAGGGGAGGACCAGACCTATATAAGTATTAAGTAAGCCCATTTTTGCAATAGTATTGTAGTTAGTAAAAATTATTGCTTCTCCTGGAACCATTAATAATGACAGTAAAATCATTTGCACAAGGCCTTTACCCTTAAAGCGCAAATTAACCATCGCAAAGGCACCTAAAAGTGAGTTAAATAAACTAACCAAAGTTGTCACGCTTGCAGTTAAAATTGTATTAAAAAAGTACCGAGCAAAGGGCGCTCTAGCAAAAACTTTCGCATAATTATTCCACTCAAAATGATGCGGAATTAAGGTCGGGGGAATTGAAGTTGTTTCCTGAAAGCTCATTAATCCACCCAAAATCATATAAACAAAAGGAAAAACAGTAATTATTGCAAAGATAAGCAAAATGAGGTAACTGATCAAAACCCCAAAACGAATTCGTTTCATTAATTTTCTCCAATCTTCTTCATCATTTTCCGTTGCAAGAACGTAGCAAACAAAATGAGGAGAAATAAAATTACTGTTGCTGCCATTGCTACACCAGGAGTACCGACAATTTGAAATTTATTATAAATATAAAAAACAGCTGTAGTACCTGAGTTACCAATTCCTGCTTGACCATTAAATAAGGCATAAACCGAAGTATAAATTTTAAAAGCACCAATAATATTCATTGTTAGTAAAAATGCTAGAGTGGGTACCAATTCTGGCATAGTTATCCGCCAAAATTTATCTTTGTCGCTAGCACCATACATATCAGCAATGGTATAAAAATTAGGGTCAATATTACGTAATGCTCCCATTAAAATGACAATATTAAAAGCTAGTGATGTCCAAATACCAAAGATAATAATCGTTACCAATGACCAAGCAGGATCATCAATCCAGTTAGGAGCTGGTAAATGCAATAAGCGTAAAATAAAGTTAAGCATGCCATAATCACCATTAAAGATATAACGAAATACTATCCCAATGGCGATTGTTGAGGTAACATAGGGCATAAAAAAGGTGGTTTCAAAAAATGATTGGTGCTTAACTTTATCAAAAATAATCCAAGCCAGCATAATCGAAATAACTAAACCAAGTGGGACAGAAATAATGGCATATAAAGCAGTGTTTCGAAGTGCAAGCCAAAATTCAGGATCATGAAAAATATACTGATAATTATTTAAACCGCTCCAATGTAAGTCAATCAATGAGCCGCTTTGAAAACTCATTCCCAATGCACGCAGAATGGGATAAATGCTAAATAGCGTAACAAAAATAATGGTTGGCGCTAAAAATAGCCATGCCTTTTTCTGATTTGTCTCCATTAGTAAACGCGCTCCCCACCTGGTGTAAAGATAAATATACGATTAAATTTCAGCTGTAAGGTTACTTCATCACCTGGTTGAATCGACTCTTCTAAATTAATCAATGACCGAGCTTGCACTTGATCATAGGTGAACTTTAAGATTCGCTCCCGACCAATTAATTCAACATCATCAACTCTAACACGCAAAAATCCATCTTTTTGGGGCGTAATATTTTCAGGACGTACTGATAATATATATTCACCGTTTGGCAAATTGCGCTTAAAGCGGGAGGCATCAAGCAAAGCAAGTGGGATGGTGAATTGGCTTGAACGCAATTCCTGATCTGTTTTAATAACTTTAAAATTATCAATTACTGGGTTGCCGATAAAATTTGCGACAAAGTAATTATTTGGTTCCAAATAGAAATTTTGCCCTAAATCATCTTGTTGAATGACCCCATCATTAAATAAGATAATCTTATCGCCTATTGACAATGCCTCTTCTTGATCATGAGTTACAAACAAAGTAGTAATACCAACTGATTTAACTAATGAGCGAATTTCCTCACGAATCTTTAAACGTAATCTAGCATCTAAATTACTTAATGGCTCATCCATTAAAAGAATCTTTGGTTCTTGAACTAAAGCCCGAGCTATAGCAACACGCTGCTGCTGTCCACCTGACAAATTACCTGGCTTTTGATCAGCAAGATCCATAATCTGCGTCAATTGCATATACTTTTGTGCCACTTTTTTAGCTTCAGCTTTAGAGCGCTTGTTCTTGCCAACTGTTAAAGGAAACATTACATTTTGTAAAACTGTCATATGAGGATATAAAGCATAGTTTTGGAAAACATACCCAATATGGCGATCTTTTGGTGCAACTTTAACCATCGATTTACCATCAAAAAGAATCTCACCAGCAGTTGGATTAAGTAAGCCAGCTAACATATTTAAGATAGTAGTTTTCCCACAGCCTGAAGGTCCTAGAAGACAGACCAAATCACCTTTTTTAACAGAAAAGCTTACGTTCTTAATCGCCTCGTGACCATTATCATAAACCTTTCTCAGATTTTTTACTTCAACGAATTTGTTGTTATCCATAAATTTGTACCACTATCAATTTGTATCATATTACTTCTCTTCTTTACTTAATTTTAAAATAAAATCGGTTTTAATACAACTAAGGCTTTGCATTAATAGTTCGTTTTATACCCCAAAAAATTGCCAACACCTATTAATAATATTCGTTTTAACTTCTCAAACAGGGAGTTATTAATATTTTTTTGGAGTAAATGTTCTGATTTTTGCTACATGAAAATACACAAAAAAAGCAACATCCAATAATGCTGCTTTAATTTTTACGCTTATTTATTATTAGTCAGATTATCCGAACAATTACCATCTTTTTATTATTTTCACAGAAATTAGCAAAAATAAAATTATAAAAATAATTAATATACCTGTCTCACTTGCATTTCATGATTTATCCTTGCTCGTCCATCGCTATAATCAAAGGAGTAGCCAGGTTCAACATTAAACAAATAAACGTTAAAATCTAAACTATTATCGGTAGAAATAGCTTGTAAATTGATACCGCGAGCCATTAATTCTTCGCCACGAAAAATCGGCGTTGCTTGATATATAACGCGTTTCCTTTGTCTTAACGCCTGTCTAACTTTACTTTCAAAAATAGTTTGCACTTTTTGATTTGAAAAAGCTGATTGGGTAAATAAATTTTTAGGGTTATTTTGATCACCAGTCATAGTATCAGGATTATAATTTCCCTCTGCGTCAATTCCAGCAGAAATTGAATAAGCAATCAAGTGCCCCCGATTATAAATTTGACTGCCGTTACGGCGATTGTAATGCCAACCGGTTGGCGCCACAAATTGCCGCGTCCGAAATTCACCATTGGCAATATTTCTTTTTTCTAAAAAAGCAGTATTAGAGTGGGAAGTGCGATTTAAATCATCTAAATTTGAATAAATGACTCGATTGACCTTCCAGGCCTCCTTAATTAACGTCGAATGATTGCCGTTGACAGGTATATAAGCTGCTGTGCCACTTTTAAAATCAATCCTTGCTAACTTATCATAATCTTCTTTAGCTAAACCTCCATATGCCTTTGCTGCGGGTTTGGTATGGTCAATTTTATTATCACTTGGTTGCTCATTTTGAGTAAATTGGTTGATTGTCTGGTGACCACTAGGATCGGTCCCACCCTTAGTTATAACAAACCAAACTAAAAATAGGATAATAATTACTAGAGCCCAAAAGTCATTATTATTACTACTATTTTTTTTTCGCCTACGTGCCATTCAAATACTCCTTGAACTAATAATAGTTAAGTATATCTAATCGAACTTTTGTTTGCAACAGCAAAAAAGCAAAGCTGCAATGCTTTGCTTTTTAGTTAACTTCTAGCCCATTCATCAATCATATTTAAAAAGTAGCTTTCAGACAAGCGCTTAATTTTAGCTCCTGCTCGATTATATTTCTGTGCTTGCTGCCACAAAAAATTATTTTTACTAAAAAATCCTTCATCTGCTAAAACTACATAGTTCGTATCAGCTTGAACTGCAATTTGCCCTTGGCCACCCAAATTATTAACCATCTGGATAGCCTCAGACTTACTCATACTTATCTCGTCACTAAATACAATTTTTTTATTATTAATTGGAGGATGAATTCCTAGATCCGCTGGTGCTAATTTAGGTCCTAATAAATCAATATTTTTTAGCTTAGCTTGTGCCTTCATTAATAATTGATCAGTAAAGTGCATGCGAAAGTCATCATAAACTTTTTTGGTAGCAAGCGAATCAGCCAAACCGTGGTGCTCTTCAACTTCTGCAATTCCTGCTCGCTGCATACAATCTAACAATCGATTACGTTTAAAGGGATAATAAACACGAGCTAAACGTAAAACATCAACATAATCATTACTGAGGCGCGGCAAGTTAAACTTTTGGGTTAAATCATACAGAAAATTTAAATCAAAATTAACATTGTAGCCCACAATAATGTCCTCACCAATAAATTGTCGAAACTCCGCCATCGCTGTCTTTACTGGTACACCTTTACTACATAACAATTCTTCGGTAATTCCATTTAAATTAGTAATAAAAGTGGGCACATGATTAGACCGCGGATAAACCACTAATTGGCTAAATTGATTAACGACTTTGTTATTTCTAACTTTAATTGCCCCAAGTTCGGTTACATGATCACGGTATGGATTAAGCCCGGTGGTTTCAATATCTAGTAAAGTATAATCATCAATAAATGCTGGCTGTTCTTGCCCTTTAGCGCGCAATTTGTTTTGGGCATCTGAAACATGTAAAATACCATTCGCAATAAAGATACTCATTACTTGTTCCCCTCAATTAAAGCTTGAACTAAGCTAGCTGAATCAGTATTAACAGCGGCACTACGGTTTTGCAATGTTAACGGCAACATAGCTTGAGTATAATCTGCTGCAACATATGACCATTGCTTATATTCATCCACTAAGTGGATAATTGGTTCAAATAATTGCGGACTTGTTTCATCAACGCCAAGCTCTAAAAAAACAGTTTTTGTAGCTTCATTTCCAGTTAAAAACCAACGAAAACGAGCGTTAGCATCACTATCAGGATAGAAATGTGAAGTAATTGGCAGATGAATTTCCAGCGGTTGTCCACAAACAGCACACTTAGGTATAAGTTTTTCAATATCTGTTAAAACTGTAGTTGCCGCAATTTGGGTAGCAACTTTGGTCGCATTTTTTAAACCATGATTAATTCCACTAGAACACTGCATGTTAGTCCAATTACCAAAAATGTTAAAGATTCGATTTTGATTAAAACCCGCTTTTTCAAAAAAATTACCAAATGAAGCAGTAGCAATAAAGTACTTTTTCTTGTTCAGAAGCTCTTTTAATTGTTTCATTGTCGCACTTGGTTTATACATGAGCGAATACTTATTGATTAACTGACTCCAAATAAACCACTTTTCAGACCAGGCTAGTTCCTTTAAATCTAATGCTGAACCAATTGAATGAACGTCATACTTTTTGGCAATTAACGGAAAGTCTTGGTCAAAGCTATCTTGTCCTAACAAATCCAATCCTTCTAATTTAGCAAACTTATTTCCAGCAATAACAATTATTACTTCGGCCTCGTTAACTAGCTGTTGCGCTTTAATCAAATTTTCCATTCAGAGCTCTTTTCTATTTTTGCTTGTAATCAGTAAAAGAAACCTCACCATCTTCAATATCAGCTAAAAAGATATCACTAAAGTCCTGGTAGCCTGCTGCTTTAATCTTTCGTTTTAACCAAGCTTCATCCTTATTCAAAAATTCTAATGCATCTTCATTAACTTGGCCATCATTGATAAGCGGAAAATGAAGATTTTTTTCATCCTTTTTAATTACAGTAAGCTGTCCATTTTTTTCAAAGATACAGTTTTTAACCTTATCCACAGAATATATTCCTTGACTACGGAGCTTAAACATTAGCTCATTGGCAGATATTCCAACTGTCAAGCAGTTTTTAACCAGTACTTTGCCATTTTTGATGATTTGGATAGGTTTGCCATCAATTATTGTTCGCACAAAGTTACTATGCTCACGGGCAAATTTCAAAATAAAGACTACTAATGTCCATACGATTAAAACTAATAAAAACTGCAATACACTAACATTAGCATTATAAATTACGCCACCAATAATGCCACCTAAAACATAATTCTGCAGTTGATCTAAGGCAGTAGTTGGAGCAATGTTACTTTTACCGAAAACATTAATTTGAAAGATTAATGTTACCACACCTAAAACAAATTTAATAAAAAGTTGCGTATAATCCATCCTGATTGCCTCCTAGTCTTTTATATTAACGTCGTGGTTAATTACATGAGCTTGTTTCAAAGAATATGTATTGTTATCATTATTCAGTTCTAACTGATAGTCAATATCTTTAGAATTAATTCTTACAATTATGCCATCTTTTAATGTTGTTGAATTTACCAAAACATCAGAAACAGCCACACCATTATCTTTAGCTACAGATTTAATGAACGGAGCAATTTGTTCCGACTGTGATTTAACTAAGTTAGTTTGTACGTACTCTTCATATTGAGTACCCACAAATAATAAGAGAAATAATAAAGCTATTATCCCCAAATCACGATAACGCGTATCAAAGCGATGGCGCAAATAAAGTGCAGTAAAAGCAATTAAAGTAAGTGCTGCAATCGCAATCAACGCATATAAGATTGTTTTATTAGTATTTTGATTTTGTTCAATATACTTAAGCGTGTAAAAAACCATAATAATTCCACCTCTGCTAAAATTTTCTCTAGATAACTCCCGATAATACGCTTAAAACTAATCTTACTATTTAACCATCTATAAAAGCCTATAGTTATTTAAGTTTGATTAGCCAAGTTAATAATCACATATAGTAATAGTATAACAAAAAGTGAGCAGACAGGTGCTGCTCACTACTCAGAAATATTTAATTTTAATCACCAGCCTTAGTTGATGCGCCAGTATGACCATCTGGCTTTGAATTATTCCGGTAAGTTGCACCTGTATTTGCATCTTCATCAATCACTAATTTTTGACCAGTAGTTTCACAAAAGTATTTAACTAAGGGGTATATATCTTGTACCCATTCATAAATGCCAACGTAGTGTCCCTCATCATCCTCAACTCGCTTATAATAGTGCAAAATAAGTTCTTGTAAATTACCAGTCGGTACAGGCATATAGACCGCATCATGTCCAGCTTGTTTATGACGTAAAGCATGAACTACTTTTTTAGCTGCAGGAATCACCTCACCAATATGCGGATGCACCGCGCCCATTGAACTCCCTACTTGTGCTGGTACTCGTTTAGCCTTCATCTTAGCCTGCTCATCAACTGGACGGTTATACCATAAAAATTGGTTGTTATCATCAACAAAAGTTAGTTCACCAATCGTATTCCGCAACATCCAATTAAGTTGATTAACTGTTAATAAACCACAATCAAGTTTGACGTAATCGTCACCACTTGCCGCATTAGTTTTTGCTGCTGCCTTTTCTAACCAATCTGGATCATCTTTATCAATTCCACTGACAGTATACCTACTCTTATCACTAGCCGCAAAATCTTCCTCTAAATATTCAGCTCTATCCATGTCTTTAAGCCATTTGGGTTCGGTCATTTTTTCTTTTTTCCTCCCGACAAGTAACTATTTTTTAAAGCAATTATAACATGAAAGCGCTAATATATGGTATACATAGCAATTTGATTTGTAGCTTCGTGCTTTTTATCTTAATTATGATAAGCTTAAAAGTAAAATTATAAAAATAAAGGAGCAAACTATGAAAACTGGCACTAAAATTATTACGTTAGATAATGGTTATCACTTATGGACCAATACGCAAGGACAAGGCGATATTCATTTATTAGCTCTACATGGTGGACCGGGCGGTAATCACGAATATTGGGAAGACACGGCTGAGCAACTGAAAAAGCAGGGTCTTAATGTACAAGTTACAATGTATGATCAATTGGGCTCGCTTTACTCCGATCAACCAGATTATACAGACCCCAAAATTGCTAACAAATATTTAACTTATGAATATTTTTTAGATGAAGTAGAAGAAGTTCGCAACAAATTAGGCTTAGATAACTTCTACTTAATTGGTCAGAGTTGGGGCGGTCTGCTGGTTCAAGAATATGCAGTTAAGTATGGTAAACACTTGAAGGGAGCAATTATTTCGTCAATGGTAGATGAAATTGATGAATATGTTGCCGCTGTTAATCGCCGTCGTCAAGAAATTTTGCCCCAAACTGAAATTGACTTTATGCATGAATGTGAAGCTAGCAATGATTATGACAATCAACGTTACCAAGAAGATGTTAATATTCTTAATATTAATTTTGTTGATCGGCGGCAGCCATCAAAACTTTACCATTTACAAGATATTGGCGGTAGTGCTGTTTATAATGCTTTTCAAGGCGATAATGAATTTGTCATTACTGGAAAATTGAAAGACTGGCACTTTAGAAAGCAATTAAAAAATATTAAAGTACCAACTTTACTTACTTTTGGTGAGAATGAAACAATGCCAATTGCAACAGCCAAAATTATGCAAAAAGAAATTCCTAACGCCCAACTTGTAACTACGCCAGATGGTGGGCACCACCACATGGTTGATAATCCAGATGTTTATTACAAGCACCTGGCCGACTTTATCCGTGAAGTTGAAAGTAATCAGTTTTTAGGTAAATAAAATCAGTTAAAAAAACTCAATTCCGTCATTGCGAATTGAGTTCTTTTAATATGCTCTGACTACCATTTAAAACGTTATTTAAACTACAATCAAAGTATTGCAAGTTCTAATCATCATTGATTTAACAACCATCTAAAACGTGGTGTGCCAGCAAATTCAACTTCTGTCAGTTCTAATCATCATTGATCTAACAACCATCTAAAACTACCTCGCTTGTTCTTTAATTGTTTTATTAGTTCTAATCATCATTGATCTAACAACCATCTAAAACAATTCTTTAAGTGACTTTTCTAAGCTTTTAGTTCTAATCATCATTGATCTAACAACCATCTAAAACAATTCTTTAAGTGACTTTTCTAAGCTTTTAGTTCTAATCATCATTGATCTAACAACCATCTAAAACAGTTATTGATGGTGCTCCAAGGCAGTCCTGGTTCTAATCATCATTGATCTAACAACCATCTAAAACCTTGCCTGGTGCCGTGGCAGCATGCCACCGGTTCTAATCATCATTGATCTAACAACCATCTAAAACTAACTTAAATAGTGATCGTAGAACAGCAGTGTTCTAATCATCATTGATCTAACAACCATCTAAAACAACGGCTAGGGGTTCTTGCATAAGGTTTGCGGTTCTAATCATCATTGATCTAACAACCATCTAAAACGTAATTTGCAGCAAGTTGTCGCTATGGGGAGTTCTAATCATCATTGATCTAACAACCATCTAAAACCGATATTTTATAATAAAGTTTTAATATAGATGTCAGTACAAATCGATTAGATCCTGATCAATATAATAAAATTGCACACCCTCAGGTACAACCAATAAATCTGGGGAAGCAAACTCTAAAAGAACTACCATCATCTTCATTTGCTTGGCTAAACTTGATAACTCTAGCAATTGATCCTGTTCTAAATAGTGTGTTGAATTACACATCACAGGGATCGATTTCAAGTTACATGATTGATGAATTTTAAAAATCATTTCTATTATAGCATAGGGACTCTTAGTAATTTCATAATCTATATGTAAATCAAAAAATTTCAATAGTTTTTTCAAATCATCATCAAACTTAATTATTAATGGTAAGTCTTCCAGCATTAGTGAATCATCAATAGCTACTTCTAAATTTTGTAATGCAGTAAAAATTCGGTTTCGATTATTTTCATTAATATTAGCAATATAACTATTCAAGATATTTGACATATATTTTTTAATTATGTCGCCACTCAAAAGTGGATCACCAACAAAATCAAATGTTTTAGCAATATCAAGTGAATCATAACTATCATTCGTACAAATTATCATCTCATTCTGACACTGAAATGCCTGCACTAAATCACGAAAAGCAATTGGACTTTGCGTGGCAATGATTTTTATGCCTGAGTTAGTCAATATCCATTTCTTGTGCGTCGAATACGATAAAATCATAGAATCACCGTCCTATCCGACAGATTGCGCACATCTTCTATAGGTTTCCCTACCAAAAAATGCATATCATTATATTGCTTTTCCGTAATCATTAATGACTGTACTATACCACCTTTAGGCAAAAATTTTTTAACTCTCTTTTCTAAAAATTGGGCAGTCTGCCGCGTTACACAAACGCGAACATAAACAGAATACTGTATCATCAAGAACCCCTCATTAATTAACTTCTTACGAAATTGTCGGTATTCTTTTCTTTGTTGCGCTGTTTCCGTTGGCAAATCAAACATTATCATTAAACGCATTATTCGGTACCTCATTTGTTAAGCTCATCTCCATTTCTGGTAACCCGCAATCATCATTACTTAGAAAAGTTAAACAATGGCGAGTATAGTCTGCAATTGCATTAGTTAACAACGTCTTTTTACCATTAAAATTAATTTCCAAGCTCAATAGTTCAACTAACCCATACTTAATATCTGGCGCTAACTCCTTGATTTTCTCATTAGCCTTAACCCAATAATCGACAAATGGTCTAAAAGGCTCCATTAAATCTGATGCCAAATTAAATTGATTTTCTTCAGAGCAGTGATGAATTCCTAAATAAGTAGAATAACCATTAATTGCAATTTCACGATTAAAACTCGACAGTAGAATTGCATAACCATAATCAAGAGCAGCATTAATTGCACATGGATTACGGCGAACAAAGGTCTTGTCAAACAATATCATAAAATATTTTCTTGCAGCAGCCGCTTCACGATTACTGCAATCATTTAATTCCAATTGATTCAGTTCATCATAAACAGTTTGGGTATTCAAGTGATAATTTTCTAAAACCTTTATCTGATTTGTGATTTTTTTATTAACAATCATTGTCCAAAGTTTTTCTTTGCGATCCTTATCCCAATTAACTTGTTTAACCAATTTTTTCATTTTTCTAGCACCCGGATAATAATCAACTGTCTCAGTTACTGGATTACTCTTCTCATCCACAAAGATTACTTTTGCCTGATTTTGAGCTAGTTTACTAATCAATGCGCTTGAAATTACTGCTTGTGTCGTTGAGACTAGTAGTAAATTAATATCCTCAATTGGTATTTGATTAATACCATCACGCGTTTGTACAACCATCATGTTCATTGTATAAGTTAATTTCGCATGTTGGGTAATAATTACGGAACGCCATCCCATAGAAGTCCTCCTTGCATCTTTTACCAAAAATGTTATAATTCATCTGTCAGGTAGCTCCTGACAGATGATTTCTGATCATCATTGATCTAACAACCAAATTTTAAAATCAAACAAGCATCATTTGATGTAAGTTTTAACGCGATATTTATCGTCCTACCTCAGCTCTATAGCGGAGGCTTTTTTTGCTTTATAAATCCGTAACTTTAACTCTCTTTTCAAATAAACCAGTCGGTGATTGAAAAATTAGCTTAGCATTAGATGAAAGTATAATACCATTCGCTATTTGCATCATACCAAATGGAGTTTTAATTCCAATTGCTTTAAGATTACCAAATTGAGAATTGTCATGTAATCCATTCAACAATTCTTTCAAAATTTTCGCTTTATCGTTAGTTTCGAGATTAATAAATTTTTCGCGCCCCTGGTCTAAACCTTCTATAAACTTATTAATATTATACAATGGTAAATATTTATGAACTTTTGCTAAAATTTCATCATAAGCAGAGATAAATAGTGTATCTTTGTCTTCAGTTTTCTCAATGTGGCCGGAAACAATCCGCATTGTTTCTTGCGACAAAGTTAATTGTTTTGCATTATACATATACGCCGAACTTGACAGTGCAAATTTTCGATCACCATCAATGACTACTTGTTTATTTAATAAATGCCCAGCAAGAATGGTAAAGCTTTTCACACCACGTTTAGGTTTTCCTTTTTTGTCATACATTATTAAGGGCTCTAAGATTTGCTTAAGAACCTCATTATAATTTCCAACTTTTTTAGCCTTCTTAAGATTCGCAAGACCGCGCATTGGTACTCCTACTACCCGATAGATAGTATCTTTTATACTAGTAATTTTAACAAGAGCCATGTAGGCATCAGTATTGCCACTATAACCACCATAAATTTTAGTATCTAATCCTTCACCTTTCGGAATTAGGCTTCTAGTTTTAGCAGTATCGCGCTCAGCACGTGGATAAATAGTCATATTAAACATTGCTTGATCTTCTGAAGTGGTTTCACGTGATACTAACATATATTTATAATTATAAGCTTTTCGTAATTTGTCAAAAATATCTGGATGTTTATAAAAGACTATCTGATTGCTGTTGTTTTCTCGAATCTCTTCCGGTGCTTTTCGCTCTTTAGTATCTTTTTGCAATAATGGCCAAATGAAACTAAAAGTCTTTACCTGTTCAATAGTTTCATCTTGTACTTTTTCACTTTCTTTAAACTTTTTGAATTTTCCATAAACAAAGAACGGTCGTAATTTTGGATAAACTTGATACAAGAAGTTAGCGCAAATAACTGACAGATAAGCATCAAGTGCATGATGATAATCATTAACCGCTCTACTCTTATATAACTGTAACCTTTTACGTAAAGCAGAATTATAACTGGCCTTAACCACAACAATTTCAGAATCAGGATATTTGCTTTGCAATATAACTGAAACCAGTTTAATAATTTGGCTTGTTTCAACTAATTGTCGATTAATAAATCCAGAACGTTGGTATTTATTCATATGGTCAGGATCTAGTAAAAGGTTCCCTAGCTTACGTTTAGTAATTAAGCCATCTTCCTGCCATTTTTTCCACATTTCACCAACGGTCATGTTAAGATCGGCTATACTTTTATTAGCAAAATGCTTATATGGCACATCATCAGATTTTGCTGCATTTAGTGCCTTAGAAGTTAAAACACGATTATTTAATGAATCATCTTTGATAAATGACTGCGGTAAAATATGATCTATTTCATAGCGTGATGTAATTTCATCAATATTAATTTTTTTACCAGTGTATGCATCCCTGCCACCCTGCATGAAATAGAGGAAATACTTATCTTGATCTAGTTTTCGAGCAGTCATGTTATTCTTCAAAGAATTAACTAGGTCTTTATCTACAATTTCCTTTGCAGTATCTTGATAAGCTTTGAGTAATTTACTACCTCTTAATTGGGACAACTTTGGATTTTTATCAGGCTCACGTGTAAATTCAATTGCAAACTGTGCTGGAGCCCTGCCGCCAGCTGCTTTGACAACATCATCAACTACTTTTATTACTTGTCTAATCGCCTTCTTATTAGCAGGTGAAGTATATGCATCAGCTAAAATAGCTTCAATTCCATTATCTTCAGTAACTTGGGCATTTTCTTTAGTAATTGCTGCTTTAAAGTCTGGCTGTGTAACAACTTGCATAAAGTTCTTTTGACTATTCCACAATGATTCAATGATATTTTTCTTATTGCTATCACGTAGTTCTTGCAATAATTTCTTTGATAAACGCCCCCAACCTTTTAGACGCCATTTGGCTAAAGTCTTAATTTGTTCTTCTGTTAACCACTTAATTGTATGCAGTTCTGCTTGGTATATCTTTTTATCTTCAAAAATCGAAGATAATTCAATTATTTTTTCAAAATCTGCTTGATAATTAGGGTCATCAAGTTGCTTATCAAAAAGCTTCATTTTTTTAAGCTGATAATAACTAGATAAACTAGAATTAAATTTTTTGGGATCTGCTAAACCCTCAATTTCAATATATTTAAGGTGATAATTTTGCTTCAAATAATCGGTTAATTTCTTGGAACTAACTGTTTTGTTTTGCATAAACAGATATTCATAAATTGACTGCTTAAGTTGCGGATTGAGTCGCTTATTATTGACCTTAACATTATTAAGTTCATTCAAGACTTCAAATCTTTGATACAGCAAACTATTAGCAGGTAAAACATCTTCACCAAGCAAATAGGTATCCTTAATTGTCATCCGCGTGATAAATTTTCTGGCTGATTGATGAGTATCTACTACTTGTTCAAAATTCCACGGTGTTATCGTGTCATCGCTTTTGCGAATCATCCATGCAAAATTTTTACCTGATGTTTCTTTTTGTTTATCAGTAGTGATCATTGGACCAACATAATATGGCACTCTGAATCTTACTAACTCATCAAGTTTATAGGGCGCCTGCTTTAGATGCCCTTCAACTGGATTGGATTCAGCCAAAAATGGATAGTATTTACTCTGCATTGCAATAATTTGATCAAGCTCAATTTGATGAAGCTGATAAGGAATTACACCATTACTGTTAATTCGCTGTTTAGGCATAAACTTATCCTGTTCAATTTCTTGGATAATTTGGGTAGATGCTTCAGAATCATCGAGATTATCTTGGACTATTTTATAAAATTCCTCTTTACTTAAAACACCACTACCCTTATGCCATTTTTTTAATGTTGTTTTAGCTTCAAGCAACCGTCCATGACGATAATTAACGTATAAATCATAGGCAAGTCTTAGATTTTCAGCTTTTTGCTTATCATGATGATTCTTAGCCACACTTTTAAGTAGCTTGTAATCATTACCATGCTGGTTATATTTTTCCACCATGGATTGTGATAAGGTCATCCCTTCATAGACAATATTACTTAATGTAATTGCGCCAAACAACTTACGAATTTCGGCAATAATTGTTTCCTCTTGCTCATTTAGCTCAGTTAAAAGCGATTCCAATTTGTCATCTGCATCTGCGTCGGTTAGTTTAAATTCCCAACTTCCTTTATCGCTTTTATCAATTTCTTTATTTAAAATTGTCTCAAATTGTGTCTTGTAACCCATTATGGCATTGGCAACTTGCTTAGCAACATTCTTAGCTGCTTTGTCACTTGAATCAACTAATAACTGTGCGATCTTCTTAACCTTATCTGACTTATACAGAGTACGCTCATCATCTTGACCGCGAATCACAGCTTCAATTTGTCCTGCATTTTCAATTTTAAACTGAATTGAATCCAGATTCTCATCTGTTAATTGACGATAACTATTATTTAAATCACTTAAAATAGGACCCACATCAATCTTTGAAGCATTAAAGTTATTAATAGACGTGTCTTGCAAGAAATTACCACGATATTTAACAATATGATGAATCGCTAAGAAAATCTCACGCAAATCAAAGCGCTTATCCTCAGTCATTAAAGCATGTCGCAAATGATAAATAGTTGGATACTTCTTATAAAATGCGCTATCTTCCTCTGCTGTGGGAAAAACAATTGCTGGGTACGTGGTACGCATTTTATCTAATGGTGAAATCCAAGATTTATGTAATCGTACAAAAAAGCTCGGATCTACTTGTGCCATTTCCTCAGCAAAAATTTCTTCTAATAGTCCTAAACGCCACTTTCTACGTTTAAGTCGTCTTCTGGTTGTTCTAAAACCACGCCGATCAGCTGCTGAATGACCTTCCTCAAATAAGTGCGAACCCAAAGCAGTTTTGCCGCGCAATTTCAATAAGTTATTTTTTTTATCAGTAACAGCCCAACCACAAGAATTGGTCCCGATATCGAGACCTAAAATATAATCATCATTTAATTTAGTCATTACAAGACCCCCTTCTAAAAACACATTTAATTTATTTGCTTTTATTATAATAACTCTGAAAGATAACGCATTCACTATTAATTTTTGAAAAACGGCAACTATTTTTACTTTACTTGATATTTGTTTGCAATCGTTTCCAAATTATTTAAGCAAATTTGTCGTATACTTAAGAAAGGAGGCAAATTATGAAACAAATTAAAATTGGTAATACGGAGTTTTCTAGTTCAGCAATTGCGCTAGGAATTATGCGGATGAACAAATTAACTATTGATAGCGCGGTCAAGACCTTAGAAACAGCGCATGATGTTGGCATTAATTATATTGATTCAGCCGATGTTTATGGTCATGGAAAGTCGGAAACAGTTTTTGGAAATGCCTTAAAGAATTCTTCCCTTAAACGAGAAGATTTTTATATTCAATCAAAGACTGGTATTTATGAAGAGCCCACGCTTAATTACAAAACTACACGTTATGATTTCTCAAAAAACTACATTATAAAGGCAGTCGATGGCATTTTATCTAGAATGCAAATTGATTATTTAGACAGCTTACTTTTGCATCGTCCTGATGCCTTGATGGATCCTTCAGAAGTCGGGGCTGCATTTGACGAATTGCAACAAGATGGGAAAGTGCGTCATTTTGGAGTTTCAAATTTCAATCCCCGCCAAGTTGACTTATTACAAGCTGGTATCAGCCAAAAATTACTAATCAACCAATTACAATTCAGTATAATGCATACCGGACCGATTGATTTTAATATTCATACTAATATGACCGACAATCGTAGTATTGACCATGACCGCGGTATCTTTGATTATTCAAGACTGCATCAAATGACTATTCAAGCTTGGTCGCCCTTTCAATACGGTCAAATCGAGGGTAACTTTATTGGTAATCCAAAATTTCCGCAAGTTAATGATACTTTAGAGAAATTAGCCAAGTTAAAAGGGTGTTCTAAAAATGCAATTGCAGCCGCTTGGATTTTGCGCTATCCCGCTAATATTCAAGTAATTATTGGTACCATGACACCCGAACATATTATTGATAGTGCCAAGGGAGCTGATATTGAACTAAGTGCCCAAGAGTGGTACGACCTTTATTTAGCTGCTGGCAACGATTTACCATAAATAATTTTTTAAAAAAGTCATAGTCAAATTCGACTATGACTTTTTTAGTAATCAACCATCATTATCATCTATTTAATATATTGCTTTAACAAATCATATAATAAAGAAATTTCATAATTTGAAATTGTGACGTTATATTTTAACTCAACTGGTTGGAAAATGTTACGCGTTATTTTAAAGAAAGCTTTTTCTTTTTCAGATTTAGGCTGAACCTCAATTACATTATTTCGCATGACAGCTCGTTCAATCATCAGGGCAACATGCATATAAAGATTCAATTTAATTTTGCCGTCTAATTCCAAATTATAGAAATCTTCATATTTTTTATTAATTTCTTCAACCTCTTTTATTACTACACTTGGATTCAAGAAATTTAAGCGTTCAGCAATTCCTTCCTTAGAAAAGAAACACAATAATTGATTATTTAAATCTGTTAATTGTTGTTGGTTTAAATATGGTTGCAACCAAAGTTTTAATTTTTTTTCACCACTAATTGCTAAAATATCGTATAAGTTCATATATTTAAACTTGATTTTTTCTGTTATATCAAAAGTGGTTAACAAAAATAATGTTTGCTCAAAATAAGCCCACTGCTTAGTAACAATTTTTTCCTTCAAGTCATTGTATCCTAAAGGAATTATTTTTATATCCGCTGGCAAATATTGTCGCAGAATTTCACTTATTTGTTCAGCAACTTTTAAACCAGAAATACAAGATACCAGAATATTTTTTGTTTTGGAAAAACCATTATAGTACTTTACATTTATTTGATATTCCCGCTCAGCATTACTGGCAATTCTAGTAAAATCTAAATTTCGTTTTATTTTAGAAGCTAAATCTAATGCGGTTACAGTTGTTAAGTTATTAACTACCAGTAAATCACAATTTAAATTCGAACCAACTTCACTATATAACTTATTTAAAGAGCCCATATCGACCATTAAGACCAGGCCATTTATCGCATTATAATTTAAAATCAAGTTATTAATCGCATTAATCATTGCAGTTGTATCAGCATCAATTGCAACATCAATTGCATCGAAAATATAGTTACCACAAAGCGAATTAACAACTGCCTGAATACTGGTAGCTGTATTTTCACCATGACCAACTAACAGACCATGTAATTTAACATTTTCATCGATATATTCGCTTAATAGAATAGCAAATATATATGTTATTCCTTGATGACTATCCTTATCTAAGATTGGTAATTTGCTATAAAAACTTCGAGCCACATGATATGCTCGTGGTAGTTTTTTGAGAACAACTGCTCTTAATTTCTCAATATCACAATCTGGTTTAAAATGATGCTCATATAAATAATAAATTGTTGATTCTAAATATGCAGCCTTAGCCAGCCCATATTTCTTTTCAATTATTTCAGCAAATAGTTGTTTATGCTGCACACGTAATCCTGACGCTTGGGAACTTGTTTTATTTAGCTTGTTTATTGCTTCGATTCTTAAACGGCAATTACTTAAAGTGGTATCTGAAAATGCATTAATTAACTTTTTTAGTTCTTGAGAAATATTGGTTAATTTTTTATTTAAGCTTTTACTTTCAGAATATTTAATAACGAGTGCAGGATCAACAACAATTGAACCATAGTTTTTAAATGGTGGTAAATAATCAAGAATAAGGTTTTTTAGCTTTAAATACATTGTATTCGAACTAAACCAATCATGATAAGCCGCCGAACATGACGCCCGAACTATATTCTTTATATAGCTAACATTGTCTTTATGATTAATTTGTAATAGTGCTGAAACAACCTCTTTATCGACTACTATTTTCTTATTAATTCTCTGTCCTTCATCATAAAAGAGTGATCGCAATATTTCTAAACGCTCATCAATTGGTCTTTTAGCATAATCAGGCAAATTAACCTGAACAGGTATTTTTCTTAAAAAAGAATGCAACAATACTCTTTCCGGATCTTTTGTTGTTGCCATTATTAAACGAACATTAGATTTAACATGATGAATATTATCGCCTACTTTATAAAATTGGCCTGAATCAATAAAATTCAGAATTTTTTCTTGATTAACATTGCTCAATCGATCAACTTGGTCTAAAAATAAATAGCCCCCATTTGCCTTTTCAATTAAACCTTTCGCTTGTGTAGCACTTGCCTTAGTAGACCCAAATAATAAAGTAGTAATTTGCTCAGGATTACCAGCATAACTAGCACAATTTAGATATAAATATGGCGCATTAGCTTTAATACTTCCTACTTCTTTGGCATATGCAACCAATCTTTCAGCTAAATAACTTTTGCCTACGCCAGCATTACCAGTAATTAATACATCTAAGCCATTTGGTGGATAAATTACAGCAGCACACAACTGTTCTACTACTCTTTTTAATGATCCCTGACTACCGATAACACTGGCAAATGATAAATCAGTTGTTTTATTAATCGAATTTTTGCGCCATTTAACTGGTCGCTCCTTGATTTTTTGTATTCTATTTTCTTTGGCAAGTTGATTTAGATAATGGCTAACAACAGATCTAGATAAATTTAATTCTGCTGCCAGTTCACTAGTACTAATTACATCATTACCAGGCAAATTCTTTATCTTATTTAAAACTCTTTCTTCAGCCCAACTCATTTATCCATCTCTCCAAAATTGTTCTCTTTATTTATAATTATAGCTAATTATAAATTCATTTTCTATACAATTTTGTGTTTACGTCTAGGTTTGTATAATGAAATATGCTATACATGTATTATTTAAATCGTATATTATAATTTGTTTTTTCTTATTATTTATTGGCCTCAAAATAAAATATTGTCTTGACAAGATTTTAAAGTTATTTTATACTTTTCCTTAAAGTTGGAGGTATTTTTTAATGAAAATTAATTTAAATTGTAACTTACAGCTGAATAACCGTTATTACTTTAGCTATTTTAGATAAAGTTTGAATTCATCTAGATGAATTCAAACACAGTTCTAGTTTGAATTTATCTATGATGGCTAAAGCCCTTTTAATTACGGTTAGCCACATAACTTCTGGGTGGTTAACCGCAATTGATTACTTAATAAAAGATAATTAATGTATACCCACTCAGAATTAGTGGGTATTTTTTATTATCTTAATTGTTAATTATTATTCGGAGGAAATCAGATGAAATTTAGAAAAATAGTAATAGGTATTAGTTTAGCTGGACTTTTACTCTTAAATGGATGTAGTAAAAAAGCTCATAATCATTCACAAGTTAAACATGTTGGTGTACTACAAGTGGTGCAACATCCCTCGCTAGATAAAGCTTACAAAGGTTTCAAAAAAGGACTAAAAGAGGGCGGCTACACCGAGGGTAAAAATCTAAAAATTGATTATCAAAATGCACAAAATAGTCAAGATAATCTTAAAAGTATGAGTGAAAAATTGATTAACGAAAAATCTGATTTAATTTTAGGAATTGCTACTCCAGCAGCACAAAGTATTGCCAATGCCACTGAAGATATCCCAACAGTTGTCACTGCAGTAACTGATTTAAAGGCAGCCAAACTAGTTAATTCTAATTCTAAGCCTGGCAGAAATGTTACTGGCACACCTGATATGGTTTCAATTGACAAACAAATTGAGCTATTACTATCAATTGTGCCTAAAGCTAAAACAATCGGAGTTATGTATAACGCTGGTGAATCAAATTCAAAAATTCAAGCTGATTTAGCCATTGCTGCCTTAAAGAAGGCTGGGGTTAAAGTTTTAGTTAAAACTGCTAATACTACTAACGATGTCCAACAAGTTACTGAAACATTAGCAAATAAAGTTCAAGGAATTTATGTCCCAACAGATAATACTTTTGCTTCTGCAGCTTCAATCATTGGTAAAGTAGTAAAAGAAAAAAAGATTCCACTTGTTGCCGGTTCGACTGATCAAATTAAGCAGGGTGGCTTAGCTTCAATCGGTATTGATTATGAAGAATTAGGTAAGCAAACGGGAAAAATGGCAGCTAAAATTTTAGATGGCAAAGCCAAGCCAAGTGATATGCCAGTGGAAAAAGCCAATCAATTGAATTTAGTCGTTAATAAAGAAATGGCTAAAGCCTTAGGTATTAATCCTAAATCTATTAAAGCTCCCAAGTAATTAGGAAGGTAACGTGAACGTATAATTATGTTAAATACTTTTTGGGATTTATTTCTCTCATCCACCTCACAAGGTTTGCTCTGGTCATTAATGGCAGTTGGTGTTTATTTAACTTTTCGAATTTTAGATTTAGCTGATATGACGGCTGAAGGTAGTTTTCCCTTAGGCGGAGCAATCGCCACAATGTGTTTAATTAATGGGATTAACCCAATCTTAGCTACAATTACGGCATTTGCTGGTGGGATGATTGCGGGTTTTGTCACAGGATTTTTAAATACTAAATTAAAAATTCCTTCCCTATTAGCAGGGATTATTACCATGACGGGGCTCTATTCTATCACTTCTCGCGTAATGAACAATGCGGCCAACGTATCACTTTTAGGTAAAAAGACCCTCTTTACTATCGCCCAGAATTGGGGTCTATCTCGTAATAATGCTGTTATTGTTATGGGGCTAATTATCGCATTAATTATCATTAGCCTCTTAATTATTTTTTTTAAAACTGAGATTGGTCTTGCCATGCGAGCCACGGGTGATAACCCTGAAATGAGTGCTGCTAACGGAATTAAAACACAAAGAATGAAAATTTTAGGTTATATGATTTCCAATGGCTGTATTGCTCTTTCCGGTGCTCTTTTAGCTCAAAATAATGGCTTTGCCGACCTTAATTCAGGTGTTGGAACAATTGTTATTGGACTTGCTTCAATTATTATTGCTGAAGTTATTTTGCACCACTTGCCACTGGAAAAGCGGCTAATTACATTGGTTTTAGGTGCCATTATCTACCGCTTCATTTTAGCACTAGTCTTTCAAATGAATGTTGAACCTTCTGATGCCAAACTGGCCTCAGCATTGGTTTTAGTAATTTGCTTAATTTTGCCTAATTTTCACTTACCACGCAATCTTAAGGGGGAAAAGAAAAATGCCTAAAGTATTACAAATTAAGAATCTTCATCAAACTTTTGGTCGCGGCACTGTAAATGAAAATCCGGTCTTACGTGGTGTTAATCTTGAATTAAATGCTGGTGATTTTGTAACTATCATTGGTAGTAATGGTGCTGGTAAGTCAACTTTACTAAACAGTATTGCTGGAACTATACCCGTGCAAAAGGGACAAATTATTCTAAATGACATTGACATCAGTAAGCTAACCGTAACTAAGCGTTCAAAAAATATTAGTCGTGTTTTTCAAGATCCCAAAATGGGGACAGCAGTTAGGTTAACAGTTGAAGAAAATCTCGCTTTGGCAATGAAACGGGGAAAACGCCGCGGTTTTCATAATGGAGTTAACAAGCGGGATCGTGAATTTTTTAAAACACAACTTGCACAACTTAATTTAAACCTTGAAAATCGACTCGAAACTGAAATCGGGTTACTTTCTGGGGGACAACGACAAGCCATTACACTTTTAATGGCTACCCTGCAACGTCCTGATTTGATATTATTAGATGAACATACCGCGGCTCTTGATCCTAAGACTTCAATTACAGTCATGGAACTTACCAAAAAATTAATTAGCGAACAAAAATTAACTGCCTTTATGGTGACGCATAACATGGAAGATGCTATTCATTATGGCAATCGATTAGTCATGCTCCATCAAGGACGTGTAGCTTTAAACTTGGCAGGAAAAGAAAAGCAAAATTTAACTGTAACCAAATTAATGAAACTATTTCAAAAACAAGTTGGTTCTGAATTGGAGGATGATGCAATGTTACTTAGATAAAAAATAGCTCCTAAAAGTAATACTTTTAGGAGCCATTTTTTATTGTTAAAGCTTTTATGGATGCCTTATCTATCTTTTTAATTAATATAAATATTTTTGAATAACCTGTTTAGGATCCTCACCTGAACGAATTTTCAGTTCAAGTTCAATTACGACATCGGCCATAATTGATTGCGGATCAATTACCTGATATGGATGATCGGGAGCCTGTTCCTGTGCTAAAGAAAGCTCGGTACAACCCAGTAGTATAACATTACAACTATATTCATCATGCATCTTGCGCAAGATGGAATGATACAATTCAGCATCAACTACGCCTTTTTGTTTAATATTAGAATAAATTAGTTTCGTAACTAGCGGCTGAATTTCAGGGCCACCAAGTTCAGCACTACGATTAACTTTATTTAGCTCATCTACATAAAGATGGTCATAAATTGATCCTTCAGTTGCAATGAGTCCAATCTTCTTTTGCTCAGGAAATTTTTCCACAAAATTGTGTACCGCAATTCTCATCATATGTAAAAATGGAATATCAGTTAAATTAGCTAAGTCATCATAGAAATAATGTGCCGTATTACATGGCATTACGAAAAAATCGGGTTGCAATGTGGCCTGTTGTAAAAAGTCTTCCCGCAAAGCAGTAAAGAAGTTCGGTTTAGTATGATCCTTAATATAAGTTGTTCGATCAGGGACTTGCGCATCATTAACTAAAATATAATTCAAATAATCCTGATCACAAGTAATTTCCATTCGATGATTAATTGAACGGATAAAGCTTTCTGTTGCAATTGTTCCCATTCCACCAATAATGGTAAAAAAATGCTTCATTTTACTATTCTCTAACTATAAAAGTGACCATTCTGGTCTTCTAATTCATTAATCACTTGCTGAGCAACCGTAATGTCCGATGGATAAGGCGTATTCACACCTCGAATTTTTTGAAAACCATCTTCTCCTTTACCACAAATTAACACGACATCACCTTTGTTTGCCATACTAATAGCATCATTGATTGCTTTAAGTCGGTCTAATTCGATTGTTACATCTACTTTGGTATGATCAATTCCTGCATCAATTTCTTCAGCAATTTCTTTAGGATCCTCAAATCCAGGATCGTCAGTTGTCAAAAATACTTTATCAGCAAACGCATTTAAGCTATTACTAAAACCTGGTCGTCTTGATACTCCTTTATCTCCAGGAGCTCCAACTACCACAATAATCTTAGGATTATTAAATTCTCGGCGCATAAAGCCCATTAAGGCCATCATTGATGCCTCATTATGCGCATAATCAACCACAACCACACCATGACTTGCAGTAATTTCCGTTTGCATTCTTCCCGGAACTGTTACAGTACTAATTCCTTTAGCAGCGTCATCATGTGCCATTCCAGCTAATCCCGCACCAATTACAGCTGCTGTCCCATTCGACTCATTAAAATCACCTAACATCTTTAACTGATATTCACCAGCAATTGGTAATTCTTTAGCCTTATCACTAACACAAAGTACTTTAAATTTAGTCCGAGCCATATCAATTTCTTCCGAAGAGTAACGAAAATCAATCGGATGTTTTAATTCTGGATTAGTATAATCTTCATCAGCAAATAAATAAATACTATCTGGTGCAGTAGTAGTGGTGGCTGCTGCATATACCTCATTAAAGTTGTTGGTCTGGGCATTAATAATACATTTACGCGCGTTAACCAATAATTGTAACTTACAGTGTAAATAATCTTCAAAATTAGGATGTTCGTTGGGACCAATATGATCTGGTGAAATATTTAAGAAAAAGCCTAAATCATAGGTTAAACCAAAAACCCTATTCTTCTTATAAGCCTGACTAGAAACTTCCATAACTAGATGAGTCATCCCATTATCTACTGCTGTGCGCATATCACGGAATAAATCTAAAGACTCTGGAGTTGTTAAGCTTGATTTAAACGTATCAACTTTTTTTTGACCCACAACGTTGTTAACAGAAGAAATTAAAGCCGTTTTGCCATCATTAATTTGATCTAGCATCCCTTTTAAAAAGTAGGCAGTAGTAGTTTTGCCCTTTGTACCAGTTACTGCAACCACATACAAGTCATCTTGCGGAAATCGGAAAAAAGCAGCAGATAATAATGCCATTGCCTTGGAAACATCACGTACAATTAACGCGTGCATGCCCTTGCCTTCTGGGTAAGGTTGTTCAGCTACATAACAATTAGCCCCATTAGTTTTAGCCATTGATAAATATGTGGGACGAAAACCTGCCCCCTTACAGAAAAATAAAGTGTCCGTTTTAATGTCACGTGAATCATAGGAAACATATTCCATCTTGGTTCTAACCGTATCTTGAACTGCACTTGATTTAAGTAAATGATGTTCTTTTAAAATTAAAATACAGGTATTTAAAGAAATACTCATGTTATGCCCCTTCATTTTTGTCTTAGTCAAAATTATAACACAGCTAACTATCAGTTTTTTGTATTCTTTGGATTTAATGGTAAATAAATGATAAATCGCGTCCATTTATCATTAGATTCGCAAACAATTTTACCATGATGTAAGTCAACAATACTCTTAGTAATAGATAAGCCTAACCCAGTGCCACCAGTCTGTGTATTACGTGAAGGCTCTACCCGATAAAATCGTTCAAAAATTTTTTTCAAGGAATCTGCAGGAATTGCTGCACCATTATTTTCAACACGTAACTCAACTTCATTATTGTTAACTAAATTAGCAATCAAATTGATTTGAGTTGCATCTGTACCATATTTTAAGGCATTAGCAATTAAATTGTTATAGACCCGTACCAATTTTTCTGGGTCTGCCTGAATTGTCAAATCTTTAGGTCTAGTTTCAATATTAAAAGTTATGCCCTTTTCGTGCGCTTCAAATTCAAAGCCAGCTGCAACTTGTTCCAACATTGAATAAATATGTAAGGGCGCAAGTTGCAGTTTAATATTAGTTGATTTCAACGTTGTATACTCAAGTAAATCATGTGCTAATGATTTCATTTGTTCTGCTTTCATATAAGCAATATTTAAGTATTTTTGTTGGTCGGCTGGATTAGCTACACCTGACTTTAAAAGCCCTAAATAGCCAATAATAGATGTTAGAGGCGTTCTAATATCATGAGATACATTACTAATCAATTCATCTTTTGAATTTTCGATTGCTTTTTCTTCATTAATTGCGTTAACCGTACTAGCTACTAATGAATTTATGGAATCAATTACTTTTTGTAAATCTGTTTTTACCTTAAATGAAATCGTATGATCAAAATGACCTTGAGCAATATAATGCAGTTCTGAAATGACATGACGCAATTGCATTTGGTGATAACGTCTGATTAAACGCCAATATAATACTAATAAATCACCCAGACCCATAATAACCAAAAAAGTATTTTGCCAAGACCACAAATGACGACCACCAGCAAAGGTGACCGTTTTTTTTAAAAAGTAGATACCATTAGCCAAACTTTTATTTTGTAAAATCGTTAAATTAATTAAAATATCAACTGACAGATTTAATAATAGTAACAAGACTACTGTTATTACGCCTTCAGCAAACAACTCACTTTTTTCTGTGGCCGTCAGCTTAACACGTTCTTTTTTCATCTACTTAAGCCTCAACCTTATAGCCAACGCCCCAAACTGTTTGAATCACATCCTCACCATCAGTTGCTTTTTGAATTTTATCACGTAAATGTGACACATGAACCATTACAGTCTTAGCTGAAACAATCGATTCCTGTTGCCAAACTCGCTCAAAAATTTCATCAGCAGAAAAAACACGATTAGGATGACTAGATAGTAAATATAAAATGCCAAATTCTAGCGCAGTCAATTGAATATCCTTACCCGCTATGGTCTTTACCTCATGGGAATCACGATTAATAACTAGCGGACCAATTTCCAACACATCTGGTTCATCGTCTTTAACTTGCTTTTGACTACGCCGCAAAAGCGAACGTACCCGTGCCATTACTTCAAGTGGATTAAATGGTTTAGAAACATAATCATCAGCACCAGTTATCAATCCTTGAATTTTGTCCATGTCGCCTGTCTTAGCTGAAACAATAATAATAGGAATATCGGAATCTTTACGAACTTCCTTAATTACGTCAATTCCACTCATATTGGGCATCATTACATCTAAAATCATTAAAGAAATATCAGAACTAGTGGTAAGTTTAGTTATCGCTTCTTTACCACTATAAGCAACAATTGGCGTATAGCCTTCATTTTTAAGATAAATACTTAATAATTCAACAATTTCTTTATCATCATCAACTACTAAAATTTTCATCAGGGCCATTCCCTTCTCTTTTATGCATAATTATTCTTATTTAATTCATACTCACCTATAGTGTAGCAGAATTTGGCTAATATTTTAGCTTATTTAACAAGAAACATCTAATTATTCATACTTATCTTTAGCTTTTTATAAAATTCTTTAAATGAAACTCAAAATTTATAGCAAAAGCAACTTATACCTAAGCTATAAATTGATAATAATTTAGTTACTTATTCAATAATCCTTAAAAGTTAACCTATTAAGTAGTTTAAAGTATTAAAAAACGGCAAATTATTAAATAATCTACCGCTTAATTAAGTTAAGATCAAAGTGCAATTAGCTTTAACAGTTACCATGTAATTATAAAATTTAATAATTAACCCTTAATTTTTATAATAGGTATTAATTTTTATTTTCAACATACCGAGTTGACTTTAGAGTAAATGCGACAACTAAGCCAATAACTGCCAAAATCAAAGTGAAATATAGGCCATAATGTACACCATTAGTAAATTGTGCGGCTTTATCAGTGCCTTGGTAAGTATTTTGACCCCAACTTAAAAAACTAGTCGCAAGAGCGGTGGCAACGGCGCCAATAATCTGTTGCATAGTATTTAAAATAGTACTGCCATCAGCTGATTCTGCCCCTTTTAAAGCATTCAAAGCATGAGTTTGTGCTGGGGACATCGCTAAGGGACAACCGATCATTATAATAATATGAGTTACAATAACATAAATAATACTTGACGTGGGATTTGAAAAAATTAACATTATTAGCCCAATAGTAGCAATAGTAAAACCTAATACAGCAGGTATTTTTGCTCCTACAGAATCATATAGTCGACCTGCAAAAGCTGAAACTAAGGCGTTGATAATACCACCAGGTAACATAACAATTCCTGTCAAGGCAACAGGCAATAATAGACCTCTTTGCAGGTATTGCGGCAACAAATACATTGCTGATAAAATAATCGCAAAATCCAACATAACGCAGATTGCTCCCTGTGCAAAAGCCAACTTCTTAAAAACTCGAAGATTAATAATTGGTTGTTCTAAATGTAATTGCCGATATACGTATAAAATTAAAATAATTACAGCAATAGCTAACATTAATAAAACAGTTGGTGCCGTCCAACCCATATTTGAAGCAAAGCTGACTCCCATTACCAAACTAGCAAATCCCACAACGGATTCAAATAATGAAAGAATATCTATCTTTGGTCGCGTAATTTTACCAGTATTAGGTAAGCCAATAATAGCACAAATTAAGGCTACTACTAAAAAGGGCATAAAAAACCAAAAAATCCAATTCCAAGTTAGCTTACCCAAAATAATACCAGTAATAGTAGGGCCAATCGCTGGCGCTAGCATAATGACTAGGGCACAAACACCCATCGCAGTCCCCATTTTAGATGGCGGGAAAATTAGCATCGCTACTGTAAACATTAAGGGCAGGATTAGCCCTGTCCCTAATCCCTGAATCATTCGACCTATTAATAAAATTATAAAATTAGGTGCTGTAGCAGCTATGATGACGCCAAATATAAAATCCAGCAAACCAATAATTACGATTTGTCTGGTAGAAAACCACTTAGTTAATAAACTTGAAAAAGGCAAAATGACACCAATTACTAACATATAGCCGGTAACCAGCCACTGAATAGTACCTGAATTTAGCTGAAATAATTTCATTAATTGTGGTAGTGCAATATTTAATGAGGTCTCTGATAGCATGCCCACAAAGGCGCCTATCATCATACTCATCATTGCCAACCAAGGGCGCTGAACTTTAATCCTTGCTTGATTATTTTCCATAAAAAACTCCTTTTACATTTTGTGCTTCTAAACGCAACTTGATTATCTTATCAAAAAGAAAATTTCTTCGTAAGTTTTTCATGTAATTAAAAATCATATTCTAGCATCAAAGTCAGGCTTTACTAGCTAAAAATTACTTTTAGCAAGATAGTAAGATAAAAGCCACTATAAAAGGATCAAACTCTTAGAGAGCTTGACCCTTAATTAAATAATTTTTATTCTATTTCCTTTTTACCAGTATACAATTCGTAGTAGTAACCCTTTTGCTTTAACAGCTGGTCATGATTACCTGCTTCAATAATATGACCATGATCAAGTACTAAAATCAAATCAGAATTAACGATTGTAGATAATCTGTGCGCAATAACAAAACTTGTTCTACCAGCAAGAAGATTGTCCATCCCCGATTGAATCAACTGCTCTGTTTGTGTATCAATGCTTGAAGTAGCTTCATCTAAAATCATTACTGGCTCATCTGCAATCATTGCTCGCGCAATACTTAATAATTGCATCTGCCCTTGCGACAAATCTCCGCCTTCACCATCAATAACAGTTTGGTAACCCTCATCTAAGTGATGAATAAATTCATCGGCATGAGACAAATGAGCTGCTTGATAGACATCATCATCACTAGCATTCATATTACCAAAGCGAATATTGTCCATTACCGTTCCTGTAAACATATGCGTTTCTTGTAAGACAATCGATAAAGAATGACGTAAATCATCTTTTTTAATCCGTTTAATTGGAATACCATCATAAGTAATAGTTCCTGAATCAATTTCATAAAAGCGATTGACCATATTAGAAATCGTTGTTTTACCTGCACCAGTTTCACCAACTAAAGCGACCTTCATCCCTGGTTTTGCATCTAGCGAAATATCATATAAAATTTGTTTGTCAGGAGCATAGCTGAAGTCTACGTGGTCAAAAACAATGTGACCTTTAACAGTTACCTGCTTAACTGTTCCATCATTTTGTGGCACATTCCAATACCAGGTACCTTTAACCTTTTCATCTTTAGTTATTGTTACATCGCCATCATCTAGTTCAACTGGTTGATCTTCTAAATCAAAAATTCTTTTTGCACCAGCTAAAGCCATAACTATTGAATTTAACTGCTGAGAAATTTGTGCAATTGGCATAGCAAATTGTTTAGATAGCTGTAAAAAGGCCCCAATAACACCTAGCGATAAAGGTGCAATATGGTTAATGGCAACTGCGCCGCCAATAACCGCAATTAGTACATATAACAAGTTGCCAATATTACCCATAATTGGAAATAAAACCGTTGAATAAGTATTAGCCTTACCAGCTGCATTTTCTAGCTCTTTATTATAAACCTCAAAATCTGCTTCTACTTCTGGTTCATGACTGAAAACTTTAATAACTTTCAAGCCATTAAGCATTTCTTCATTATAACCATTAACTTGACCTAATTCTTTTTGTTGTAATTGGAAATAATGCGCTGATCGTGACGTCAAAAACCGGACAACACCAATTGATAATGCAAAAATTATCAAAGTAAAAATCGTTAACTGCCAACTCAAGCTAATCATTGCTGCTAACACGAAAACAATATTTAATAAGGAATTCATAAATTGTGGAATTGATTGCGAAATCATTTGCATTAAGGTATCAATATCATTGGTATAACGACTCATAATATCGCCAAAATCATTTTCATCAAAATACGCAATTGGTAATATTTCCATATGCTCAAACATTTCGTTACGAACGCGATATTGCACCTTTTGAGCTAAAACTCCCATTAACATCGTAAAAAAGTAGCTAGCAATAAAGCCAATGGCATAAAAGCCAAACATTACTACAATTGCCTGCCATAAAGGACCAAAATCAGGATGAGATTGTTTAAGTAACGGCATTATGTATTCATTAATTAAGCGTTCAATGAATAAAGAACCCATAACCGTTGATCCAGCTGACAAAATAATCGCAATTATTGACGTAATCAGCATCCAAGGACTGGTATTGGCAACTAATTTAAGCAACCGTAATAAGGTGGTTGAACGCTTACCAGTCATCTTCTTAGTTTCTACTGCTTTATCCAAATTCATCACCTACTTTTTCTGTTCTTCTTGGAATTTTGCAATTGAACTGTATAAATCATTACGTTCCATTAATTCATCATGCGTGCCAATATCCTGAATTTTACCTTCATCCATTACTACAATTCGATCTGCATCTTTAATTGAAACAATTCTTTGTGAAATAATAATCTTGGTAGTATCCGGCATATTTTTAGCTAGAGATTCTCTAATTTCTCGCTCCGTTTGAGTATCAACTGCTGAAGTTGAATCATCCAAAATCAAAATTTTGGGTTTTTTAAGTAGGGCACGAGCAATCGTAATTCTTTGCTTTTGTCCACCAGAAACATTGCTACCACCTTGTTCAACCATTGTATCGTATTGATTGGGCATTTCACTAATGAAATCATCTGCATGAGCAATTTTTGCAGCAGCTAAAATCTGCTCATCAGTTGCATTTTCATTACCCCACTTTAAATTTTCTTTAATCGTTCCCGAAAACAGAACATTATTTTGTAAAACCATCGCTACATTATCACGCAATGTTTTCAAATCATATGATTTAACATTGTGCCCAGAAACTCTGACAGCTCCTGAAATTGTATCGTAAAGTCGCGGTATCATTGCCACTAGCGTGGATTTTGAAGCCCCGGTTCGACCGATTATACCAAGAGTTTCACCTGATTTAATATTTAAATTAATATCACTTAAAGCTAAATTCTTATCTTCTTGATCATATTTGAAGTTGACGTGATCAAAGATTACTTCGCCATTAGTTAAATGCGTTAGTGGTTTACGTGGATTTTCAATTGATGGCTTTTCATTGATTACATCCGCAATTCTTCGCCCACTAGCTGCCGAAATAACTAATTGGGTAAAAATCATTGCTAAAATATTTAAACTATTTAAAACTGAATTGGAATAGGAAAACATTGAAATAAGTTGTCCAGGTTGCAAACTACCACCAACAATTTCTTTTGCCCCAAACCAACAAATGGCTAAATTAGAAATATTCAAAACAGCCATAACAATCATTGAATTGAGCGACATAATCTTTTGTGCAGTAGCAAATAACTTATAAATAAAACCTGACGTTTTTTTGAACTGGTTTGTTTGTTGCTCTTCTTGCACAAAAGTCTTAACTTCTCTAATGCCTCGGACATTTTCACGCACAACTTCATTCATCCGATCGTATCCCCTAAATATTTTGGGAAAATAAGGATTAACACTTTTAATAACCAAGGCTAATAAAAGAATAAAAATTGGGGCAATTACCACAAAAATCAAAGACAGCCGTGGACTAATAATTAATGACATAATTATGGAAACGACTAACATCATTGGTGCTCTAACTGCAATTCTAATCAATATTTGATATGACATCTGGACATTATTAACATCCGTTGTCATTCTCGTTACTAAACTCGCACTAGAAAATTTGTCAATATTCTCAAACGAATAATCTTGTACATGATAAAACATATCTTTGCGCAAATTAGCAGCAAACCCAGCCGCAGCATGAGCCGAAACATAGCTAGCACTCGCTCCTAAAATAAGAGAAGTAATTGTAATTGCAAACAGAACCAAACCCCACTTAGTTATATATGGCATATTACCCTTCATAATTCCATTATCGATTAAAATACCAACTAAATATGGAATCAGCATTTCTATAATAACTTCTCCGGTAACAAATAGCGGCGACAGCAAAGACAATTTTTTGTATTGCCTAATAGATTTACGCAGCGTATTAATCATTAAATACCTCTTTCTATTAAGTCAAAATGACATTTATACTTTTTCTAAGAGCAATTTATTTTAAAAAGGATAAACAGACTCATCGGTGTCTGTTTATCCTTTTTATATATAAAGTTATTTAAGTATAGCTCTTTTCTTGACAAAAAGCACTCTATTTGTTTCTGGCTACTGGTGAAAAGACCGAACCAATCAGTTCATAATGTTTTCTAAATAACCAACGAATACCATAAACAACAATTGCAATAATAATATTAGCTTCACCAGGTAATATTGGATTTATTACTTTTAGTACAGGTAGCGACAATAGCCACATCAAAGCTAGTAACCCTAAAATCATTGTCACTAGACCTAAAATCAACTTAGACCAAGGAATTTTATTGCTTTTACCAGTTGCAGGCAAAATTAATTCATTATATTTGGTCATCAGTGCTCCCATACCAGCGCCGACACTAATTAAAGTTAAAATGCCCATTTGTGTATTGGCTTTAGAATTAGTCTGAAAGAGTCCTAGTACCCCAAAGATACCAACAAAAAGTACCACATAAATTAATGCACCATCAACTGCATATTGCCAAAAGGGAATATCTGCAGCTGTTTTCTCTTTTGGCTTAATTAAATCAGCTGCTTTTAATTTTGGCGACATCGTATAAAAATTAGAAGCTGGTCGCCCATGGTGTTGCGCTAGCACTATTTCAGGCAACAGTAAGTCAATACGCTTTTGCGCTTCTTCTTGGCTCATTTTACCTTGGGTTTCTAACTCCTTTTGTAAACGAAAAATATAATCAGCATTCTTTTTACTAAGTTCTTTTCGCAGTTCCTGGGAACTCATCTGTTTAATCTGGTCATCTTTATTTTGAACCGCAACTTTTTCTTTTAATTTTTCTTGCTGATTTGCATCAATTTTTGTCTGCTCAGCATTTTTATTTTCAGCCATTATCTTTTCCTAAACGTTAAATCTAAACTCAATAATGTCACCGTCTTGCACTTCGTAATCTTTCCCCTCAAGACGCAACCTACCAGCTTCCTTGACCTTCTGCATGGTCTCATATTTATTTAAATCAGCAAATGAGACAACTTCTGCCCTAATAAAGCCTCGTTCAAAGTCAGAATGAATTACACCAGCAACTTGGGGTGCCTTCATGCCTTCATGAAAGGTCCATGCTCGTGTCTCTGGTCCACCTGCTGTAAAGAACGTGCGCAATCCCAAAAGATGATAAGCTGCTCTAATTAGTCGATCCAATCCTGACTCACTCACACCCTCGGCTTCTAAAAATTCAGCTTTTTCATCCTCATCTAGACCAGCAATTTCTTCTTCAGTTGCTGCAGAAACACCAATGCAACCAGCATTTTCACTGTCAGCATGCTTTTTTACAATTTGGTAATATTGGTCAGCTTCAGGATTAGCCATTGCTTCTTCTGCAATATTAGCAACATAAATTACCGGCTTAGCGGTTAACAAAAATAGACCCTTTACTATTTTTTCTTCTTCATCATTAAAACTAATTGAGCGTACCGCTTTACCTTCTTCTAGAACGGGCTTAATTTTTTGTAAAACTTGTAATTCAGCCTTAGCTTCTTTATCTTTTTGCTGGGCTAACTTTTTAACTTTATCAATGCGCCGATTAACTGCATCTAAATCTGAAATCGCTAATTCTAAATTGATTGTATTAATATCTTCTTCAGGATCAACTTTGCCAGTAACTGAAGTAATATTATCATCTTCAAATGACCGGACTACATGGATAATTGCATCAGTTTGGCGAATATTTTCTAAAAATTTATTTCCTAGTCCTTCACCCTTAGATGCGCCTTTGACCAAGCCTGCAATATCAGTAAACTCAAAGGTAGTATGAACAATTTTTTTAGCAGGAACTAATTCTTGGATTCTGGCTAATCTTTTATCCGGTACTTCAACCATCCCAACATTTGGTTCAATGGTAGCAAATGGGTAGTTAGCCATTTCAGCACCAGCTTTAGTAATTGCATTAAATAAAGTAGACTTCCCGACATTAGGTAAGCCAACAATTCCAGCAGTTAATGACATATTTATCCTCTTCTTTTTATCAAAATCACTTATTATCTTGGATTAAATTTGGTTGAACTATTGTATTTTTTAGCTCATATTGTTCATTTTTCAAATTGACTGGATCATTAGCCTTAGCCAAAATTTTTTTGAAATTATGGACAAATTTTGAGCGCGGCATCAAAACAATATGACCACAGCCCATACATTTCAAACGAATGTCCGCACCTAACCGCAAGATTTCCCAGTTATTAATCTTACAAGCATGTGGCTTCTTCATCAATACAGTATCAGCTAAATTGTATTGAATATTTTTATTCATCAAGATCAACACCTAAAATATCAAGAATTCGATTCAATTCATCAACAGAAGAAAAAGAGATAGCTAAACGTCCGCTGCCCTTTTTACTTTCAGAAATATTAACATTCGACCCTAACTTATCAGCTAAACGATGTTCGCTAGCCTTAATAAACGCTGATTTTTGCACTGCCTTTTTATGCGTTTTTTGTGAGTTCAATTTGGCAACAAGTGCTTCAACTTTACGCACAGGCATACCTTCTTTAACAACCTGTTTGGCTACTTCATCAATTTTGTCCTTATTCTTTAACCCAAGCAAGGTCCGAGCCTGCCCCATTGATAAATCACCATGTTGTAACAAATGCTTAGTTTTATTAGGCAAGGTCAATAAGCGTAAATAGTTGGCAATATATGGACGTGACTTACCCATACGCTTAGAGACTTCTTCTTGTGTCAAGCCAAGATTTTTTTGAAGCATATCGTACGCTTGAGCTTCTTCAAGCGGGGTCAAGTCCTCACGTTGTAAGTTTTCTAAAACAGCAACTTCCATCATCTGGCTTTCAGTAAAAGCACGAACAATTGCTGGAACCGTGGTCTTTTTAGCAATCTTAGATGCCCGACAACGTCTTTCACCTGCAATAATTTCATAGCCATTTACAGATTTACGCACAATAATCGGTTGAAAAACTCCATTTTCTTTGATGGAATCAGCTAGTTCCTTCAAAGTTTTTTCGTCAAAATTACGGCGAGGTTGATATGGATTCGGTCTAATCTCACTTAAGGCAAGATCTTGAATTTCCTCTTCAGCTTCTTCAATCTGCGGCTCATCCTCAAATAAAGCCTCGATGCCCCGTCCTAAACCGCCATGTCTTTTGGTTTCCTTACTTTTTGAGTCTCTTGCCATGGTTATTCAGCACCTCCCTAGCCAAATCATCATAAACTTTTGCCCCCCGTGAATTAGGGGCATATTCAGTAATTGCTTCACCATAGCTGGGAGCTTCAGCTAGCTTAGTAATTCTTGGAATAATCGTCTGATAAACTTTATTTGAAAAATACGACTTAACTTCTTTAACTACTTCTGCTCCCAAGTTAGTTCGCGCATCTAGCATTGTCATAAGTACGCCTTCAACACCCAAATCTTTATTAAAATGCTTTTGAACCAATCGAATTGTATTTAGCAGCTGGCTTAAGCCTTCCATTGCATAATACTCACTTTGAACGGGAATCAGAATAGAATCAGAAGCTGTAAAAGCATTGATTGATAATTGCCCTAAAGACGGGGGACAATCGATAAAAATAAAATCATAGTCTCCACTTACTGTATCTAAAGCGGACTTCAGGCGCGTTTCTCGCGCCATCATACTAATCAATTCAGTTTCGGCTCCTGACAAATTAATTGTAGCTGGAACCAAATCTAGTTTGGCAGTTGAAGTATGGAAAATCGTGTCTTTTAGTGGTACATCGTTAATTAAAACACTGTAGATATCTTCATCGATTTCTGACTTTTCAATTCCTAACCCAGAAGTTGCATTGCCTTGAGGATCAATGTCAACAATTAATACGTGATAGCCACGTTGGGCAATCGAAGCTGCCAAATTAATGGTCGTTGTCGTTTTGCCAACTCCACCTTTTTGGTTAGCCACCGAAATCACACTTACCATATTCTCCATGCCTTCCTACTTTCTTTTTAATTCGATTGTAATTTTATAATCATCAGGATTATTATTTTCTTTAACTTTAACTTTAATCCCTGAGTCTTTAGCTAATTTTACCGCTTGTTTGATGGTATTAATTTGGACCTTCAAATCTTTAGGGATTCGGTTAACTGCCCGCTGCGTTTTTTCAGCTTCATCCTTTTCCTGCGCTTTAACTTTTTTATTGACAAAATAGCCATCAACATCTTTTATAATTTTTTCGGTATCACTAACATTCAAATTATTAGCTAAAATTTCATCTAAAACCCGACTCTGGTCTTTTTCACTCAATCCAACTAAGCAACGGCCATGACGCGGCGTTATTTCTCCACTTACCAAATAACTTTGGACTTTAGGCGTTAATTTTAATAAGCGCAATTTGTTAGCTACATAGGATTGCGACTTACCAATATTTTGCGCTAAAGTAGTTTGTGTTAAATTATTCATCTTCATTAAGTTATTGTAAGCCTGTGCTTCATCAATTGGGTTCAAATTTTCACGTTGTAAATTTTCAATTAAAGCCAGTGAAGCAGCTTGACTATCAGTCATATTATTAACAATGGCTGGTATGGTATTCCAATCTAATTGTTGCGCCGCTCTAAAACGCCGCTCGCCAGCAATTATTTCGTACTTTTCACCCTTTTCACGCACAATAATTGGCTGAAGTAAGCCGTCTTTAGCAAGCGTTGCCGCTAATTCATGAATTGATTGATCTGAAAATTCATGCCGCGGTTGGTACGAATTAGGCTCAATCTGTTTTAATGTAATATCTTGAATTTGTTTATCTTTAGGAATCTCATCATGATGCCGTAAAGAAGAAAAAAATGACATGTAATAATCCTCCCTAATCAGTGAATCGGTTTGCGGTGTGGGGTACCCGCCTGTCGTGGATATTTTTTAGGTGTCTCCTTCGTTTTTTGTACTAGAATTAAGGTTCGTTCTTCACTACTATTAGGTAATTGTAAATCTTTTACTTCTAGCAATTTTCCTCCCAATAAAGCAATAGCTTTTTTAGCCGCACTTAATTCACTTTCAGCTTTTGGGCCTTTTAATGCCACCAAGTAACCACCTTTTTTGACCAATGGTAAACAATATTCACTTAAAACTGCCATATTAGCCACTGCTCTTGCCGTTACAATATCAAACTGCTCACGATAAAGCTTGTCTTGACCAATATCTTCGGCGCGACTATGAACGAGAGTTACATCTTCAAGCTTCAATTGTTCAATCAAGTTTTGTAAAAAAGTTAATCTTTTACCTAATGAATCAACAATTGTAACATTAATTTCTGGTTGCACTATCTTAAGTGGAATTGATGGGAAACCTGCTCCGGCACCTACATCACATATCTTACTTTCATTTTTGAAAATATTGTTAAAAACCAACAATGGCGTAATACTATCAAAAAAGTGCTTCAAATAAACATCACTTTCAGCAGTTATCCGCGTGAGGTTGACGTGCTGATTAGCAGCAACCAAGTTAGTAAAGTATTGCTTAAATTGGTTGATTTGCTTTTCATTTAATTTACAATTACATTTTGATAATTCATGGACAAATTGTTCAGGATTCATTTTTCACCCGTGAAACCTTGTTTCACACCCTATAAATTTAACGCTAAAAACGACCTATTGTAAAGTCATACATCCCTATAATTATGGAATATTTTTTGACTGTCGTCAAAGTCTAAACACATAAAATAAGCTATAATAGCTGCAAAGGAGAAAAAAATGATTGTTACTTTAATTGTTCTGACTTACTTAGCCTTTAAAACATATAAAGGTTATCAAACTGGGTTTACCAAGTTAATTATTAATTTGATTTTTGCGGCCATCGTTTTTATCATGGCTATTCTTTTTCAAAATCCTTTAGGCAATTGGATTTATGGTCAGGTTACTGGACAAAATATTCAAACAACTTTAACCCCAGCGACCAACTTAATGCTATTTCGTTTCTTAGCCTTTTTCATCATTTTATTCGTTGGTAAATGGATTAGTAAAATCTTTAAAAGTTGGGTTCCAAATAAAAACCCGCATTCAACTAGCTTTGGTACTATTTTAGATGGCGTCTTAGGCGGAATTGCTTCTTTATTTGCTAGTTATTTCTTTGTTTACATTATTTTATCGATGATAAATGCGCTCCAAAATCCTTGGTTTATTCAGCAAACGCTCGATTCAGCATTTATCCGGTTTATTATTTACAATACTCCAATACTATCTAACGGAATGTTTAATATGATTTTTAGCATTAGTCGCACTGCAGCATAATGGAGCAATATGCTTTACACTCACAGAATATTAAACTCATAAATATGGCTAACTTATGACAGAGCAAGTAGTTTTTCTACTTGCTTTTTATATACTTTTAACTACTAATGCCCCAAAACTTCCCTTATAAACTTTTAGCATATTTAGCAGTAGTACTTCAGGCTATATTTATAAAATTCACCTTAATTTTTTGCACTATTAGAATGGACTCAAGTATTTATGATTTAAAACAAACGAATAATAAAATTTTTATGCATAACTCAAATAATTAAGGTAAACTACATATAGAAAGGATAGAGATTTATGATGAATAAAAAGCAAGTATTAAAAAAGATTATTACTATCAGCGTAGCTTTACTGCTATATGTTTCAGCTGCTAATGACAGTTTAATCTCTAAAGTTAGTGCCGATTCAGTAGCTCCAACTACTAAACTAGCTTCTAAAAAGGTTAAACCTTTTAACGTGGCCGTGATCAAAAAGAACTATGGCGTATATCAGGGATTATTTGAAAATAAAAAATCCAGTGCCAAATACTTCCACCAAAATTTTGTAGTTTCTCATGTTTCTACTCATAATGGTAAAAAGTATTACTGGATTAGCAAAAAAAATCAGCCAGCAATTGGTTATATTAATCAAAACGCTGTAGCTAAACCTAACCAAAGCAAACTAATTAAGGTTCCTTATGTAAGCCAATATGTCCCCGTTAAAACACCTTGGGGATGTGCTGGTGCCTCAATGGCAATGCTCTTAGGCTCACAAGGACAAGAAATTACTACTAGTTTACTGCAAAAAATTCAAGATAATTTACCAATGCAACCAACAAAAGGTGGTCAAAAAGGCAATGTATACACTGGCGTAGGCTTTGGCTATGTAATTCAACCAGGCGCATTAAGTAAGTATGCTTGTACTTTTGATAAAGGTAAGAATGTTATTAATATTTCTAAAAAAAATCTAACTCTTAATGATATTAAAATGTATCTTCAAGCTGGAAAACCTGTTTTATTTTACGGCTTTTCTTCATACCAAAAGCCTGGTGATTATGTCCGTAATCACTGTAAGGTAATCACAGGCTATCGTCATGGAGATTTTCGTGTTTATGACCCTCTCTACTATTCTAGAAATGATGGCGCTGGTAGTGGTGGCAAAAACATGGCATATGACCATGGTGCGATTGCTTGGGTACCCAAAGCCGCTTTACAAAATGAATTCTGCCATAAAGCAATTACACTTAAATAATTATTATTTTACAAAAAAGCCTAGGATTTTAAACATCCTAGGCTTTTTCAACATAAAAATTACTACTTTAAAAATTATCACGTTCAAGATGTCCGTCATTATAAACAAAAATTGCTCCTATTCGACTAGGGTCATCGTGCCATTTGTCAATCGGGTGCTGCGCAAAAAAGAGTCGCTTACATTCAATTTCAGCTTGAACTGAAGTTTTGGTAAAAGTAGTCACTCCCGCTAAATCAGTTTCAACAGGGTAACCAGTTCGTGGATCAATTAAATGATGATATTTATGTCCATCAACTTCAAGGTAACGTTCATATGTACCACTTGTTACGGCTGAGCATTCTGGTACCATTTCCGAGGTAATATTTTTACCACGAGCCGCTTTAGGATCTTGTACCCCAACTACCCATTGTCCATTAGCCCGTTTAGGTGATTGACCTACCAATAAAATATTTCCACCTAAATTAATAATACCTGCATGTACACCAAAAGCACGCCAATAATCACGAATGCGATCTGCAATCCAACCCTTGGCTATCCCGCCTAAATCAATCTCCATACCAGGTTGCTGTAAAAATACAGTTTGATCAGTATCATTTAAGTCAACATTAAAAGGATTAATCAACTGTTTTTTTTGGGTAATCTGTTCCTTCGTCGGTACATGCGCATTTTTAAAGCCAATTGCCCATAATTTGACAAGTGGCCCAATTAAGGCATTGAAACCATAATTTTGGCGACTTTCATTTACCGCCAACTTAACTAAATCGTAAGTTGCACTAGACACTTGCACTGCAGTTTTTCCCGCAGCATGGTTGATACTCATTACCTCAGACTTATCCCGATTAACTGTTAATAGATCTTCATAATAATCAATTAAATCAAAGGATTCATCAATAATATTAGTTTTTTTGGTACCAAAAATTTGTAAAGTAATGGTTGTACCTAAAGCATGATGCTGTCCCACTGCTTGTTCTAATGCCAATTCTTCAATCATTTTATTCTTATTTCTCCAAATATTTTTCTCTAAGCAATTCCTGCATCTGATGATCAATGCCTAATTGGTTAACAATGTATGCATCCAAACTACCATATTTTTTATTAATTGCGATTAAACTAGTGTCAAAATATGTATTCGCCACTGACCCTAATACACGCATATTGGCCCGAAACATTTCATTCTCACCATTTTCTTTAAAGCTTTGATCACGTACTGCCCTATATTCATTAAGTAAATAGTTTGAATACAGGTAGTCACATCTAATCGTTTCCATATCTACGCCTAAAATATATAGAAGTAGAATCGTAACTAAACCCGTTCTATCTTTACCTTCCGAGCAATGATATAAGACAGCTCCTTTGTCTGTTTTGCTGATAGTCTGTATAATCTGGTGAAAACTAGCTTGCGCTCTTTTAGTCAGCACGTGATTATGATAACGTTGACACATTAATTTAAAACCAGCATATTGATCACAACGATACTTGGCAAATTCTTTTTGCATATCTAACTTACTGCCACCAGGATTAGCTTCATCAGAAAGTGGAAAATGATAATGTTTGACACCTGGTAATTTTCGGTCAGGATTTTTTTTACATTCAGTCGGTGATCGCAGATCAATTATTTCTTTTAAGCCGTAGTTCAACAAAAACTGTTCGTCCTTTAAAGTTATTTTACTAAAATTACCTGTTCTTAATAAACGATGAAACTTGATTTTTCTTCCATCAATTCCAACGTATCCGCCTAAATCACGTGGGTTGCGAACAGACTTGACTGGTAAAACAACTGGATCAGACATACTAATACCTCTACTAATAAAAAATAATCGGATAGTTACTTCTATCCGATTATTTTACTCTCAGCTAATCAATCTAGCAAAAAATTATTTATTTGCTTGTTCAACAAACTCAAAGAAACTGTCCATCATACCATCTAATTGCTTGATAGTCGCTTCATCAGTCAAGTCACCAGTTTCTTTATCAAACTTACTTGCTGCTTGACCAATTAAAACTTCGTTTCCTGGTAAAACATTAGCACTCATATCAGGCGAAAGAAGAATTTCACGGATATCTTCTTGGGCACGACTACTACCTTGGCCACCTACTGAAGCACCAACTACAGCAACTGGCTTCATTTTCATTACATTTGGACCGGCATGTGAACCAAGCCATTCAAGACTACTCTTTAGAGCAGCTGGAATAGTATGATCATATTCTGGAGTAGTAATTACAATACCATCAGCGCTCTTAATATCCTCAATCCAAGCTTTAATTGATTCATCAGCCATTTCTGTTCTACAAAATGGAGTTAGCTTATCAATTTCTTTTACTTCAATATCAGCTTTATCACCATAATGCTTAGCAATAAACTTAGCTAAAAAGCGATTATATGAAAAAGGTGCATTTGTACCAACAATTGCTAATAATTTCATTCTTGGTCCTCCTACTTAGTAATTTGTGCGTACCATTCGTCAACTTCATCGAAGAAGTGACCTAAGAATTCAACAGTAGACTCATTAGTTAAGTTACCATTTTCATCAAATTGGCTTGGTGCAGTGCCCATCATAAACTCATCACCATTAAACACTAGGGCATTGAAACCTGGTGCAGACAACAAGCTCTTTAATCGACTTTGGGAACGAGCAGCACCTTGAGGCATTGGTGAAGTTGATACAATAACAATTGGCTTACCGTTAAAAGGACGTGTAGAACTTGACAACCACTCAAGTGCACTACTCATAGCACTAGTTACCGAGTGTTGTTGCTCTGGTGAACCGATTAAGACTAAATCAGCGGCCTTAATCTCTTCACTTAAACTTTGAATAGCTACAGGGAGCTCTTCACCTTCTTTAAACATTGGTAATCCTTTAACTGTTACCAGTTTAAAATCATATCTATCAGCAAAATGCTTAGTAATATACTTAAGCAATGCCTCATTAAACGAATTATTGGCATTTGAGCCAGATAATGCAAGGATTTTCATAAAAAACCACCTTTCAGAAAACTAACTTCTATTAGGTAATTGTAACATTTTTGATATTGATTTTACATAGACTTGCATTCAAATTACTTTATTTCAAAGAAGTACCAAAAACCAAATTAATTATTTACATTAAAACTTATCTTTTTACTATCTTGCCTTTTTCTCAGTCTTAGCATCATCAACATCAAATAATGAAATATTATCATTTCTGCTAAGCCAATCATTCCGAATTGCATCATTGACCTGTGCTTTTAAGACGTTAACAATCTGAGACTGCGAGAAAGCAGCAATTTTATTAACAATCAATGAAGCAAGACCTATTGTAGTAATCCAATTAGCAATCACGATATTTTTAATTTTAGTCTTACTGTAACCATTATCATCATATTGTTGCTTAAATTTTTCAATTCCTAAATTAATTAATGTATCAGAAATAATTTTACTACCAAATTTCCCATCAACAAACATTGCCCGAAACAACTTTTCATGATCTTGGGCAAAATCAATATAGGATAAATCCATATCAACTAAAGGCTTATTGGTATATTCCTTTTGTAAAATATTATTCTTTAAATTATCAGCTATTTTTCGCAGAACCTCTTTGCGTAGTTCTTCCATACTACTAAACTCTAGATATATTGGTTGCGTTGAAAAATGACCAGCTTTTGCAATATTACGGGCAGTAAGACATTCTATGCCATCTTTGACAACCATCTTATAAGCAACATTTAATATTTTGTTTCTTCCTATTTCTTTTTTTCTCGCCATTTTGGTTTTCCCTTAATTAACCTAAGTGACTGTTCTTTTATTTTTGTCCTGTTTCACTTATAAAAGAAAATTATAAAACAAATACTGAAACAGTATAATTAAACTATTTCAGCAATGTAACGGGAGTTTAGGCATTATTTTTTAAAAACTCATCATAATAAGATGAAACCATATCGATTATTTCAGACTTGCTTAATCCTTGAGATGCGCAAAAGGAAAAGAAAGCAGCAGATAAAATATAACCGCGTTCACGATCATCAGTTAAGTTTTCCGAAAATCTCATATTAATACTTTGATTTTCATAATCAGTTGAGAGCTCAACTGATTTATCTTCTGGAATTTCATTCATTGTTATACCTCATCAAAACAAACTCAAATAAACTTTTCATCCCGCCAAACTATACAAGCTACAGTTCAATAGATAAAAGTACAAAGTAACACATTTAACACAAACACACATTTATAATTTTTTGTTATTTTGGCATAAACTTTAATTCTATGCCTTCTTAATCACTAATAGATTGCTCACCGTAAAAACTTGCTTTTTACAGCCTACTATCCATATGATTTTAAAAAATAACAATTAATTATCTAATACTTAGAATAGTAAACTTTAAACTACTTTGTCAAGGACAAAACACGTTTTCTGAATTGAAATAGCGCCATTTATCAGAAAGATAAGCGCTTTCTAAAATTGATATCTTAACTAACAAAATTAGCCTCTCATTTTATAAGTAATCTATATATGTTATCAAACAAAAAAGCCCTAGTTTTTAATCATAAAAAACTAGGGCTTTTTTGTTTGAATACTTTTTATTGCCTATTATTTACTATTTTTCCATCCATCATTTCATATATATAATCTGCATATTTCTTTAATCGCGGATCATGGGTTACCAAAATGACTGCTTTATGATAATCTTTGGCTAACTCTTTAAACAATTGGCCAACTTCATCAACATTTTCACTGTCTAGTGAGGCAGTTGGCTCATCAGCTAATATAATTTCCGGATTCGCGTATAGTGCGCGAGCAATAGCTACTCGTTGCTGTTGTCCCCCAGATAATTCATTTGGATACTTATTAACTAAATCACTAATTTTTAATCGCCTTAATAACTTTTTTAGCACTACAAGACTAATATTATTATCTTTTTTAACCCGATCAACTAGTTGAAATTGCTCTTTTACCTTTAAGAAAGGAACTAAGTTATATGCCTGTAATACAAAGCCTATACGCGTTAATCTTAAATTGTTGCTTTGCTTAGTTGAAAGATGAGAAATATCTTCCCCTCCTACTATAACTTGACCAGAAGTAGGCTTTTGTAGCGAACCAGCAATTGTTAAAAAAGTACTTTTACCTGCACCAGAAGGCCCCATGATAAGGACCACATCGCCTTCATCCGCTTTAAAATTTATATCTTTAAGAGCTACAACTTTAGCTGCCCCTTTGCCGTAAACCTTTTGTACATTATTTAATTCAATCACTGCCATCTTATTCACCTATTGCTTTTACTGGATCCACTTTTAAAATTGATCTAATCGGAATCAAACTACCAATCAAGCCTGTTATCATCATTCCAATAGTACCACTTAACACAATTTCAGGCGTAAAGCTCATGGGTACAGCTGCGGGGAGCAGTTTAGCTGTTAAAGTCATTGCCAAAAGCCCTAGTATAACGCCGATGATAACTAGCATTAATGCTTGACTAATGGTTGCTTTAATTAAAGTAGCACTTGGAATACCTTGGGCCCGCATTACCGCGAAATTATGCATTTTTTGCATGGTTAAAATATATAAAAAAACGGCAATAATAATAAGAGAAATACCAAATAAAAAGCTAATCATCAGTTGAAAAGTCATATTCTGGGCCGTATAGCCTGGTAATTTATTAATGAAGTATTTAATTGTATATGTCTGATTGTTGCCATGATTATTGCGGTAATCAGCGCGCCTTGACATAATTGCTGACGCTTGCATATTAGGCATCCCTTGACGCAAAGTTTTCCACGTTGCCAAAGTACCAAAAATTATAGGGGCAATGTTAATCTTCGCATCTTTAGCAAAACCAACAATTTGATATTTTTTCTTTGAATTATTTAGCTGTAAGTAATCGCCTAACTGATAGCCTTTAACTTTAAACGCTTGATCAACAACAACTTCACTACTATTATTAGCTTTTCGACCAGCAATAATTTCTTGGTCTTGATAAATAAACTGCGCTTTTTTAATCCCAATAAACTGTGCTGAAACTTGTGGTCTATTTTTACTTTTGGCAACTACGGGGGTTTGCCCTAGTAAAGCTTCATCTTTAGTTAAATTAGCATGTTTTAAATCCGTTTCATTTAAAACAGACTGACTCATATTGACATTGGCATTTTTATTCAAAACCACCTGCCTAATATCCCATGATTCTAAAGCTTGAGTATTTTGACTAGCTAATCCAACTGCTAAAGAAGATAATATAAAAATTAAATAGCTGATTAAAAAAATCATCAAAATAATTAAGCCATATCGTAATTTTTCTCGCTTAATTTCCTTAATTGCTAAAAACACTAATCTGCTCCTTTTTCTAATAATTCAAGTCCAGACCTAAAGCGTTCTAATATTACCTTTTCTTGCTGCGGATTTTCAAAAATCATTCGAATTGCTCCATGACTTAAGACCATTGCACCCCAGTTTTGTGCACTTAATTGACTTAGTAGCGCACTAGGAAAAGGGTGATTGACCATACTTTCGTTATATAGAATATGAATTCTAATTAAATTAACATATTTACTACATTGTGTTTGCTTAATGAAATCTACCACCATATTATAAATGAGTCGTGGCTTGTAAGCTGAAGTACGTTGGATCGGTACATGTAGCTCCGCCATAGCACAAAGATAAAGATACTGATAGGCATCCTTTAAATCAATAAAGTACTTATAAAAAGTGCCCCGTGCAATGCCAGCATCTTTTACAATTCGGGCTACTTGTGCTTCTTGCAAGGGATAGGTACCAAACTCATTTAATAAGGCCTGTTGAATTAAATCTTTTTTTGCCGGTGGCAAATTGATAAAAGTTGACTTGACCATTTGTTGACACTTTCTTTTTAAAGTGACACGGTGTCACTTTAATAATTAGCATACTTTTAAATTTAATTTACGTCAATTAAAATGCCCAGTATTATTGGGGCGCTAATAAGCGATTATAATAATTTATCCGTGGCGTTTGATTACAATAAGAAATTTTAGCTAATGCGCAATTATCAATGGTTTGAAAGTAATTCAGATCACCAGCTGTAAAGTAATGAGCAAACATCATCCGAATTAATGTACCATGGCAAATAACCAATACCTTTTTATTGGCGTATTTTTCTTGCATTTCAGTTAAAAAACTTGCGCACCGTTTATTTAACTCGGCAAAAGTTTCACCACTAGGTGCATATTTAACATAACTAGCACTTGCCTTACCCCAGGGATCAACAGCATCAGGGTACTTTTTACCTAGCTCAGACAGCAGTTGGCCGTCCCATTCACCAAAGTTATGTTCAACTAACCGTTGGTCGATATTAATTTCCTTTTGTCCCTTAGTAAAAATTCTGGCAGTTGTTAATGCTCTTTTCATTGGACTTGAAAAAACCACATCAAAATTAACTGGATTAAAAACAGCAGCGGCTTTTTGGGCATACGCTTTACCTTGGGCATTCAAGTCATAGTCAAAATAAGCACCTTGAATCTTACCTGTTTTATTTAATTCTGTTTCACCATGACGTATAAAAACGATTTCCATGATTACGATTACCTCCATTTTTTAATTAACGTCGTTTAAAATCAAATTCTGTTCTAAAAACATATGTAGTTGGACTACTAACTTCTGGAACAAATTCAAAGCCAAAATCGTTAAAATTTTGTAAGTCGAGGGGATCAGTTAGTTGATGTTCTGCAATAAAGCGAACCATCTCGCCCCGCGCCATCTTGGCATGAACCCCAACAGTCTGCCATTTTCCCTGTTTCTTTTCTTGAAATTCAATCGTAATCATTTGTCTTAGACTAGTTAAATAAGGCTTAATACTTGACCAGTATTCTTTAGAAGCTAAATTAATCACTACATCATCATTGCTAAACAGGTTATCAGCTAAGGTACTACCCCAAAATTTATAAAGATTAGGCTCACTAAAGCCGCGAACTTTATTTTTCATTTCTAAACGATAAGGCCAAACACCATCAAAGGGGCGTAATATGCCATAAAGTCCTGATAAAATTCGCACATTTTTCTGTAAATACTTAAGCGCTGGCTGAGTAAACAAGTCTGGTGCCATATATTGATATTGAATACCGGAGTAAGAAATAATTGCCGGAGTTAACTCCGTGTTTTGCTTTAGGTCGATAACTTTTAACTGTTCTTGTCCTTCTTTGGTTGTATTTTCACTAGCTTGCCAAATTGCTTTCAACTCCAAAAAACTGCACTGCTTAAGAAAATCAACTAATTCTTGAGCCTTTTTGATCATGCTTGGCTGCGACTGAGCTAAAAAAGCTTCATGGTCAACTTTCATTTTCATTGCCGGGGAAATAATAATTTTCATCTTTCGTATTTACCTCCTTTTAGGTTAAACTTAATACTATATATACTAAGGAGAGAGAATTAATGAATCCTGATTTTGCTATCATCCTAAATTTTAAACTAAAAAATGCCCAAGAGATAGATACGGACTTTTTAGTTAAAACGGCCCGTAATATTGGTGTGCGGGCAATTGCTGCTGACCGCTTAGAAAATGAATTACAAATTCCTTGTGCCAAATATTCCATTAACTTAGTTACTATTGCAACTGGTGAAGATTTAGCTACAACAAATATTATTGAAACATTAGTCCAAAACCGTAAAGTTGGTAAAGCATCTATAATCAACATTGCTGTTAATAGTGATGGTAGCTTTAGTGCAGCTACTAAAGAGATGCTTGAACAGATTAATAGCTGGATGCATATTTTTGGGCATGCTTTTAATGAAAGCACACCTTGCAATCTTACGGTTGACGGTAATAGCTTCATTTTACAAAATCGGCATATGCCTTATCAAAATTATATTTATGTCCAAAAATCATTCCCCCAAAAAATTAAAGTTAACGGTCTTACTCAAGAACCTAATCGGATTGAAATGATTGAAAATCGTACACCATTAACTTTTAGTTACCAAAATGGTAGCTTAATTATTAATTTAGAAACCGCAACAAGCAGTAATTTCCCATGGCAGATTATCCGTGTGCAACAACATCGGCCTGAAGATGATATTAAAGAAACTAAATTTTAAACCAAAAAGAAAGGTTAGGTTCACCTAGCCTTTCTTTATTATTATAGGTTATTTTCTTTTTGCATGGGTCTGCGACTGGGCATTATTTTGCCCGTAATATGCTCCTTGACCATGCTTTCGATAGTAATGCTTATCTAATAAATACTGGGGCACATGACTATCTGCTCTAGTTAA
>NZ_REHH01000003.1:0-107005 GCF_003692995.1 Lactobacillus sp. ESL0233 | reverse complement strand
CCTAAGTCATGTGTTAATTCAAACGTTTCCCGCCAGGATAGATCTTGTGGTAAAGCTTTTTCGTAAATTCCGAGTGCATTAGTTGTCATGATGCACATTCAACTCCTTTTTTAACTTGCTTAAATTAAAAAGGGTGTTAACGAATATCGCCGTTAACACCCTCCTTTTTTACTAAATTAACCCCAAATTTTATTAATTTCATCCTTAAATTTTTTGGCTTGTTCATGTGGATCGGCAGCTTCTCTAATATCACGTCCAGCAATAAATGTATAAACTGGTACTCCTGCAAATAGCTGTAGTACTTCTGGATGAACACCACCAGTAACTGAAACTTTAAAGCCCAGCTTGATTAAATTTTTAACATTAGCAACATCTTTTTCAGACCACTTTTGTCCTGCAAATTTAGCATCACGACTTTGGTGGTAGACAACTTGATGAATGCCATGATCAAGCCATTCTTGCATTCTATTTTCGTCTTCCCAACCTTCATATAATTCCACTTGGACTTCAATTTCTTTTTGTGCATTGCTCATAGTTGGTACTGTTGCCGCATTAATGCACGTCATCCAATCTGCACCGGCTTGCTTGCATGACTGACCACACTTAGTCCCAGCGTCAGCACACTTAACATCAGCTAATACAATTTTTTCAGGAGCCATTGCTCGCAAAGCAGAAACTGCACTTAAACCATCGCGATAAATTAAAATTGTACCAGTTTCAACGACATCAATTTCATCTTTTACTTGGCGTAAAACATTAATTGCTTGAGCAGTATTATCACAATCTAAAGCCACTTGTAATTTTGGTAAATCCATAATTACCTCCTAATTCTTCTTAAACTTAGTAGGAATAGCTGAAGCCTTTATTTTTTCTTCAACCTCAGCAGCAGAAATAACATTCTTGATACCAATTACTTCACCACCACGTTTTTTTACTTCATCAAACATATTAATGAAAGGAACTGAAGTAAATACCACATCATAGTTGCGAGCGATTCCCTTAGCTTCAGAAACAGACGTATGATCAGCCTGTGTAATTTGATACCCCAACTTTTCCAATGTTTTCTTAACAGTTCTCATTAACATCAAACTAGTACCTGAACCGTTGGCACATGCCGTTAAAATTTTCATACTATACCTTTACCTTTCTTTCTAATCTTTTTTATTTAAATTTTGCCATGCGGAATAATCCTCGGTGATTAAGAAGTACCCTTCTGGATCGGCCCGATATTGCAATTGCGGAATAGCCAACAGTAGCAAAATAATCACAACTACACCTATCAAACCTAGATATTTCATAATAACTGTAAAGAATGGCCAAACCGTTGCCCAATCAAACATTCCAAGATAACCACCATATTTGGCCATACCAATCCAAGTTGCTATCAGTGCCGACCCAGCCACTTGAATCAAACCAGAAATAAAAGGCATAATCATGGCACACTTATAGCCCCCTCGATTATTTGAATATAAGCCAATTACAGCGTTATCAAAGAATAAAGGAATAAATCCTGCAATAACTAAGGTTGGCGAGTGGAACAACAATAATAAAATAATCATAGTAAATTGACCTAAAGCACCGAACATAAAGCCAATTGTTTGTGCATTCTGTGAACCAAAGCCCAAGGTTGCAGCCACATCAATTCCTGGAACCGCACCTGGCAACCAACGATCAGAAATTCCTGTAAAGGATTCCGTTAATTCATTAACAAAAGTCCTAACTCCCAACTGTAAAATTGCTAAGTAAACAGAGAATTGCAGGGCAGTTTGCAAAATATAAAAAAGAAAACTTTGCCCTTTTTGCATAAAATGTGCCTTAATTAGATAATCAGGTCCTAAAACAACTAAAATGGCACCAATGAAGATCAACATTAAGATTGAAGTGGAAACCATGTTATCGTTAAAAATAGACATAAAGCTTGGCAATTTGATATCTTCTAAGCGCTTACTTTTATTTTTATTAGTTTTGATTGAGTGTTTTTCAATTATTTCTGAAATTTTTGCAAAGAAATAAATACCAAACATTTGCTGATGAGCAACAGCAAATCCAGCACCTTCAGTCAACTCTTGCGTAATGCCAACAGTCAAATTAGAGCCAACGGCCCAATATAAACCTAAAATCAGACTCATAATAGCTAAAATAGATAATCGGTTTAAATTTGGAAAACAAAATAGTATTAACCAAAAAGCAGTTGCTGCCTGCTGAACTTGGACATTGCCCGTAGTAAAGACCGCCCGTAATTTTGTATATTTTGAAAATCTAACCAATAAAATATTAATTACATATGCAAATAATAGCAATAACATAGTATCGGCAAACGAGCGCCCAAAGCGTTGCATAATTCCTGCATTAACCGCATTTTGTCCAAAATATGGATCAATTATCATCGCATTTAAATGAAAACGTGCCTTTAAACCGACTAGAATCGGCCTAAAAGTATTAACTAGTCCACCTGAACCAGCTACCAAAATAAAGTAACCGACAGTTGCTTTTAAAAAGCCTGACAAAACGTCATACCATTTTTTATGTTCTAAAATATAACCAATTAGAACAATAAAACCTATCATAAAGGCTGGCTGATTTAAAATATTAGTAGCAAAATAGCTCCAAACAGCCAATAAAGCATTCAAAATATTCTGCATTTTTATTTGCTCTTTTCTTTATTTGAATCATGTTTTTGAATAACTTTGCGATAATCTGCTAAATTTTTTACCTGACACAAATCTTCAATCATTCCTTCTTCCATTAGTAGATTAGATAGATTAGCAATATTTTTCATATGTGTTGCATTATCTTTTGCTGCTAACATAAAAAATAATTGTGCATCTTTTTCAGAATCATTATGATCGAAGGAAACTTTTTCGGGGAATATTGTTAACCCAATTCCGGTTCCTAGAACATCCAAACTGTCTGCTTGTGAATGTGGCATAGCAACTCCAGGTACGATAACAATATATGGACCATATTGTTTGATATCAGCAATTACCTGGTCAATATATTTATCGGTTACCAGATTATTCTTTTTCATTATTTCCCCGGAAATTCGAATCGCTTCTTGCCAGTCTTTAGGATGCTGTGAACTAATATTGATTAGATTATTTTCTAAAAAATAAGGTAACATGATTTCCTCCTGCCATTAATACAATTATAATAATTCAGGGAATGGCAAGTCAGGATCATTTTTGAATGCATCATGGAAGCCGCGATCATACATATATTCATATTTATCTTTATCTTGTGGGAAATTAAATTCACCGCCTACTTGCCAAATATAAGGTTTAAATCCGTATTGCAAACGATATCGCTTTCTATCCCATAAAGCTAAAATATCTTTAGGATCACTATAAAAATTAGACCAAATATCATAGTGCATTGGAATAATAACTTGGGTATTCAACGCTTCAGCCATCCGTAAAACTTGTGAATCATCTAACTTATCTGTGATACCGCGCGGATTTTCGCCATAAGCACATAAGGCAACATCAATTTTATTTTCATTACCATGTTTAACAAAAGTGTTAGAATAATGGGAGTCACCAGAATGATATAAATTTCCACCTGATGTTTTAACTAAATAGTTAACCGCTACCTTATCCATTTTAATCGGCATGGTGCCCGCTAATTTTACATTAGGGTCATCCTCAGTAACTAACTCGGTACGATCAAAAGCTTCCAAAGCTTTTATTGTTGCTGCGCCAACTTTAACTTCATCTCCTGGCTTAACAACAGTAATTTTTTCTTTAGGAATACCCCAGTCAATCCATTCATCTGCTACCCCTTGTGGGCCGATAAATTTTGCATTTGGGCAATATTTATTAACACAAGCAGCAGTATAGATATCTAAATGATCATGGTGGGTATGTGTAACGCAAAGCGCATCTAAATCTTTAATTGCAAATGGGTCAATTACATAAGGTTTATTACGCATATTGGGTTGCATAGTCTCTGCACCAGTCATTCTCATCATTTGATGACCCTGACGCATTTTGCCATCACCATGTGTGTGTTTACCAGTACCATTCCACATGTCAATAGCAACATTGGTACCCTCATGTGTTTTTAGCCATGTTCCCATGCAGCCTAACCACCAAATTGCAAAAGATTTTTCTGGTACCTCTTTATTTGCAATTTGTTCGTTTAAGAAAGTTCCCCATTCAGGAAAATTATTTTCCGCAAATACAGCTGGTGTAACATCATTAATATTTTTAGGTTGAGCCATTTTGTTCCTCCTGTAAGACAATCTTGGTTTGTTTTCACGGTAAATTATATTGTTTATTGGTATCGCTTTCAATCGTATTTTATGATATTTATCTTTTTTTATGATATTTTTTCAAATAAAAGTCGTTAATATTGATATTTTTTCATATTTTATGATAAAAATAGAGCGATAAAAAATTTATTGAGGAAATCTGCTAATGAAAAATTCATATCAAGAAATAAAAAATAGACGAAAACAAATTATTAATTTGCTCAATCATCAAAAGACGCTTTCTCTTAATGCACTTAGCGATAAATTAAATGTTTCAATAATGACCATGCGCAGAGATTGTAGTTATCTTGCTAATCAAGGTAAAGTTATACAAGACAAAGGACTGATAACTTTAGTTAAGCCAGAAGAAATACCATTAACAGATTCAGTCAGTTATATCAAACAATGCCTTGGCAAAGAAGCTGCAGCCCATATTGAAAAACATAGTTGGATTTTTATTAATTCAAGCACAACTGCCTTTGAAGCAATTCCTTATTTGCTTAAAAAAGATGTTAATATTTTGACTAACAACGGCTATGCCGGAAACTTAGATATTCGAAAAAGTAATAGTAAAATAATCTTAAGTGGTGGTAATATCAGCCGCAAACTGATTATGAGTGGTGAATGGGCCGTGGATGCCTTTTTGAAAATTTATGCGGATTGGGCAATAATTGGTTGTGCTGGAATAAGCTTAACTCGTGGTATTTCTACGCCATTTATGGAAGAAGCAAAGGTCAATAAAGCTATTATTAAGCAAGCTAAAAAGCTGATTGTTGTTGCAGATTATAGTAAATTTAATCAATTTTCTAATTTTACAATTGGACAGATATCAGATATTGATTTATTGATTACCGATACTTTTACACCTAAAAAAACAATAGAAAAATTTATTAAAGCGGGAGTGCAAGTAATTCAAGTTAAACTATAAAAAAACGAGCATGAAAAGTCTTACCTTTTTATGCTCGTTTTTCAATTTGATTATTAAATAGCTATTATTCACTTAAAAACGCTAATATTTCTTGAATAGCATCATTCTTTTGACTTGATGACATTTTATCATCTTTAATAATTTCAATTGCATGCCGAACAACCGAAAGTAATTGCTGATCATTCTCATCATCGCTGGCTAAATAAGCAATTTTAAAATATGATTCTAAACTTTTAGTATTATTATCTCTTAAAGAACCTTCAATTAATTTTTTGAAGATAAGTTTCATATTGCGATTATTTTTTCGCTTTTCACGAACTTTTTCAAAATACGGTAAAAATAACGCAACACAAACTGCAGCAATTTCAGCAATTGCAGTAACCCACTCTGACAGTGGTCCAATTTCCATAATCTCACCTCTATATTTATTATACTAGGAATAATAAAGCTGGTAAATTTTTTATTTTAGGTATTAGCTAAAATTTAATTGCAGGACAAGAAGCTTTCGCCTCTGGATTAGCAGAACTCCATCAAAAAATAAATATTTATTGCATTAATACTGAAAATACGGCTAGTGATCATTTTTTGAACGAGGAACGCAAAAAATATAAGGTTGAAAGTATTCCGACATTAATAAAAATTAAAGATAAAAAATATTTTAAAGTGCTGAATCGTATGAAAGGGACTTTAAACTAATTTTTGACAAAGTATTATTAATGCATGTGCTTTTTTATGATTAGCTTGACCAAGAACTATATTTATCTAAAATAATTTCAATTGATCTAATTGTGCAATTGGCTAGCCACGAAAAAAGGAAAGACTGAACTGACAGTCTTTCCTTTTGCTGTAGGGGGGAAAATTCATAAAGTGTTTTAACAAGCTTTTTTGTCTGGAAACGTACCACTTTGAAGTATAAACTATAATTAGTGAATATATCATTTGTTTTTTATTATGAGGTATAGAAATGAAAAAAAAGCAAAAAATAATAGTTAGTTTAACGGCAGCTGCTTTGCTTACCGCTCCAATAATAATCACCAGTATTAATCAAGCTCACGCAGCACAAACTACTGACCAAACTCAAAATAAAATTGCAACAGACGGTACCTTAACATTAAACCACAATACCCGTATTTATAATAAAAAAGGTCAAAAATTATATTCTTACCAGAGAAGTAATGGCTTACTTAAAAAAGGTGCAACGATCAGCTATGTTGATAAACCACAAACAATAGCTGATCCAGATACAGTAAGATATTCATTCCATGATGATGACTGGAATTGGTTCTATTTGCCATATAAGACAATCAAGGGACAAGAATATTACAGCATTGGTCATGGTGGTTATGTGAAAGCAATAAATGTTGAAAAAGTTGATAATGATTATTTATACACTAACGAAATAACTGTTAAATTATCTGAAAAGGTTCCTGTAATGCAAGTTATTAATGGAAAAGCTAAAATAACAGGAAGATTAATTAATGCGGGGCAAACTGTAACCTTAAATGGTAAAACTTCTAATTTTGAACTATTTGGAGTCCATGAGGATGGTGACGGTGATAGTGGGGATTACATGATTAAAAATACAAATAATCAATTTATTAGATTGGATAATGGAACATTAAGAAAAGAATTATTACCGTATAGTAATTTTATGAATGTTGTATTAATAGATAACGCCTATCTTTATACTGAAAATGGAGAAAAATATATTCATCATAATTCAGCTAGTGAAATAATTATTGATAAAACTAACGTAGCTTCAAGCATTTCTCCACAACTAAAAAAAGGATCAATTGAAGAAGTGAACAAAGCTGTTTATCTCTGGGTAGCTGAGGATCAACAAGTAGAATTGTTTTACCAATTAAAAAATGATTTATTATATCCAGAAGATAAAGTTGCTATGTTCATTAAAGCAGAAAGTTCTAAATATATTTATGGTCCACAGATAAAACCAAGTAATGCAAAACAAGATGTAATTAAATAATATTTTATAGTAGAAAAGTTGGTAAATTTCCGTCCTTACAACGTTAATTTACCAACTTTTTTTGTCATATTTATTTCTAGTAAATATTTAGATGATATCAAGAGAAGCAGCAGAACGATTTATGTAATTCCATGGGGAGCGCAAGACAAGTCACAATGGGATTGAATAGATTTTTCTAAGACTGGTAATAATTCTGCAGATGCAGAAGCATATATTGATATTTCAGGTTATTATACTAAATTTGAAGTTTAACTCAATTGATGTTTATAGATTTACTTCTTAATCCAATTTTGCTTTCTAAAAGAGTCATATAGTTTTTTTGACTATTATTTTTTCAAATTTTTCAAATTCAGGAATTTGATTCCCTCGATAACCTGACATGTTTAAAGCTTTTATAGCATTATCCATATTTTGTAAACCTTCTTCACTGTTACCAGACATATAAAGTATTGCTCCGTGATAAAGCTTTAATCGGATCATTTCAAATATAGAATCAGGTGAATCCAATAATGATTCAACTAGCGTAAAATATGTTGCTGCCATGTCTAACCTATCTCTTTTAATTAAAATCTCAATAGTATTTAACAAAGTTTCAGTCAATCCATTTTTATTTTCTGTAAGCGATTGGTACCTCATACCTTTTTGATATACGGACTTACTTAATAGTTCTATTATTTCCGTAGGTAAGAATGGAATAGCATTGGCATATAAAAGAAATTCATAATATGACCAATCCTCCACTCCAAATAAGTAATTTTTAATTGGTTCCCAATCACTAATATTAGGCTCTGTTTCGTTTACTGTAGTTGCATATAATCGACAAAGATAAATATTATGTTTATAACGTATATTTTTTTCTTTCTTGTATAATAATAATTCCGTTTCTTCCAAATTTTTTAGCATCACATTACTCTTAGCATCAACAGCGTCAGAAAGTCCTGATAAAAAAATATTTTGTGGGTGTTTTTCAAAATTATTTGCTTGGAGTAGAAATTCATCAATATCAACATTAATATGATCCAATATTTCTATTAGTTTGGAAAATGATATCTCACTTTCCCCACGTTCAAATTTCGATAAAAAAGCTGGTGTAACAGTATGACCAGCGGCTTGCTTTATAGTTACTCCCTTTGATTCTCGAATTTTTCTAAGTGATTCTCCAAATTTTTTCATTATTTCCCCTTAAAATTCATATATGACTTTTTGAGAGAAATTATATCACTTCTTGCTATGCTTGATGAAACCATTTAAGGAGTGATTCTATATGAAAAATATTAATTTAAGCAAACCCACAACAATCTTAGAACTATATCAACTTCTTCCAAATATTCCAAAAGAAGCTATTAAACAAATAAATTAAAAATTTTTAATCGTTGCCTGTTATTGCAACTGTCCCTAAACAAGAAATTCTTGGAATATTAGATAAAGACATAAATATACAAAAGCCTTTTCATTGTTTGAAATATGTTTATGCTATCGACTGTAATTTAAAAGATATACAAACTTTATATAACCGCATAATAAGTTAGGAGATTAAACCATGAATGTCTTTTTAAAAAATAAATATTTTAGAACCTTTTCAATTGCTGAAATTCTTTCAGGAGCTGGAGACTCTTTATTCTATTTAGCATTGATAACCTACGCAAGTAAATTAAATAATTATTCATTAGCTTTATCATTAATTGCCATCTCAGAAGCACTACCCAAAGTTTTCAACTCTATTGCTGGGTATTACGCTGATAAAACCAAAAACAAATTTAAATATATTATTTTATTATCTTTATTTCGTTTTGTCTTATATTCTGTTATAGGTATATTATTCGCAAAGAATATTGCTAGTTGGAATTTAGTTATAATCGCAATTATAGTAAACCTAGTTTCTGATTCAATGGGTGCATATTCTAATGGATTACAAATGCCTCTTATTGTTAACTTAGTTAATAAAGACGAAATAGGAGAAGCAACTGGATTTAACGGTGGAATCTCTGAAATTATAACTATGCTGGCTCAATTTATGGGTGCTGGACTTTTATTAGTAATGTCATACTCTGGACTAGCTTGGATTAACGCTGTTACTTTTTTATTAGCTGGGATATTATTTTTAACAGTTAAAGTTCAATATACTGGAGCCAATAAGCAGTTACCAGAGCAAGAGATTAACGAGCAAGGCTTTTTTAAAACATTTGCTACTTCATTAAAGCAAATCAAAAAGTCTAAGGGGCTACTAACTATCACCATTATCCTTGCATTACTAAATGGTATTATTGGAACAGTAGAACCAATTCTTTCTATCGTGGTAGCTTCTGCCAGAAACTCCATGATAATATTATCTTATAGCTTTACAATTGCTTTGGTAGGAGCGGCGGAGTCATGTGGGATTATTTTAGGCAGTATTTTGGGACCACAAATATTCAAAAAAGTTTCTATTTTTAGAATCACATTATTATCAGCTATAACTAGCGTAGCTACTGTTATTGCTATTTTAACTAAAAATATATTTCTTTCTTTAATCGTTTTGCTTTTTTTAGGAATCTTTATTGGGACTATTTCTCCGAAAATGATGCAGTGGTTAGTCTCTACTGTTGATCAAAATATTTTGGCATCGTCCATGGGAGCTCTGAATACCATCCTTATTATAAGTGCCCCGCTGATGACTTCCATTATTACTACAATCGCTTCTGCTAATATAAATTTAGCTTTATATACTTTATTAGGGGCTAGCTTAGTCATTTTAGGAATAGTAATAAAAGTAGTAGTAGCCAGGCCCAATGAAAAACTTTAAATACTTATCAAGTAACTGATACGGCTTTTTATGTTCTTTGTGTAAATCAGATTTGTCTTTCAGCTTTGGGTTCATTTTTAGTTCTCACTTTCTTAATAAAGTATAAAGCAATAACTAAGTTTAACAGCAGTTGCTTTGGCCACCGTGCCAGTAATTACCACTAGTCTTAACCAATCACGCAGCATAAACAACTGACCAAACGCAAAATAAAACTGTAACACGCGCATTTATAATCAAAGCAGGCAGAAATTGTACTCTTACCAGGGACGTAATGGCTTACTCAAAAAAGGTGACGGATACAATGGAGGCACTAATCTTTATCGGATAAAGGGGACTAATGATTTTATTAATAAATATAGTGTCAAAAAAATTAGACAGCCTTTACCTAGGTATACTAACTATACTGATGGATTGTTTGTTAATGATGGATATTTATATAACGCAAAGGGTGAAAAAGTAATAGAGAAAGATAATAATAAAGGAGGTAGTATTACAGTAACTTCTATGATTAATATTACTGATAAAACTACAGGTAAAGCTGTGCCATTCTATCGGGTGGCCGATCAATATTTAGATATTGGTCAAAAGAGGAGTAATGAATGCTACATAAAAGTTTCTGATACAAAGATCATATTGGGCGGTAATAATTTAAAAGTAAATAACTAATTTAATCTAAGTTAAATAAAAAGCAGTTAAGAGTTATTCTTAACTGCTTTTTTTTACTTGCTATTTTAATTACGATACCAGCAACTTTTTTGCCAATTATGATAATGCCTTTTCAAGTTCAAGTATCAACTTGTCCTTAATGCTTAAAGTAGTTTTTATTTTATTCACTAAATGTATAAACTAATTTTTATTGTATAATGTTTGTATAGGTTAACTTTTTTATAAAAATAGTGTTTACTAACTGGCGGTATTCTAATGAATAATAATCATAAACTAACTTACATTGTGCTTGTATTAATTATATTACTAGGAAGTTATATCATATTACTAGGAAGTTATATCCCTTACCTTTTTTATTCAGGATCTTATATTCCTTATGAATTAGATTATCAAATTAATACAATGATTAAAAATCATGATACCAAACAAATGAGAGCAGTATCAAGTGATAAAAGAATCTATTCTTTTTTAGTTCACCTTAACAAGAAAGATTCTTGCAAAAACACTTCTGATTACCAAGGTGGAAGTAAAAATATTGATTGGTATAGTACAGAAATTAAAGGTAAAGCAATCGGGGTTGATATGAAAAAAGAAAATAGCATCTATTGGAAAGTAGATAAACTTTATTTTACAAAAAGGTAGTTCATAGAGACATCTGCCAAAGCTATAATTAAAACAATGTTTTTAGCTTATCTTATTTAAGATTACTTTTAAGTACTGCTTTGGCAGATATCGATAGTAGCAAAGAAATTTAGCTAAAATTCGATAAAAGTTAAGTAATTAACTAAAATTAGCAATAAAGACAATCTTAATATTATGTAAAGCGATTCGGAGTATGCCCAATGAAAGATAAAAATAAAGATAAAAATAAATCTAAAAAAATTAAATACTTTATATTTATACATATTATTTGTACTATATTAATTGTTGCATTACTAAATAAATTTGATACTGAAATATTGATGCTAATTCATAGTATAAATATCTTTAGCAAGGTTTCAGATAGTATAATAAGTTTTACATATCTTTTTGTAATTATTTTTATTTTTGAAATGGTTTATCAAAAGATTATTAAATATTTTTTTAGAGAATATAAATAAAACAGCTTTAAAACAATTTTGACCACCAAGATTTTTGGTGGTTTTTCGTTTTTGAATTAAAAGTAACGAAAATCTTTTTAAGTTCATCAGCTACAATTGCTGTGATTAATTTAATAGTTTTTGAGTCTCCACTAAGAATCTGCTTATGATATATTTATGCTATTTTTACGTTTTCTAATTTAATTCTGAATAACGAACTAAATGGATATCTTTTTGGTCTATTTGATTACGGACTTGTGCATCGCACAAAAAATCTACTTCTTGAGTACGTGGCAAGGTCAAACTAGATTGTTGCAGAATACTTTGATCCAAAAAGCCAGGATGACACACCATCATTGGCACATAATTCGGTGACGAATTGAAAGCAAATTTTACTGTGTTGTTAAATGTTTTATATGGATCATAGTTAGGTTTCATACTGTCCATATAGCTAATGATAGTTGTTTCTTTTTTAAATTTAACCGGATTCAAGTTTAAATCAAATTGTAATAACGGTAGATCATATTTATTGGCAACAATTTCTAATCCTTTTAGCAAATTTTCACTATATACTGCATGAGCTTCAAAGTAATCAGGTTTTTTGCCAACAATTTTTTTAAAAAATTTATATTGTGCTTCAATTTCAATAACGACTTCATCTAGATTAACTAAATCATGCTTAGATTGACGATATACTCTAGAAGGTTTAAAGTATCCGTCCTCTGTTACAAGACTGGGAATTAATTTAGGATCAGTAAGTGGCCTACCTGCACAAATTACAGTATGCATCCCAATATCGAAATCAAAATTCTTTAATAAATCTAAACCATGTAGTGTGTCTTTCATATTAACCATTACACCTACATTATTAATTATGCCATTCTTAATACTTTCATAGATACCATAGTTAACGCCTTTAGAATAGCCAAGATCATCGGCTCTAATTATCATATTATGCATCATTCTTTCTCCTTTTATTTTTTCTTTGGTTCAACACCAATAGCATAGGTTACAATTGCCGCAACTACCAATGCAATTACACCACTAATCACACCATTAATAAAATTAGCAGCAGAGCCACCAACATAACATGTTAATGCCATAAAGTTAGCTACAGGAACAACTACATACCCTGACACGTGCATAATTGCTGCATAAATACCACCTGCAAAACCACCAAGCATCATCCCAATAAACGGTCTACGATATTTAATTCCTAAACCATATAATCCGGGCTCTGTAACTCCACCAATGATATTTGCAATAAAATAACTGAGTGCCTGAGACTTTTCTTTCTTATCTTTTAAGCGTAAAGTAGCTCCTAAACTCATACCAGCAACTGCAAAACTTGCAGCAAGTGAACCTAAGATAATAAAATTATCGTGTCCAGTTTGGGCAATAATTGTAATCATTGCACTAATCATTACTAAGTGCATTCCCGTCATTACTAATACCTCCCAGAAAGCACCAATTAATCCAACTCCAATAATAGCAGCTAATCCACCAAGCTGACCAAATGAGATTATTCCTTTAGAAACATATTCACCTAAGAATCCACCTAAAGGTCCCAATATACATAAAGAAAGTGGCAACATAATCGCTATCGTCAAAGTAGGTGCAAAAATTGTCCGTAGAGAAGCAGTTATATGCCTATTAAAAAAGCGTTCAATATATGACATAATCCAAACTGATAGCAAAATTGGCACAACTGTACTACCATAATCAGTTAAATGCATAGGTAAGCCGTAAACAGTAAATGGTTTACCTGCAGCAACTATTTTTACCAATCCCGGATCAAGCATGATTGCACCTAGAAAAATTCCCAAAATTGGTGAAGTATTAAATTGCTTTGCCGCTGTATAACCAATAGCTACAGGAAAGAAATAAAAACCTGCGTCACCAACAAAAGTAAATAGTTGATACAAGTCGCTGTGCACCGAAATCACATTTAGCATTGTGGGGCCTAAGACAGCTACAAGCATTTTAAACATTGATGCTGCAATCAACATTGGAATTAGCGGCGTCAAACTACCTGAAATCTTATTTAGAACAGTATTACCAACAGATTTCAAAGTCATCTTTTCATGCATTTTATTTGTTTGCTCAACGTTTTCGTTAATAGGTGCTGCTTCGGTCAAATTGGCAGCAGCTACAACTGCATCATAAACTTCATTAACTGTCTGACCTACAATAATCTGATACTGCCCACCTGAACGTGCTACACCAAGTACACCAACAATGTTTTTAATTTCAGTATCTTTGGGAATACTCATATCTTTTAGGTTAAAGCGTAATCTAGTCATACAATGAGTTACACTGACTACATTAGTTTTTCCTCCAACTTTTTGCACAATTTGTTGCGCCATATCTTGGTAATTTTTACTCATTTTTTTCTCCTTCATTCTGACTTGTCTGTGAAATCATTCTCTGAACATAAATCATTAAATAAAAGACCTCATCATCGGTACTAACTGTATTTAATTGCTTATCAATTTGATTAACAATATCTATCGTACATCGGCAAACTTTGGGATAATTTTGCTTAAAACTAGTTCTAATTAGTTTGCTTGATCCATCATTAATTTGTTCATTGCTTTCAAGCCGCTTCAAATAATATCTTAAATGTGTCACAAACCTGTTATAAATAAAGTCATTGCAATCAATTTTTAAATCAAATTGTTTTTCAACTTCTTTAATTGCTAATTCAGCAATGGAGTTGAAGCTTGATTCGCTTAACTGTAATGTAGTCACTACTTGTGAATTAATAAAGTGCATAGCAATTGCAATTTTTTCTTCTAGCGGTAACTGAATATCTAACTTGTTTTTGATTAACTTTAAAGCTAGTTCCCCTATTTGATATTCCTTAGGGTAAAATGAACGAATGTCGTAAGAAAAAGGGTAGTTAACTTTAATATTATTTTTTGAACGCTCAATAGCAAAATTTATATGATCAGCTAAACTAAAAAGAATATTTTGATTCAGATCATGTTTAAGTACAGCTTGAGCTTTTTGAATAATTTCCGCACTTACATCTAAAATATTTTCAGGAATTTCTTTCATCAACTTGAAATTGTATGTATCAATACGATAAAAAGTCATTCTTATTTTGCTCAGGTCGGTTAATTCATATGGAATTTTTGGAAAACCTATTCCTCTGCCAAATGCTACCAATTCATCATGATTTTGATCTAAGCAAATTGCCACGTTATTATTAATTTTTTTAATAACTTGCATTAGCTTCCCCTAAATTGCATAAATGTTATTGCCTAATTACTTCATCTTGTTCAGTTATTTGGTCACCAAATTCTTTAACAAAATCCCAATTTTGATGATTAGAATCTAGCTTAGTTAAAATAACCATCGTTGTTAAATCTACTTTTTCTTTAGCTAAAATATAACGATCTAGCTTAATAAGTGCTTGCCCCTGCTTAACTTTGTCACCTTGTCTAACCTCAGCCGTAAACCCTTGCCCTTTTAAATTGACCGTATCAATTCCAATATGAAGCAATATTTCATCACCATCAGCAGTAACTAATCCAACTGCATGCTTACTTTCAGGTAAGGAGACAACTTTTGCCTCTATCGGAGCATGAATAATTTCCTCATCTTTATTCAATTTAACTGCGAAACCATCACCCATTAGTTTTTGCGAAAAAACAGGATCAGGCACATCGCAAAGGTTGATTAAGGTCCCCGAAACCGGTGCTGTTATTTTAAATTCTCGCTTTTTTTTCTTTAAAAATTTAAACAAAATTTTCCTCCAAAACAAAAAACTCTTTAAAACACTACTAATTAGGAAGCACACGAAGTACTTCATCTAATGGTAATGCCTCAAAGAGTAACAATCCATTTTTAATATTTTATATATATAATTATACCTAAAATATTATTTTATGCAAGCGCTATTATTAAAATAACCAATCTATATCAAAGATTATTTCCCAACTTCAGCTCTTGACTTATATACACCTTCAGCCGTATTAATTACCAATTCTTCTCCATCTTTAATAAAATCAGGAACTTGCACAACTAGACCAGTTTCCATAGTTGCTGGTTTACCTGTACCAGTGACTGTGGCACCCTTAATTCCAGGCTCTGTATGTACTACCTTCATTACTACTGTTGCTGGAAGTTCGACTCCCAGAAGATCACTAGCGTTAGCAAATTCAAGTTGCACTTGAATATTAGGAATTAAGTAAAGCTTGTCGTCACCCAATTTTTCACTAGTAACTTCATACTGTTCGTAAGTTTCTGAATCCATAAAGGTATAAGTATCCCCTTCATTATACAAAAACTGGGCATTTTTCTTAGTAATATCAATTAATTCAACCTTTTCTGTCGGTCGCATTGTTTTATGAACTACTGCTCCACTTTCAATATTACGCAAATCCATTTGCATAACGGTATTTCCTTTACCTGGTTTATGATGGTTAGCTTTTAAGACCCGTATCAACTTACCATCCTGACTAAAAACCATACCCTTTTTCAAATTAATTGCCTGTACCAATTTTTTACTCCTTAAATGCTTAATTAGAAATGACTAAAAATAACTAAGTCCTCACTAGAGGCAATGTGAGTTTTTTAATCAATCATAAATAAATCTTATTCATCTAATTAATTATAGCAAACTTGTCCTTCCCGCTACAAAAATAGTTAAATTATGGCAGACATTAACTACTTTACTTTTTACTATTTTTATTTCTTTAATATAATCAATTTTGCTTACTACCAATTTTTTGCTCAACAGCTTTTTGATAAATTGTTTTAGCCGTCATTAAATCTTGCGCAGCTATTCCTACTGTTTCAAAGAAAATTACTTCTTGATCATTTTCACGTCCCACAAGTTCGCCACTAATTACACGGCCGATTTCGCCAGTAAGCTTGACTTGCGAAATTAACCCCTTATTTAAAGGAATAATCAAGTCACCAGATTCCGCTAAAACTGCCGCTTGCGAATCAAAATAAATTTTATCAGCCCTAGTTACTAACTCCGCTGGAGTTTCCTCCATCTGTGGCTGATAAGAACCTACACCGCAAATAGTTGCGCCTGCTTTAATATAACTAGCATCATAAACCGGTGTAGTTGAAGGCGTCACTGAAATAATAACATCAGCATCTTTAATTGCAGTATTAGCTGATTCAACCGCCATAATTTTAGTCTGATATTTAGCAAATTTTTGCTGCATTTCTTGTGCAAATCTTGTTGCTCTTACAAAATCTAAATCACTAACTTGGACTAATGCTGGCTTGCACATAAGCAACATTGCTTCTAACTGCGTAGCAGCTTGACCACCTGTCCCAATTAAGGCTCCTTTATGGCAATCTTTTTTAGCAAGGTATTTTAGAGCAACACCAGATGCAGCGCCCGTTCGTAATTGTGTCACATAATTACCATCCAAAATTGCATTAATTTCACCAGTTTGAGTATCAATATTTAATACTTGGGCATTTATCGAGGGTCTACCCTTATTAATATTTTCGGGAAACATATTCAGAACTTTTACACAAGCAGCATTATATGCTTCACAAAAAGCTGGCATACATAAAAAACTATCTTTACCGTTACTTTTAACAATTTGGGTTCTTAGCGGAACATCAACCTTACCTGCAGAAAAATATTCAAAGGCATCCTGTACTGCACTGATACAATCTTCTATTGAATAACACATTTCAATATCATTTTTTGTCAAAATTAACATTATTTTCTCCTTGATAATTAAACTTCATAAGCTAGATTTGTTTAAGATAAATTTGATCAATAATATGACCTTCTGTTTTATGTAAAATTAAGCCTGCACGCTGTTTAGTCGGAGCTATATATTCGCGCAAATTAACCAAATTAACCATCTGCCATGTATCTTGTGCCAGTTGCAAAGCATCTTGCCGTGGACCGTTGGCCATTTTGTAATAAAAATTATCTGGATTATTTTTATTGAGTTCTAACACCCGAATAAACCTCTGCATAAACCATTTTTCAATTAATTCTTCTTGTGCATCAACGTAAATCGAAAAGTCGAAAAAATCACTGGTTACAATTTGACCATTAGTTGGTAATTGCAAAGTATTAATACCTTCAATAATCAGAATATTAGGTCGTTTTACATGACCATACTTACCTGGAACAATATCACTTAACTCTTGCGAATACAATGGGTAAGCTATTTCCTTTTTTCCACCTAATACATCTTGCAGAAAATCACTAAGTAGGTTCATATCATAGCTTTCGGGAAAACCCTTGCGTTCAAACAAATTACGTCTTTTTAATTCGCGATTAGAGTAAATAAAGCCATCTGTCGTCATTAAGTGCACCTTTAAACTAGGATACGTTCGGCTTAAGAGTATCTGTAAAAGGCGAGCTATAGTGGATTTACCAACCGCAACTGATCCAGAAATACCAATAATAAACGGTGCAGCATCCACCTTTTGCAATAAAAATTCCCGTTGCTTTTGCTGTAAGGAACATTTTTCTTGATACATTAAATAAAGATATGAAACTAATGTACTATAAATTTCTTGAACATCAGTTAAATTGATAACGTCACCTAAGGATTTGATTTTTGTAAGTTCTTCCGGTGTGACTTGGACTTTGCTTTCAGGGGATAATGCCGCCCATTCGTCCCGCTTAAAACGTAAATAATTTTTCATTAATATGCTTCCCTAAATTTATTTTATTCTATTATAAATCAAAAATAGCACCCCATTCTAAAAGGCTAAAACATTAACTAAAATTGAATAGTCTTACAGAATAGTTTCTCTCAAAAATAAAAACTCGTATCAATATACGAGTTTTTATTTATAAATTGTAATACATCATAATATGTTTTACACCAGCTTCATCAAATACATCACCTTGTGCCTGATAGCCCAAAGAATCATAAAAAGGCTTAGCCTGCAGCTGTGCATGACAATATAATTGGCTTATCCCCTTTTGTCTTAAGTATTTATGTACTTGCGCCATCATTTCTGCACCAAGATGTTGCCCACGTAAATTACTATCAACAGCAACTCGACCTAGTATCCACTTATTATTTTCTACAAAAATACGACAAACCGCTAACGCCTTAGTTTGTTTTTGATTCAAAAGAAAAACATGAATTGCCTCTAGGTCCTGATCGTCAAGCTCGGGATCAATAATTTTTTGTTCACAAACAAATGTATCTGCGCGTAAGCGTTCAATACAAAACATTTCACGTCCAGACATATCAGCAATTTTTTTAAATGAAAAATCTTTCCTATCTATCATTTATGCTACCTACTTTTCAATATAAGTATGTTGATCAACATCGAGCAAGGGACTTTTTTCACCCGTATAAATAATATCAAGCTTGTACATTGCCCGTGACGTTATTGTATAAACTAGTTGTGTTTCATCAAGCTTATAATAATTATTCTTTGAAGCATCCCACATAATTACGGCATCAAATTCTAAGCCCTTGGCCAGATAGGATGGAATGACTAACGTACCATCAACTAATCGCTGATTTGCTGTAGCAATCAAAACTGCTTTAGTTCCATTGGCTTTTAATTTTTGAGCAACAACTTGCGCACTAGCTAAATCTTTCGTAATAATTGCCGTAGTCAGTTTATCTATGTTATTTTGCTTAAGAATTTCGGTTAAGACATGGATAGCTTCACTATCTGACCTTTGCCACAGAGTAGGTTTTGGTCCTTGTCGATTAAACGATTCAATTTTCTCACCTTGACGCAGAACTTGCTTAGTAAAGTTCGTTAATTGTTTGGTTGATCGATATGACTTAGTCAGCTGCACCACAGTGGTTTTTTTAGGATCAAATAAATTACTAATTTGTTTCAGCAAGGTGCTGCTCTCATCTTTAGTAAAAATAGCCTGATTCAGATCACCCAACATAGTAAATTTGGCCCGTGGGAAATTATATTTCAAATAACATAATTGGAAGGGAGTATAATCTTGAATCTCATCAATAAAAGCATAGCGCATTTCATAGTCAACATGACGGCCCGTTAACAAATCATATAAGTAAAGATATGCTGAAACATCATTCATATGGATATAATGCTTAGTAAAACTTTCTTTTACACTTATAATATGCTTAGACCAATCGGCTAAACTAATTCCCCACTTGGATAAATCAGTCATTTTAGGGACCGCCCGTAAGAAATTGAGATATTGTAAACGCATGTTAATAAAATTATTGCGCTTAATCTGCTGAAACACCTTATTTAAGGACTTAATTACAATTTTTCGGCTTAAGAATTTTTCTTCTTTTTCTTCTGATTCAAATTCTTGATCTGGATGATCGTATAATTGCATTAATTGTTCACGACTTAAATTTTGAATTTCTTCGGCCACCCAATTTTTCTTAGCTTCAGTATTAATCTTTCGATTAAGAAGCTTAATTAATTCCTCACGTGTTGCGTCAATTCGATTACTTAAATTATAATTTTCATTGAATGAATAATAAAGTTCGCCGATTTTTTCTTTATCAAAAAAAGGACGCTTTTGATTACGAAAATAGATATTTTTAAAAACGACCCCATGTTGATTAAGGTATTTAGCATAATGAGTCATCAGCTTAAAAAAGTGCGTCGAATCTTTCAAACGACTAATTGCCGAATCAGCAACCTGATCTTCAAACTGGTCAAATAAATTCTCTACCTCCATGCCTGGTAAGCGTCTAGCCACAAATTGCCAATAGGTCATTTGAACCATATTTTGCTCACCCATTTCGGGTAATACGTTTTTAATATAGTCATTGAACAACTGATTAGGGCTAAACATAATGACATCGCTACTTTTCAAATTACCACGATAACGATATAGCAAATAGGCAATTCTTTGTAAAATAGCTGATGTTTTACCTGAACCAGCTGCTCCTTGAACAAAAAGTAAATCCGCGCTAGTATTTCTGATAATTTTGTTTTGTTCGCGCTGAATTGTTGTAACAATTGATTTCATTTGCGTACTAGATTTTTCCCCTAGTACCTCTAAAAGCATCTGATCACCAATTGATTCATCGGTATCAAACATGTTGATAATCTTACCGTCTTCAATCATAAACTGACGTTTTTTACTCATTTCAACTGTAATTTCACCTTCAGGTGACATGTAAGAAACCTGCCCCAACTTGCCATCATAATAAATTGAAGAAATTGGTGCACGCCAGTCATAAATCAAAAAATGGTTGTCCTTATCTGCAAATGAACTCAATCCAATATAAATAGTCTCTAATTGTTGACCGTTTTCTTTAAAATCTACGCGCGCAAAATAAGGTCGCTTCTCTAGCTTTTGCACAATTCCCAACTGTTTAGCCGCATGTTGCCAAGCATTTTCACGTTCATCAAGCAATTGCTGCTGCTGATGAATAGACAAGGCTGTTTCCATTGACGTAGAATAACCATCATAATCTAATTTTACATCATCATAAAAGTGAGAATTAAGTTCCTTAGCTTCTCCCGCAGCAGATTTTATTGATGAAGACAATTCAGACTTTTTAGCTCTAATCATTTTTAAAATTTGTTTGAGATGATTTTGTTCAAACTCTTTATCATCCATCGCATTTGTCATAAGGTCACCTATTTTCTCAAAACTTGCATATTATTTTAACATGAAATCGGATTAATATATAATTCTTTAGTTTATTTGTAAAAAATATGAAAAATCATGAAAGTTAATCTAATTATGTTTATAATTTGATTAATAGCATTGGCATTTTTTATTTAAAGTAAATTGGAGTTGAGTAATATGAAAAGTTTTAATTATTTTCTAGTCAAATTAACTTGTGCACTCATGACTGTGATAATTTTGCGCAATTTTATTTTTGATGAAAGTTTATCAATTATTAAATGCAATAGCCAGGTTGTTTATGCGCAAAAGTCAAAGCAAACTAGTAAAAATAGTAAAACTAAAGTCGTTACCAACAATCACTGGCGTTGGCAAAAGCCTAGAGCCAAAGTTTACATCGATTTAAATGATAATCCAGACATGATTTCTGCCACTAATGATGCAATTAGTGCATGGAATAAAACTAAAGTCTTTACATTCAGTAAAACTAAAAATAAGAAAAAGGCCGACATTACAATTAGTCAGGTCTATCATCCCTACACTAATTATGCCGGTTTTACCACCTTTCAATATTATCTTAAAACTGGCTTTTTATATGAGGCAGCTGTTAACTTAAATATCTACTATTTACAAAATTTTTCTAATTACTATTACAATTATAAGCGGATCGTCAATACAGTTGAGCACGAATTAGGTCATGCAATTGGTCTTAAACATAACAATATAAAAAAATCAGTGATGTATCCTGCTCAATCACTTTATCCCATCGAGCCAATTGATATTGCCAATGCCAAAAAACTCTATCATAAATAATTAAAAGTACAAGGAAAGAATCATGAAAAGAATCTACATTATACGCCACGGTCAAACTTATATAAATCGTTATAATAAAATGCAGGGATGGTGTGATACACCGCTAACCGAAACAGGTATTGCAACAGCCGAACATGTAGGTGAAATACTTCAAAATATCCCCTTTGATATTGCCTTATCTAGTGATTTAAAACGAGCTAATGATACCTGCGATTTTATTATTAAGCACAATATTAACCGCGACGAAATTCAACATCTAGCAACACCCTTATTTCGTGAACAATTTTATGGCTATTTCGAAGGCATGGATACAGATATGGCTTGGCAAATGATTGGTGGACCACATGGTTATCAGAATCATTATGACATTTTTAAAAACGAATCGATTGACACCATTAAAGATTGGATTAAGGAAGCTGATCCCTTTCACGAAGCAGAAAATGCTAAAGAATATTGGTCAAGACTTGATCAGGGCTTTAAACTAATCCATCAACTTGATGGTGCAGAAAATATTTTACTGGTTACCCATGGTTTTACAATTCGCAGTATTGCCGCACGCTTTGGGGATTATGATATTAGTGTCGGACCACGCAACGCATCAATTACCATCATGCATATGACTGATTCAAATCAAAAAGTTATTTCATATAATAAAATGAAAATCTAAAAAGCCAGGGACCTAATTGCCCTGGTTTTTTAGATTATTGGGCTATTTGCAAAAATAACTAGCCGCCAAAGTAAACTTTTTGTACTTCAGGATTAGTAAGTAGTTCCTGCCCCGTTCCAGACAACTGAATCGTGCCCGTAGCCAAAACATACCCGCGATCAGCAATCGCTAAAGCTTGCTTAGCATTTTGCTCGATCAATAAAATTGTCGTTCCTTTCTCATTTAATTCCTTAATAATTGCAAAAATTTTTTGAATAAACAAAGGGGATAACCCCATTGAAGGTTCATCTAGTAAGAGTAGCTTAGGCTTAACCATTAACGCGCGCCCAATTGCTAACATCTGCTGCTCGCCACCAGATAATGTTGCTGCATCTTGATTACGTCTTTTTTTCAAAATAGGAAACTTTTGAAAAATTTCAGCATAACTATGTTCAATTTCGGCGCGATTTTTTTGTAAGAAAGCACCCAGCTGTAAATTTTCCATTACGGTCATGCCAGCAAAAATATGACGACCTTCCGCAACTTGTGAAATACCAGCTTGGACAATTTGGGGGGCTTTATTACGTTGAATTTCATTTCCTTGATAAATAATTTCCCCACTTTTGGGCTTTAACAAACCAGAAATAGTCTTAACTATTGTCGTTTTTCCTGCACCATTTGCCCCAATCAGGGTCACAATTTCACCTTGATTAATATTAAAGCTAACTCCTTTAACAGCTTGAATGACACCATAGTTTACAGATAAGTTTTGAACTTCTAACATTGCCATCTAATCAGCACCTTCTCCCAAATATGCCTTAATCACTTGAGGATTTGCTTTAATTTGCGCCGGCTCTCCAGATGCTAAAACTTTTCCTTGATCAAGCACATAAATTCTTTGCGCTAAATTCATTACCAATGACATATCATGTTCAATTAACAATACAGTAATTTTGAACTGCTCTTGGATATATTTAATCAAGTCGGTTAAATCTGCTGTTTCTTCTGGATTCATTCCAGCTGCTGGCTCATCTAAAAAGAGAATTTGGGGATGTGTTGCCAGAGCACGAACTATTTCTAGACGCCGTTGTATCCCATAAGGTAAATTTTTAGCTAACGTTTGTTCCTCAGCGGATAAGTTAAAAATTTCCAATAATTGGTGCGCTTCACTCTTCATTTCTTGTTCGGTTCTGTAAAAACTAGGCAAGCGTAAAACAGCTGTCATGAACCCTTCTTTATACTTACTAGTCATCGCTGTTAAAACATTTTCCATTACTGATAAATTTTTAAATAGTCTAATATTTTGAAAAGTACGCGACAAGCCTAAATCAGCAATTTGCATTGCATTTTTATGAGTCAAATCATATTTTTGCTTATTAGTTTGTAAATCTATAACGCCACTAGTTGCTGGAACCATACCCGTCAATAAATTAAATAAGGTGGTCTTACCGGCACCATTAGGTCCAATTAGCGCAACCAATTCATGTTCATTCAGATAAAGCGATACATCATCAACAGCTGTTAATCCGCCAAATTTACGAACCACATGCTCAACTTGCAATAAGTGTTCCATGCCCTAGTCCCTCTCTTTCTTATTAGTCGGTATAATTTTTTTAAAAGAAAATTCCCAGTTACCTAAAAGTCCAGATGGCTTAAAGAGCATAATTAAAATAAGAGCAATAGCATAAATAACCATCCGAAGTGCACCAAAATTTTGTAAAACTGTATCCAAAATTCCTAAAACAATCGCGGCTAAAAATGTTCCCGTCATACTGCCTACACCACCTAGAACAACGATTACTAGAATTGAAATAGATTCCATAATACCAAAATTAGAAGGAGAAATTGTTTGAACGTATGCAGCTTGCATACTGCCAGCAATCGCTGCTGTAGCTCCGCCTAGAATAAAGGCTTCCACTTTCCACTTTGTTGTATTAATTCCCATTGCTTCGGCAGCAAGTTCATCTTCACGTACCGCTTTAATTGCTCGACCATTTCGCGAACGAATGAAGTTTAATAAAACAATTGTTGTTAAACAAACCATGATATAAACGGTTGGCCATGAACTTAGTGGGGGAATATTGAACATCCCAGCTGAGCCACCAGTAATTTTCAAATTATTAATTATATTACGAATAATTTCCGCCACACCTAAAGTAGCGATTGCTAAATAATCACCTTTGAGTCGAATAAAAGTTGCTGTACCTACAATTAGGGCAATGATACTTGCTAATACTATTCCCACGATAAGCGAGATAATAAAACCCAATTCACTGTCAAAATGTTGCGTAATAATTGCAGTAGTATAAGCACCAATTGCCATAAAGCCGGCGTGCCCCAGTGAAAATTGCCCACTAAAACCAATAATTAAGTTAAGTCCAGTCGCTAAGATAATATTAATACCAATCATTACCAGCATATTCTCAATAAAACTATCAATCACGCCAACCATAATTAAGATATTAATTAAGTAAAAACCGGCAATTATCATTATTAGCCATGATAATATATATTTCCAATTTGCTTTCATCTTGCCACCTAGACCTTTTCTTTAATATTTTTGCCAAAAATACCCGCTGGTAAAAAGAGCAAAATTATAATCAATACTAGGTACACAACTGCATCCTTATACGCAGACAGTCCAACTGATTGGAAAAGTGTTTCTAAAATTCCGATTAAAAAGCCACCGAAAGCTGCCCCTGGAACTGAACCTATCCCACCTAAAACAGCAGCTACAAAGGCTTTAATGCCCGGTGTCATTCCCATAAGCGGATCAATTGAATTATAGTACATTCCAATTAAAATTCCGGCTGCGCCTGCTAATGCTGATCCTAACGCAAAAGTAAACGAAATTGTCTGGTTAACATTGATACCAACTAGTTCAGCTGCATCTGGATCAACCGAAACAGCCCGCATTGCGCGACCCATTTTAGTTTTTTTAATAATTAGTTGCAATAAGACCATTAAAATTAAAGCAATACCTAGAATTAAAATCTGAATATTAGAGATTAAAATACCTCCCATACTGTAGTTAACCTGTGCAATTACTTGTGGAAAACTACGTGCGTTTGAACCCACTAAATACGACATTCCATTTTCAAGTAAAAAGGAAACCCCAATAGCTGTAATCAAAACTGCTATACGTGGTGATTTACGTAATGGTCGATAAGCAAAATACTCAATCAATACCCCTGAAAGTGCACTAATTACCATTGCTGCCAAAAGAGCAGTTATAAAATTAAAGTGCCAGATATTAATTACAAAGTAGGCTGTAAATGCGCCAAGCATATAAATATCGCCGTGAGCAAAATTAATTAATTTAATAATCCCGTAGACCATACTGTACCCTAAAGCCAACAAGGCATAGATTGATCCTAGTGATAGTGCATTGATAATTTGTTGAAGAAAAGTTTGCAAACTAATCACTCCTTTAACTTTGCTTTAATCTTACTTAACACTAAATGAATTACTTACTTTTCCATTAGTCATCTCTTCAATTGCAATTGGCATTTCTGGATCGTGTGTCTTATTAATTGTAATCTTGCCTGTAACGCCATTGAAATCTTTTATATTAGCTAATCCTTTAGTCAGCTTAGTCGAATCATCAGCTTTTTGCTCTTCAATAGCCGTCTTAATCATATAAACCGCATCATAGGCTAAAGCTGAAAAAGCTGAGGTCCCCACCTTGTAACGCTGCTTAAAGGCAGTCATAAATTTCACTGCGACTGGATTTTTTGCCGCTAAGCGGGTTGAAAACGGTGTAGTGTAATAGATATTAGTTGCATTTTGCGCACCAGCAATTTGCGCAAGCTTAGGGTCTACCATTCCATCGCCCCCAATAATTGGTACCTTAATCCCCATTTGCCGGGCTTGTTTAATGATTAAACCAACTTCAGTATAGTAGCCTGGAACATAAATAGCATCGATGCCTTTAGCCTTAAAAGAAGTTAACACTGCATTAAAGTCTTTATCGCCGGCTGAATAAGTTTGACTATCAACTATCTTTCCTTTATATGTTGCTTTAAAAGCTTTGGCTAAGCCTGTACCATAATCACTTGAATTATCTGCATAGATTGCTACTTTCTTCGCTTTTAATTTATTTGTCACAAACTTGGCAGCATTTTCACCTTGGATATTATTTTGAAAACAAGTCCGAAATACATAAGGCTGGACTTTACCATTTTTTTGTAAGGTAAAACTTGGATCAGTTGCAGATGGACTAATAAAAGGAACTGCCGCCTTAGTAATATTAGGAATTTGTGCTGTACCAGCATTAGTGGTTGCTGGGCCAACAATTGCTGCTACCTTATCTTTAGTAGCCAATTGAGTCCCTACAGAAGCAGACGTAGCAATTGAAGATTTATTATCGTGAATAATTAGCTTAATTTTTTTCTTATGCCCATTAACATCAATTCCGCCAGCTTTGTTTATCTCAGAAGCAGCTAATTGAATACCCTGCTTTTCTGCATTTCCATAGCCAGCAGCTGCACCGGACAGTTCCATATTGACACCAATTTTAATTGTCTCCTTATCTTGGTGAGTTCCATTACTGTTATTGTTTTTGGCAATACTACAACCTGTTAGCATTATGGCTGCTATCGTTGTCAAACCCAGTATTCTTTTGAATTTTTTCATTTTTCCTCCTTTTTATTGACTATTAGCCATCAAAAAACCTCATTCATCGAACTGAATGAGGCTTAATTAATTTGTTAGTCAAGCCTCATTCATAAAATGCAAACAAGGACTTAACAAACTTAAACTACACTAGTAATTTCTTTTGAATTAAGTCCTACAGCAAATAATCAACACGGCTACTAAGTTTATGATGGCAATTACTCCAATGTTTGATTGAATATTAAAATATTTAGTTTTCATTAAAGTAACCTCCAATAATTTTAATTTAATATTTAGAATTATAAGTAATAATTATTATATTGTCAAGTTATTTTTAAATATTAAATTATTTTTTGCTATCTAAAAAGGTAACATGATATGTTACCTTTTTAGATACGCTTTATTTATACTCTACTACCAATTTTTTATATAGCTTGACGGTCAAAAGATAATATAACAAGTATAAAAGGCCAAAAATTATAAATGGTATCCAGATATTATGATACGGATCTGGTAATAAGCTGCGAAAAAGTTGTAAACCAAACAAAACGTCGATTATTCCCAAACCAGCCGGCAATAAAAATAAAGTCCCAATTTCATAATTAATTGACTGTTTAAGTAGTTGCTTTCTAATTCCAATTTTATTCAACATTTGATAACGGGACTTATCCTTACTAGCTCCATTCAAAACCTTAAACATTAAAGTTGAAGCAAGCATAGTTAAAAAAGCAATCCCCAAGAAAAAGCCCATAAATTCAAACCCACTAGTTAAATTAATTAGTAGCTGATAATTATTTGGTTTACTTTTATCATAAATCGCAGAATACTTTGGGTTTTCATGTAACTGTAATTTTTGAATTCGCAATAATATTGGATAAGCATAATCAAAATCTTTAACATTCAGTAAAGTTATAAATCTACGCTTACCTTGTAGCCTTTGCCATTTAGTTGGTGAAACCAAGCGAACTGCTTTCCCGCTGCCATTAATTAACATATCTTTTAGATTATTAGCAGCAGTACCCGTATACGCTAATTCATGTGTTGGAAATTTTTGTACTTTATATAATATAGCGGCTGTTCATTTTTTAGATAAAACTTGAGCTCCTTAAGCGGCTTATCTTTAAACTGAATTTATTTAAAATAAAGATATCGCTTTGTTTCCTTTTTCGAGATTGATCAGCCTTAACTAATTGATTACCAATTTTTCCATCCTTAATAAATAAAATACGACTAGCAAAACTAGCAGCAAATGGGGCATGCGTGGCCCTTGCAGTAGTCACTTAATCATTTTGGTTTAAGTCGGCTATTGTCTCAAGTAATTCTCTGGCACTTTTTGTGTCTGGTGCGCCCGTTGGTTCATCAGCTAATAAAATCGCCGAATTATGTACTTAAGCCCGAGCTGTTGCTACTCGCTGCTTTTGACCACCAGATATTTCTACTGGATATTTAGCTAAAATTGAACTGATCTTCAATCTGGTAGCAATCATTTAACCAAAAGATTAATATGCTTAACCGTCATCCTCTGCAGAAATAGTAGTAAGGCAATATTTTCTTCATTGGTCAAATTTTCTAATAATTAATAAAAAAGCCTTTCCTTTGTGAAAGACTCTTTTTAAAAAATATTTTTAAAGCATTAACTAAGCCGATGTAAAACTTTTAATAGCGGTGAAACAACTATTGGCGTTACAATGGCCGTAAAAATCATTTCAACTAACCCATTCAGACCTAATGCAAGAAATAGCACCTTAATTAATGGTATATTATGGTCGAAATTCCCTAGATAACCAATGAGTTGGGTAGAATTGTGCATGAAAATAATACTAGTCAATAAAATAACCATAATTGTATTAGTTAAAGAAGCTATAGCACCCGCGCCTATATAACTGAATTCTTTAATTCTACTAGATTTTTGTGCAAATACCTGCCCAATCATACCCGAAAACAATCCAGCCAATACACTAGGAAGCACTGCAATAATCGGATTACGAAATAGCATCAAACTGACCATATCCCCCGGTTGAGTAATAGCTAAATAAAGCCGAAGCCCGCCCCAAAATAAGCCAAAGATGGCACCAGCTCTGGGGCCCATTAATAAAGAATAAATAGCAACTGTTAACGGGACAGTAGTTATTGCTGGCAAGGCTGGCAATATCCTAATATAACCAATATTAGGTACAAAAGTTTGAAGCAAAAAAATTGCTACAAATAGAGCAGTAATTGCTAAATTTCTGGTTTGTTTTCTCTGCATTTTTTCTCCTCAAAATAATCATGTTATCCATAATTTACTTAATTTACCAACAATAATCACATATTTTATTATATTTAGTAAAAACTACGCTTTATCTAATGTGACCGATTCCTAATAAAAAAATTTTTCAATTTTGCTGCTTCTTCGGTCAGTTTTTCATTATCATCTACTTGGGATAATTTGTATCCAACAAAATAAGGCGATGTGACAAAGCGTGGAATTAATTTAGCACATATACCATTATCATTTCGGGGATAAAAAAACAAATTATAAGATTTACACCGTCCATTTGCTAATTCAGTTAAGAGATATTTTGCTGCTATTTGAATCCAATCAGCCCATAAATCAATTGCTGCTAAACTAAGTAAATTTATATTTATTTCAATATATCCTTGCACTGGCTGCGTGGCAATATTTACTTCTACATGACTACTAGCAAATAATGAGATGCCACTAAAATTACTTGCTGAAATATACTTATAACCATTTTTATGCTTTAGTCCCACAATTTGCATGTGGGGATGAACCAATGAACCACCAGCAGCAGGACCAAAATTTTTATACCATAAAACTGAGCTAAACTGTTGTTTATTCATATCGCGAAAACATTCTAAAGCAAAATTCAGCAGTTTTCGGTTATACTTACACGAATAAGTTGTAATGTCACCGCAATGATCGCCAGATTCAATGATAATTGTCTGCGTTGTATCTTGAAGAGTCGGAAATTTATTATGTAGCCAAATCATTTCATCTTTTTGAACATAGATATCTTTTAAATTATCTACTTGGCAAAATGGACAACTATCATTAATTACCGTCGTTTTGTAAGAATTAGGTTTCCCTTGAGCAAGTTTGAAATCAAAGACTAAGGGCTCAGTATCTTTCATTATTCCCTCCTAATGTTTTACTACTGCTACAATAGATGATAAAATGTATTTGCGACTACTTTTAAAAATTACGTTTATATAGTGAGTGAATTTATGCAATCAAGAAGAAAACTAAAAAAACACAATAATCGCAATAATCTTTACTTAGTCCTGGCGGGATTTATACTAATCTTTGCCGTTATTTTTGGAGTTATTTCATATAACAACCATATTGCCGCACAAGAGCAAGCCAAAAAGTTTGCTACGACTCATTTTAATCCAAATGTAAATATCTATGGCGTAAAAGTTGGTAAGTTAACCATTAACAAAGCTACTAAAAAAGTAAATAAACAAGCAAACAATGTCATTGTATTAGAAAAAGGCAAAGTTTCCACTGAGCGAGACCCAAATATTGATACAATTAACAAACAACAAGTAACAAATTTTTTTAAAAAGCAACATACTACTATGCCGAGCAAACAGAACTATATATTTGCCAATAATGAGTTAGATGCTGCTAACAAAAAAATGCAAACGGTAAGTGACACTATTGTCAATTATAAAGTTGCCAATAAGATATATAAATTAGAAGCCAAAAAACTAATTAATCAGGCCGTCTTTAAGCAAGGGAAGTATACTTTTACTAATTCTGAAAACTTAGTAGCTGAACTAAATAAAATTGACCGCGCTGTTTCAACAATTCACCAAAAATATACCTTTGCTGTTCCAACCAGGAATCAAGTATCTGGTAAAAAAATTACAGTGAAAAATCAAAGTTATGGTTGGGGAATCTATGTAAAGAAAGCCCAGTCTGCTGTTGAGCAGGCATTTTTAAACGGAACAAAAACTTTAGATGGAAAAGATTATATTTATGGCTTAGGATACAGCACGTATGGTTTAGGATACGGTAAAACTAATCATGGCATTGGTAATAACTATATTGTAGTTTCCTTAAAAAAACAAGAACTATGGGTTGTAAAAAATGGTAAGCTTGCCGTTCATTTAAACGACATTGTTACTGGAACTAAAGTTGGCAACAAATCAAATGTAACACCTGAAGGGGTCTGGTACATTCATTACAAGCAATCTCCTGCAACTTTACGTGGTCGTAACAACGATGGCTCTAAATATGCTTCTCCAGTTAAGTATTGGATGCCATTCACCTTAAGTGGTTGCGGCTTTCATGACGCCAGTTGGCGTAGCGACTGGAGTAAAAGAGCATACTTACGTGGTGGATCACATGGTTGTGTTAATATTAAGCCTAGTGAAGTCAAATATGTATGGAGCAATATAAGCAAACACGAACCAGTTATCATTTACAATTAAATTTAATAATAAAAAAGCATTATCAAATTGATAATGCTTTTTTACATCCAGCTAATTATTTAAGATAGCACCGTTTTAATTGCCTTATTCACAGCACTTTGTTGTTGTTCTACCAAATTAACCCTAGTGGCAATTACTTTAGTATCCATTTGAATCTCACGACCTAAACCTGGTTGATTAATTTTAGGCTCAAAAAATTCAGTAAATTCTTGCAATCTATTTGCAGTATGGAAAATTCTAGCAGTAACCGTAATATAAGTAGTAAATTCCATATCACCACCAACCGTCTTTTCCAGCCATGACCATTCTTTACGCAACCAGTCCCAAGCAGCCTGCTGTCCTTTAGCATTAGCTAAAATATTAAAGTACCAAGAACGTAAATCTTGTGGTTTAATAACATCCGCATTTTTAAAATCTGCCACTATCTTGTTGATATCTGTTATGTCTTGCGAAGCTGTAATAGCGGCTAGTAAATCTGCCTTATAATAAGGATCAACTGCTACTTGATACTCATTAATCAAGTGGTCAACTAAATCCTGCTTGCGGTAATTTTTAACTTCATTAACTAAAACATATGGTCGAATAGACGCTGCAATTTTAACTAAATCATTTTTATTATTAGCAAAAATTTGATGTCCGCCTTCAATAACCTGCTCATTTTCAGCATATAAGCCAGCTGATAGGGTTAAAGGGCGAATTAACGAGTCATCGCCTACATCATTATTTGATTGCCAACCTAAACGAGCAATTTGCTTTTCAGATAAAAGATTATAAAAAGCTTTTAAATTCTGCTCTTCGTCAGAACCCGGTTTAGTAAACTTACGTAATTCACGGGCTGTATTAAATAAAGCATTAATAACAATATAAGATTTTGAAGTAGCAAATTTAGGTAATAATGGCACAATTTCAGCATAAGAAATCTGGCCCCCTTCAGCTAAAAGACCTAAATCTTGTAATAACTGCAATTGATCTACTGCAGTTAACTGTTCAAGATTTGCCATGATATCGGCCATTAATTTTTCATCATAATTAACGATAAAGTGGGAACTATTACCGACATTAAGCCGCAAAGCATGACCAGCTTCTGCACGTAGTTGTTTATAATCACCCAAGTCAAGTTCTGTTTGCGTCATAATTTGTGGTGCTTTGAAATTTGCATTTATTGGAATTGCCCATGTTCGACCAACTTCTTTACCTTCGCCGATAAAGAATTGCTTTTGTTGCAAAATCAAATGTCCATTTTCATCAACATGTGCATTGACAACTGGATAGCCAGGCTGATCAAGCCATGTATGCATAATCTTGCCAATATCTAAATCAGTCACCGTTGATAAGGCATTCCATAAGTCATCACCGGTTGCATTACTATATTTATGTTGGTCAAAGTAATACTTAAGTCCCTTGCGTAAAGCATCATCACCTAATAGGGCTCTAACCATTACCAGCATGCGGGAGCCCTTAGCATAAACAATGGCTCCATCAAACAATGAATCGATATCAGCGGGATGCTCAACTTGAACATGGACCGATTGAACACCATCGGTTGCATCTCGTTTCAACGCTGCTGGAACTTCTGAAATTTGATATGCGTTATCCCAGATTTGCCAATCAGGCTCTAGGGCATCTATTGAAACATATTCCATCATGTTTGCAAAACTTTCATTAAGCCACAAATCGTCCCACCATCTCATTGTGACCAAATCACCAAACCATTGGTGTGCTAACTCATGAGCAATAACCGTTGCCACATAAGACTTTTGCTCAACTGTAGCATTATCTGGATCAAGTAAAACAGCTGCTTCTCGATAAGTAATTAATCCCCAATTTTCCATTGCACCAGCTGAAAAGTCTGGCAAAGCTAATTGCCATGAATGGGGTAGTGGGTATTTAGTCTGGTAAAAATCTTCATAAAATTCAATTGCACGTTTAGCAATATCCACAGCAAAATCCAATTCTTTAGCCTGGTGTGCCTTAGTAGCAAAAACACCAACTTCAACACCATCTTTGGTCTTCGTCAATTTAGATTGTAATTCACCAAAGGCAAAAGCAACTAAATAGCTGGACATTTTGACAGATTTTTCAAAGTAATGCACACCATTTTCGACTTTTATTTCTGGCATGTTAGCTAGTGTGGTCTCACCTTCGTGTTCATCATACTTAAGTGCTAAAGAAAAAGTTGCTTTAGCTTCTGGTTCATCCACACAGGGAAATGCTTGACGCGCAGCTGTAGTTTCGAATTGGGTACCTATAATTTGTTTCTTTACACCATCAATCATGTAGTAGGACGGATAAATTCCCATCATTGTATCTGTTAGCGGTGCAGTATAAACAATTTCAATCTTGACGCTACCTTTTTTACCTAAGTCAATCTTTATTGCTTCGTCTTTATCACTTACTGTAAATGGAACTTCAACACCATCACACTTAACTGAAGAGACCTCCATATACTTTTGGTTGATTAAAACAGTATCTTCGATTACTTCACCGGTTATTGTTGACGTACCAGCAATTGTTTTCTTTTCTCGATTAACATCAATGAATAAATCGTAATGATCAGGATGAAAAGTTTCATAAAAATGTTTCGTTGTCATAATTTACCTCCTAGAAAAAAGCTTATTACTAAATTTTACCAAAATCACATCTGAATATCATTAAAACTGGATTGTAAGGCAGGCGTGTTCTTTCTGTAACAGCAATGAAATATTTATTAGGTATAGTATCTGTAGTATTAAATAGACTACTTAGTGAGGTATAAGACAAATTGATTAAAGGTAAAAAATTCATGCTTAAACTAATTACAGCCTTAGCCTTAGCGGTTAACTGCACTGCAATTATTGAATTAGTTCATAAAGACACTGCTATACAAACTGTAGCAGCCGCACAAAAATTATCTAAAAAAGAAAGGGCAGCTAAAAACTGGATTGCCCGCCACGAATCAGGTGGTAATTACAATGCACGTAATGGAGTTTGTTACGGTAAATACCAGCTTAATTTAGCATATTTAGGTGGTAACTATTCCCCTAAAAATCAAGAGCGTATTGCCGATAATTATGTATATAATCGTTATGGATCATGGGTTAATGCGAAAAGATTTTGGCTTATCCATCATTGGTATTAAAAAATTTCATATTAATTTGTCCTAAGTAAAAAAGCAGGTTAGTCAGTTACTAACCTGCTTTTTAATTTGCTTTTTCAAACTAAAAGTTGCACTATACTAATTTAAGTACAACTTCCTAATATACTTAAGTTCTATCATATAATAAACGAGTCTTGCACGAACTTTTAAGCCAGCCTGCAAAAAAGGCAGAACCAAAAATCACTAATGCTATAACCGCAGTAAAAATAATTAGATTATCACTATTTGTTAGGGCAATTAACTGGTCGGTTTGAACCAATTGATTTGACTCATTAACTTGATCACATAATCCAAAGAACAACATGAATAAACTGGTCAAAGTTAGTAAGCCATTAATTGCGGTTAATCTTTTCATTTTTATTAGCTTCAAAAAATCATGTCCTTTCTTTCGATTTAAGTATATAATTATATGCTTTTATGAATTAAATTCAAGACATTATTAAAAAAAGTTAATATTTTTAATGCTTTCTGAATTATTTATTTAGCCACTCACTATTTAACCATTCTTGCGCCAAATTAAACCAATGAGCTGCATGCGAATTATCTTGCCATTCGCGACCTCTTGTCACCATATCTGTCCGGGCTAGAGAAAAACCATGTCCACCTTTATTAAAAAGGTGAACTTCACACGGCACTTTTTCCTTTCGTAGTGCCGTTGCATATTCTAATGTGTTAGTCACTAAAACGATTGGATCATCCCAAGCATGAAAAATGAAGGTAGCTGGTGTCCTAGAAGTCACCCCTAGAGCACTATTTAGTACAAATTGATCTGCTGGTACTTTATTGGTTGCATTTTTTGGGATAGCAAAACCAATTTTATGCAGATTAATCAAAGGATAACCTAAAATAGTTTTATTGGGTAAAACAATTTTGGCAGTAAAATTAAAGCGATTTTGGTATTCCAGCGAATTAGCCATACTGTTAGCAAAACTTGCCACATGACCACCAGCAGAAAAGCCAATTGTTACAATTTTGTCGGCATCAATTTGATATTCTGCTGCGTGATCACGAAAATATTTTACTGTGGTTAAAACATCCAAGCCAGCATCTGGATAAATATCACCTGCATCTTGAATCAGGTTATAATCCATCACAACACTGTTAAACCCGCAATTATTAAAAGCTAAGGCAATTGGCTCACCTTCACGCTTTGATAGGTGATCAAAACTCCCACCTGGAATCACAATTGCCAATGGATGCCGCGGCTTGATTAAATCACCAATTGAATCCAAAATATATGGATGAATTTTAAACTTGCGTCCATTAAAATTTGTTAAAATTATTTCATTTGTTTTCATTTTTTGCCTCACGTTTTACCATACTTTTTGCTAAAAAGCTTGTTGTTAATGGTACCGTTAATATTACACCAATTAGGGAATACACAATAATCAGGGCTTCATTAACTAGCATTTTCTCATTAAAAATTTCACCTAGAGTATAATTTAATCGAATATACCATAAAAATAAAGAAAGGCAGCTACCAAACATGCCAAACAAAATGGTATTTATTGCTGTGCCTAAAACATCATTACCGATTTTTGTCCCACTTGACCTTAATTCATCATATGTAATCTTAGGGTTATGCTTTTTAATTTCCAATAATCCAGAACTAATTGCGACAGCTGCTTCTGCTACTGCACCTAAAGTTGAAAAAATAGCAACGGCAACAGCAATGAGTGGATAACTTAAACCCGGCATCTGTGATAAACCTACTAGAATTTCTCCTGCTTCAGGACCAAGTCCTGCTGCCTGTGCAATATATTCAAAACCTAAAATTACTACACTGACTAATAAGCAAACAACCATTGACGAGTAAAATGAATTTTTAGCAACTTGATAATCATGCGTGCCTAAAAAAATGATAGTCACTAATTTGAGTGGAATAAAAATCAAAATAAGTAATGGAATATTGATACCCCAGGAAATAAGAACTGCTAATAAAATTAATAATAACGTATTAATTAATACACTAAAGAAGCTCCTGATTCCTGTCTCGCCACCGATAATCGTCATCAAAATCGCTAAAACTATTATCAAAGCAGTTAATGTACTCATTACTTATGCCACACTTTCCACCTGTTTTTATCTAAAAATAACAAACTACAGCCTGTTGCAAAAACAACCGTTAACACGATACCAATGGCTGAAATCACACTTTGAGTAACACCTAAAGATAACGTAAAACCAAAAGTTGAGCCAAAACTATTATTATCACGTAAATAAATAATTGTTAAAGGTAGGGCTTCTGACATAAAAATTAAAACTAAAACATTGATTAGCGGTCCCATAATTTCCTGACCCATGGTCCGCCCACTCCTAATTAACTGTTTAGTTGTAATGTCCTTTTTAGTTTGAATCAGCTCATATAAACTAGAAACAATGTCAGTGGCCTCGTCCATTACTGCTCCCAAAATCCCTAATAAAGTCTGGGCCAAAAAAATGCCGCGAGGATCTTGCGTAGCATAGTCACCAGTCTCATATTTGATTTCTGACTCTCCTGTTAAACGCATGATGATATAACATAGTGCAAAAGAAATAAAAACGCCTAATAAAGTAGCTAACCAGGTCACTAACATTTTGCGGTTATATCCTTGCACAATTAATAAACTGAAAAAGGAAAACACAATATCTGCTACAGCAAATAGCAAGACAATATACGCACCATTTAATTTAATATTCAGCATAATAACAAAATAGAAAAGTAGCCAACTCAAGAGCATTGACAAAATTAGTCCCAGTGCCTTTTTACCAGAAACTGCTACAAGTAAGGTAGTCATCACTGTTATAGCCAAGACAACTACCCAGTCTCGCTTAGGATTTTGAATTGCTGGATCATTCTTTTTAATATTGACAAAAACTCGCTGTTTTGGACGATACTTTTGGGTTACAAGCTGTGATGGATAATAAAAGTTAGTTGTTGTATACGTTTGATTTTGATGTTTACCAGATAGAATTTTCAAATGCAAGACTTGCTTTCTAGTTTCATCTTTATTATCGTATACGTCTTTACTTTTTTCGACTAAAGTATCTGTGATTTTTTCATCGGTAATTATTGCAACGTCATTTTTAGTATAAATATTAGTGGCAAAATAAATACTAGCCGTCAATATCAGACCAATAAGCATCACTATTACCGCTACCAAGTAGCGTTGCTTAATTTTTTTCAAAATCAACATCCTAACCTACATAATTCACTATAATTTCTTATGATCAATATTAGCTAATCTTTATTTTATAGATTAAGAAATCTTTGCCACCAATGTCTAGTCTCTGTCTCAGGTTGCATATCAATTAGCGTTCGGTGCTCATTAACACTAGCTGTTTTTTGAGAATTTTCTTGAGCTTTAGCTAAAATTTCATCATGAAGCTGCTCAGACGTTTTCTTTTCATCATGAACAATTTGTTGGCGCTTTTGCTTAGCTGTAAATAACTGTGCTTTGGGTTGGCTTTCTTCATCAGTTACTATCCCAGAAATATCTGCCAAACCCTCGAACTTTTCAGTTTGACCATTTTGTTTTTGTAATAGTTCTTGGTTTTGAGCTTCAATCCGGTTGAGCTGCTCTTGTAAATTTTCCAGTGCCGTATTCTGTTGGCTAATAGTTTGCTGAAAGGCATCAATTAATTTCATCACTTGTGCAGATGTCATTATCTCTTGCTTGCCTTTTTTAGTCTGGTTTGTCTTTTTGATTTCTTTTGAACTAACTGCAAAAACTTGCTGCGCTGCTTCGTATAAAGTTAAACCATTTTTTTGAGCTAATCGATGAAAATCTTGTAAATCTTGAACATCTTGCTTACTATATAGCCGCGCATTCTGCTTAGTTCTAGCATAATAATTTGCTTGGCCAGTAACCTTTTCAACAATTAAAGAATACTTTCTTAAAGTTGCTACACTAACTTGTAATTCCTTAGCAGTTGCTGCCGGTGCGGTTAATTCTTCAAAATCATGCTTATTACCACTCATAAAGTATTACTCCCTCTAGCACAATCAAATTAATCTATTTTATGTAGTAAGCTTTTTTTATGCTCATATCTTTTTTGGGCTTCGGTAATCAATTTCGTAATTAATTCGGTATAAGGAATACCTGCAACTTCAAATAATTTAGGATACATACTAATATTAGTAAAACCAGGTAAAGAATTAACCTCTGTCAAAATAACTTTTTGATCACTCTTGCGCAATGTTGAATCGATTCTTGCCATACCACTACATTCCGTTACTTGATAGACTTTTAAAGCATTAGCTCTAATCTCAGCTATAGTTTCTTCAGGCAAGTCGGCTGGAATTTGTAAACTAGTTGTTGAATTAGCATCATACTTATTTTCATAACTATAAAAAGTTCCCTCAGCATTAATAATTTGACCAACTCCTGAAACTATTGGATGATCATTTCCAAGCACAGCAGTTTCAACCTCTGTACCATGAATGGTTTCTTCTATTAAAACTTTATCATCATAGCGAAAGGCATCAGCTAGAGCAGCATCAAATTCTTGCTTATTAGTTACATGGTGTACACCAACAGATGAACCTTGATTAGCTGGTTTAACAAATAAATCATGCCCTAATTTGGCACTAACTTGATTATAATCACGTTTGGTATTTTGCTCATCTTCATATTCAAAACGTTTAATTGAAATCCATTCAGCCACACAAACGCCTACACGTTGTGCTAAAATTTTGGTAAATTCTTTATCCATAGTTACTGCTGCAGCTAAAACATCATCCCCAACAAATGGTTTATCAATAACCCTAAATAAACCTTGTAAACTACCATCTTCACCTAAATTACCATGTACAATGGGAAAAAATACATCTAATTCTGGAAAATTCGCTAGTTCACTTAAGTTAGAAATATTCGCTACTTGATGCGGACTTTTAATCTTATATTCTGCATTTGCTAAAACTTTTAATGATTCTTGCTCACTTGCAATATAGCCCTCATTAGTTATCCATATAGGATGAACATCAAATTTGCTTTTATCAATTGCCTTATAAATGTTATGCCCCGACATAATTGAAACTTCATACTCAGAAGAATTACCACCAAAAATAAGACCAACTTGTGTTTTCCTAGTCATTGCTTCTACCTCTTATCATTTTTTCTAACTTTTTTATTATACGGCAATAACTAGCTGAATAATGGTAATTTAGTTAATTTTTATAAATGTTTTTGTCTCATCCCAAAATTACCACCATAACTTAAAATTAATTATTTTCGTCTTAGTTACTTAATCAATTCGCCCTAACTTATAAAATTAAAAGTATACTTCATGAATTAACACTAATATCAACTAGTTATTTTTTAAATCTTAATTATTAAGATTAGGCCATATCTTTATTAGGCCACAATAAAAATCCCATCTTCATTGAAACATAAAATTCACTTATTATGTTTATCGCCAAAGATAGGATTATTTAATATTAAAACTTATTCAAAACGGCTGTAATTTCTGCTAATAAGGCAGCTTCATTAGTAACAATAGTACCATTTAATTTAATTAAACCAGTAGTATATAAGTTAACATAATGAAATTGATTTTCTGCCACTTGCTTTAACGCCGCTAACTTTTGATTATTTTCGCTTCCCTGCTGCCGTGTATCAGTATATAGACCAATAATCGGGATTTCTTTAGCATAGGCAACACCTATTTCACTTGCCACACCATTATCAATACTATTACCATCAAGAATTGCTACCAGTAAATCACTCTTAATCAATCTTTCTGTATCTGCTTGAGCAATCATCTTTGAATCAGCATAAGCTTGTTTATTGTTTATTGCATTATTTTCTTGTGGTAAATATAAATCAATTGCAGTATCTAATTGCCGAATTTTTTCTGCCAAGTAGGCGTTGTAATTAATTTCTGCTTGCGAAAACAGTGCATTAGCTAAATAAACTTTCATCATTAACTCCTATAATACAAAAAAACACCTAAATATTTTTGTAAGATAGTTTAAACATTACTTTTAATTATTAGGTGAACTAATTTCCCATGGAATAGCACTTAAAATATACAAGACTACACCAGCAATCACATAATCTAAAAATATGCTACTTCCAATTTCTAATATACAGCCCAAAACTGCTATCTCATCAACATTAAAAATAATTGGAATCATAGCTAATATACCAGATATTAAAATTAGCCAAAAGCCCGCCCACATTCCAGCAGCTGTAATAGTATGAACTAAAGTCTTAGAATTCATCACCATTAACATATCATTAATTAGTGAACGTAAACTGATAATTATCATTATAAACAGCGTAATGTTTACAACCAATATTACAAAAGCAATGTTTCCGCCCAAAGTAACTAAATCTAAATTGAAAGCATCTATTACATCATATGGAGCATTCTTTCCTTGTCTTTTGAGTCTTTTTTGTACTAATTGGGCATCGCTGGATGCCTCTTGATCTATATTTGATTCAATATCATGCAAAATTTGTTGTGCCAACTTGATATTATTAAATTTAAACCATGGAACACCTATGGCATAATCAATAATATGATCGGCAATGGGCTGCGTTTGCTTAGTAGTTAATAAATTAGAATTTACATCTTTATTAGCACCAATCACTTTAGCTAGCTCGTTAAAATGATTGTTAACGTGTCGAACAATAACTGCTTCATTATTATTAGTTCTCAGCTGTCCCTTCATAAAAAAAGGATTGAGAAAAGTTACTGTAGTCATAACTAATGTCACAACTAATAAAATGCAAAAAGATGAGACCCTTTTGTACTCAAGATTTTGTTCTGGATTTACTCTACGCAAACTATTTTGTGCGCCATTTGCCATGCTATTCCTTTCTAACAAACAATATCTTTATCATCATCAAACATAGTATCAATTGCATGGTGAATTTCTTTAATGTCAGTTGAAGCAATAATTTCATGGCCTTTTTTTAATGCCTGATTAATTTCATCCGGTGTACAGTGTAGAAAACTATACATCAATGAACTAGTGGCATAATCTGCTAATTGTTCAGCAGAAAGATTAAACTGTGTATTATTATTATAGTAAAGTCGGCCAATACCAGTTATAACAAAGGCAATACCATACTCAACTTCATGTGGGTTAAAATAGTCTTCATCAAAAATTTGGTTTTCTCTGACCCATTCTTCAATCATACTGCTCCAATTATCAAGCGTGTCATTACTGCTAAATACTTCATTAATAATACGCTTTAAACCTTCATCATAAATGCCTAGCATTGCAATTGTATACAAAAATGCTTTAGTACGCGCACCCACCGTGCCGTCACTTGTCTGATTAAATCTGTTAACTTGTTTATCCAAAGTGTTTAATATATTACGGACCACATCATCGGTCAACTTAACTTTATGGGGGTAATATGATTGCAAAAGTGATTTAGAAATTCCAGATTTCTCTGCAATCATTTGAAAAGAAACATTTTCCATTCCATTTTTTCTTATTAAATAGAATGTATTTTTCAAGATAATTCGTCTTCTTTTATAATTTTTCCGTCGTGCCATCATAGTTTCTCCGTTTTCTATACATTATATTCTTATTATATCAATGATATAAAATAAATAAACAAAAAAGAAAACAAAGGCCTTTAATTAGTACTAATACTTTGTTACCACATTACCCCCAGAATATTAAATTACTTTAGTTCACTTTCGCTTAATAGGTGCATTGAACGATCATTGTAGGCATAATTAATTCCACGCGCTAATAACAAATCAACCGATATTCTAATCATACGATCTGGATAATGTTGATGCTTAATAGTATCCGTAACTACAATTTGTTCAATAGGTAATCCATTTAGAATTTCAGTTGCATTTTGTGAAAGTAAGGCATGCGTTGAAGCAACATATACTTTCTTAGCGCCTGCAGCCATAACTGATTTGGTTGACGATGAAATCCTTGAACCTGTATCAATTAAATCATCAACAATAATACACTTCTTATTTTTAACATCACCGATTATGTCATGAACATCTGCATCGTAACGGGCGCGTCTTTGGTCAACAATAGCAATTGGGGCATCAAACATTTGACCAAAATTTCGAGCCAGCTTAGCCCCAGAATGATCTGGAGAAACCACGACTATATCATCATCTTCCTTAGTTGCAATACCATTATCAATGAAATACTGCGCTAATAGTGGAATTGCATGCAAATGATCAACGGGCACATTATAAAAGCCCTGTATTTGAGAAGCATGTAAATCTAATGCAATTAAATGATCTAATCCTGTAATTTGTAACAAATTGGCAATCAATTTTGCTGTAATTGGTTCACGTGACCGTGTCTTTGTATCAGAGCGTGAATATGCTAAATATGGAACGACTACATTTATTCTATGAGCTGATGCACGGTGAAGTGCATCCAAAACAATTTCTAATTCCATAAAGTTTTCATTTACTGGGTCCTGAATTGATTGGATAACAAAAACGTCACATCCTCTAACACTTTCACCAATATTAACTTGAATTTCACCATCACTAAAATGCTGCACCGCTGTTTCAATCAACGGTTTTTTCAAAATTGTAGCAATTTTTTCATTTAAAGCTGGATTCCCACTTAAACCGATTAATTTCATTGGATGCATTAATTGAAGAATTTCTTCTTTATTCATAACTACCTCTTTATCAAAAATACCATCTTTTCAGTCTATTATAACCAAAAAAGTTCCTAGTGCCTAGAAATTGACGGAAATTAAAAAAGCTGGAGATATCCTTCCAGCAAATTGTATAATTTTAATTTTCGTCTCTAAAGAAATTTTTCATTAAATCAAGTAGTTTAAAGCTCTTAACAGCATAACTATTATGCTTTTGTCTTGGCATTATCAGTAATTGCCCTTGAGGGATAAGCTGACTATACCAACGGACATGATCAACTTTAACCCAGTCCTTCTCACCAACAACACAATAGGTTGGAATAGTGATTGCTTTTAAAGCATCAACTGAAAGGTAGCTTTCGGTTAATTCAACTCGACTATCCCGATTTAATTGCAAGAAGCGTAGGCAACCTTCAGTTAAATAATGATAAGGTCGAATACCATTACCATTGACAAACACTCCGGCAACCATTAATTTCTTAAAGGCGCTTGAATCTTGACTAGCAAGCATCATTGCCACCAATCCACCCGCATCAAAGCCAAAGCAATAACAGCCCTTAATTCCCATTTTTTTAATGAAAGTAGCAATATCTGCAACTTCTGTTTGATAGTGCTGCGCTATTTCTCCCTCGCTCAATCCATGTCCCCGCATATCAAGCACATACACTGTGTAATAGAGGGCAAGCGGAGCAATAATTTGTGCAAACATTCCACCATCAAAATGGTGACCATGTAGTAATAATAACGGTTCACCCTGACCTAGTTTATTGTAGTATAAATTATTGCCATTAACTTCTGCTATCATTGACGATTCCTTTCACTAGCTTCAACTAGTTTCTGCTTAGAATTATCTTCTTTTTTATGTTCCTGCCATAAGCTACGAATAATAATTTTGGTGATAATATAATTTGCCTTAAAATTATCAGGAATCATCTTTAAATTAAAATTGTGTACCATACTATCCTTGCGTTGCCAATAATGATATAGTGGCCGACTAGTGCAATAAAATCCATCTGTTAAAGCTAGATATTCCACATTGAAAATTTGGTCTTCCATAAATGCTAAATTCTCCATAAAGCATAAATGATTTTGCCGTACAACAGAAATTTTATATCCTTTATTCCAAGTATAACCTTTAACTGGTGTACCTAAAATATGATTATCAAACAATGATCCTAAAGGATTATTAATCAGTTGATAGCTTTTTAATTTTGTTTTTATACCTTTTATAACTTTTTTGGTAACCGGCTTAGATCCTATCTTATTCTCGTAATCTAGCCAAAATCCACATGAGACCATAGCTACTTCTGGATGTTTATGAAACGCTTGTATAAAAAAATCGGTATAGCCAGAATCAACCCAATCGTCACCGTCATGAAAAGTAAAATATGGTGTGTCAACATGAGCAAGACCAACATTGCGCGCATCAGATAAGCCACTATTTGGTTTATTAATAATTTGGATATAACGAAACTTCGTTTGATAGCTTTCTACTATCTTTTTTGTATTGTCCGTTGAGCCATCATTAACAATTAACAACTTAAAGTTCATATTATCTTGTTTAGCTAGGTGATCTAGTGCCCGACTAATATATTTTTCAACGTTGTAAATTGGCATAATGACCGTTAACTCAGGTTGCTGAATCATAGCACCCCTCCCTCATAAATTATTATACCATCTTAATATTTTTAAAATTTTAAAAATACTATAAACTAAACGTTAAAAAAGTAATAACGTTATTTATTATCTTAAATGATTTAGTATAATATGTGCAGCAAAAGGAGTTAATAAATCTTATGAAAAAAGTAAAATCAATTCTAATAATTACTGTCCTCTTATTTGGAGGTCTATTGGGAATGAATCTGCCTAAACAAATTGTTCAAGCAGACGACTCCCCCGTTATTTGTCTAGGAACTTCTCTTACCGATAACCAACGCCAAGGCACAATAAAGGCTTTGAGTAATCCTTTAAATGACAACAGCTATCACACCATAACTATTACTGGTCAAGATTTAGTTCAATACCTTAATCCTTCTGGTGCAAATTTCACTAACACTTCAGGCGTTTGGTCAAGTGCAATGATTCAAAAAACCGCTCAAGGTAGCGGCATTAATGTCCATATTCTTGACTATCAAGGTCATAATAATATTACAACGATTACAGCTAATCAATATAAAAATGCTGCTCTAACTGCTGGAATTACGGATGCCAATATTTATGTTACTAGTGCTATTCCAATTGATGGTTCTGGGGCTTTAGCTGGCGTCTACTCCGCTTATAGTAAAAATGGGGAAAATTTAAATCAAAGCCAAGTTAACGCTGCACAAGATGAAATGGGTACTTTAAGTAAAATAACCAAGGAAAATCAAAATAAAAAAGGCTATAGTGATGCCCAATTAAATAATGCAGTTGCTGGCGCCAAACAAGAAATGGGGAAAATTGGCAACAATGTTTCTGATAGTCAAATTCATAACATTGTTAACAATCAAATTAATATTAATCACCTAGGTGATGTTATTAACAATAACCAAAAAGAGCAAATTATCAATATTTTAATTAAAATCCGTGACTCTGGTGCTTTAAAAGATCATCATTTTAAAGATCAAGCTGATGCTCTTTCCAAAAATATTGAAAAAAATGCTAAAGGTATCTTTGATAAAATCAATACTACCGAAAATCGAAACTTATTTGAACAAATCTGGGATGCGATTACTAGCTTCTTTAGTGGACTTGTAGCAGGTTTCTCTAATTCTAAGTAATTACATTTGATCCATAAACTTGTTTAAAGTATGATCAACAAATTCATTACCGCGATTTTTAGCATGACCTTTGGTCCACTTAAATTCGGCTTGAGTGAACTCACTAAGTAGTTGATCTAATTTTTGCCATTCTTCGACATTAGCAATTTCCCCTTTACTACTCTTGTGCCAGCCCCGTTTTTTCCAATTTTGGAGCCAGCCTTGTGTAATCGGATTTAAAACATATTGTGAATCAAGTATAAATAATAGAGGTTGTTGGTTAAATTTTAATTCCAACAACTTTTTTAGTGCCTCAATTAAGGCCGTTAATTCCATTTTATTATTGGTTGCACCTAATTCACCATTGCTATCATAAAATGATTGCTTTTTACCTGCTTGCTGCCATTCAATTAAATATGCCCAAGCCGCCTTATCAGTTGCGTGTACATGACCACCTTTATAAGTTCCAGTATTACGTGTACCGCCATCGGTATAGATTTTGGCAAAATATTTTTTATTTGTTTTTGAGGTCCCTCTTTCTTTATTTAAGGGCTTTATCTTACTTGCCTTTTGAATTTTAGCAATTGCTTGTCTTAATGAGTCTTCATCTTTTTGCAGTAGCTTCTTAGCTGTTGCTTGATTAAAGCCCAAATAATTTGTCGCATCAGTAATTTGTTCAAACGCCTTATATTCGGCATTAGAATAGCCAATAACTTGTTTTTCTGCTTCTTTCCAAGTGCGATAAACCCCTGGCTGACGACCCTTTTTTACAGCATAAAATTTCATATGTTCCTCACTCACTAAAAATTGTTGTCAATGTTAAAATATTAGTAGCACTAATTTTAAGGTGGTTATTTATGTTCTTTAATACCAAAAAATATACTGAAATTGCTGAAAAAAACCGTAAACGCAATCTGTCTAAAGACCCTAGTATGTTTAATATGGTTTCGTTAGCAATTCTAGCTACCATTGGCCCTACTCGCTTTTTTTTGCGCCTACATAAAAGAAAAATTGAAGATAAGTCAAAAATTGAAAGCAAAAAAGGAGAATTCATCCAAGAACCTGTAATTTACTTTCATGGCTTTCGTGGTGGGGACTACACCACCAATGTTATGATTAAGCAAGCACTAAAAGAGAAAAAAAATTCTAACTACCTAAAGGTTACTGCTGATTTATGGGGAAATTTTAAACTAGAGGGGACATGGACAGGTGATCAAAAGCCAATCGTTCAAGTGGTTTTTCGCCAACGAATTGTTGGTGTCTATGCTATTGATTACTATTTACGTCTTATTCTACCTTTTTTAGCTAATCGATACCACTTTACACATTATTCAGCAATCGCTCACTCATTAGCCTGTCCTTGTATAATACGCACAGAGATGCGTAAGGCTCATAAAACAAATTTCCCGCATTTAAACAAATGTGCCTTAATCGCTGGTCCCTTTGACGGTGTAACCTATATGGGAGATATTCCTAACGTTAACGGTTTTAATAAAAAAGGTAGACCTACAATGATGAATTTACACTATTGCTATTTTTTATTTAGGCGAAAGCGATTTAATCCGAATATTTCCGTCTTGAACATTTACGGAAATGTTTTAGATAATACCAATAGTGATAAATTTATTTCTGTTACTTCTGCCAAAAGTATTCGCTATGTTTTAGCACCATTGGTCAAATCCTACCATGAAGTAGAAATTCGCGGCGAAAAATATGCCGAACATAGTTGGATGCATGATAATCCGTTTGTCATTGACATTGTCAATAAATTTATCAACTTCAAAATATAAAATTTAATTTTCGGAGGATTTACGTGATTGTAATACAAGATATACTACGAATCATTATCACTACTAATATTATCTTATCCTTTTATATTGTATTTCACCGTCGGCGGTCGGTTTCAACTACGTGGGCTTGGCTAATTATTTTATTAGTTTTTCCAGTGATTGGTCTCATTCTCTATGGCTTCTTTGGTCGCGGCATTTCGCAAGAGAACATTTTTGCCATTAACAAACAACACCATATTGGGTTACGTAATGTTCAAAAATCAATTACTAAAGCACCTAAAAAGACCAGTCCTGCTGATACCTCTGACAAAGCCAGAATGGTTATTCACTTTTTCAATCATAACGGTGAAGCGCCACTTAGTAAAAATAATCATGTCAAACTCTACACAGATGGCCAAGCGCTGTTTGATGACATGATGCACGACATTCAGTATGCACAACAATCCGTTAACGTTGAATTTTATACCTTTTATAATGATCAAATTGGTAACGAAATTCTTAACTTGCTAATCAAAAAAGCAAAAGAAGGCATTGCTGTACGCGTCCTTTATGATGCCTGGGGATCTTTAGGTGCTAGTAAAACTTGGTTTGATCAACTCCGCCAAGCAGGCGGTGAAGTCTTACCTTTCATCACTTCACGTAATATGATTACGCGTTCTCGCATCAATTATCATTTACACCGTAAGATTGTAGTAGTTGATGGCAAAACATCTTGGACGGGTGGTTTTAATATTGGCGACCAGTATTTAAGCCGTAACAAAAAGTTCGGTTACTGGCGCGATAGTCATGTAAGAATTGTTGGTTCAGCCTCGCTACTTTTACAAGAGCGTTTTGTCATGGATTGGAATGCCTCAATTCAAAAAGAAAGTCAATTAATTACTTTTAATACCATGCTTTTTCCTAACTTAGATGAGAATGAAATCCATCCTGGTGATGTACCAATGCAAATCGTCGCAGATGGGCCTGACCGAGATATCGCTAATATGCGTAATGGCATAATGCGCTTAATGTCGCTAGCTAAGAAAAGAGTTTGGCTACAAACACCTTATTTAATTCCTGATGATGCCATGATGGCTACTTTGCAAACTATTGCTATGTCAGGCGTTGATCTACGAATTATGATTCCCTGCAAACCAGACCACCCTTTTATTTATCGCGCTACACAATGGTACGCTAACGAACTAACTCGTTTCGGTATTAAAGTATATATCTACAATAAAGGTTTTATCCACGCTAAAACAATTGTAGTCGACGATGACTTTGCTACTGTTGGTTCAATGAACCAAGATTATCGTTCTTATGACCTCAACTTTGAAGACGTTGCTGTTTTTTATGACAAAAATTTTGCCCATGAAATAGCTCAATCATTTATATCGGACATGGAGCATTCTACCCTACTTACGCCACAAATAATTGCTAAGCAGGGGCGCTTACTGCGAACACTACAGTATTTTTCACGAATGCTTTCACCAATTTTATAGATACCCTGAAATATTAATCACATTAAATGTTCTTAAATTATATCTTGTATTTCAATTCTAATATCATGGTTGACATGACTCTTAATTGTACCCACTATTTTCGCTATGCTCTGGGCAAAACGTAAATAATATTGACGATTTTGATTTGTAGTAAGAATACAAATCACTTGTTTTTTCTTGGGATTAGGTACCCTAATTAGGGTAATCAAATCAATATCAGCATATGAAATTGTTCGTTTAAAATAACCCGCTACTACAACTTTCTTTGCGCCAAAGCCAGTAAAGCCATCAATGATACCTATCAAGATAAAACTGGCCAAAAAAACAGTCAGACCCTGATCATTTTTTTCAATTAATTGCCAAGAAAAGCCAAGCCAAATAAAAATTAGCGACCAGATAATTGAAGAGAATCGATATTGTCCCTTTAAATCAATATTTGCTTGCCAATACCAGCTATAACAAGCATAGCCCAGCATAATCGCTTCTAAAATTAAGTAAAAACCAGCCATAAAAACTCTCCTCAAAATATTTACTCTTCGTCTATTATAACAGACTACGATTTTTTAGTAGTTTTAGCAGACAATTTTGAACTATTGGCTTGCATTTTATTTAAAAATATTATTAAATAGGCATTAAATTAAATGCGATGAAAAAGACGAGTAAATAATTTATTTCTCACAGTGAGTTGGTATTAGTGCAAAGCCAGCAGACCCTGAATTATTGAAAAACCCTTTTAGCAGCACACTGAACAACTCAAGTAGGTGGTGCCGTCTCCAGTACGTTATCAAGCTGGTGAAGCATGATTGTGCTTCATGAGTGGTTCGCAAATAGCGGACAATTTAGGTGGTACCGCGGAAAAAGCCTTTCGTCCTTGTTTTTATTAGCTGAGGCAGAGGGCTTTTTCTTTGACCTCAAATCAGGAGGTTAACAATTATGACTTTAATTATTCCCCAAAATTATCAGCCTACTTTAACAATTCGTGATACTGAGGCGGCAATTGTTTTTATCCGTGAACGTTTTCAAGTTTTACTAGGGCAAAAACTTAATTTACAGAGAATGTCCGCACCTTTGTTTGTTGAAAAAAATACCGGACTCAATGATAACTTAAATGGAATCGAACGTCCGGTTGATTTTGACGTAAAAGCTTTTCCTAAAGACGATACCATTGAAATCGTCCATTCTTTAGCTAAATGGAAACGACTGGCCCTTAAAAAATATCATTTTGGTATGCATGAAGGCCTCTATACAAACATGAACGCCATTCGGCGCGATGAAGACCTTGATAACTTTCATTCGATCTACGTTGATCAATGGGATTGGGAAAAAATTATTGCCGAAGATGAACGAACAATTACAACTTTGACTGAAACAGTTGCGCAAATTTTTAGTGCAATTAAGCAAGTTGAAACTGAATGTGCTGCACGCTATCCTGCTTCAACTTATCATTTGCCAGATGATGTATTTTTTATCACTACTCAAGAACTAGAGGATAGATGGCCAGACTTGAGTCCAGAAGAACGAGAGAATAAGATTGCTGAGCAAAAGAAGGCCGTCTTTCTTATGAAAATTGGTGACAACCTGGCTCGTAGTGGTAAGCCTCATGATGGTCGCGCCCCTGATTATGACGACTGGCAATTAAATGGTGACTTGATTTTTTGGTATGAACCCCTCAAGCAAAAACTAGAAATTTCTTCAATGGGAATTAGGGTTAGCCCGCAAAGCTTACACAAACAGCTCATCCAAGCTAATTGCCTTGCACGTGAGCAATTGAACTTTCATCAAATGTTGCTCAACGGCGAGCTACCATTTACCATTGGTGGCGGAATTGGTCAATCACGCCTTTGTATGCTTTTATTGGGTAAAGCTCACATTGGCGAAGTACAAGCCAGTATTTGGCCAAAGGAAATGCTAGAAAAATGTCAAGCCCATAACATTCAAATTCTTTAACTATCAACCGACCTCCAACTTAGCTAATGCTACAGGAGGTCTATTTTAGTAACACGATAATTAAGCTATTAGCATAAATTATCTACTGCATAAATATTGCCCAGGGGAAAATTATGATTGTAACTAAGCAAATAAAAACTTTAAAAACCGAAATTGAACAAGCAAATTATGTTACCTTTTTGACTGGTGCCGGTGTATCTACACCCTCTGGCATTCCAGATTATCGCTCTAAAAATGGTATTTATAATGATAGCATTGAAAAGCCAGAAACTATTTTAAGTGCTGAAACACTGTATCACCGCCCAGAATTGTTCTATCATTTTGTCTTAAATAACATGTATTTTCCCGACGCTAAACCAAATATTATTCATCAAAAAATTGCCGAAATTTGTAATAATAAAGGCCATTTAATTACCCAAAATGTCGATAGTCTAGATTTAAAAGCTGGCAATCAACAGGTCACCCAGTTTCATGGTAATCTCTATCAGTTATATTGCACAAAATGCCAACAAGCTGTTAAGTATTCTACCTATGCTCAATCATATCTGCACCATAACTGTGGTGGTATTATTCGCCCCCAAATTGTGTTATATGGTGAAAATATCAATTCTCAAAACTTAACTACTTCTATTCAAGCTATCCAAAAGGCTGATCTAGTAATTATTTGCGGTACTAGCTTTGTGGTCTATCCTTTCGCTAAATTATTAGCTTACTGTCAAACCAATGCTAAAATATGGGCAATTAATAAAACAGCAATTCCGTTAGCTGGGATTGCGGCTATTACTGGCGATGCACTAGATGTTTTCAAACAAATTTAAACAGACATATTTCTTATGGTAAAATATTAGGCAATAGCTTGATTAATGGATTATTATAAGTTATTGCTTAACTCAATTTATTATTCAAAAGCTGCTAGTACTTTCAGAAAAGAGATTTTTACAAATGTCAATTATTAAAATGTATGCGCCATTCTTTGATGCCAATAACTGGCTTCACGTTTTAACTAATGTCAATGACTGGCTAGTCATTCTTACCCTAATTTTGATGGAATGTTTATTATCAGTTGATAATGCTGTTGTACTTGCAGCCCAAACCAAATCTTTACCAGACAAAAAGCAACAAGAAAAGTCTTTATTTTATGGTATGTGGGGCGCTTATATTTTTCGCTTTATTGTCATTGGAATTGGCACGTACCTAATTAATTTTTGGGAAATTAAATTAGCTGGTAGTATTTATCTTTTTTACCTTTGCTTCAAGTTCTTCTATGATCGACGCCACCATTCAGCAGATAAAGAAGGCGGTCAAGTGCCAAAAACTACCCAGCATCATCAAAGTAATAAGCGTTTCCTGTCACCTTTTTGGCGAGCAGTTATATCAATCGAAGCAATGGATATCGTCTTTTCAATAGATTCAGTTCTAGCAGCCCTTGCTGTTTCAAGTAATCCTGTAGTTGTTTTAATTGGTGGGATGATTGGTATTTTATGCATGCGAGGTGTAGCTGAAGTTATTATTAAGTTAATGGATATAATTCCTGAGTTGCAACCAATGGCATATATTTTAATTGGCATTATTGCTTTAAAATTACTTGTCTCACTTCCACCACTTCATTATGAGTTACCAAACTCTATTTTCGCCGCTTTAGTCTTTGGCATTTTGTTAATTACCATTGCTTTTCATTTTTTGCACTCCAATAACCATTCTCATTAAGCATAATTTATAAGTTACCATTCTTTTTTAGGCACAATTCAATAATTGTGTCTTTTATCTTCTATGCAACAAGTAAGCTTTATAATTACTTACATAAATTATAATTTTACTTAATAACTATTCGAGAGTAATCATGGACTATTCAACTTATTTTACTAAATCAACAACTGAAAAAATAAGTATCGATTTGCTTGGTCGACCCTTAATCTTTGATAATGGGCAACAAATTTTAGGTGGTTATATTGTGGAAACTGAAGCTTATTTAGGAAAAAGAGATCGTGCTGCTCATTCATACCAAGGCCGCAGAACTGCTGCTAATGAAGGATTATATCGCAGAGGAGGCACAATTTATATCTATGCCCAACGCCAATATTTCTTCTTCGACATTGCTACCCAAAAAGCTGGTGAACCTCAAGGCATCTTAATTAGAGCTATCGAACCTGCTTGGGGTATCAAGCAAATGATAACTAATCGCTCAGGTAAAAGTGGCCCCTTATTAACTAATGGGCCGGCTAAAATGATGCAAGCCTTCGGTATTCATAATAAAGACTGGAACTTACACTTTCTAAGCAAGTCTCCTTTTACTATTGATTTAAATGACAACCACAAAAATTACGCCCGTAAGATTATTGCCAGTCCGCGCATTGGTATTAACCAATCAAGCCCTGCTTGGGCCAGCAAACCTTTGAGATACTACGTTAGCGGTAATCCTTATGTTTCTAGAATGAAAATAAAAGATTATCAGCCAAACAATGGCTGGAAATTATTATCTTAATATAAAAAATTGTTATAGACATTTTAAACACAACTATTGACAAAGTCCTATTTTTAGCCTATCATCGCATATAAAGTTAAATAATTTCCAATGCAATAGAGGTTGCGATAATTACAAACTTAGCTGGAGTGAACGAACACTAAGAAAGCTATCGTAAGAATTATCGCCGAAACAAAAATTTTGTTCGTTTCAATTTTTTTGTTGGGCTGCAAGATAATATCTTGCAGACTGTCCTAGTTAATTACTAGGGAGCGCTATATGATTTGTCTAAATAAAATTAGATTAGACCTCGTTGTTGAAGTACAACGAGGTTTTTAATTACGCTTTTTATTGTATTGGCTTTATTTGAGAAAAGTTTTCGGAGGTTTTCAAAATGAAGTCAAGATATAAATGGATTACTGCTGTTATGATAGCAATAATCAGCATGACCTTTGGTTTGAATTGTAATTCAAATAGCGTCAATGCTAAAAAAGATAGTAATGTGCTTAAAGTAGCAATGGAAGCTAACTATCAACCTTATAATTGGACCCAAACTAATGCTGCAAATGGTGCTGTCCCAATTGATGGATCGCAACATACTTTTGCTAATGGTTATGACGTTAAAATTGCCAAAATTATTGGTAAAAAAATGCATCGAAAAGTGGTTGTGCTTAAAACTGAATGGGATGGACTGCTACCAGCTTTAACCAGTGGTAAGGCGGATTTAATCATTGCTGGTATGAGTCCAACTGCTGAAAGGGCTAAAGCCATTAACTTTTCTCAACCATATCGCCGCGGAACATTTGTTGTTATTACCAAACCAAATAGTAAGTTTGCCCACGCTAAAAAGCTAACTGATTTTAAAGGCGCAAAGTTAACTGCTCAACAAGGAACATCCCATTACGGGTTAATTAAAGAATTACCTGGTGCCAAAAGACAAACCGCAATGCGCGACTTTGCCGCAATGCGCCAAAGCCTAATTTCAGGAACAATTGATGGGTACTTAGCAGAAGATACCGAAGCAATTTCTTTTAAATTAGTTGATCCAGATGTCACTGCTGTTGCAATTAGTAAGATGGCTGGTTTCCATGTCTCAAAAGAAGAGTCAGAAACAGCCATTGGTATTGCGAAACCTAACAAGTCTTTGCTTAAACAAGTCAATCAAATATTAGCTACCATTCCAACCGCTACAAGAAACAAAATGATGACCGCTGCCATTAAAGAACAGCCTAAGGCTGATGACAACAAAAAAGGTCAATCAGAAAACTGGTTTATTTCCATGTGGAAACAATATGGTAGTATGCTAGTAAGTGGTATTGGCATGACCTTGCTTCTTGCATCTGTTGGTACAATTGCAGGTTTCTTTATTGGTCTAGCTGTTGGTATTATTAGAACTATTCCTACCCCAACTACAACTGGAAAAAAATTATTACTTAAAGTTAGCAACTGGCTATTATCAGTTTATATTGAAGTGTTCCGCGGGACACCAATGATGGTGCAAGCTGCGGTAATCTACTACGGTATTGCTCAATTTTGGCATCTTAATATCAATCGGACCATTGCGGCTTTAATTATTGTTTCAATTAATACTGGCGCCTATTTAGCAGAAATTATTCGCGGAGGGATTATTTCCACACCAACTGGACAGTTTGAAGCTGCCAGTGCTTTGGGCATGACCCATAACCAACGAATGTGGCATATTATTTTACCGCAAGCAATTAAAAATTGTTTACCATCAATTACTAATGAATTTATCGTCAACATTAAAGACACTTCAGTTTTGAGTATCATTTCGGTCTCAGAATTGTTCTTTGTGGGAACAACTGTTGCTAGCCAGACTTTTAAGTTTTTCCCAACTTACCTCACAATTTCTGCTATTTACCTAATTTTGACTTTCACTATTACCAGAATCTTCAATTTAATTGAGAAACATTTACAAGGTAATAAAAATTACAATTTAATGGCCAATCAAGTACAAGTTGGTACAACCAATGACATGGAGGTTAAAAAATAATGACCGCAACAAGTGAAACAATTTTGAGTCTAAGACATTTGCAAAAATCTTTTGGTGAACACCAAGTTTTACGTGACATTTCTCTTGATATAAAAAAAGGTGAAATTGCTACGATCATCGGCCCTTCTGGCGGTGGTAAATCAACTACTTTACGTTGTATTAACCTCTTAGAAGAACCAACGTCTGGTGAAATTACTTTTCACGGTGAAAATGTTCTTGCTTCTTCTTATAACCGCAACATCTATCGTGCTAAGGTAGGGATGGTATTTCAGCAATTTGACTTATTTGAAAATAAAAATGTCCTTGCTAACTGCATGGTTGGTCAAGAATTAGTTCTTAAACGCGCTAAAGAAGAAGCACGTCAAATTGCCCTGCAGAACTTGGAAAAAGTTGGTATGGCTCAATATATTAATGCTCGCCCGAGTCAACTTTCAGGGGGACAACAACAACGTGTAGCTATTGCCCGGGCAATATCGATGGATCCAGAAATCTTGTTATTTGATGAACCGACTAGTGCACTTGACCCAGAAATGGTCGGTGAAGTTCTAAGTGTAATGCAAAATTTAGCCAATACGGGATTAACAATGATTATTGTAACCCATGAGATGGCATTCGCGCGGGACATATCTGATCAGATTTTCTTTATTAGTGACGGTATTATTGCCGAGCAAGGCAAGCCAGATCAATTATTTAATCATCCACAAAATGAAAAAACCACGAAGTTTTTAAGTAACTTCCAGAATAATTAAATCAGTGACCAAAAAATCATGTTTTAGCAAAAAAACATGATTTTTTTATTCAGTTTACAACCTTGGGCCTTTGAATTCGACAACTAAATTTTCCTCTAAAATTAATTATTTTCTTTTACTTTTTAATAACTCTAAAACAATTATTATTACTTGTTGAATAAGCCAAAGTAATAACGAATAAATAGATATAACACCCAGTAAAATATTTTTCCCATCTAAGTAATATAAAACTATAAAGACGAAGAACATCGTTAAATAAATACGTTCCGAATAAATTACAACTTTGTGATCAACTAAGTAATCTGTTGCAGAAGAAGTTGATTTTTGGTTTTTACTTGTGGAACATAATGCTACTGCTAATGTTAATAGTCCTATTATTATTTCCCTTGGACTGCGCCAAGGAGAAAAATCTTTTATCGCAATTATTAATAATATAATACCTATTAAAAAAGGAAAAATTTTACTAAGTTTTATCTTCATAATCTATACCTATAGAATTAACGATAAGAATTGGTAATCGACCCAATATGTCTGCTATTTTTATTTGCATTTAATAAAACAATCATAGCATAAAGCGCTTTTAATGTTGAGAACACCATTCTAGCGTTTTTAAATTTACAGCAGTCAATTAGTTTATCAACTTCTGGTAATCTATACCTAAATGATTGCCAGTGATTACAAAGATGAGGAATGTATAGTGGCGAAAACAATCAAGCAATTAGCAGATGAATTAGGTGTCTCTAAACAAACTAGCCATTATCAGATAAAGTCTTTACCAGTAAACAAAAAAGATCAAGAAATAGTGTGCCTGCACGATACCCTTGCCCAGACCCAGAAATTGCTTAATCAATCGCAACAATTACAATTAATTGCCGAAAAAAAGTTGATGAACTTTTAAAAATTTCAGCCAGTTCTGCAAAAACAGAAAAAGACCACCAAAAATCATGGTGGTCAAAACTATTTTAAAAATATAAATATTTAAGATTTGTATTTTCAGTCTTTTTTACTTTTTAACGATTTTGGTGCTAGCCAATACATAAATATCCCGAATAAAATAACTATTATTATTTTCGTTACTAGTGGTAGCGGATGTACAACATTTTGAATAGATCTCGATATATTAGGATTTATAAAATATCTAATAAAACGTTCAATAAATATACTAATACTAATTATCCAAAAAATAACTTCTTTAGTAGTTTTCATTTAAAACCTTAAAAATCATAATTAATTACTCTTTTTATAACAACCATTTATTATAGCAAAACAAATAATATAGATTTTACAGTCCAATATGCTACATCTTTATTCCAATGATATTTAGTAACTAACCAATTCGTGGCTGCAGCCTGAAGATCATCGTCCCATGAAGTTAAAAAGATTAATACATCTTTCAAATCTTTATTAGTGATACGCTTTCCTACCGCTTCAAGAAGCTTTTTTGCCAGTTTTTTAGTTAGAGCAGTCTTTGCACCTCTAGTTAAAACAATCCCATCTTCTTGCTCATCATGTGAATTCATGACTTCTAAACGTTCATCTAATAACTGATTGAGCTCTTGCTCTGTAAAGTAACCAGAATTCTTAATTTCGGTAAATTCTTGCTTTTTATCAGCAGATAAATTCTACTCTTTAATTGCAGTAGTTTTCTGTACATCTGTAATTGTATCTGCATGTACAACTTGGGTTGCTGACAGCAACCCATTCCCAAAAGTTGTTGCTACTGGACTTAATGCTAAAGTGGTTAATCCAGTAATTATTGTTTTCTTTAATTTCATGATTATTACTCTTTTTAAAATTTAATTATTTTTGCCTAAACTTTATAAGCAATCCATCTAAATACCTTACATACTTATTAGTATCATTAATTCGCATAATATGATTTCTTTTACGGAAAAATAATAATGATTGGTAAGCGACGTAACAAATCATCCATGATCGGTAACCTCCTAATTCAATTGCACATTTCTATTCGTTTATGAATTTTATGAATTTAGTATATGTTTAAAAAACAAGTAAAATAAAAAATGGCGTATTCGACAATTTTCAGTCAAATAGGCCATTTTTAGTTTTTTGTATAAATTCTTTTAATTGTTCACTATATTCTTCCATACCAATCAAATTAAAAAAATCAATTATAATCTGACAATCTTCCTTCCCATTTTTTTGTGGCTGATAATGACTAGTAATTAAGCTCTTAAAAAAAGCTATCGCACCTCGGTAAAATGTTAAATCGGGATTTATATCAATTTGCTGAGCAGCTTCAATAAAAAATATTGTTTCATCATATCTGTCTGCTTTAATGCAAAACATTAGTAAATTACTGATAATACTCAAAATCGCCTTTTGAACGGCTATGTCACTATCATTTTTAAAATGATTAATTAATCTTTTTGAAAGCATTAAATTGCTATCGAGATCATAAAAACTCATGAAATTGCAGTAAAGATACAAATTATCTCGATCAAAGTCTGAAATATTAAACAGGCGATTCTTAATTTGGGCTTTAGTTTGCTCATCTAAACCTGTAAAATCGTCATCTAGCAGTTCTATATAACCTGTAATAAAAGCAAGTTGCTCATCCTTATCAGGCAAGTCACTGCTGCTTATTGTTTGACGGACTTGTTTCAGTTCTACCTTTGAATGATGATAGAATGCTTCTATTATTTGACCAATTATTTCTTTTTTGAATTCATAATTAGTTTTATCTTTTTTATCCAGCTTATTAAAAAAATCTATTGCTAATATTTTATTGTAATGAAGTAACGCAAGTAAATCTTCTACAGTTATCCGATGGATATTTTTTTCAACTTTGGCATAAAAGGAAGGACTTATTATATTTCCTACCCACTGCTTCTGTGTTTTCATTTGTGCTACCCGATACTTTTTCAGCAGTTCACCAATACTCATTTTTATTACCTCTTTATGATTGCTATCTCAAATATATTTTACTCCGCTTTAATCCACCATACCAAAGCAACTTAACCTAATGGGCATTAAGCGCAGTAGCGCCAAAAGGCGGTTGCAGAGGACTGAAAAATGCGCGTTAAAATACCTTGTGAATTTTAATAGCAAAAAGAAAGACTGAATTAATAGTCTTCCTTTTTTCCTGGCGAGCTAATTTCACAATTAGACCAATTCAAAAACAGCTCAGAAATTCCGAGCTGCCTCTGCTATTTTACTTGAGTAACTTATCAAGTATGACAATAATGTCGCTTAATACTTGCTCTGTCTTAGTTAAGACTAAGTAAAATAATACTAAGGTAAATATGTCTAACACGCTTTTTCACCTCCTTTACGGAAAGCCAGTCAACTTTCCCAGATGGTGCACATAACGTGCTTATTCATTTTACCAAAATTGGCAATCATGTTATACTTAGGTCACTAAGGTAGTATGTTTAACATGCAACATGACGTGCAAAGCAAGTTCAGTCACTTGCAAGCCGTCTGAGCGATCCCAAAAGGATCGCTTTTTTGTTTCTTTTTTTAAAAGAAAATCGTGGCCAAAAAGGCCACGACCAGACGATAAAAAATAGGCATTAGTCTCGCCGACTCTTGCTTATTTTTATCGTTGCTAATTTCAATTAAATATCCAACAATCTAAGCTTTAGCTTGTATCAAAAACGGTATCGCTTATACGGCCGTATAAGCAATCATGATTTTACCTAAGGCTAAAGTCAGAAGGCTGTATATCTAGTCAAAAATGGGGTAAAAAAGCACATGTATCAATAATACTTTGTCAAAAATTGGTTTAAAGTCCCTTTCATACGATTCAGTACTTTAAAGTGCTCTTTATCTTTAATTTTTATTAATGTCGGAACACTTTCAACCTTATATTTTTTTCGTTCCTTTTTTAAAAAATTATCACTATCGGTATTTTCAGTATTAATGTAATAAATATTTATCTTCCTTTTTTTACTGAGCTCTGCTAATCCTGGGACGAAAGCTCTGCAATAAGGACAAGAAGCTTTTCCCCAAAATACATAAATGAATTTTTTACCAAGTAATTTATTTATTTTTTTAGGGGAAATTTTAATAAAAGTTTTGGTCTCTCTTTGATACTCTGCCTTTTGATATTGCAATACTGAATCACTATTATCTCTATACTCAATGTACTCAGTATCATTTAATCCTGCAGCTTTTACATTTTGAAAATTAGAACTAAACATAGATAGACCTAATTGTATCAAAACAACTACATTGATAACTGCCTTTTTCATAATTATTCCCCCTTTATATAATTATTTTATGTGATTTGAGTTGACTTTATTATAAACTTGTGATATTACTTAATTGATAAAAAGTTTAAAACTTTCATTTAGTAACTTTAATGTCATCAGCTGTTATGTCTATCTCAATGTTTGCAGCACCAGCTGCCCAAGTATCTGCAGCAACAACTACCCCTGCTCAATCAACAGCAACGAGCAATCAGCTATCTAAAGCAGAAACTGAAACTCTTAATGCTGCTATTAAAGGGTCTCTAATTACTTATCCAGATTCATCCGGCGTTGCCCAAGTCAAAATTGTAGATAAAAATTATTTAGCACAATCCTTAAAGCAAACAAATCTTAAAGTGACTGTAGAAGATGTACAATCTGCATTAGATAAAGTTAATGAATATGCTAAAAATCATCCAGACGAATTTACTTATGAAAATCCACTTTTAAGAAAGAAAGTTAAGCATCATACAGCTTGTTCAAACACAATGTTTCTTGGAGGAACAGGTACTAGTGTAGCGTGGGCGGTTGGAGCTGCCGCTGCAGGAGCTACCGGTCTTGGAGCAGCATTAGTTGGTGTTGGACTAAGTACCATTTGGGGAATTGGAGGACTGTTCTGCTAAAGAGAGGAACACGTAATGAAAAAACTAGCTAATAAATATTATTTAACAATTATGTTCTTTCTAATATCTTCAATAAATACTAGTTTGAGTCCCATCTTTTCACATTCTAGATTTGGTAGAATCTGGGGGCTATGGTTTGTTATATTTTCTACATTTACAATGTTTGCTAACGAATATTTAGCTAATCATGCTAAAGTTAACATTAGTAAAAGAAAGTTGAAAGCTACAGCTGGTATTGTATCGTTAATTATTATTTTGGCAGTTTTTTTATTCTTTGGATTTTGGACTGATTGGAGTTACCTTTAAAGTTGTCTAAAAGCATACAAAAAAAGCACTGGGATTAATTCCTAGTGCTTTTTTATATAATACTTTAAGTTCTATTTTTCGAAAATTGCTACTAAAAACAGTATGGGGAAAGCTAATAAAATGAAAAAACAAATAACTTCTATACCAAATACGAAGCTTATCACCATCTCTACACTACTTAACATTTTACCGGTTTCGCGTTTCGGTCTTATTTTAATCATAATCTGGAGCTATAATTAATCACACTCTTTTGAATTAATAGAAAAAAGCATTGAACTTATGATTCAAGGCTTTTCGTGCATCTTACTTAAACAATTTTAATAACTTATCCAAAATATCACTTAACATATTCAGGACGTGTTCTGTCTTGTTTAAAATTAGATACAACATGATGAAGATTACAAGTTACGGCTTGTACGAAAAACAGAGTGTGCATGCAAGTTAGCTACTTGCAAGACGTCTGGGGCGATCCAAAAGGATCGCTTTTTTGTTTCTTTTTTAAAAGAAAATTGGGTCCCAAAGGACACGACCAGACTATAAAAAATAAGCATTAGTCCCGCCGACTCTTGTTTATTTTTTTCGTCATGAAATTTTAGACATTACGCAGTTTTGCCAAAATTGAATTAAGCAGAAATTGCGCCAGCTTTTTCTGCTTCGCCCCCTGTGGCGCATTTAAGAGACGCACAGCTGGAAGTAACCGTAAGCCACCCCCTCCTTCTCTTGCCCTAACTGAACTAGCGCATAAATACGGCATTGAACGTGAACCAGGGCTTAACCAATCAATTAAAAAAAGCCCACAAAGACCAGCAGGTTATGCGTGACGTTGACCAAATTCAAACCTTAACTCTGCAACAAAAAAATAAAAGAGTTGCATTAGCAGTTGAATTAAGTGATCAAAAAATCGTTAGCCAAGAATTAGACCACCAAATCTAGCACATGCTCAAAAATACTTAATCTAAAGTTGTAGAGCATATTAGGCACATTTTTACCAACAAAAACCCGATTCAAGTCACTTTGAACACCACTAAGTTCATCAATACGTTTTGACCATTGTCGGGATTACCCCCACATACGTGGGGAACACAGCGGGCTAAAATAGCTTGTGCCATCGTCCATAGGATCACCCCCACATACGTGGGGAACACCCGTTTCTCAAGTACCATTCGCATTTTAATTTGGGATCACCCCCACATACGTGGGGAACACTCAATATCTTCACGCTTATAAAAATTCGTGCTAGGATCACCCCCACATACGTGGGGAACACATTTTGTCTTATTTAAGTCTAAAACAACGTTAGCCATCACCCCCACATACGTGGGGAACACATATACTTATTGGCTTCATTATCAAACACAACGGGATCACCCCCACATACGTGGGGAACACGGTAATGAATAATGCCAAAATTACCAGAGACTAGGATCACCCCCACATATGTGGGGAACACCTAGCAAATATGGTAACTCTGATAGTCAAGTCAGGATCACCCCCACATATGTGGGGAACACAGTAAAAGATCCTTATTATACCCTTATTTTTAAACTTTGATATTGCCATTTTCCATTAGTTTATATAACAACTGCAACGTAGCCTTAGCATCAGATAGTGCATTATGTGGCTTGGAATTCTTAATATTATAAAAATCTAAAATAGTTGCCAAACGATAATTATCAATAAATTTTTCTGCTTTTTTAACTACAGGTAATAAATCTAAAGTTTCATTATCCGGTTCTTTTATATTTACAGATCTATAGCCGGACATGAGAAAGGATAAATCAAACTGTAAATTATAGCCAATAATCGTGGCAGAACTAATAAACTCAGTTAGTTCTCTAAGAGCTCTATCTAAAGTAACCCCCTCTTTTTTCAATAATTCTAATGTTATGTCGGTTAATTCAGTTATCGTCTTTGGCACCGCAGTATCAACTTTAATTAATCTATAAAAACTATCATACTTTTTATCATTAATTTTTTTAACTGCTCCAATAGAAATAATTTGATTTTTATCTGGGTTTAGACCTGTTGTTTCGACATCAAGGGAGACAAAGTGTTTATTGGTTTTAGTTACTCTTGGCTTTTCAGACTTTTGTGCCACCATTCTAGCACGATGAAATTTAGCCGCATTGCTAAACCCATGTTTTTCAAAACCTGATACAGCAGTAGAATTAAGATGCATCATTAATGGAATGCCATCGAAATCAACAACTTTATACATTTTTCGTGTTGTCTTAATCTGATAACCTAATTCATTATTTGTATTATAAACCATTGTAGCTTCGCCATTGCCTATATTTTGAACTACTCTGTCCCATAGTAAATCACGAATTCTTGCACTCACATTGCCCACATAAACTCCAGTTTGAATTTCTTGATACCACTTAGTTAAATCTCCTCTCAAGGATGCTGGTACTTTGGTTAAAGTAATCACTATCATGTGTCATCTTCCTGATCTAGTTCATGATATTGAACCCCGAATTTTTGTAAGCCTAATTTGTCATCCCAAAGATTTATAACATCAATATTATTAATCTCATCAGTTACATTCAAAATATTCTGTAAATCTTTTACCATTCTTACCAGTAATTTACCATCTGTAAATGCATCCCGCATTGCCAATCTTATTTTTGTAGCAATATCTTTATCATTGCCATATTTGGCCGTAATTTTAAACGCTACTGGAATTGAAAAATCTGCCTTGTACAGATCAGCAAAGTCATACACAAATGCTAGGTCGTGTCCCGTATGCACAAAACCTAACCCAGCAGAAGCACCCATTGCTACAATAACACTATAGCTTAAACCATACAAAGCCTGGTGCGCTTCTGTTAAAGCTTTATTAATTGGTGTCCCAGCTTCAAAATTATCAGGATTATATTCTCTTCTGGTCCATAACACTCCCGTTGCCTGGGATTGCTCACGATAAATTTTTCGCACTCTACTGCCCTCTTTACCTCGCAATTCCTGCATCGTTAATCCTGATACATCTTCATTAGGGAAACGCATTTGATACATTTTTCGAGCTACCGCAATTCTTGATCGTGTATTAGAAACTAATTTTGCTTGTGCTTCAAGAAGTCTTGATGAATGATTCAAAGAACGCCCGTGAGCATATTGTCTTACACCTCGTTCTCCTACCCAAACAACAGCCATACCAGCAGTACCAATTAATTCCATGGCACGGTGTGTAATATCTACCCCAGGTCCGAGCATTAAGACACTCACGATTGCTGCGGGAACAAAAGCTGTTCCGCGACTATCAGTTATCATGAGTGCACTATCCTGCCGATTCAGCTTTGCATGTTCAAAATAAAGAAAAGTTAATCGATCCTTTACTCTCGCTAGCTCAGGTAAATCAGGTTTTCTGGCACCAAACTTTTCAGTCATTATTCTTCCCAGGTATCACTGTCATCAGACCCATACCAAATGCTTTTTCACGGCCAATGCCCTTTATTAATGCTTGTTTAAATTGATCTGCATCTTCTACACGTAACCGACCTTCAAAAGTTACTCTGCTAAGTCGCAGTCTACGTCCACTTCTATAAGATAATAATGGCCAATCGCGACTAACAATATCAAAAGTCGATTTATCAGTTGTAGTTCCCAATTGAAAACCTAATTTTTGAGAACGCTCAATTAACCATTTTCGTTGGTAATCTACCGTAATATGCGGAACAACTCGTCCCTGCTTTATACCTGGTTGAAGCACAGTATGAGTAGGATTAGCCGTTAATCTAAATTGCAGTAGTTGTCCCTGTTTTATGCTATTAAGCAGGCGATCATAGCTCTTAATCATGACTGTATCATGAACACCATAGCGTAAAAGTTGTCGTTTGTCAGGCATATTTTCACTTAATAATAATAGGTACTTTTTGCCTTGTAGCTGATCAATTCGCCATAAATGCCGTAATTTTTTGCCATTGTTAATTTCATCAGGAAAACTTTGCTCTACCCAATTGTGAAAAGCAGAAAGTTGCGTTAAATCTTTCGTTTTTTGCCGATTAGCAATATCAATTTCAACTCTTGATAAATACATTTCTGCTCCTTTCTATAACGGCGACATCGCATCATGCTGCGTATTTTGCTTAAAAAGCGGATTACGTAATTCAACCCAAGTGGTATTAATTGGGCGAAATTTATATTGCCGATTTCTTGAATCAAATGAACCTACTTGATCTTTGACTAAATGTGTTTCTTTACTAGTAAGTAAATTGGCATCAGCAATAATTTGAATTTTTATCAATTTATCAGCACTATGTCTTTTTTGATACCAAGTTGAAGCCTGCCAAGGTAAAGCTTTTAATGCCGTAACCGAATCTTTATCAGGAAATTCAGTTATCTGTAATACTCCAGCTGGTGAATTAGCTCGACGTCCTAAAAATAAGGCATAACGAGGATGATTTAACGCATATTTAATATGGTTAATATCAGCTATTTTTCCGCCAATTGCAACGACAAAAACAGCATCTTGGAGATATTCACGATAAGTTAGTTTTGGTGGTTTATTAGATTCTAATTCAACTGTTTGGAAATCAGTTAATATTTTACCTGGTTGATCAATGCGCACGGCAAACTGTAATTTATTTAATTCTTGAATTTGTTCGTCCTCACGACTGTATCCTAAAGCGGCAGCAATCATACCAATTACTGCACTTTTTGACGGATAATCACCCGATGTACGTCTATTAAAATTTGCTTCATTGCCATAAGATTGCAATGGCGCTGTGAATCTAATTGTTAATGTTTTCATCTGCTATTGCCTTTGTTAAAGTGGTAGTTATTTTATCAATTAATTCCGTTAAATTATCAGTTTGGTTGAATTCTTTATCTTTTGCTAAGTCAACTTGCGATAATGTTAAATTAAGTAAAGGTTTTTCAACTAATTTGCCAGTAGCTTTATACGCATTTTGTAATTTTTCAATTGACTTTTTGACATAACCATTTTGCGTAGTTACCGGTTCTTCAAATGCTGATACTAAGTTTACAGGCGTATCAGTACGTAAAGTCAACATAATATAATTTGGCAAGGTCTTGTTAGCAAAGGTATTTTGCTTTCCCGTTGGCATTGACAAAATGAAGGCTTTAATAAACGCTACAATGCTTTCAAGAGCAGCTTTTTGACCAAGATTCTTAATCAAGTCTTTAACGTTAATATTGGCATAGCGATACAAAGTAGCCGAATTGTATTCGGTTGTGCCTAGCATTGCTGCACCATTTGCATCATCTGTTTGTAAGTCATCAAGGGCAGTAAAGTAGTCATATTCAGGTACGATTTCATGAGTTGAGATTACATGGGCTATTTGAGCTGATGCATCAACATTTAGCTCTGGATTTTCAGCTACCATACGACCAAACAAGGCTAAATCTAATGGATTATCTTCTTTTAAAATCTTTTTGATTTCTTTTTTATCATATTTATCATTAATGTTATCATTAGCAATAGCATATTCTGCTAATTTATTAATCTGTCCAGGACTAGTAAATAACAAAGCACCGGTTTCATATTTATCTTTATTTTTTTTGACTTTAATTTTAACAGCTTTGAATAACGCAATAACTTTATCCATTGCGGCTTTTTCATCTAGACTAGGGTCTAATTGTTGGATTTGCTTTGCTAAGTAGATTGGAATTTCTTTGGTTCTTGTCCCAATTGCGACATTTTCTTCTTCTTTAAAGTAATTGCGCATTGCTCTTTTCCAGCTTTGAGATGAAACACGGGCACGGGTAACTCCACCATAAAACGCTGTTTTAGGAGAACCGGTATCATCACGGTTAATATTGGATGATGGTACTGTCTGGATTACGTTTAAATCTAAATATAAATTTTTTTCATTCATTATAATTATTTCCCTTCGCTTACATCTTTATTATTTATAACATTAATATCATTTTGGTTAAAATAATCTTCGCCCCATGCTAGTCTGACCTCATTTGCGCAATGATAATTCCATTGAAATTTATATAAATCTTGCGCGAGCAAGGGAAAATCAATTTCTAATGCCTTATTATCATTACTCTTTAGTATTTCTACTAGATGAACTAAAGAATTTATTACACTGTTAACATTGGTTGTTGCTAGTAGTGCTTGTACACGCCGATCTAATGCTTGCTTTAATTTCTCGTCTTGTCTTAATCTGGCAAGCGCCCTAAAGAAGCTAACACCAGTTTGTGAGTTTTCTTTGTTCACTGAAACAAACTTATCTTGTCCTTGTTGAAAAATTGCATAAAAACGTATAGTCGCATAAATTGCAGTTTCAGCTGCTGTTGGATTACCATTTTTACTTAAGTAACTATTTGGTAAATAATTAATTATAATCGGCCAGGCTTTTTGTGCCTTAGGACTAGTAAATTGAGAAGTTCCCCTTAATGTCGCTAAAGTTGCTTTATCAAGATTGCCATTATTATAAAGCCGTTCAATAATTTTATTAGTTACTGCTTTAATTTTATAATCATCTGCCATAAATTATTTTACCTACTTTTTTTAAAATCTAAATTCACATTATATTTAAATTGATTCATTATTGTAAAAATGTTTTGTAAACCATGTTCGGTAATGATACCTTTAACATCACGAGAGGAACTGCTATCAACTACTTTTTGTCCTTCATTAAAAGCATAACTTCTAAGCTGCTTTTTCCAAATATTTATTTGTTGGTCACGCTCGTATTCATCAGTTAGGCTGGCTAGCCAATTTTTAAATGGTTCATTCAAACCATAATAAAATTGTGCGCTTAATTGGTTAGCAAATCCTGTAAGACTATCTTTTTGAAAGCCACGTAGTATGCCAAGATTACGGGCAAATATCCAAAAATCCTGCCCAATTTTCTGGGTAAGATCAATTACTTGTTCGATCCTGGCTGGCCAATAGTAAACGTTATTGGTATCAAATAAAACATCGATATTAATACTCATATCATCATAAAGTTCCACAGTTGGCAATTGTGAATTGGGATTGTCATCATCCACTAAGTTAATCGCTATTAAAGTTAATAGTCTATTGCGGGTAATTAGCTGATTTTCTTTAAGTAGCCGCAGCCACTTAATAATTCCTGGTTCATGAGTATCATTAGCGGTCTGAACATTGACATAATTACCAAAATTACGCCACATGGCTTTATCGACATTATATGAGTTTTTGCTATCTGGTCGATATTTACCCGTTTTGTTATCTTGACGCCAGACAGTCATTGGTTCAATAAAAGCATTGGTACTGTCAATTTTGGGTAATTTTGCACTAAAAAGTGCTGGTTGGCCATCTTTATTCCATTCAAGATGAAGAAGCCTGGACCAGCTCGTATAAAGTTCTGCAAGATTATCTGGCAAATCCCCTGTTTTACGTTTGTCAATATACGCTTTGGCACTGGCAAATTCCCAAATAGGTTTTTCTAAGGCAAATTTTTGTTCACCTTGATTATAAAGAACCAAGTTAAGCATTAATGTTTCAAATATATTTTTGCCCTTAACAATCACAGGATTTAATTTATAAAGCCAACCAGACGACACAGAAAATTTTTCATTAGTGGCAATCTTAGTCTTATCAATTACGGCTGTATAATTTTGATAAGTAATAAGCCACCGAACTAATTCATCGATGGACATTTCATTTTTATGTTTACCAACTTTAGCTGGAAATACTACCGATGAATGATTACTTTCAGAAATCCGTCTGTTAATTTGTTTAATGGGTACTGTACCTATACCTTTAGCAACTACTTTATCTGCAGGTACTAAGCTATCGTATTCTTCTTTGGTTGCTTGGTAAAAAGGATGCTTACCAAAAAAATCAAACCGATTTGAACAATATTTTAAATACTCAATTATCAAATCAGAAAATTGTCCCTTTTGGTATAATTCGTGCCAAGTTGTTAATGTATCTTCCTCGATGTCTTCTTCATCATAATCTTCATCAAATTTAGCGTCAGAGCCAAATTGATCAGTACCTTCTATTAGCCAATCATATAGCTGGCCAGCTGCATCAAAACGCGAATAAACGGTTGTTAAAATTGCTAATAATAAGCGCATAATTGCTAAATTTTGGACACGCATCTCTCCTGCTAATTGCCGATATTGATGTGCATTTTTAAATAAATCTATTAACGAAACTTTTAATTCTTGATTGGTGTCGCTGACAATTACCTTAATCCAAGGATCAGTAGTCAAATTAAATTTTCTTTCAATCATGGTCGTCCCCCTTTGTATAACTTAAGCCCAACTTTTTAGAATACTGTATATTCCACTTACCAACCTTAGCCGACAGCTTACCATCTAATGGGAGTACTAAGGTTCCATTTAGCCAAACACTGTTATTCCAATTATCATGATACGGCTTAGTTCTGTTCTCAAGTTCATTAATTATTTGCTCAGTTTCTTTTGGGTATGTCGTTAAGGCTGACGGTAATTTGATTACTTGTTCAGCAATTTCATAATCTGGTACTGCATCTAACTTACGCCCATCTAATAGGAAATCGCCCTGAGAGGTATGTTTAATTAAGACTACCTCAATTGTTTCTTGAATATCACGGACAGTAGCACTTGCCTTTTGCTCATCCTTATCAACATTTCCTTGTTTGCGATCAAGCCAACCACGAATTCCGTTACGCGCTTTTTTTCGCGGATTACCAATTTGAAAATCCCCGGCACTATTTTTTTTAGTTTCATTATAATTATCAAAATCGGCTTTATATTTTTGAATTCCGTTAATTTCAGCATCTGTTTCAGCGTCATAAACTTTTTGGACGAGATCAGATATATCATTAGGTAAAGTAATCCGGTTCTTTAAAAAATAATCGGTCTTCAGCAATAAATACTGCTGATATATACTTTGATTAGCCTTGCCATAATCACCCAAACAATTAATTCCCATCACAAATAACTGTGGCGTTGCTAGTAACTTGGGCCGTTTAATGTTGTGCCGGTGCAACCGTCCTGCACGTTGCAAAAGTAAGTCCATCGGGGCAATATCGGTATAAAGAACATCAAAGTCAATATCAAGTGATTGCTCTAACACCTGTGTTCCGATTACAACCAATTTTTTAGGGCGCACAGCATTTTTCCCAATTGCTTGTTGCAATCTTTCTTCCTGCTTGCCCCGCTCGGCTGCTAAAAATGCAGAATGAAGCACGAAGTATTTGGTTCCCTTTTGCTCCAATACTTTAGCAAGTGCTTGCGCCCGCTTAACCGTATTTACAATTATTCCGGCAACTCCGCCGCCGTTTATTTTGTCTAGAACATGATCGATCAGTTCTTCATCAGCTAAATTAAGTCTGGTCACCTGCAATTTTTGCTGCTTCTGATCACTTTGCCCGGGAAAATCAGAAAATTGCTTTAATTGCCCATTATCTAAAATGCTAAGCAGCGGATAAGCTTGCGTTTTTTCCCAATCGGCTGGCCCTTTAAAATTATGCTTATATTTTTTACCATACTTTCCGCCTAAATAGGCTTTAATTAATTTTTGTCTTTTTTCTTGCGGGAGCGTTGCCGACAAAATCACCAGTGGTACATGATAAGCCCCCAGCCAAGTAATCGCCTTAAGTAAATACTGGCTCATATAAGTATCATAAGCATGGACTTCATCAATAATCACCACTTTACCGCTAAAACCCAGATGCTTTAAGAAAAGGTGGCGCTGCTTTAGCGCCATTGACAGCAAGTTATCAATTGTTCCAACTGTAAACTTAGTTAAAATTGATTTTTTTCCTGAAAACCACGAATTAATTGTTACAGCCCCTGCTGTGTCAACATTTTCCGCATCAGGTAATTGTTTATAAACTTTATTGAATTGGGCCTTACTATGCATTAATTTAATCGGAAAATTTTCTTTTTGCTTTTCAGCTAATTTTTCTATCCATTGATCAACCCGGTTAAACATAGCATTACTTGTAGCTTGTGTTGGCAAGCCGATAAAGACGCCATCTTCTTTACAAAGATAGGCTAATTGTTCCGCCGCCACTAAGGCCAGTTCTGTTTTACCCAAACCCATTGGAGCTTCAACAATGATCATTTCTGGATCTATAGTTTCACCAATTGCTTTTGTTGCTACTTTTTGGACAGGACGTGCGTTAAACCCCCAGCGTTCTTGATATGGATCCGTCATTTTATTTATTTTTTGCGGTTGCCATGTACCATTTAATAACCAATTATGCATTGCCTTCGTAAACCGCTGCTCCATATCCAAATCAGCCCATGATTGTTCCAGACTGATTAAGGGAAAGAGTTCCTTCCCATTTCTGGTATATTCACTTGAAGCTAACCAATCGGCTGTAATAAGCAAGCCCTCTAAAATAACTGCTTCTGGCTGAGTAATCGTAGGAATCTCGCTAACATCACTGTAACCGGAACTTACTAAAGCATAATCAAATAACTCTCGTTGTACCTGCTTCCACGGTTGTTTCAAAGTTTCATCTTGATCGCTTTGATAATAATTTGATGTATTGATAGTCAAATCATCACTTGGCGAATCAGTTTCAGGCTTTCCATGATGACCACCAATTAAAGCTGCAACCGTATCAGGAACTTGAAACTCCAATAAAAGGGCTTCTCCAGCCCTATTATGAGGTGATAGATTGCGTGAAGCCAATTCCAACTGATCCAATTTGAAAAAACCATTTCTAATTAAATTTTCGATTATATCGTTATCTAAAGTCTGAGCTCTATCATATGATTCTTTAGTTTGAAAAGCCGGTGTAGCCTTGCCAATGTCGTGGGTAAATCCCAGAAACTTAATCAATTTATGAATTTCCTCATCAGTCAAGTTTTGGGTTAAAAATTCTTGTTGTCCTTGGCTAAGCCATTGATTATAGAGAAAATTAATAACCTTTTGGGTATCAGTTAAATGGGCAACTAAGGGCAACCACAACGGCTGACCATTTTCAACCTTCTTCTTACCCCATAAAGATAAACACCTTTTAGATAACTTTATCATTTCACTTAATCCATTTCTTATTTTTAATCATTTCACTTATTTGTATAAAAATAGAGTATGATATAAATATCAGTATAAAATAATTTTATTCTTAACTAGAAAGCGTTGTCAACGTTGTTTATGAAATGATTATTAATTTACCTAACAGCCGTATTCCATAAACAATACCATTAAAAGAATTTAACTAGATTATGAAGAAGCAATCAGAAAATATAGTAACTTTTATAATAACAAAAGACTCAAATGAAACTTAAAAGGACTGACCTCGATTGCATATCGAAAATCAGTCCTAAATTAAAATTTAATAATTGATTCTAATTTTGGCCTCCATATCATTTGATAGCAATGACCTTTTGTCTTTTTAAATTTCATTAGCTCTGCAGCAAAAACAGCAATTACATAATGGCTGAGATAAGAGCTGATTAGCTTAAAAAGATTTCTGATACTGCTAACGAAAAAAATCACCAGAAAACCTGGTGGTCAAAGTTATTCCTACAGATAATATAATATTTTCAAGCTTGTTTATGCATTAAATATACTATAATACAATTAAATACATCAATTTAATTATCATTTGAAAAGAGGTTACTAATGAAAATTACGAAAAAATTTAGTATTGGACTTGCTGTCGTTGCTTTGATTGCAAGTCACTTTTTAGTAAATATTAATCAACCACAAGCCGTACAAGCAGCAAAACAAGTATCTAAAGGAAAAATCACTTTTATCAAAAATGATTATCTTTATGACAAATTTGGCCATAAAATTAAAGTTAAAAGGAATACATCACCTGATCCTTTTATGACCGATCAGCAAGGTTACAAAATAATTTATACCTATGAAGATTCAGACTTTAATTACTATGCAATAAACAAAATTAACGGTCAAAAATATTATGATCTTGGCGGTGGCAATTACGTCAACGCTGCAGTTGTTAAGGACGTCAACCAAAAAGATACTAAAAAAGGTAAGCTTGTATTGGCAAACAAGTCATTAATTTATACTGCCAAGGGTAAACCTACCGGACAGAGTCTTGCGCAAAATGCAATTGTTACTTATTATGGCAAAGTCAGACCAACCACAACGATGCCTAAATATTTCTTTTATGATGAAGATCTTAATAAGCAAAAACAAATATTTTATTTACCGACTAAAACGATTAATAATAAGCAATATTATGCTTTAGGACAAAATCGTTATCTTCGTGCAGATAATATTGCTAGTATCGATGGTCATATTGCTCGGTATAACGGGGTTAGCTCAGCGACTCTCCTTGCGACAGCCAAAACAAGTACGCTTTCTCAACATCAAACCAATCATCTCCTTAAAAAAGGACAAAAAATCAAAATTGATCTTGCTGTTATTCCTCGCTATTTAGACGGCTTTGAGGGATATAGCTATCGGCTACACGATTATCCCGACGAATACATTGATGAAGCAGATATTACTTTTCGAAATGACTTACCAATTGTTGACTATACAGCATTAGCTTTTAACCCCGTTACCCCAGTAACAGGAAATTCTATTAAGCTCTTTGATTTTACAGGTAATCCTAGTGGTATAAGCATTCAAACTACAAACAATAACTCAATTTTAATAGATGGTCTCTTTTATCTCTGGCTACCTAGTGAACACAAAGCTACATTATTTTACCATTTCCTTAACTATGACAATCCCAAATTAATTAATGACCAAACACAACAACCACTGAAACAGAATGATTTACCAAATAATGTAGCAGCGGCTAACTATAGTAACTATTTTATCAAAGCCAGTGATGTTCAGTTTAATAATCAAAATAAACTACAAGTTCAAAACACAAAACAGCAAGCTCAAAATGATCAAGTTATTGCAACCAACGCTGATAAAAGTGAACTACAAAAATTATTTATGAGTTTTGAAAATACTAATAAGGTAATTACCCAATATAGTGATTTAAAAGCTAATTATCGTAATGCTTTAACTAATTCTTCCCAAGTTTTACGTTCAAACAAGGCAACAATTGCCCAAGTTAATGAAGCAACTTGGCTGTTAGAAACGACTAGTAAGCAATTAATTTCATTGGATTTCCCATTAGGTGATTAGGATTACTTAAATAACAAAAATAGGTTAACTTCTAGTAAGTTAACCTATTTTTCTTTAATTATTTAATTCCTAGGTGTTTAGCAAAACTTGGTTTTTTACCGTTATACATCACATAGATTGCCACTGGACTTTTTTGAGCCGAATGATTATACAACCTAAAAAGTTGCTCTGCTGTATATTTTTTCCCCTGAGGGTGATTGAGCTTTCCTTTACCTACTGCTTGAATATGCTTAAAACTTTGTCCCACACCTGAACTCTTACGCAAACGATAATGACCCAATTTAACTGCAAAGCCATTTGGATTCCCTGCATGATCTAAAATGTTACTATTATGGATGTTAAAGTGACTCAAATCAATACCAGCTAACTTATAGTCATACTGAAACATTAGTGTAGAGTCTTTTAATTTGGGAGTATGAAAACCACTGAGATCAACGTAAACTAACTGGGGACAATGCCTAAACATACTGCTCATTGTGGTTACCTTTCGGGTATTCCACCCCCTTAAATTTACACTTTCAAGCTTAGAATCATATTCAAATAAATCATCCATGATTTGGACTTGATTGGTCTTAAAGTTGTGCAAGTCTAAGTCAACCAGATTTGTATCTTTTCTAAACATTGCCTGCATATTAATTAATCTACTAGTATCAAAATGGTTTAAATCTAAGCTAGTTAAAGCCGGATTAGCTTCAAACATATAATGCATATCAGTTACTTTAGACGTATCTAAGCCGCTGAGATTTAAGTGATTCAAAGCGGTATCATTTGTAAACATATAGGACATATCAGTAACGTTAGATGTATCTAAATGGTTTAAGTCAAGGCTAGTTAAGTTTGTATTATATGAAAACATCCCTGACATATTAGTAACGTGACTAGTATCAAGGTGGCTCAAATCAAGACTATTTACGCAAGAATGTGCAAACATATCGCGCATATTAGTCACATGACTAGTATCAAGATTATTTAAAACAATCTGTGCATATTTAGTAGCAGCAAATAATTCCGACATATCAGTTACTTTACTAGTATTAAAGTGACTACTTAAAGTGAATTTTTCACCTAAAGCTCCAGTGCCTTGAAACATACCTCTCATACTTGTTAAGCTATTAGTATCAAAATGGCTTAAATCAAGATTAGCAATTCTACTAGAGGCAAACATATTGCTCATATTGGTTACATTTCTGGTATCAAAATGACTTAGATCAAGGTTAGTAATTCCACTATAGGAAAACATATTGCTCATATTGGTTACATTTCTGGTATCTAAATGACTTAGATCAAGATTATTCAGTCTTCTAGTTTGAAGAAACATACCAGACATATCTGTAACATTTTTGGTATCTAAATGACTTAGATCAAGATTAGTAATTCCACTATAGGAAAACATATTGCTCATATTGGTTACATTTTTAGTATCAAAATGACTCAAGTCAAGACTAGTTAAATTTAGATCATTACCGAAAAGACTTGCCATATTGGTTGTCGCATTTGTATCCACTTTATTTAATCCGCTAATGGCCTTTAGACTAGTTAAATTAGCAAATTTGTTTGCCACATTAGCAGGTAACCCTATCTGACCGTCAAAATTAAGATACTCAATTTCATTTGCCCACGACAACTCTTTGGTAAGCGGAATAGATGATAATTGACCATTTTCAATAGTCAATGTTTTGGTAACTACATCATAATCCCAGTTGCAGTCACCATCTTTGCCAGTCCAAATTCCCAATCCTAAGCTCGGATTACTTACTACTGTTTCTAGTGTTTTAGCTGATCCTTGAACAGTTACAGCAGACTCCACGATACTAGCTAATAAAGCAAACATTATTCCTAACTTAACTAGTTTTGAAAAATGACCTCTTATCTTTTTAAATTTCATTATTAAACTCCCCCTTCTTATATCTCAATTATAATATTTGATCACTTAAATGATATCCTCTTTAGCATTCTCCTTTAATAACTTCCAGCCAACATTAAAGTGTTGCTCACGCAATTTTCGCAATTCATCATAATCACTACTTAAACTATCAATCGCATCTTGTAATTTTTTGTTTTGCTTTCGCATTTGCGTTAATTCCGAATCGTTAACAACACCTTTAAGGTGCATTGTGGCAGCTATACTGCGCCTTCTTTGTTCAAATTCACCGCTAAAGGTTGCTAGAGCATTTTCATACTTAACTAATTTTTGATTAAGTTGGGCAATTTGTGCATTTAACTTGATAAAAAGTTCATAGGGCATATTAGATTTAATTCGATTGCATTCCTGACAAGACAAGATCAAATTGTCAAAATCATTATTATGTGATAAAGATACCGGATGCTTGTGGTCCACGCTATGCCCTCGCCGGCCGCAATATTGACAGCGATAATGGTATTTAGCTCGGATACGTTCACGATCAATAAAGTCGACTTCATTTAACCTAAAATCAACATTTAGTCCTAATTTATTTAAATTTTCAGCAAAAGTAAGATTTAATTGTGGAATAAATTCAATTTTCCCCACCTCACTAGCGATGAGCGCTTGATTAAACTCTTGTCGGTTAAGTTGTTGCTGTGCTAATTCATTACTATCATAATCTTGAATAAAAGACTCGTAACGCTTACGCTTATCTTTTGAATGCACTAAAAAATTCAGTTCTTGATCTTCATTATCTCGACCAACAAACCCATAGAGCAAACCCTGCGCAAAAATAGCAATTGGTACATTACCAAAGTCCGCAGCTTTTGCTCCACGTTGAAGACATTGATCACAAATACTAGTTAATTGCAGCTTCTTTGCTTCTTGGTACTTGAAATGATTGGAATTAAGTCGCAAACCGCAGGCGCTACATTGAAATTTCACTTTAAGATATCTCCTTTAAGGCAAATAATGTCATTAATCTTAGCTCCATTTTAACCAACTTATGGCTATAAAAAAAGGGGGGATTACAAATGTAATCCACCCTTTTAGTTTATTTAATGCACACTACTTATTTTCGTCTGCCTTAGCCTTGTTCAAGAAAGCAACAACTGCTGCCACATGAGCAACGCGCTTTTTACCATTCTTCTTGTTTTTAGGTCTTTGGTTTGGTTCACAACCAGTGTTGTAATTTTCACCTTTACGCATAGTACTATACTTCCTTTCAGATTTCCGAAAATCTTTTACAGTTTACCACGAAAAGCCTAATCAAGCAAGGTTTGTCGCCAAGTATACTATGGATCAGTGTGTGACTAGTTAGTTATATATAAAAAAGCAGCCAGTGACTGCTCCTTTATATTACTTATTAGTTATTTTTACTTACATTAATTGTAACAGCACCATCGATTACACCACTATCATCAGCCAAACTTAATGCTGCATCCTTTTGACTGACAATTAATCCTCCATCCAAATATTGCAACTCAGCTGAACTAGTATACATATCTAAGTCAGCATTATTGTCTACTTTAATTGGAAAATCTGGATCTGGTTGATTTAAAATTACAAATTGAAAATTTGCACCGATTGTACAACTACCGCCAATATCCGAATATTTATTGGAGCCGTCATTAAGTGCTAAAAGCACCACCTGCCCAGCAGCTTGTGCCTTTATTTTATCAGCTGCTTCAGGCTTAATATTGATTTTAATTGATTTAGAGTTATTCATATTATCTTCCTCCTAATCCTTAATCATTTTCCCAAGTATAGGCTATCTTTTAACTGGAAGTCAAAGTTTATGTTTATGTACACCCATTTACTAATGAAAAGTTTTTATTGCGAACAAAGAAAAAAAGGCTCAAAATGTATATAGCAATATGATAGATGATTATAACTGTGAAAGGGGACATTTTATGTCCATCTTAAAAAAGATTTTTAGTGATAGAATCTTACAAATTACTATCGTGGTAACGATTATAAGTCTTTTCTTTGCTAGACCACGTTTAGAAGATATTAATTTACATACCATATTTTCTATCGCTACAATGCTAATCATCATTCAAATTTACGCTTACTTACATGTACTCGACGTCTTAGCGTATAAGTTGACTAGCATAACTGACAACATGAAAAAGTTAAACACATTGTTTACACTGCTTTCGATTATTTCTGGTATGTTTTTGGGTAACGATATTACTGCATTAACTCTAATTCCGTTATACTTAAATATTGCTAAAAGATGTGATTTACCGCAGATTTTACCAGTAACCCTAATCGGAATGGGCGCAAATATTGGAGCTGCTTTTACTCCTTGGGGTAACCCCCATAATATTTTTTTAGTTAGTAAATATTCGGTTAATGCAATTGAGTTCTTTTCTTGGTCATTACCTTATCTACTAGCTGCGTTAATAATTACCTTTGTTATTCTATATTTTATTCCCAAAACAAAAATACCAACGCAAAGTGCTAAACAAATTAATATTAGTATTCGGCCAACTGTAATTACTACAGCTGTATTTGCGCTATTCTTTTTAGGTGTTTTTAAAGTTATTAACATTATTATTCCGATGATTGTCGCAATTATACTTGCTTTAATAATTAATCCAAAAATCCTACTAAAACTTGATTATGCACTACTTTTAACTTTTACGTGCTTTTTTATTTTTATCAGTGACATCCAACAAATTCCTTTAGTTGTTACCTTAATTCACACAATGATTAATTCAGAAAGTTCAACTTACTTTATATCAATTTTATCTAGTCAAATAATCAGTAACGTCCCAGCTACTATATTAGTTGGTAAATTCACACCATATGCTAAAGCATTATTTTTAGGATCAAATATTGGGGGCTTTGGGTCACCAATTGGCTCTATGGCAAATATGCTAGTTTTGAAAACATTTACACAAAACGCAACTGTTTCTCGCAGTGAATTTTTCAAAAAATGGTCTATTATGCAATTTATTAGTTTAATTATTCTTACAATTGTTGGTTGGATACTACTAATAGTTTAAGAAAATCTTCTTAACCCTTGGATTTAACTTATTATTATTAAAATCAGGTATAGTAAGTTATAATTAATAATAACTTATTAGGAGGAAAAATAATGTTCAATTTAACTTTAATTGCTATTATTGTCATCATATTACTAATTGCAATTTATATTACACTTTATAACGGCTTACAAAAAGCCAAAGTCTATACTGAAGAATCCTGGAGTCAAATTGATGTCCAATTAAAACGGCGTAATGACTTAATCCCTAACTTAGTCGAAACAACTAAGGGGTACGCTAAACATGAACAAGAAACATTAGAACGCGTTGTTCAGTTGCGAAATCAATTAACTAATATACCGAGTGATGATCACGCTCAAACAATGAAGGTTTCAAATCAAATTTCAGATTCGTTAAAAACAATTTTTGCATTATCCGAAAACTATCCTGACCTAAAGGCAAATCAAAATTTCTTGAAGTTACAGGAAGAATTAACTAATACTGAAAATAAAATTTCTTATTCCAGACAACTTTATAATTCATCTGCTGCATCATATGACCAAAAACTCTTGACTTTCCCATCAAATATTGTTGCAAAAATACATGGATTCCAAAAAGTTGCTTACTTGCAAACAAATGAAACTGAAAAAGAAGTACCTAAAGTAAAATTTTAAACGATAGGTTAGTGTTATGCTATTTGAACAAATCGCTCGCAACAAACGAAAAACAATAGTTATTATGACTTTGTTTATAATTATTTTAGCTTTAGTAGGCGCTGGTTTAGGCTATATTTTCGGTAATCGCCCGATTTTAGGTTTGATTGTTGCCATTATCTTTAGCGTTATTTATATGCTAATTGTCTTACCTAATCCAGCCAATATGGTTATGAGCCTCAACCATGCACAAGAAATAGATGAACAAAGTAATCCCCAATTATGGCATATTGTTCAAGATATGGCTTTAGTTGGTCGTGTACCAATGCCACGTGTTTTTATTATAAATGATCAAAGTCCTAATGCCTTTGCGACAGGCCGTGATCCCAATCATTCAGCAGTTGCAGTTACACAAGGGCTACTGGATATGATGAATCGTGAAGAACTAGAAGGCGTTTTAGGTCACGAAATTTCGCATATTCGAAATTACGATATCATGGTTTCTACTATTGCAGCTGTCTTAGTTGGTGTTATCTCTTTTCTATCAGGAATAGCCAGTAGATACATCTGGTGGATTGATGACGATGACCATGATAATAACGATAGCAACAATAGTTTGAACTTGATTTTTAAAGTTATTGCTATCTTGTTTGTCTTAATCCTCGGACCCATTTGTGCGAGTTTAGCCCAAATGGCATTGTCGCGAAACCGTGAATATTTAGCTGATGCTTCATCAGTAGAATTAACGCGGAATCCACAAGGTTTAATTTCTGCACTTAAAAAAATTGAAAATTCAGAGCCTATGAAAAAAGCAGATCCAAGTAGTGCCGGAATGTATATTGAAAATCCTCTGCATCAACAGCATGGATTGACACATTTATTTGACACTCATCCCCCAACAGCAGATCGAATTGTTCGTTTAGAAAAAATGTAATTATAAAAAGGCACCTTTTTAAAAGGGTGCCTTTTAAATAACTATAAAGTTAATTTTTCTTCTTAGACTTAAGACTAGTTAAACTAATCCCAGTTAGTAATAAAACAATTCCCGCTACTAAAAGTGATAACTGGGATTGCTTATTTATACCAGTTTGCGGCAACTTGCCTGCAGAGTGATCGTTATTGGGATCATTAAGTCCCTTACCCCTAGTAGAATTGCTTGTAATCTTAGTCTTACTATCAGTCGGTTTTTTACCAGTCGGTAAACAATTTTGAGAATGTCCCTGCTGCTTATTACTCGACTTATCGTCTTTTGGGGGAACTACAGATTCATTATCCGTAGAATTAGTTTGTCCGTTCTTAGTATAAATATAAGTTACAATCTGTTCTACACTATCAAAAAATCCAACGGCATTAGTCGGTCGTGTCTTAAGTGTATAACCTGGAATTTCTTTAGCAGTTGAAATATAACCATCACCCAGATTTCCACTTAAAACTTCTTCAGTGGCAAGTGTGTTGCCATCTTCAGCTTGATATTTTACTATGACATTTGCACCTTTAATTGGTTCGCGTTTATCAACTACCGTATCTTTAGTATAAGTTAAAATTAAAATTCCATCTGCAACAGGAGTTGTAATTTCAATTAAATTATCTTTAGAATCGATTGGCTTATCAGCATATTGAGCTGACTTAAATGTATAACCTGGAATTTGGGGTACTTTAATTTTAGATGTTGAAATTACCTCATCCTTGAACGATTCAATTGGATTACCCTTATCGTCTTGATATTTTACCTTAACTGAATTAGTAGCAGTAACACCATCGTATACAGCTACAGCCTGTTTGGGGCTAGATGGCAAGGAAGCTGCTGCAACTTTAGTATTAGCAGTTAAAAAACTTAGCATTATAAAGGTAACAGCTCCCAATATTATTTTTTTACCATCTTTAAAAATGCCTTTTCTTTTGCTCATATCTTGTGTCCTTTCGGCTACACCTATGTGATTTAAATTTAAAGTCATTAACAAACAATTATGCTATAAATATAACTTTGAAAGCGATTGTAGCATATGTATCCAGCAAGCAGAAGTTTATATATATATATCATAACAATAGTTATATAATAAAATTAACATCCCGCTATTTTAAGTTGATATTCGCCTGTCTAAATAATTCCGTCCGCATTTGAACTGGCGTTTCATGATAATACTCGTTAAATTTTTTATAAAAAAAAGATTTACCACTATATCCTACTTGAGCAATAATATCTCTAACCGAAATATCGGGGCGTGCTAGTAAAGTACGTGCTTCCTGCATGCGTCTTTCATCAACATGCTCAACAAAACTTTTTCCAGTCTTTTGCTTAACTAAAGTTGAAAAATAATTAGGATTTAAACCAAAATGCTTTGCAGTTTGTTCCAAAGTAATATGAGCAAAGTTTTCATCAATATATTGATCTAGAGCTGTCTCAGCAAATTCATAGTTAACCAGTGGTAGAGCTGATAGCTTTTGATTTCTAATCGTTGTTAAAAATGCCATCATTAATTCTGCACTAATCATTTCACTAGTAAACAAATTTTGGTTTAAATATTCATCAACGATTCTTCTCATCAGTTGGGTGGGTTTGGCTAATTTTGAATTTTTTAAATATAACAACCGCTCCGTCTTAAGAGATAACTTTATTTGGCTAACTATTGTCTGCTCGTCATCATTAAATTTAGCTATAGCATTGAGAAAATTTAAATGATTAGTAAATTCAAATTTAACGATTATATCTTCTTTAGTTTGCCGAGGAACATCATATTCACATTTTGGTTCTAAAAAAACGCTATTTCCTGTTGCTAAACGAATATTTTTTCCATTGATTTTTATGTTTATTGTTCCTGCCACCATAAAAATAATAGTTTGACGAGCAGTTTGATAGCGATGTAGACCAGTATTATGATTTTCAAGATAAATCGTAAATAGATCAAAAGTGCTATTAACTGGTTTGAGACATACCTCATTTGTATCAGTACTTGTTGCTTGTAAAACACTCGCTAAATATTGTTCCAGCCTAGCTGCTGTCATACCTTCACCTTCTCAATGATTTTATATTATACTTTAATTATATATCAAAAGATTTGTTACTTATAAATTTTTAAAGCAAAAAAGTTTACTTTAATATCATGATCAAGATAGACAGCAAACCATCTTTTAGGTATAATGACACTGATATTGGGGTGCCGATAAGGCTGAGAACATACCCACTGAACCTGCATGGATAATGCCAACGAAGGGAAAATCACTTGAATTTTACGTCATCTGGTATGAAACCATGATGACTTTTTTTATACTTAGGAAATAAAATTGATTACTATTAAAAATTTAACTTTTACATATGACCTGCAGAATAAAATTTTAGATAACCTTAGTTTAACCATACCTACAAAAGAATTTTCATTATTAGTAGGACCTTCAGGCTGCGGCAAATCTACCCTACTAAAAATACTTGTAGCACTTTATCCCAAATATGCTGGTCAACTCACTGGGGAAGTTGATTTAAATGGCTTACGAGCTGCGATGCTGTTCCAAAATGCTAGTGAACAATTTACAATGTCTACTCCGCGAGAAGAAATTATCTTCGCTTTAGAAAACCTCCAAGTTGACCGTGAACAATATGCCCAACGTCTTAAATTGGCCGTTAAATTTGCCCAGATTGACCACCTACTTGATCAAAAAATTAATACAATGTCTGGTGGTGAACAGCAACGAGTCGCACTAGCTGTTCTAGTAGCAATGGATGTAGATCTTTATTTACTTGATGAGCCATTTGCCAATTGTGATCCAGATGCTCGACGCTTTTTAATTAACAAATTAGCAGCTTTAAAAAAACAAGGGAAAACTATTCTCATTAGTGATCATCTTTTAAGCAATTATCAAAATATTTGTGACAATATATTTCAATTTCAAAAAAAAGTAATCACTAAGCTAAGTGCAGCAGCCAAAGATAACTTATTGCAAAAAAATAAAGATAAAAAAAATTATCATTTTGCTCTCCCTCAAAGTGAGCAGCCCTGTTTTACTTTAACTAATACAAAAATTAGTGAAAATCGATTACTTTTAAACCAAAAGCACTTACAAATTATGGCTGGTAAAACCACCCTCATTACGGGAGCTAATGGCATTGGTAAAACTTCACTTTTTAATGCCCTTAGTAAAATGTTATCCTACGATGGCAGCTTGACTTATTATGACCATGAAATTAGCCAATTATCCACGCGTAAATATTTGCGGCAAGTTGGGCAAGTTTTCCAAAAAGCTAGTGACCAATTTATTAATATTTCAGTTGCAGATGAGCTTAACTTGAGTAAAAAAAGTCCTAATAACCATTTCTTTACTGACCCAGAAATTAATAAAGCTTTAATTGCCTTGGAATTAGATCAAACCTTAGATCAAGTTGTCTATTCCCTTTCTGGTGGCCAACAAAAGAAATTACAAATTTTATTGATGATCATTGCTAGTCAAGCTGTGCTCTTACTTGATGAACCACTAAGTGGCTTAGATAATCATTCTGCTAAACAAATCATAAATTTATTAAAGGAGAACCAAGCTCGACAAGGGCAAACACTAGTAATTATTACCCACGACCTTACTAACATTGCGGAGTGGTGTGATTATCATCTTGTTTTTAAAAACCAACAATTAACCTATGTAACGAAATGAGGTGTTCGCATTGAATCCTAGTTTTAAATTCTTTTTAGCAGTAATAGTTTCTTTAGAGATATCATTGACAACCAGCTTACCTACAAATTTAATCATTATTGGAATAGCAGTAGTTTATTTACTTTTTAATCATGTCAAAATCAAAAATTTACTTTTAACATTACTTTTACCATTAGTAGCAGCAACGACCATCTTTGCTACTTTGTACTGGTTTACACCTGAACCCAATTTACAGAACGCTCTTTGTTTAGCTAGTAGAATTTATGTCTACACTCTGACCATCTACTGCGTTTTTATTGGAACTACGACCACAGAATTTGCTCGTTGCTTTGAACAAAATTTTCATCTACCAAGTAAATTCGCATATGGCATTTTAGCAGCACTTAATCTTGTTCCCCAAATGAAACAAGCAATTAAAAAAGTCCAAACCGCTGCAATGATGCGGGGAGTTTATTTAAGTTTTTGGTCACCTACACTCTACTTCAAAGCAATCTTAATTGCCCTCAATTCAGCCGAAAATTTAGCCCAAGCAATGGAGTCACATGGCTATGTTGAAGATGCGCCACGGACAACGATCGTGGCAATTCCAATAAAAATAAGTGATTGGATATATAGCGGTATTATTCTATTATTTGTTAACCTTGCACTACTTACTTTAAATTAAATAAAAAATAGCCATATAGATGATGCGAACCCAAAATTAGTTCGCTTTATTAATTATTAACTGAGGACTAATTACCGGTATTTAATCGGAGTTGGTCCTTTTAGTTTGCTTTTAATTCTTTTCTGGTTGTAATACTCAATGTAGTCTCTGATTGCATCTTCTAGTTCATTAAGATTTTTAACTTGCTTTTCAAAGCCGTAAAACATTACCCACTTGAGGGTTAAAGTCATTACTATAAATAGTGTAAAGTTAAGCCAAAATAGTTAGGCCGTGACGTGCAAGAAACGCCAGCAAGTAATCAATATTAGATCTAACCTGATAACGCCAACTTAATTCAGGAAGAACAATTTAATATTCATGCCAAGCCGATAGCTTGTAATTTTATCTTATTTAGATAATTTAGCCATAAAAATAACCCCCCAATTTGGGGGCACTTCATAGTTGATTGTTTTTTATTATCTTCTTATTTATGGTAAGGACTACCATTATTAATCATAAAACCGCGATAAATTTGTTCGATTAGCACCACCCGCATCAATTGATGCGGTAAAGTTAATTTGCCGAAGCTAAGTAAATCATCTGCCCGCTGATTTACAGCAGAACTAGTGCCCAGACTACCACCAATTACGAAAGTAAGATCTGAATGACCATAAGTCCCCAGTTTTTCTAGTTCTAAAGCAAATTCCTCACTACTACGTTCCTTACCCTTAATCGCTGTAACATACACATATTCTTTACTTTTAATTTTAGCTAAAATCCTTTGTCCTTCAATTTCCTTAACTTGATTTTGTTCAGCTAAACTTAATTTTTCAGGCGCTTGCTCATCAGCTACTTGGATTAATTCTATTTTAGTAAATCGACTAAGTCGTTTCTGATACTCCGCAATTGCGTCCTTAAAATATTTTTCTTTTAACTTGCCCACACAAATAATTTTTATCTTCATAATTTTTACTTTATCCCCAAATACCCATTCTTTCCACTGACTTTGTCCACAGCTGTGTACAAGCAAAATCTATATTTTGTGGTTATCAGACTAACTTTTATCATAACTTGTGTTAGCTGCTTTTTTTTTATTTTTTATTTTTAAATTACGCACATCTATTCATGGATAGTTGAAATTTACAAACTTTCTAGATAAGAATGGCGCTATCATCGTTTTTTTAGCTTTATTAGCCAAAAAATAAAATATAATATTTACACACAATTCACAAGTTTTCCACAAAGCTTATACGAAATTTTTGCTAATTTATGCACAATCCACAAAGTTTTCCACAGTTATCAACAAGATTTTAGTTCCCATTTAAAACTTGACAAAGATAAAAGACGAATATTACGATGTTCCGCATATTGATTATTAACAAAAAAGCTGTATTACCATCCAAATCAGTGTAGTACAGCTTTTAATAACTAATACATTTATTTTTCGAACTTAATCAGCCTGCAACTTTATATTTAACTTCATTTCATTACCATTACGATTAATCGTTACACTAACACGATCACCAACTTTATGATTATACAAAATACTGTGTAACGAAGCGACATCTGAAATAGATTGGTTGTCAACCTTAATAATAACATCACCAACTTTGATACCAGCTACACTAGCTGCACCTCTTTTAGTAACTTCTGCAATGTAAATTCCATCTTTTAAGTTAGACTTAATATTAAGCTGTTTACGATAGCTAGCTGGCATCCCTTGTAACGCAATAACTTTGACTCCTAATTGTGGTCGTACAATTTTACCCTTCTTAACTAGCTGATTAACAATTGTAACTACCTCATTTGAAGGAATGGCAAAACCCATTCCTTCAACAGATGTCCCATCACCAGATTGTGATAACTTCATTGAATTAATACCAATAACCTGACCCGCAGAATTAACCAAGGCTCCACCAGAGTTACCTGGATTGATGGCTGCATCAGTTTGAATGACTGTCTGTTGATTAGCTGAAGAGGTGGTAATGCTTCGCGCTGGTGCGGAAATTATTCCTTGGGTGACAGTTGAAGCATATTCACTACCAAGAGGTGAGCCAACGGCTATTACCGTTTGCCCTGCCTGCAGACTCTTAGAATCGCCAAATTCAGCAATTTGTGTAGCGTAGCTAGCATCAATTGACAAAACTGCTAAATCAGTTGTTGCATCAGTACCAACAATGCGGGCATTAACTGTTTTTCCATTTGAGAGCATTACCTGCACTTTATCACTCCCAGAAACAACATGGTTGTTAGTTACGATATAACCTTTATTTCCCGACTTGGTGTAGATAACCCCTGACCCCTCACTATAAGTCTGCAGTTTACCCTTATCCTTATTAGGATTATCGTCACCAAAAATATCAAACAAAGAATTACTACGTGTATTTTGTCGTTTCATATTAATTACCGAAACAACCGCTCCTCTAACACTGTTGTAGGCGGGAGTCATTGCACCACTATTTCGGGCACTATTTTTTGAAGTTTTAGCACTACTGGAACTAATACTAGTTTGCGCATTATTGTTATAATTAGCATTATTAATTTGGTCAAGTGCTACATATGAAGCACCTCCCCCAATTAAACCCGCTACTATCCCAACAATAGCAGTTTTAAAAATACTATTTTGTTTTTCCATTATTTAGTTCTCCTTTAGTTATGTTTTAAATAATACTAATAAAGCTTGAACAAATATAAATAATTTAATTAAATTTGTATTAAGCTTGTTGGTGCACTCGCATTGGTCATAACAATTTTAACATCACTTGGTAAATTTGCATCACCGTTAATCATTATCTCTTTTGCTGCATCATAAGCTAATTTAGCTGTATTATTGTGCTGACTTAGGTGGGCCAAAAAGATATGCTTAGTTCTACTAGTAACCACGTCTAATAACGCTTGACCCGCATCAAGATTAGATAGGTGTCCAACGTCTGATAAAATTCTTTGCTTTAATGACCAAGAATAAGGACCGTTACGTAGCATCAGATCATCATAATTAAATTCCATTAAGTAAGCATCACAATCAGCAATTACCGCTTTTACTCGCTGCGAAACATAACCTGTATCGGTTAAAAAGGCAATCCTTTTGCCGCCACTAGTAAAAACGTAATATTGTGGTTTAGCTGCATCATGACTAGTAGCAAAAGCTGTGATATCAAGATCACCAAACGTTTTAGTTTGACCAGATTCAATTACATTAATCTGGTCAACTGGTAGCTTACCGATTTTTTGACTTTCATTCAAATATTTCCATGTCCCATCATTTGCAAAAGCAGCTAATTTAGGATAGCGGCGCATCAATACGCCTAATCCTTTACTATGATCTGAATGATCATGGCTTAAAAAGACCATATCAATGTCATGGATATCAACTCCTATATCTTTTAATAGTTGCTTTGTTTTTTTCCCTGACAAGCCTGCATCCATTAATATTTTATGCTGCTTGGTCTCAATTAGACTAGTATTTCCCGTAGATCCGCTAGCTAAAACAGAAACACGCACATTAATTTCCTTCCTAATTTTTCTGAACATTGTACGAGCTACTTTGTAAAATTTGGGCAGTAAATGCATTAACTCGTTTTACAGTTATATTTTTAGTTGTTTTATTTTCTACTAGAATAAGCCATGTGGGTAACATAATCGTGTTGCCCCGAACTTCAGTCAATTTCGAGTATCCTAAATTAACCTTTAACACACGTGAATTATTAGCAATTTCACGATCAGTATACATTGCTTTAACCGCATGCCAGGCACTAATAATTAACTGCGGTTCTCTTACTGCACTAATTGGTCCCATATAAGAAATTGTATAATCAATAATTTGATTATTCCGTACATTAATTGTTAATTGAGCATCATTATCATAGACTTGACCGTAATCCGTTTTTTGTACATAACAATAAGCATTTTCGCCAGACATACTTGGCTCATATTTAAAATTTTTACCATATGGTACACAAGTAGGATCATTCTTAAAATCATCTAGTTGCTCAAGCATTTTTTTCCGATTACCTGAAAGTAAAATTGCCGATTGCGGTGTTGCAGATAGGCTGTTATCACTTTTTGAATAGTGAGTTGTCACTTGCGTTAAGGTACTTTCTTTATGCGAAAGATAATCGCGATTTTTAGCCGCCAAATAATAACCAGATTGTTGCTTACGCGAAATATGTAATGGAATATCAATTCCATCTGCCCGCATTTCAGACCGAATACTAGTTGTCGTTCCGGCCGTATTGCTTAGACTAATTGGTGAGCGCCACATTTCAATTCCAAGATACAAATCAATTAACAAAAATATAATTAAGATTAACCATTCAATTCTTTTTCGATCCATCCTAATTCCCCTTCACTAACTGGTTTTGGCTAACTCCACTTGAGCCATATTTTTCCCACTCTGCGGCACTTCTCCACTGGTTATATGCTTTAACATAATATACTGGGATTAAATTAATTAAATTGTCATGGCTATGATCTTTTTCTACACGATACGCCACAATTACCCGTTGGATTGCCGTTTTCTTTAGTCCCGCATTAACTAAATTATGCACTACGGTCTCACTTGGAGGCAAAGTTCGCGTTTGTCCATCAAACGGAATTGGAATTTGTAAATCAGTATTATTAAACGCAATCTCTATTGCATCTTGCGCAAAACGCGTCGTTATTTGCGGGTTTTTACTACTCAAAAAAACTGGTAAGCCTTCAATATAATTAGCGTAACTAACTGATCCATTACTATAATCAAAATAACGCAAATCTTGTTCACTTAGACCTAACTTATGAACATATTCAACACTATCGAGTAAGCGCTCATTAGTAGACATAACTTTACTCTTTTCATAGCGAGAATATAAAAAATCTGCTTCTTTTAGTTCAGTATTTGGTGCTCGCAATTTTGTGTAGTAATTCAGCGAATAAGTGGTCCAGCCCTTTTTACTTGAACGAGCAGTTACATTGGCTGTACCAAGAAGTCGGGTAACGAAGTAAGAATCTGGCTGACTATTAGTTAAATAACTATAAACCCGCCAATGTTCTGTTTGGGTATAAAATACTTCATAGCTATCATTTAATCGGACAAATTTAACCGGCTGACGTCCATGGGCATTCCGAGCATAACTGCGTAAACGCGAAAAGTCAGCCTTAATTAATCCCACACGATAAATTGTTGTACTCTTATCACTACCTAAATAAAAATAAAAATTGCTCGGCGATATAAAAATACGGCGAAATTTCTGGTCATTTTTAGTGACATCCTTTTTAGTAAGCAAATTTACACTTACTTCATTAGGAAAGGTTAATTGCACATATGCAGAATTATTAAGCATTTGCTCATACTTGTGCCGACTTGAGCTAATTTTTTCGATGTTACCATATTTGACATCCTTAAGTTCATTACTAAATTCTAACGGCAAATTCTTTTTAGCATCATATAAGTTATATAATTGACCATTCTGAAAGCCATAAGAACTCGTTGGTACAAATAGATTTGAAATAATTCGGTTGCGACTATGTGACTGCTCAGTTACATTACTAGTTTGATTAATGTGGCTAAAGTATTGATTATTCGTCATAATAAAAATCCACAGAATAATCGACAAAATAACTGCTGCTAATGTTCCAATTAGTAATAATATATCGCCTAATTTAAATTTAAGCTTCATCCCACTCATCTCCCTCGCTCATTGGTTCATAAGGTAAGGCAATATAAAAAGTTGAGCCTCTATTTTCACTACTAGTAGCCCAAATTTGACCGCGATGTTGCTCTACAATTTCTTTAGCAATTGCTAGCCCTAGGCCAGTCCCACCTTGAGCACGCGAGCGTGCCTTATCAACCCGATAAAAGCGATCAAAAATTTTACTTAAATCTTCTCGAGGAATTCCTAAACCTTGGTCAGCAATACTTAAAATAATGCGATGATCATCATGAGTTAAACTTGTAGTAATCACTCCACCATTAGGTGAATATTTAATAGCATTATTCATAATATTATCAATTACTTGCGCTATTTTATCAGTATCAATTTCAACCCATAAGGCCTGTGTACCTAATTGTCGCTTAATTGTATACTTCTTTTTACCCTCTTTTTGATTATTTTTTACAATCATATCGAAGCGGTCTAAGATATGGGCAACAAAATCATTAAAATTAACCCACTCAAAATTGATTTTGACTGCACCCCGATCCATCCTGGACAAACTTAATAATTCACTAATCATACGGATCATTCGTTCAGTTTCTTCTTGGGTAACTTGTAAAAATTTAGGAGCTACATTGGGATCTTTCCAAGCCCCTTCATTTAAGGTTTCAATATAGGCGTGCATACTTGTAAGCGGGGTACGCAATTCATGGGAAACATTTGAAACAAACTGTTTTTGAGAGTTTTCATTTTTTTGTTGCTCAGTAATATCGTGTAACACACACACACTACCTGAAACAAAACCGGTCACTCTTTTAATTAGTGAAAAACTAGCATGTAAAATAACTTCATCACGACTACCTTCGTTAACTGTAAGTACAATTCCTTTCTGATTAGCAATCAAGTCTTGGGAAGATTCTTTTAAACCTAAAATTGTCGCAATTGGCTTATTGGTGATTTTCTCTTCAGTTGTATTCAAAAAGTTAAGTGCCATTTGATTAACCACATTAACATTACCATGCCGGTCCGTTGCCAGAACCCCATCACTCATATGTGACAAAATGCTATCTAATCTTCGCTGCTCACTTTCAGATTCTTCTTGTGAACGTTCAATTCTAACTGACAAAGTATTAAATGCTTGGCCTAGTTGACCTAATTCATCATTAGAATAAATTTTTACTTGACTAGAATAATCTCCGTCAGCAATATTTAGAGCTTGACTTTGCATTTCCTCAATAGGTTTAGTAATTGCATGTGAAACTACTAATGATAAAATAGCACCCATTACTGCTGCCACTAACGAGGTCACTAAAAACATTAAAGAAATATTTCGTAAATCATTAAAAACACCCTGCATTGATGCTTTAACGTAAATTGCGCCCACAATATTGGTAGAACCATTGCCTGCATTCAGAGGTGTCACCTGAATCATATAGTCACCATGATCATTAACTACCTTTGTAGCTTGTCTACCCGTTGAAGTTACTTGCTTAACAATAGTGTTATTGACTCTTTGTCCAATACGATTTTTATCATTTAACCTAGAAACAGCCCGAATGATATCCTTATTATCAACAACAATAATTTCACTAATCGTACCAATTCCGTTACTATAATCGTTGACTATACGATTCAAGTTACTGTTAGTGTGCTTATTATCCCTGACTAACTGCAGCGATAACTGGTTGGTTACAATTGGTAGTACTTGAATTGACGATTGAAAATTATCAATGCTATTTTGTTCTAATTGTCTAGTGAAATATACCCCAATGACCTCAATGGTCGCAATAATCATTGCCATAAAAACAGTTGCTAATGTAGTGTTAATTGAAATAGTTAAATGCTTAAATTTATTTTTTATTCTATTCATAATTATCCAAATATATAAAAAGAAAGCCACACAAAAAATCATTCTGCAGGCTTTCTTTAATTAGTCTTCTGTTGGCTGTTTCACATAATAGCCAACACCGCGACGAGTTACTAAAATCTGCGGCTGAATCGGATTATCCTCGATTTTTTCCCGCAAACGATGGACTGTTACATCAACGGTACGAACATCGCCAAAATAATCATAGCCCCAAACTGTTTGCAATAAATGTTCCCTAGTCATTACTTGTTCCATATGTTGCGCTAAATAATAAAGCAACTCAAATTCACGATGAGTGAGTTCGATTTTTTTACCTTCTTTTTCAACAATATAAGCATCAGGCATGATCACCAGATTACCAATAGTTATATTCTTGGTTGAAGTATCATCACTATCACTTTCCACTTTTTTAGCAATACTACGGCGCCGTAAATTAGCTTTAACTCGCGCTACAAGTTCACGATTAGAAAATGGCTTAGTAACATAATCATCCGCTCCCATTTCCAGCCCGAGTACTTTATCAATTTCCGTATCTTTAGCTGTTACCATAATAATCGGTAAATCATGAGTTTGTCTAACTTCACGTGCCACTTCTAAACCATCTTTTTTGGGTAACATCAAGTCCAAAATCATCAAATCTGGATTATATTCATCAACTTTTTTAATAGCTTCTTCCCCATCATAGGCAGTGTCGACGTCGAAGCCTTCCTTCGTCAAATTAAATTTGATAATATCAGAAATTGGTTTTTCGTCATCGACAACGAGAATCTTCTTTGGCATCGAAAGCCCCCCTTTGCTTACCATTATACTGGTTTTTAACTATTTAGCCAAAAAAAGCACAAAAATTTAACAAAAAAGCTTGCATTTCATTTAAAATAATAGCATAATAAGTTTTGTTGGTTATTTAAGATAACATTTTTTGGGTGGCTAGCTCAGCTGGCAGAGCAACGGACTCTTAATCCGTGGGTCCAGGGTTCGAACCCCTGGCCACCCATTAAAAAGAAGCACTGCGAGAAGGCGGTGCTTTTTTGCTAGTTAATAGTTAAAGACGCCATAACTAACTATCCTAATTTTTTTGCAAAAATGACTTGCCAAAACTAGAAATACTTGCTAATATATTTAACTGTCAACAGAAATAAATGGGTGGCTAGCTCAGCTGGCAGAGCAACGGACTCTTAATCCGTGGGTCCAGGGTTCGAACCCCTGGCCACCCATCATAAATAAAAAGCACTGTAAGTAACAGTGCTTTTTGTTATCTCAAAAATTCATCTTTCCTAGCTATGTTTTTATCTGAATAATAATTTGCTAATTCCCCCATATTATTTTTTTAATAAAAAGGCATTAATTTAATCTTGTTAATTATAAACATCTAAATTAAAATGTTATATATTAGGAGCAAAAAACACGACAATATCTCCCCACTATTGCCAGGGAAAATTTCCATTTGTCTTGGTAGTGTTTTATTTTTCTCGTCCAACTTTTTAATCGCTACATATGCCAACTTTACTTTTGGCATATACTACAAGAAAAACTACTCGCAAATCAATTTAAACAAGCTGAAGGATTATTATAAATGAAAAAGTTTTATAAAATATGTGCTCTAGTACTTGCCGTCTTCTTTTTGGCTATCGGTCTAAATATCTACCATGACATACATACAATATCTCAAACAATGAGTCATTTTAACAAACCAAACCAGTTCAGCAACCAAACTAAAAGAAAAACAATTGTTTTTAAAAAATTTACCAAAATCAAACTTGACACCTACCTCCCAGACATCCAAGTTATTCCTGGTAAGAAATATCAAGTAACTATTATAGGCAATTATGGCGCCGATATTAGTAAAATTAAAACTTCCATTAAAGATAACCAGTTAACCATTTTTGACAAGCCTGAACCCCATTATAATAATGGAAACTATCACGTTGAAATTAGGGTCCCAAAGAGCCACTCCCTATTAGAAATATCTGGTTCATGTTATGCGTGCACCCTACTTTTAAAAAACTTAATTATTCCAAGAATAAACATTAAAGTCGATGATAGTGATGCTATTTTAAAAAATACCACCGTTAAAAAATCGAATTTAATCTTAAGTGATGGCGAGTTTAAAGTCAGCAATTCGACTTTATCAAGTGCAAAATTAGCTTTAAGTGATAGCGACTGTAAAATTACAGACAGTCAGTGCAAAATTACCGCAACCTTAAATGATGGTGATGCGTTAATCAAAAATTCTAAAATTACTGGCAATAGTTCGTTCAACCTAAGTGACGGTGATTTTATAATGAACAAGGCACCTAAAATTAGTTACGACCTTACAGCTGATTCAGAGGATACCATTAAATTTGACAATACTTATCACACTAGCCACCTAGTTAAAAGGCTTAATGGCACGCCTCTTCTTAAAGTAGTCAGTGCCGACGGCGATATTGCAATCAATTAAAGGAACATTTAACAATGAAAAAGTTCTATCAAATCATTGGTATCATTGCAGTTATTGGTCTTGTTTTATTACTAATTATTAAATTTAATAATAGCAAACAAAATATGCAAGAAATGCATCATGAAATAACTAATAGTAGCTTTTTTAGTGACCATGAGCACAAGCATTCTGTAAGTAGTAAAACAAACAACCTGAAGAAATTTTCCAAAATTAAAATCAAGGTTAACGAAGCCGACATTAACATTGCTAAGGGTGATCAATTTCAAGTAAAAGTTACAAGTCGCAACATTAAAGCGGTCAAAATTGGAGTAGCAAATCAAGAACTGACGCTTGCTAATGACCACCAAGCATCTAACGATGATTGCAAACTTTTAATTACTGTTCCTGATAAAAACGCTGTAAGCAACATTTCAGGATCGGTCAATGAAGGAGACGTTAGTTTAAATGACTTAACTATCGCTGACATTGACCTGCAACTGGATGATGGTGACCTTAGTATCAACAATATCAAGGCCTTGAAGACGTCCTTCACCTTAGATGAAGGTGACATTAAGGTAGCAAATTCCACCCTAAAAGCAGACACTTCTAACTGCAATGATGGAGATTTAACAATTTTTGCCAGCCAATTTAAAGCCTCTGTTTCTCTTACTGATGGTGATGTTTCAATCAGCAATTCTAAAATTCTTAGTAGCAGTTCATTCAATTTACATGATGGTAGTTTTCAAATGAGCGAGGCACCGATGATTAGTTACTTACTTTCAACTCATTCTGGTAATGAAATTAACTTCCGCCATAACAATTATTCTGGTCATTTTTCTAAAGTCAGGCAACATACACCTCTTCTAAGAGTTACTTGTGGCAATGGCGATATTAATATTAACTAGATAAATTGGCTTAAAGTTGCAGGCATAAATATAAAAGTTAGTCATTCAATAAAAAAGTTTAGTTTTACCACCATAAAATTTTTTAAAGCGTATAATTAGACATCTAACCTTTTTAGGATTATGTTATATTTTAGATAGGTTTTATTCTATTTATTGAAAGGAGTGTGCTTCAATGGAGAAGTTCACAAAAGAATCTTTAGCAAAATATGATGGTAAAAATGGAAATCCAGCTTATGTAGCAATTGATGGCGATGTTTACGATGTTACTGGCAATGCTCACTGGACTGATGGCGAACACCATGGTAATTTAGCTGGACAAGACTCGACAGTTGCAATTGGTCAATCACCTCACGGTAAAAGTGTTTTAGGCAACTTGAAAAAAGTTGGTACTTACGAAGCTTAGTTACTATTTGACAACAAAAAACAGGTACACAATGTGTACCTGTTTTTTGATTGCTAAATTAGTCATGTAAAGCCAAATAATTTTCTGCATTGCGTAAATCTTTAAGTGAAAGCTGTCCTGGTGCCGAAGTTTGACTTACCGCCCCAAAAGATAAGCTTGAACCAAAAATCTGACCAGCAATTCGCGTAACTTTACCCAAATCACCCATTGCCATTGTAATTAAAGGATTAGGAATTGCTTTATGCACTACCTGAGTAGCTTCTAATAAGGTTAAAACATCCTGCGGAGTATGCGGCATGCAAGCTAATTTAGGGATATCTGCCCCCAATTGTGCCATCTTTTTAAGGCGAAATTCAATGACATCTTGGGCGGGTACCTTATCAAAATCATGGTTACTCATAATTACTACGATATTGTAATCATGGGCTAAGGAAACGAGCTGCTTAATCCGCTCTTCATCATGAAACAGTTCTATATCAACTGCATCGCCTAAGCGCTTGGTAATAATTAATTCCACTAAGTCCAAATAAGCATCATCTGCTAATGCAGCAACGCCACCTTCATTTTGCGTTCTAAAGGTTACTAAAATCGGCAAGTCGCCCACCGTTTGTCGTAATTTTTGGGCAGTTGCAATTAAGGCGTCCTTATCAGCAATTCCAGCTGCATAGTAATCGAGCCGCCATTCCATTAAATCTGGCTGGGCAGCAACAATTGTTTTCGCTGCAGTTAAAATTTCTGTTTCCGTTCGTCCAACATTTGGGACAGCAATTTTAGGTAGCCCTGTTCCCAAAACAATATTTCTAATCTTAACAGTTGCCATTGTCTACCTCAACTTTTCTTACTTATCGGTAAACATAATTTCCCGAATATAGTCAGTTGGCATATCTTGACCCGTCCAGAGTTTAAATGAGGCGGCCCCTTGTTCAATCATCATGCCAATTCCGTTAAAAACATGTTCAACCCCTGCTGCTTGAGCTACTTCCATTAGTTTAGTAGTTCTAGGAGCATAAACTGTATCAAAAACGACCATCTCTTTATGGAACCAGGATGGATCTGAAACCAAAGTTTTATCTTCTAACGGTTTCATGCCGACACTCGTAGCATCACAGTAAATATCACTCTCAGCAATTGCCTGTTTAAATGCAGCTTGATTGCTTAAATCGGTTAATGAAACTTTGCAAGCCGTCTTTTCTTGAATTGTTTGCACATTTTTTTCAGCTTGAACCCATTTATCATCTTGAATGTTGAACATTTTTATTTCCTTAGCACCATCCAAAGCCGACTGAACTGCAATCGGAGTCGCAGCACCACCAGCTCCAGTTAGAGTAATTATCTTATCTTTGATTTCGATGCCTTCAGCTTTAAGTGCCTGAACAAAGCCAATGCCATCTGTCGTATAACCAGTCAAAACACCCTGATCATTAACAATGGTATTAACAGCATCACACATTTCTGAAGCTGGTGATAGTTTATCAAGATATTTAATCACTTCTTTTTTATTTGGCATCGATACATTTGAACCGCGCATATCTAAAGTCCGAATAGCATCAACTGCGCTAGCAAGTTTATCGTTACCAATTTCAAAGCAGAGATAAGTATAATTTAGACCTAATTTGGCAAAAGCGTTATTGTGCATTGTAGGTGACATTGAATGCCGAATCGGATAAGCCATTAAACCAATTAAATAAGTGTGGCCATCCAGCCAACCAGTAATTGGACCATTCACGCCTGTAATTTGATTTGTCATTATTTTAGCTCCTTACTTTTAAAAAAATAATATCTATACTTATTTAGTAGATGCACCCGATACCACATTTACTGTTTCACGTGAAACCAAATGTGATTGGCTAAAATTAGCATTATCAGCAGCTTCAGTTCCTGCTATAAAGCCAGAAGCATAACTCCATGAATTCATCATACTTGGCATTGAATCATGACCATTGGCACCACCAATTATTTCACCTGCAGCATAAAAATTAGGAACGGGATTAAAATCAGTGGTCAAAAGCTGTAAATGCTTGTTAGTCTCATATCCACCCAAAGTAGTGCAAAAACGTAATTTTTGTTCAATTACATAGTAAGTATCGCCTTCATATTTATGCATAAATTGTGCTGGACGTTCAAATTCAGAGTCTTTGCCAACTTTAACTGCTTCTTCATACTCTGCTAACGTCTTTTGTAAATTAGCATAATTAATACCCGCTTTTTGAGCAACCACTTTGAGATTACCAGAAACCAAAATTGGACTCTTCTTACCATCCAAATCAAAGAAGCCTTGCACTTCATCTTGAGTGAAACCATACTTGAGTAACAATTCAAAGAATCTATCCCACATTCTTTGATCCATTATTACAAAAGCAAGCTTATCCTTTTGAGCCGCAATTGCATCACGGAAGTGGGTATATGGCGCCGATTCATTAACAATTCGCTGACCATTCGTATTAACAAAAATTGCCCCCATATCGCTGGCTTCCTTAGTGGAATAAGTCGTCAATTTGGCAATACCTGGTTCAACTTCAAGTCCATGTGGATAAACTTTATACCAATCAAGATTGCGTGCAACTAAATCCATATTTTTGGCAAAATCAAAGTAGTCACCAGTTGAAGTCATTGGACCATAATATGGTATCGTAGTTTTATATTCCTGATAGTCACGTGCCCCCCAACCTCCAGCTGCTAGCACTAATGACTTGAAGTTAACTTTAGTAGTCTGATACTTACTTTCCGCAATTAATGAAACTAGCTCACCTTTTTCATTCTTATTTAGCTTTTCTACCCGAGTTTCCTGTAGAATTTGCCCTCCTTTTTGGGTAAAGGCCTCAGCAACCTTGGTAATCAATTCATATGAACTGGCGGTTGGCATTTCAATTTGGCGGTCAACTGAATGTTCAATCGTTTGCGTTTCTGCTTTTTGATAAGTCAAAGTAGCAAACTCGGTAATAAAATCAACTGCCTTACCAATATTTTCAGCTAATAGATTAGACAACTCAGCATCGTTAGTGCCTCGACATTCACGCCTAATGTCTTGCGCCAGTAATTCAGGTGTATCCCTTTTAGCTTCTTCACCAAATATACTAGCTGATAATTTTGATCCTGTACCCACTACATTGGACCCATTCAAAATTGTTGCGCCACCAAGATAACCATTTTTCTCAAGTACAAGTACCTTTTTGCCTAAAGAAAGCGCCCGACAAGCAGCCATTAGTCCGGCCATGCCAGAACCAATAACAGCTACATCAACATCAAGGGTAACGTTTTGATGCTCTTTGGCTTTGCTAGTAGTTGTAGTAGCTACTCCATTTTCTGTGAGTGCCTTTTTACCAGCATCCAGCATGGCTTGCGTCATAATTGAAGCACCTGAAATTGCATCAACATCAAAGCTTTGCTCATTAATAACTTGAGTTTTTAATTTATCAACAACTTGGTTAAAAATTCCAGGTGTTTCCACATTTTTAGTTACCTCTAAGTCATCAATATGGTTACCCGTTAACTTAATTTCAAAATCAATCTGTCCATTACGCCCAGTAGCTTGGGTCTTTATTATTTGAGTCATAAATTTGCCTTTCTCTAACTAATCTGCAATATCAAAATTCTTACTGCGCACAATCAAAATTGCGGCAAGAATAGTTGAAGTTATTGCAAAAATTGCCGTAATCCAGAAAACCATTAAGGTACTTGTACCATTAGCTTTTAAGACAAAAGCTGCTACTAATGGTGCAACAAAGTAAACCATGGCAGGGGCAAAGCTATAATATGATGTGATCTTGCCATGACTTTGTGGAAAATAAGAAGTCAAAACAGATAAGCCAACTTGCCATACGCCACCAGCGGTGAAGAACCCGACTGCTAACGCGCCAGTTTCACCCGCTAATGGTGAAGGAGACAAAACCATGAATAAAAGTCCCACTGCAGTAATAGCTGAATAAACCATAATCAAGGTCAAACGCTTTACTTTTGTTACTAAAACTGAAGTCACAAAGACCGAGACTAATGACGCAATTGAATACCACGAAACTAGTTGATTAGCATTAGCAGCAGGTTCATTGAGTACATATTGACCATAATAGGGCGCATATAAGGAAAAAATATAAAAAGTAAAACAAAGTGTAAATCCTAAAGCAATAATCATTAACCCATCAACTGCTAGTTTTGGCTGATTGCTACTAGTTTGTATTGTAGCCGTTTCCTGCTCAATTTTAGTCTCTTGGGTTTGCGCTTGCGGTGCATAAGCTGTTTTTATAGTTAAAAAAACATCAATTAAAATCAACGCAACTAAAATGCAAGCAGTAATTCGCGGATTACTGATCAATTTGACACAAAATGGAAACAGCATCTGCATTACCTGCATGGCTGCTTTCACAAAAGAATTCATCGTGGCCGTTTTAGTCGGAAAGGCATCGGCTAGAGCCGGATAACCAGCTGTATCACCAAAAGAGTTAGTAGCGCCAAAAAACATCGCTGCTATCCCAGCCACCCAAATATTATTAGCAAAAGCTGCTCCCAACAAAAAAATAGCATCACTAGTAAGTGCAATCAACAAGGCCTTCTTGCGACCAATCTTATCTGAAATCGCACCTGCAAACAAAATAGTAATAATCCGCCCGAGGCCAACCATCGCCATCACCAACGAGATTTGAGTTTCAGTTGCATGCCATGACTGTGCTAAAACTTGGCGATACTGACTAATAAACAGTGTCGCCGCCCCCACAACCGCAAAGTGCATATAAACGGAGGTAGCAACACCTGCATAATTGTTCTTTCTTTCCATCTCTTCACCTTTCAAAATTATTGGTAATTAATTACCCAATAATATAACCCATTTAATTAAATAAAAATAATGATTTATTATGGCACAAGTATGGGTATTAGCTATAATAAGGCAAACTACTGTGTCTATAGGAAATAAAGATAGTAAAACAATTTAGTCAACTTTAAAAATTGAAATTGAAATTTTTTTAGTTAGTCGATAACTTCTAAAATTAGTTAAGATTATAGTTTTTATTTTTATTTTTATAAAAAAATGCAATAATTAAATATTTCGCTATAATGTAAAGATGAATACAAATATTACTATCACTTTAATTAGCTGCTAAACAAAATATAGTTATTTATTTAATATTTTAAGCGGTTGCAATATTAAAACTTTAAATAAAAATAGTTTTCTGAGGTATCCAACATGAATTTAAATCAACTTTACTATTTTCAAGAGTTGGCAGACCAAAAACAATATACAAAAGCTGCCGAAAATCTTTTTATCAGTCAACCCACCTTATCAGTTTCCATTAAGCAACTAGAGACCGAATTGCATTGTAAACTGTTCAAACATAATGGGCGCTATGTCCAGTTAACCGAATATGGCCGTATTTTTTATGATACGGTTACCAAAACGTTAGCTTCATTGGAACATGGCAAAAAAAAGATTGCTCAAAAAATTAGTCAAGATCAAGGCAATATTCATATTGCTGGCATCCCTACTGCAATTGGTATCTTTTTGCCTTATTTAACCAAAAAATACCAACAAGAAAGTGCGATTTCCCCGCATTTTATTTATCATGATAATCCCTCTTATCAAATATGTGAGGGCATTAAAAATGGGTGGTATGACATCGGTATCTGCTCTTACGTACCCGAATTTAATTACCTAACTTATATTCCACTTTATACCGAAGAAATTATTGCAATTGTTGCACCCGATAATAATTTAGCTCAAATTAACCGCATGTCGCCCAGTGAATTACAAGGCGAATCCATCATGACTTACTCCACTAAAATTCAAATTGGTCGCGATATCACAAACGCTTTGCTTGCAGTTGCTTCTGATTTGCATATCATCAATCGTTTACATGATGAATTGGCAATTGCTGGTCAGGTACTGACCAACGACATTGTGGGCGTTGTTGCCAAAACCATTTATCTCAGTGGCTTTGATATTCATCAAATTCAACTTGATTTACCTAAAAATATCCGGCAAGTTTATCTTGTTTATGATCCTAACCAGCATTTTTCAGCTGGAATTATCGACTTTATTGACTTTATTAAAAGTAACAAACAAGAAATTCAAACTTTAGTCGACAATTTAGCAATTAAGTAGTAATCACAATTAAGGAACTTATGACTAATTCAATCACTCAAAATGCGCTACGCGCTCTTTTATATGAAGTCACTACCTTGCCCAAACCTGGCTTAGTTGATCCAGCTAATCCCGGACCACATCCTGATATGAATATTTATACCTTTATTGACAGTAGTTTAAGCTTAGAGCATTACTTCAATAAAGCTACACAAATTGGGCAAACCTTCACTGGAGCAGACCTCCCCGCCATGTTCACTCAATTAAGACAAGAAGGTCTACTAGCTGAAGAAGAAATGCTAACAGCTACAAATGGAGTCAATACCCATAAGGGGGCAATTTTTGCTCTAGGTATTTTTGTTTGCGCTCAAAGTTATTGTAAAAAAAATCAGGCAGAGTTGTTTGCAACTATCGCTAAAATGTGCCATGGTTTAGTTGAACATGACCTAGAAAAAAATAACCAATTACAAACAGCTGGTGAACGTGAATTTCAACAATACAGCATTGGTGGCGCACGTGCACAAGCCGAACAAGGTTATCCCATTGTAAAAAAATATGCCCTGCCTTTCTTAAAGCAGAGCACCGGTACGCTCCAGTGCCGATTACTAGATACCTTAATGAAAATTGCTACAGTAACGGTTGACAGTAATCTTATTAAGCGCGCAGGTAATTATGATGTAATTAATTGGTTGCATAGCTGTGCTAGCCAATATCTGGCTCTAGGCGGCTATACTACAGTCTCAGGAAAAAAATATCTCCTCAAGCTTAACCAAATATGTCTAGACCATAATTATAGTTTGGGGGGCTGTGCCGATTTATTAATCGTCACCATTTTTGTAGCTTTAGAACAAGGGCAATTATAAAAAATAGCCTGAAGACTGGCTATTTTTTGATTAATCTTTAATTTTGTGATGAGCTATTGGTAGTATCTGATATAAGCTGACTACAAGCAGTATCTGCAGCAATTCTGCCAAAAGTAAAAATATCAGCTAATGAATTGCCGCCTAGGCGGTTTCCAGCATGAAGACCACCCGCAACTTCACCAGCAGCAAATAGACCAGTAATAACTTGATCATCTTGATTAAGCACTTGCCCCTTAGAATTAATTTTCAACCCACCCATAGTATGGTGAATTGCTGGCTTACGTGGTGTTGCATAAAATGGGGCAACTTCACATTTTAAATTAAAGGCACTCTTATTAAATTCAGGGTCATAGCCGTCATCTACATACGAATTGTATTTATTAATTGTATTAACTAAAGTAGCTGGCTCTGCCCCTATTTTTTCAGCTAGTTCTGCTAAAGTATCGGCCTTAAACAGTGTCCCAGCCTTAACTTGCGCTGCCAAAGATTCTTCAGTTGTGTTATAGGCTGTTGCTTTTATTTTATTATCAGCAATTAAATAAAATAAAGTACCATTAGCAATTGCTGCTTTAGCCAAAGTATCCCGTTCTGCAAATTCATTGACAAAACGTTCTCCTTTTTGATTAACCATGATGAAGTTTTCAGGTGGTGTCTGAATGCCTGTAAATAATTCACCCGTTTCTGGATCAGATACTGGCATTAGTTGAATAAAACCCATACCCACTAAAGCAGCGCCAGCTTCTTGTCCCAAAGCAATTCCATCACCGGTTATTGCTGGTGAATTAGTAGTTGCAATATTATCAGCAATCTGTGCCCAATAAGTATTATACTTTTGGACCATCTTTGTGTTCGCACCAAACCCACCTGAAGTTAAAATGACTTTTGGTGCGTGGACAGTCACTTGTTTGCCATTATTTTCGGCAAGCACACCTTTCACTTGCCCATTTTCAATAATTAAATGTTTTGCTCGGGTTTCAGTTAAAATAGTTGCGCCATGATCTCTGAGCCATTCACCCAAAACTTTGATAAAAGCATAGCCCATTGGCTCAACTGGTTTATGGCCTCTACGCCACAAAGCACCAACAGGCATTGCTACATCATCACGATTAAACTCTACACCTAAATTAGTCAACCATTGCACTGAAGCGAATGCGTTATTAACAAGCTTATTGACTAACTCATAGTTACCATGAATTTCATTTCCATTTAAATCAATTCTCTTACCACCCAAGTAAGTTTGAATTTCATGTAGTAAGGTGGAGTCAAATAAATAATTTGCCCCCGATTCAAGGTATGCATTAATCTGTTTTTGTAATTTTTGAAAATCAAGCCGATATTCTAAATCAATTTGATCAATTGGTAGCGCAGCTAATTTTGCCAAACTTTCTTTTTCACCTGCTAAGGCCTTAAATTTGCCCTGCCATTCTGGTTCAGCCGCATTTAAAGGTCCACCAGCCCGCGCAGTGTTGCCACCAATTTGTGGATATTTTTCTAAAACTATCACTTTTTTATCATTTTGGATTGTTCTAGTTGCTGCAGCAAGCCCAGCACCTCCAGCACCAATTACAACCACATCTACATTATATTCTTCATCTTTATCGCTTTTAGCAATGGGTTTAGCCCGCTGTTTCCATTTATTTACCTCACCGCCAGCCTCATCGATGGCTTGAGCAACTCCATCGATAACTCCGCGACTAGAGATTGTAGCACCACTAATCACATCAACATTTAGTGTTTGATTAGCAATAATCTGCTGGGGTAGCCGCCTAAAAACTTCATCAGCAATCCCTTTAGTTTCAGCACTAGAATCAATGCTTATATTTTCAATATCGGTCGCAGAAAGAGTAACCTTCATTGGCATAAAACTTGAGCCATGCCCTTTTGCTTTTACATTATATGTACCTGGCTTCATCATTGAAATAATTCCTCTCTGTAAAATCTTTAATAACTAAATTTTACTAACTTTATTTAACAAAATGAAATAGTTTTCGAGCAAATAAGCTATAATAAAAGTGTTATTGGAGGAAACAGATGAAAGATCCAGAAATACTCTTACACTACATTGACATTTTACTAAAAGAAAGCAATTTTACCCGAGCTGCCCAAGAACTATATATCTCACAGCCTTATTTAACTCAACTACTTAAACGCATCGAACATAAATTAGGGACCAAAATAATTAATCGAAAAACTACTCCGTTTACATTAACTAAAGCCGGCGTAATATATTATAAATACCTCGAAACAACTATTGCCAATAACCAAAATTTAGCCAAAAAGTTGATTCGATACGCCTCACCAAAAAAAGAAATAATTAGAATTGGAGTCTTAGAAAGCCTCGGAACTTTTTTATTACCAGAATTACTACCCGATTTTCTGGCTGAAAATCCAAATATTGAGATTCAATTATCTGAAACCTTTCCTAGAAATAGCGAAACGCAGCTTTTGAATGAACAAATTGATTGTTACATTGGACAAACACCTGAATCGCTCAATACTGAGCTCGATTTTTTCGTTAATGGGGAAGAAAACTACTATGTGATTATTTCACCTCAATCATCATATTTTAAAAAAGACCGGTTTATTCTTAATCAAGATGAATACAATCTTAAGGAAATATTGCAACAACCATTTGTAGTTAGTTTTAGCAATTCCGCTATTCGTCATCAAGTTAATGGTATATTTCATAAATTCAACGTCCAGCCCAACATTGTTCTTGAAAGTAAAAGTATATTAACTGCAACAAATTTAGCAATTAAGGGAGTGGGATTAACCATTTCAGCTGCTAGTATTATCAAAAGAATAAATCGAACTCCAATTAATCTTCTTCCACTTGATCACACTTTAATTCAAATTAAGTATTTTATTGCAGTTAAACACAAGAAAAGGCTTGATCCTGGTCTTAAAAAACTAATTACAAAATTCACACAACTAAGAATACAGCCCAGCATTAAATAAAATAAATTTTCATAAACAAAAAAAGAAGGTCATTAGACCTTCTTTTTTAACCTTGCTCCGGCTGTCAGACTCGAACTGACGACATCTTGATTAACAGTCAAGCGCTCTACCAACTGAGCTAAGCCGGAATATTAAAAAAAGCACGGCAACGTCCTACCCTCGCAGGCAGTCTCCCACCAACTACTCTCGGCGTTAAGAAGCTTAACTTCTGTGTTCGGCATGGTTACAGGTGTTTCCTTCTTGCTCTTGCCACCGTACTTCTTTT
>NZ_REHH01000002.1:0-25237 GCF_003692995.1 Lactobacillus sp. ESL0233 | reverse complement strand
ATCAGATGCTCTAGACTGTGTCAAGAACTTTTTTTCTGACTCCCGCTGCCGCTTCTTTAAACAACAGCGCTTTTTATATTACTAAACTCAGTCGCTTTTGTCAACTGGTTTTTTATATCTTTTTTGCCGCCTTGCCTTTGCCTTACTGGCTTTGCCCTGACGACAGTTATTTATATTAGCAACCTTTTTTGGTTTTTGCAACCCTTTTTTATGATTTTTTTCAAGCTAATTAAATTGGATACGCTAACACATTTATTTATAGCCAATTACCACATGAAATAATATTTATGTTTATCCCTATATTTTTGATTATGCTTATATATTTTTTATTCAGCAGCTTAGAAATCAAATCGTTAAATAAACTTAATCTTTTTCACATATCTTTGTTGCAGTTATCGTTTTATAATACAAATAATAGTTTAAAGGAGAAGCTTAATATTGTGAAACATAAAATTTTAACAACTATTGCAGCATTAACTATAGGTACTTCTACTGCAATTAGTACAAAAGCAACGCCAGTTGAAGCTGCAACTTCATCAACTAGCACTAATGATAATGAAGAAATGTCTAATTTTGTCAGAGAAACTTTAAAAAGACACCATGTCCGTGGTTCGGTTACTGTAGTAAAAGATGGGCAGCCCCAGACAATTAGTTATGGTTATGCTTGGTATGGTAAGCGCATTGGTAACGGTAAAAGCAATGTAACATACCCAACGGCCTCGCTACAAAAAGTAATTACTGGGGCAATTATAATTCAACTTATGAATGAGACCAAAAATACTAATAAAGCATTTAACCAGTATACTAAGATTTCACGTTGGTATCCCAATCTAAAAAACGCTAACCAAATTTCAGTCGGTAATCTATTGACCCATACCTCTGGCATTAAAGCTACCGGAACTGAAATAAACCGAGGCTATGTATATTCAGAAGCTAATGCAATTAACTGGATTGTTAATAATATTAATGCATCTTCTTCCGATTTAGTTGGTAGCTATCATTACAACAATAGCAACTTTATTTTGCTGACAGGAATAATTAGACAAGTCACAGGTAAATCTTACGAAGAAAACTTTCAAAATCGCATCGTGGATACGTTAGGCTTGAAAAATACTTATTTGTACCAAAACATCCCCAATGACAAAACTGACCCAATTTCTTATTATTCAAATGGAAGTAAAAACTATCAAAATCCCACCTACATTAAGCAGTCCCTTGCTTCGCAAATTCCTGGAGCAGGTAATCTATTTACTAGTCCCGCGGAATACTATCAAATCCAGGCTGGTCTTTGCAATGGAAAGATCCTAAATAAGGATGATTTTTATTATCTAACACATTTAAAGAGTAAGGTCACAGATTATTCTGGTGGAATGTATTTACAAAATAACGATTCACTCAAATTAGCATATGGTAGTATTGCAGCTATGCATTTTGGCACTTGGGTGCAGTTGACAACCGATAATCAAAATGGGATTATCATGTTTTTAAACCAAACTAATGATAATAAAAATGACCAAAAAGCAGTAGGATATGAAATATTGCAGCATATTAAACCTAATACGTTTGTTCCTCGCTAAAATTAACGCTGCACAATAAAAAGCTTCTATCTCATAGAAGCTTTTTTTATTATTCAAATAGTAGTTGATACATTTTACTTTCTAAAGGTTGCTGTAGCCGTAAATTCATACCAACTACTGCCTTTTTTTTCGGACCCAAAAGTTCTTCTTTAACGGTTTTCTTTTGTATATCAGCTTGACCTAAATAAAAGAATTTCTTGCCTATAGCATCACTTTTTTTCACAAACAAATGTAGTTTCATCTTCGGTGTATTAAGTAATCTTTTAACTTCATCCGAATCTATGTGCCGTGGTGCTCTAGTATACCAACGCAAAGTTTGACCATCTTCTAATGTGTTATGATATAACGCATTCCGCTTTTGAGATGAATCTTTTTCATAGGTAATAAAAATCGGAGTTTCCTTTTTATCTACACGATAGCCATACATTGGTGCAGAAACATCTTTAGGCCAATCAAGCAAACGACATACATCTTTGCGCTCATATTGCTGATAAAGTGTAAATTGCTCTTGCTTATTATATCGTTGGTTAATTTTTAGCCCCGTATTAACTACATCAGTAAATAATTGCTTAAATATATGATTATTCTGCAAAGTCTGGCTCAATTTTGGTGCTAAAACATAATTAAGTAAGTCATCCTGTTGTACTAGTGATTGACCACCATATTGGGTCTTTTTAGTTGTCTGCCTTTGCTTAACGTTAAAAAAATCTAATGATAAGATAGCCAATACCGACTTTAAAACTGCTTCGTTACAATACGTACCAAATCTTTTTAATATATTTTCAAATTCCCTATGACTGATATATTCTTTTGTTAGTAAGGCTTGCAGTAGTAAGAGTTCATGCGGTCTTTTACCATTTAAAAGTTCTTTGGTTAAAAAAGACAAGATAGCATTCTCAAATTCAGTTAATTTAACTGATTCTCCCATTTTAACCAAAAATTGAGCATAATTTTGAAAACCAGTATGATTAGCAAATACCTCAGGAGAAGTTGAACCATAGTTAGCAAAATCAAAAAGCAAGGGCACACGACCAATTTTTTCTTTTAATTCTTGATAAGATTGCTTTAATTCTTTAACGCTATCAAGTTTAATTTTGTCAAGCGAAGCCAAAATTTTAGTCGATGCAATTTGACTAAAATTAATAGTTGAAACATCAATAAATCCAGGTAAGATAGTCTCCTTACGTACTTGATCGATATCTCGGCTGTTATCTTGATTTAAGGCAATTGGAATTAAATAATTATTTTTATAGTTACCAATAAAATCAATTACCGTTACATAGTCCTTCCCAGCATATTTACGTAATCCCCTACCAAGTTGCTGAATAAAAACAATACTTGACTGTGTGTTACGCAACATCACAATTTGATTAAGAGCTGGAATATCAATCCCTTCATTAAAAAGATCAACTGTTATAATATAGTCAAGCTTACCTTGTTCAAGCTGTTCAACTACTTCTTGTCGCCTTTTTTCACTATCTTGATTAGTTAAGGCAACTGCAGGATGGCCCTTGGCAGAAAAAGCCTGGGCTAATTCACGTGCTTCTTCTTGTCTACTACAAAAGACAAGTCCCTTAGCTCTATTACCACAATAGCCATAATAATCAAGTTGTTGTAAGACATAATCCACTCGTTTTGGTGCTAATAAATAGCGCAAATTAGTTGTTTCATCAATCACCTCATTATCGACTTCATAATCAGCAACTCCAACATAATGAAATGGTGTCAGCATCCGTTCCTTTAAAGCATCCTGTAAGCGAATCTCATAAGCTAAATTGTAATCAAATAACTGATAAACATCTTGATTATCCATTCGCTCAGGCGTAGCCGTCATACCTAGCCAAAATTTGGGCTTAAATTTTTTGAAAATACGCTGATAACTTGGAGCTGCAGAGCGATGTGCTTCATCAATTAGAATATAATCAAATTCGGTCTGACTCAATTCCGCTAAAACTTTAGATTGACTTAAAGTTTGTACCGTCGCAAATATATATTTACGATTTAATTCATGTTTATTTCCGGTCAATAAGCCATAATCGGTTTTAGCTCCACCAATTACTTGATAAAAGCTAGCTAAGGCATTTCGCGCTATTTGCTCACGATGAACAACATAAATAAATTTTCGTGGCTTAAAAGCCTTTACCGCAAATGCTCCTAAATAGGTTTTACCAGTACCTGTAGCAGATACTATTAAACCTCGTGACTGACCACGAGCAATTAATTGCCGTAATTGCTTTAGAGCAGCTTTTTGCATCTGATTGGGAACTATTTCCTGAGAAATAGGTAGCTGGCTTTTTGCTTGCTGTTTTATTTGAGGGCGCACCCAACTTTGTTCATATGTTTGCAGCCATGAACTAGTCAGCTCTTGACTAACTTTTTTTAAAGTCTCAAGTTGCTTATTCATTTGCTTAGTTAAGGTTGCATTTTCTTTTGCACTGACCTTTAGCGCCCACTCATAATTACTAAGCAAGGCTGATCTAGTAAAATTGGCACTGCCAATTATCATAGTTTGCCAGTCATCGTGCTCAAAAAAATAGCCCTTGACATGAAAACCATTTTTGGGTGCTATTTTAATTGATAAGTTATCAATCTTTAATAATTCGTGAAAAACGCGCGGATTATTAAAATTTAAATAATCACCGGTAATTAAAGTTCCTGAAATACCTTGTTGTGCTAAATCTGCCATTATCACTTTAAAGGGAACTAGCATATCTTGCGTAATAAACGCAACTGCCCAAGTAAAGTTTTTACAATGCATAAGTTCATAACGCAAAGTTAACCAAATATTTTCATGTTTTGTATTTGTTAACAGCTTAGGACCTACAATTTCATGTCCTGGATAAGATAAATCATATAGACCATTAAGAATTGCATCTTGTAGTGTATCATTCATTCAGTATTGCCTCAGCACCATTTTATATAAAATAAAGAGAAATCTAACTTTTTTGGATTTCTCTTTATTTATCTTTTAAATATCAATTTCAAGTAAAATCGGACAATGGTCCGCTCTAAGTCCAGTATCAATCATCTCAGAACGTTTAACCTTATCCGCAATTCGCTCACTAGTTATCCAATAATCAATTCGCCAACCAGAATTATTTTGCTTGGCGGTCTTGACTCTTTGGGCCCACCAAGAATAAATTCCTTCAATATCGTCATTTATTTTTCTAAATGTATCTACAAAACCAGCTTCAAGTAATTTCGTAAAACCTTGCCGCTCTTCATCTGTAAAACCTGCTGAATGATGATTATTATCTGGATGTTTCAAATCAATTTCTTTATGGGCACAATTATAATCTCCACTAGCCAAGACAGGTTTCTCTTGATCTAGTTTTTTCAAATAATCGCAATACTTCTTATCCCAACTTTGCCGCTCACTTAGACGCTTTAAACCACTGCCAGAATTTGGTGTATAAACTTGGGTAACAAAATATTTAGGAAATTCTAAAGTAATAATTCTACCTTCATCATCCATTGGCTCAGGTGCGCCAATTCTAGGAAAAGTTGCTAAAGGTTTAAGTTCCTTCTTATATAAATACATTGTCCCCGCATAACTTTTACGAGCTGGCTCTTGGGCCGAACGCCAAACAATTTCATATTCAGAAAACTTTTTTGCTAAAATTTCTTGATGCTTTTTAGTTGGCCCCGTCGAGCGCAACTTAGTTTCTTGAAGGGCAATAATATCCGGCTTATGCTCATATATTTTTACTAAAACCTGCCGGGTTACTTCAGCGCGTGATGATGTTCCCGTTAAAGCTGCATTTAACGAATCAATATTCCACGAAATTAAAATCATTTATTTCTCCTTTGTTGTATATTGCTTACCCATTATATATTTTTTAAGATTGTCTAGTTATCTTGCAGCACTTACTCATGCAAAATCAAATTATAAAATTCTAACCTAATTCAAGCCAGAAAAAAGCTGCTCATTATTTCACGACTTTAGTCCAAAAATATTGTACATTTATTTACTTAGCTTAATCCTGCCTCATTAATAATGTAAGCGATTGCTTTAAAAGCAAGTTATAGTAAAAGTAAGATTCTTCACAAGTTTATATTTTTAATTCAATCATGACAAGTGTATAATAGCACAAGAGAGAATAATGATAATCTATGGAGGTTAGATTTTATGACTAAAATTTATGCTTATGCTATCCGTAAAGATGAGGAACCATATGTTCGCGAATGGCAAGCAGCTCATCCCGACATTACTGTTGATTTTACAGATCAACTGTTGACCCCTGAAACTGCTCAATTAGCTCAAGGAGCTGATGGTGTTGTTACTTACCAACAATTAGATTACAAAGCGGACACTATCGAAGCTTTAGATAAGCTTGGTATCCACAATTGGTCAATTCGTAACGTTGGAATTGACAACATTGATTTAAAAAAAGCTAAAGAACTTGGTTTTAAATTAACCAATGTTCCAGTATATTCACCTGATGCTATTGCTGAACATGCTGCTATTCAAGCTGCTAGAATCTTACGCCAAGATAAGGCAATGGATGAAAAACTTGCTAAACATGACTTCCGTTGGGCACCAACAATCGGTCGTGAAGTACGGGACCAAACTGTCGGTGTTATTGGTACGGGACATATTGGCCAAGTATTCATGCAAATTATGGAAGGCTTTGGTGCTAAAGTCATTGCTTATGACTTATTTAAGAACCCGGTTTTAGAAGAAAAGGGTTATTACGTTGATAGTTTAGATGAATTATATGCACAAGCAGATGTCATCTCACTTCATGTACCTGACGTTCCAGAAAATATCCATATGATTAACGATGATTCTATTCAAAAGATGAAAGATGATGTTGTTATCATTAATGTATCTCGTGGTCCTTTAGTTGACACCGATGCTATCGTGCGTGGATTAGATTCTGGTAAAATTTTCGGTTTTGCAATGGATACTTACGAAGGTGAAGTTGGTATTTTCAATAGTGATTTTACCAATAAAGAATTACCTGACAAGCGTCTTGCCGACTTGATTAACCGACCAAATGTTTTGGTAACCCCACACACTGCTTTTTACACTACTCATGCTGTTCGCAATATGGTTATTAATGCTTTTGATAACAACTTAAAATTAATTAAGGGTGAACCAGCTGATACACCAGTTGATTTAAATAAAGAATTTTAATTTCACAAATTAATTTATTCTACTTAAACACATGCTATGACTTTACAAAAAGCACCGATATAAATCGGTGCTTTTTGCATTTATTTTTTATTATTTATCATACCCATTAATTAGCTGAAACGTTAGTTGCCTGGATTAAAGCACTCCGGAAACCTAATTCTTCTAACTTATTAACTCCTTTTATGGTTGAACCACCTGGCGTTGTTACTTCATTTTTTAATTCTTCTGGTAATTTTTTTGTATCAAGAGCTAATTGAGCTGTGCCAATTAGCATTTTTTCAATTATTTCATAGGAATCAGTCCGCTTAACACCATTTTCTACCGCAGCATCGCTTAGAGCTTGGATTAATAAATCAACATAAGCTGGTGTACATCCAGCAATTGTGCCATAAATTCCTAACTTATTTTCAGGAACAACATAGACATCACCCATGCAAGTAAAAATATTTTTTGTTATTTCGATTACTTCTTGTTTTTCCTCAGAAAGAAAACTAATTACTGTGATACCCCGACCAATTTTAACTGGTGTGTTAGGAACAACTTTGACAAAGGTTGCATCTGCTGAAATCAGTTGCTTAACCTTTTTTAAATCGCCACCACCAGTTGAAATAATTATGCCATGATAAACCTGTCCTAGTTTTATAAAAATATTATCAATTGTTGAACCACCTACTGCTACAATTACTGCTTCACAGGGTTCAAATTCATTATACGTATCTACTAACTGTAAACCATATCTAGTTGCAAGCTTTTGTGCAGATGCGTGCCCACCGTCATAAATATAAATATCCTCACTAGCAGTTTTAGCTTGTAGTAGTCCCTGAACGATAGCAGTACCAATTTTACCAGTTCCAATAAATCCAATTTTCATTTCAATCACCTTTAATTGTTTAAAGAGTAGCAACAGCAATTAACACCAATTTTCTTAAAAATCAGCAAATCACTATCACATTAATAACACTTTACTTTATTATACCGAAATCATTAATTAACTAAGCATCTAGCAACTTAATATAATTTATAAATCATTTTTAAGTAACTTAACGAATTGGGGATAATTTTTTACTTCATACAGGGGATGCAAATCCATATTATTTTTTCGGTGCCGATGGTTATACCAAATACTATTAAAGCCATAATTTTCTGCACCTAAAATATCTGACTGCAAACCATCACCAAAAAAAATTGTTTCAGCAGGTCCGATTGAAGATAAATTAAAAAAATAATCAAAAATACGTTTGTCTGGCTTAGCAAAACCAGCTGCTTGAGAAGTAACAATTAAGGAAAAATAATTTTTTATTCCTGCCAATGCAAGTCGATGTTCTTGCATAAAGCTTTCGCCATTACTCAGAACCGCTAACTGGTAACCTTTTTTTTGAGCAAATCTAAGTGTATCTATAACACCTGGCAACAACTGATGAGATTCACTAAAATAACTGCGGTACTCTTGCATAATTACTAGACCATCAACATTAATTTGTAGGTTATCTTTGAGAAAGTTACGAAAAACCATTTCACTGAGCTGGTCATAGGTGATCTTTCCTTGTTCTAACTGACGCCAAAGACCTTGATTGTAACTGTTATAACGCTGTTGCAACGCCGTAGTTAATTTCCAATGATGGGTATTAAAAAGACTCCGTAAAGCATAATGTTCTGTAGCAGCAAAATCAATTAAAGTATCATCAACATCAAAAATTATTTGTCTAAATCGCAAATAAATCTCTCCTTATTGCTATTAATATATAAGTTAATAAACTTAAAAATTAATCTTTTTACTATCTATTTTATTAAAATTACCGAACAAAGTCATTTAACATGTTTAATCCAATAATATGTTAACAAACTTCAAGTTAGCTTAACTTTATTAAATCGCCTCAGCATAGTTAGTTGATTTAAAAGATTATTTTTTGTAGTTTTTCTTTATCACTTCAAGTCATTAGGTAAGCACAATTTTTAATTTATTGTGCTTTTTTCTTTGCTATTTGTTTTTAAAACTTAGTATTTCTTACTCGCACATAAAAGACTGGCATTATTTTTTATTTGCCAATTTTTTATTGCATACACAACATGTTGTGGTATCATTTTTTATATAGCCATACATGATGTAGTTGTGAAACAAAATTTATATCTAGGAGTCATTTTTATTATGAAAAATTCAACCATAACTTTAAGTCAAGCCTATATTGACCGAGTGAAACAAAATATTACCCCTCATTGGGGCGAATTAGGCTGGGTTACTTACAAACGGACTTATGCCCGGTGGTTACCAGAAAAAAATCGTTCTGAAAATTGGGATGAAACCGTTAAAAGAGTTGTAGAAGGTAATATCAATCTTGATCCCCGCTTAAAGGACTCACCTTCAGATAAATTATTTAATGAGTTAACCACTGAAGCGCAAGAACTATTCAAAATGATTTATGGCCTTGCTGCTACTCCATCGGGTCGTAATCTTTGGGTTTCTGGTACCGACTATCAAAAACGCAATGGCGATTCCTTAAATAACTGTTGGTTTATTGCTATTCGTCCCCAAGCTTATGGGGCCAGCCATATTTTGCCCGATTATTTAAAAAAAGAACATGTAGCAGTTTCAATGCCCTTTTCTTTTCTATTTGATCAACTAATGAAAGGGGGTGGTGTGGGATTCTCAGTTACTCAAGATAACATAAAAAAAATACCCCAAGTCGACAATAACATTGATTTAACAATTATTATTGATCAAGATAGTGATTCTTATACTGATACAATTAAACTTGGTGCAATTGACAAAAAAAGTTGGGCTAAACAAAATAGCACTCCAAATGACTGCATCTATTTTGAAGTGCCCGACACACGAGAGGGCTGGGTCTTAGCCAATGCCAGATTAATAGATATGCATTTTCATCAAACAAATCTTGAGCACAAGACTAAATTAGTTATTGATATCAGTAATATTCGTCCTTATGGAACAAAAATCAATGGTTTTGGTGGTACAGCTTCTGGGCCAATGCCGTTAGTTGAAATGCTTTTCGACATTAACAAAATCATCAATACATGTTCAAACCGCAAAATCAGTTCAGTTGATGCAACAGATATTTGTAACTTAATCGGCAAAACTGTTGTTGCTGGTAACGTTAGACGATCAGCTGAGTTAGCATTAGGTTCTAATACAGACCAAGCATTTATCACTATGAAACAAGACCAAGATAAGCTCTATCACCATCGTTGGGCATCAAATAATAGTGTAGCAATTGACGCTGCGTTTACCAATTACGAACCGATTGCCAACGGTATTAAAGAAAATGGCGAACCAGGCATTGTGAATTTGGACTTATCTCAAAACTATGGTCGCATTATAGATGGATACCAAAAAGACGTTGATGGTGCAGTAGAAGGAACCAATCCTTGTGGTGAAATTTCTCTTGCTAATGGTGAGCCTTGTAATTTATTTGAAGTTTTTCCTTACATTGCTGAACAACAAAATTGGAATTTAAAAGATGTGTTTAGATTAGCCACCCGCTATACCAAACGTGTTACATTCAGTACTTATGATTGGGCCATATCCCGGGAAATAATTTATAAAAATCGTCGTATTGGCGTATCTATGTCAGGCATTCAAGATTGGTTATTGAATGATTTGGGGCACCGTGTTGTCACTGGTTTTAAAGAAGAAATTGATCACGAAACTGGAGCTAAAATTCAAGTACCGATTTATGATCCGAAAGGAATTGAAATGGTTTCTAACGCCTATCAAGCGGTTGTGGATGCAGACAATGAATACAGCCAAGCTTTAGGATGTAATCCTTCAATTAAACACACTACAGTTAAACCATCAGGAACGGTAGCAAAACTTGCTGGTGCCTCTGAAGGTATGCACTTTCACTATGCAGGCTACTTAATTCAACGAATTCGTTTCCAAGCGTCTGACCCGCTTCTTAAAGCCCTCGCTAAATGTGGTTATTATTCAGAACCAGATGTTTACACACCAAATACAGTTTGTGTTGAATTCCCACTACGAGCTGCACATGCAGATAGTGAAAATTTTGCCTCTGCTGGCACGGTTTCAATTGCTGAACAATTCGCAACACAAGCTTTCTTACAAACATATTGGTCCGATAATGCTGTAAGCTGCACCATTACCTTCCAAAATGATGAAGGTAAGCAAATTACATCTTTATTCAACCAGTACCGCCATATTATTAAATCAACCTCTCTTTTGCCCTACTATGGTGGTTCATTGAAACAAGCTCCAAAAGAGCCAATTGATAAAGAAACATATGAAAAAAGAAAAGCCTCAATTATTGCCGATGTTGCTACAGTCTTTGCCAAGCAAAACAATGACCAAAAAAATTTGGAATTAATTGATCAAACTGATTGTGAATCAGGGTCTTGCCCAGTCAAATAAATCAAATTAGAATTATATAATTTAGGAGAATTTATTATGAAAAAAAACAAATTAGCAGTTCTTGCTGGAATAGCAACTATTTTTACTTTTTCTCTTACAGGTAATCAGACTAGCCAAGAAGTTATGGCTAAGCCTAGTAATAAAATTACCGTAGCTTATACACTTAACGTAAACAAAAAAAATATAAAAAACAAAAAAGTTAAACTCTCTAAACATGCAACAGTGATGGCTGGTCTTAAAAAAGCTTGGCGAGTGAAGAGCACAAATGGTTTTATCACTGCGATAGATGGTAAAAGTCAAGATACTCACAAGCAAATTTATTGGACTTATACAATTAATGGTAAATTTGCTAATAAGGGAGCTGCAGAACAAAAAGTAAATAACCACGATAAAGTTAAATTTACTTTAGCCAAAATGAATTAATGCTTAACTCAACTAAAAAAATAGCCTTAATGGCCGTCTTAACAGCAATGTGTGTATCCCTAAGGCTTTTTAAAATTATTCCTATACCTAATGTTCAACCCGTAACTGATATTTTAATGATTGTGACTTTGAATCTTAGTATTGGTTTTGGCTTGACACTTGCAGTCTTAACCATGGTAATTTCAAATATTTACTTAGGGTTCGGGTTATGGACTATTCCCCAAATTTTTGCCTATGGCGCATGCATCTTAACTGTTGCACTACTTAGTAAATTAACACCATTAAAAGACCATCTAACTTTACAATTAATTCTTGCTACCTTTTTAGGTTGGGAATATGGCTTTTGGGTTGACTTAGGCATGTCAATTTATGGAGGTATTCCTGCTTTCTTAGCATATTGGGCTAGCAGTCTTACTTTCGATACTTACCATGCAATTGGTAATTTAGCTTTTTATCCAGTTTTATATAAACCACTCTGTCTTGCGCTTAATCACTTCCAAAGGAGAAAAATATGACATTGAAAATATATACAAAAACTGGTGACCAAGGCCTCACTAAACAAGTTACTGGTAAAATGGTGCCCAAATATGATTTGCAAATAGCTACTATTGGTGAAATCGATGAACTTCAATCTTATTTTGGAGTTGTAATAGCTAATTTATCCAACAACTGTAGTCAATTACGGGAGCTTATCCAAAACTTACAACGCACGCTTTATCTATTAGAAGGAGATATTGTCGTCAAAAGACGGTCTAAAATCACTTTAAAGGAAGTTAAAGAACTTGAACAAGATATTGATCGGCTAACTTCCCTGCTACCAGCATTAACAGAATTTATTCTACCGGGTGGCTCGATTACAGCCGCTAATTTACATTATGCTCGAACCATTGCCCGCCGGGCTGAACGAACAATGGTCCAGTTAAATGAAGAACAAAAATTAGCACCTGCTTGCTTGCAATATTTAAATCGTTTATCTGACTACATATTTGTTCTGGGAAGGTATGCCAATTTTTTAGACGGGAAACAAGACATCCCCAGCAAGCAGTAATATCTCAATTTTTAAGTATAAATATTTATTTAAAAGCAGGACGGCGATTGATAATCGCTGCCCTGCTTTGTTCGTTTAAGACTTTGCCAAAAAATTACTCTTACTGCCACCATAGTTTAATTAAACTTTGCGTACCCAAATCACCCAAATGTTGCTTATCAACTAAAACTTCGTAGAGCCTTTTAGCTTCAGTTGTTGCCGGTAAACTTAAATTCATTTCCGTAGCAGTTTCTAGTGCAATCCGCAAATCTTTCAGAAAATGTTTACTAAAAAATCCAGGCGTATAGTCTCCTTGTAAAATTCGCGGACCGTAATTGCTAAGACTCCAGTTAGCTGCACTTCCACCGCTCACCGTCTCTAGCACCGTGGCTAAATCAAGCCCAGCTTCTTTAGCATAGACAAACATCTCTGTCATTCCCGTCATGGTTCCAGCAATCATAATTTGATTAGCCATTTTAGTATTTTGACCTGATCCTGCGGGTCCAAAATAGTGAACAGCTTTGCCAAAATCATTAAAAACAGGTTGTAAAGCTCTAAAAGCGTCTTTATCGCCACCAACCATAATGGTTAACGTGCCATTTTTGGCACCAAGATCACCACCAGAAACTGGTGCATCCAATATCTTAGCGCCATTCTTTACACCTGTAGTAAAAATTTTTTGCGCAAGTCTTGGTTTTGAAGTAGTTAAATCAACTATATATTTGCCCTGCACTATTTCTTCAAAGATACCATTACTACCAAAATATACTTCTTCCACATCAGTTGGAAAACCCAACATTGTAAAAATTAAATCTGCCTTTTTAGTAACTACCCGCGCACTTGAACACCATACAGCACCTTGCTCAACTAAATTATCAGTTTTACTTTTGCTACGATTATAAACAAAAAGTTGGTGCCCCGCTTTTAGTAAGTTAAGACAGATTGCATTCCCCATCACACCTGTTCCAATAAATCCAATTTTCATTATACTTATCCTCCTTTATGCCAAATATAGTTAATTATAATTTTGCCACAGTTTTAAGTTATTACTTAAACTTATTACAAATAATTAAAATAAAGTATTTTATACTTAGTTAAATCAATTTTATAATAAATATAGTTTAAGGAGGCAAGCATTATGAAAATGCACAATGACTATTTACTAAATAAAATTAATAATCCGCAAGATTTAAAAAAATTGACTTTACCTGAAATGGAACAACTAGCAACTGAAATCAGAACTTTGATTTTAGAAAAAGATGCAGCAGAAGGTGGACACCTCGGCCCAGATTTAGGAATTGTGGAAGCAACAATTGCTTACCACTTCGTTTTTGATGCTCCAAAAGACAAAATTGTGTGGGACGTTTCACATCAAACCTACCCCCATAAAATGTTAACTGGCCGCGCTACAGCTTGGCTTGATCCGACCCATTATGAAGATGTCACCCCATATTCCAACCCAGACGAAAGTGAGTATGATTACTATGCAATAGGTCATACTTCTACTTCTATTGCCTTAGCTACCGGTATGGCAAAAGCCCGAGACTTGATAGGGGGGCACGAAAATATTATGGCTTTAATTGGTGATGGCTCACTAACTGGCGGCTTAGCCTTCGAAGGATTAAACAACGCGGCTATTGAACCACATAACTTAGTCGTTGTTGTAAATGATAATCAATGGTCTATTGACGAAAACGTTGGCGGTTTAGTTACTGCACTGGCAAAATTACGGACATCTAATGGAAAAGCACCAGAAAATCCTTTCACAGCCATGGGCTTTGATTATCGCTATGTTGCAAATGGTAACAATGTTCAAGATATGATTACTGCCTTCAAAGCAGTTAAAGATATTGATCACCCTATTCTTTTACATATTAATACCGTTAAAGGAATGGGTTATGCTCCTGCACTTAAGGATGAGGAAGCCCACCACTGGGTAATGCCCTTTGATCTTAAAACTGATCAGCCAATCAAATTAGCTGATACAAAGCCAACTGCCAAAACAGTTGCAATTGAGACTATCAAAGAACAAATTACTCAAGGACAAAAAATCATGGCTATCAATGCCGCAATTCCTGGGGTATTTGGCCTAGATGAAATTAAGCATGATTTCCCTAAAAATTACATCGATGTTGGTATTGCAGAACAAGAATCGGTTGCCTTTGCCGCTGGCTTTGCAAAAGAAGGCGGCACCCCTGTTTTATTTGAAAACTCAACTTTTTTGCAACGAGCCTTTGATCAACTATCTCACGATGTGGCTGCAAACAATTTACCAGTTGTAATGCTAGTTACTGGGGGCGGAATTTCTGCAGAATCAAAGACCCACTTAGGAATTTTTGACCAAGTAATGATTAGCAACTTGCCAAATTGGATTTATCTAGCTCCTACAACTCTAACTGAAGAAAAAGCTATGCTAGAATGGGCAATTAAGCAAAAGAAACAGCCAGTAGCGCTTAAAATGCCAACAAATATTGTACCTAACGGATCAACTGAATCACTTTTAAGCGATTACAGTCAAATAAAATATCAAGTTAAAGCTGGTAAAAATATTGCCATATTAGCTTTAGGTGATTTTTATTCATTAGGCCAGCAAGTTGCTGAGCGGTTAGGAGCTACCCTGGTTAATCCAATTTCTGCCAATATTTTAGACCAACCAACTTTAGACCACCTTGCTGCTACTCACCGGCTAATTATTACTTTAGAAGATAATATTTTAGATGGTGGTTTTGGACAAAAAATAGCAGCTTATCTTGGTAAGCAAAATGTTAAAGTACTTAATTATGGGCAAAAACGAATCTACACTGATCAAACTCCACTTGCTAAAATTTATCAAGAAAATCATTTAACAGTCGAGCAAATTATTAGCGATTTAAAGGACAACTTAAGCGCTTCAACAAATGAAAAGAAATAAGACCATCATGCTTACACTGGTAATTATCATCTTGTTAATTCCTCTTTTGCTATTTAGCAGGCGTAATTATCAGTCAGAAAGAGCGACCATTATTCCAATTGCAACCCCTACTCTCTTTGTTCATGGGTGGGGCAGTAGTTACCATGCCGAAGAAAATATGGTCTCAGCTGCCCAAAAAAGTGGTACTTCTAATTCAGTCATTCGTGCTGATGTTAGCCCTGATGGTAAAGTAACTTTAATTGGAACAATTAAAAAAAATGCTAAAAACCCAATCATTGAGGCTAATTTTCAAAACAATAAAAGTGTCTCACCTTATGCAACTAACCAAGCTTTATCTTTGAGTAAAAGTAGCAACTACGTCAAAGATATTATTCTTGCTTTACAAAAAAAGTACCATTTTAAAAAAATAAATTTAGTAGGACATTCGATGGGTAATTTACAAATTGCTTACTTTTTACGCAATAATTTAAGCAATACTAATCTGCCTAAATTAAACAAACAAGTCTCCATTGCTGGGCATTACAACGGTTATATTGGTGAAATCGGAGCACCAAAACATACAGTTCTAAATCAAGACGGCTCTCCCCAAAAAATGGCCGCCAGTTATCGGGGATTGTTAACTTTAAGAAAAAATTTTCCTAAAACAGCAGGCGTTCTAAATATTTACGGTAATACTGGTAAAGGAAACGATGGAGCAGTTGATGTTAATTCTGCCCGTTCATACCGCTATTTAGTTAGTAAGCAAGCTGGGTCATATCAAGAACAAGAAATCTATGGTAAAACGGGGCAACATAGCCAACTACATGAAAATCAGAAGGTCAATCAGCTATTGATTAATTTTCTTTGGCCAAAATAGCTTTATGATAATAAAAAACAGTTTCTATCTTAATGATAGAAGCTGTTTTTAATATACAGTATAATTATTTTAAACTGAAATTAATAAGCAGAATGGACCAATAATAATGGAATTAAGAGTTTTAAATTATTTCGTAGCTATCGCTCAAGAAGGCAATATGACTCGTGCCGCTAAAAAATTACTAATTTCTCAGCCCGCCTTATCAAGACAAATTAGTGATTTAGAGCAAGAACTTGGCGTAAATTTATTTAATCGCCAAAAACATCACTTATCTTTAACTCCAGCAGGACAATACTTACTAAGTCAAGCCACAGAAATCTTGGCTTTAACTGCCAAAACTAAAAGTAATTTAACTGCCTCAGCCTTTATCGGTGGTGACTTAACAATTGCTGCGGGAGAAAGCTTGGGCATGCAGCGGATTATGAATATAATTAGTCAAATTATTACAGAATATCCAGCAGTTAAATTACACTTATTAAGCGGTGATTACAGCTATGCAGAATGTAAGTTAAATAATGGAACAGCTGACTTTGCCATTATTATTGGTGATATCCCGGTAAATAACTATGCTTCACTAACTTTACCAGAAAAAGATACTTGGGGAATACTGATGACAACGGATGACCCCTTAGCCCAGAAGACAGAAATTAGCCCCCAAGATTTAATTGGACGCTCAATTTTAAATTCGCAACAATCAGACAACCTACAAATATTTCAAAATTGGTTGGGCAATTATCAAGATTGCGTTAATTTCATTGGCACATATAATTTGAATTTTAATGGTACTTTGCTGGTTAAAAATCATACTGCCTTAATGGTTACTTTAGATAATCTACTCAACATTGAACCAGGGGCAAAATTAACTTTCAAAAAATTAGCGCCCAAAATGTATCAAACAATTAAAGTAGTCTGGAAACGCGAAGTTAATCTTTCCCCTGTAGCTGAACTATTTTTAAAACGATTAAAGGCTTCAATTTTCAAAAGTTAGTAAGCAGATAACTATAACAAAATATTATTGCTAATCATATTCAATAAGTATTTTACATAATTGACTAAATAACTTAAAATCTACCTAAAATAAAGGAGATACTACTATGAAAAAAAATATTTTAGCGCAATATGAACAGTTAATTACTCCATTTATAACAGATGTCAATCAACATTGCCGTGCTCATTTAAAACAGGATCGTGTGTTAATTCCAATTATTGCTAGCATTACCCAAGGAGTAACTTCTTCACTAACTGAACTAGTTGAGCAAGCTTTAGCGGCCCATGTTCAACCTGAAATTTTGTTAGAAACTGTTTATCAACTAACACCTGTGCTGGGGCAATTAAAAGTTAAACAAGCCTTAACCATTATGCAAGCAGTTTTTGAGCAACAGCAGTTGACCCCAGTCCAACCACAGCTCCAGCCCGATAAAAATTTTGGGGCAAAAATGCAAAATGAAATTTATGGTACGGAAATCAAAAAGCTACTCCAGGACTTACCAGATGAAGCTGGTGATTTTATTCCTGAAGCTCTAACCCAGCATTTTTTCAATGATTTCTATAACCGTGAAACTTTACCCGTCCGCGACCGGGAACGCTATGAATTACTAGCTTTAATTACACTAAACGTTAACTTTCAAATTAAAGCCCATGCTAGAGGTAGTTTGAAAGCTGGCAATAGCGAAAGTGAATTGATTTGGTCAGTTATCCAACTTTTACCATATGTCGGTTTCCCATTTGTCATTAATAGCGTCCAGATTATACATCAAGTTGCCCAAGAATTAATAACTAAATAATTACGAGAATTACTGAACAGTAATCAAAGCATTACAAGCTAGAAGTCGAAGAAACAATTGAAATATTTGCAAATAATTAAGATATAAAAAGACACTACGCAAATAGCATAGTGTCTTTTTGTTATAAATTTACTATATTCTTTTTTTCTGGCGCATCTTTAGGATTATAACTATCAGTTTCTTGATAACCAAAGAAATACGTTAGACTAAAGGCAGCAACTATTGTTACAATTGCAACAAGCCAAAAATACAGTAAGTTATTTGGATTACCTTGACCAGCTTTTGCTACAAATGATGGAAAACCAATCAAGCTACCAGTAAAACCGTACATATCAACTTTCAATAGTCCATTAACTAATCCGCCAATAGCTGCGCCTATACTTGAAGTTAAGAAGACTCGACCATATTTTAAGTTGACGCCATACATGGCAGGTTCAGTAATACCTACTGCTGCAGAAATAGCTGCACTTAAAGATAATCCTTTTAAATCTGGGTTATGCTTTGTCTTAACCCAAACTGCTAAAGCACCAGCACCTTGAGCAATCATAGTAACGGAAATAATACCATTTAAAACACTATGTCCATTAGCGGCAATATCATTAGCAATTAGCGGAATCACCGCCCAATGTAACCCAAAAATAACTAGTACCTGATAGAGTCCACCAATAATTAACCCCGACAAAGCACTATTAACTGTTAACAACCATTGTAAAGTGCTAGCTATTCCCTCGGAAATAAATGAAATTACTGGTCCAACAATGACTAAAACCGTCATACCAACTAAAAAAATTTCAATTAAAGGGGTGAAAATTTGTCTTAAAGTTACTGGCATCCATTTCTTAATCCAAGGTTCGATTTTAGCTGCCATCCAAGCTGCAAAAATCATCGGAAAAATTGAATAAGTATATTGAGGAATATGAATAGGAATACCAAAGAAATTTGCATTAATACCTACTCCGGCAAGATAATAAGTATATTTGCCACTAGCAAAAATTTTTACTAATTCGGGATAAATCAGAAAACCACCAATTAAAGAAACTATGACCGGATTAGAGCCTAACTTTTGAGCAGCAGTGAACCCCACAATGATTGGCAAAAAGTAAAAAGCCGCATCCCCCATGGCATTAATAATAGTATAAGTAGAGGTTGTAGTCGACATATGACCGAAGTTAGTTAAAATATTAAGAATTCCTTTTAGCATACCACTAGCAGCTAACAAGCCAATTACCGGCATCATTGACCCAGTAATCACTCCAATCATTTTGAAGAAAGCTTGTTTAAGCTTATTACCTACGCCAGTAGTAACTTCATTATTTAGTGTTTCTTTTTGTAAAGAAGGATTGAACCCAAGTAAAGCAATTAATTCATCATAAACATCCTCAACCGTTTGACCAATTACAACCTGATATTGATCATTAGCACGTGCTACATCTAGCACCCCCCTAATTTTTTTGACCTGCGCGTCATTAGGAATACTATCATCCTTTAAAGTAAAGCGTAGCCGCGTAAAACAATGAATCACACTTTTAATGTTATCAGCTCCGCCAACAGCTGCTAGAATTTGACGTGCAGTTACTCTTACCTGTGGTTCTGCACTGGGTGCAGTATGAGCACTTGTTTCTTGCTTCAAGCTAACGATAGCTGCAGCCTCACCCGCACCTATCATGCCCGTTTGGACAGTAATAGTTCCTAAAACTTGAGCACTATTAGTAATGGCGACAATAATTGTATTGTCCTTATGGGCTGCTTTAATCGCTGCCAAATCAACTGTTGCAATTGGCTGACCAGCCTTAACTTTGTCGCCAGTTTTAACTTTTAAAGCAAATGGTTTACCCCCAAGTTCAACCGTATCAATACCCAAATGAAGTAAAAGTTCAATCCCACTATCAGTCCTCAATCCAATTGCATGTCTAGTTTCAGCAAGCATTACTACTTTTCCATCTACTGGCGCAATAATCGTATTCGTATTAGGAACAACTGCAAAGCCTTCACCGAGCGTCTTTTGTGAAAAAACTGGGTCATTGACATGAGCAAGCTCAATAACTTCCCCAGTGACAGGTGATAATAAAGTGATATTATTATTCATAATGTAACCCCCATAAATCATTTATTGCTTGCTCAAACAATAAATGTTATCGCTTTCAAAATGATTATATAACTTGTATAGACAAGTGTCAATAATATGTTTATGATATTGATATAGCATAACTTTGCACCCATAGCTTTATGGCTTATTGCTTGTAAAACAATTAATAATAATATGATAAAAGTAAAAAAGGTGGATTGAAATAATGTCAGCTAAATATTTACAAATTACTGCTGATTTAACCAAAAAAATTAAACAAGGCCCATATATTCCTGGTAGTTTCTTACCTAGCGAACCTAATTTAACAGCCTTATATCACGTTTCACGTGAAACAATAAGAAAAGCATTAAACGAATTAATGTTGGCGGGGTTAATTCAAAAAATCAAAGGTAAAGGCTCTATTGTCTTAAGTAACGCACGTTTTAGCTTTCCTATTTCAAATATTACTTCTTTTGATGAACTAAATCAGCAGGAACAAATGCATGCCACAACTAGGGTTTTGGCACTACATGATTCGCACTTGCCAATTAACATCAGCCAAGAACTTAATTTAACTGATACTGCCGCTACTTATATTGCTCGCCTACGTTCGGTCAATCATAAGCCGATTGTAATTGACGAAGACTATATTTTAAAAAAATATGTTCCTCAGCTTTCAAAACAAGTAGCAGAGAATTCACTATATTCTTATTTTGAACAAGAATTAGGCTTAGCAATTGATTACGCTACCAAAGCAATTACTGTTGAACCAGCCAGTAACAAAATTATCAACCAACTGCAGCTAACTGATACTAACTTAGTAGTGGTGGTGCGCAGTTTAACCTATTTAAAAGATACGTCTTTTTTTCAATATACAGTTGCTAGTCATCGTCCTGACAAATTTAAATTTATTGACTTTGCTCGCAGAAAAACAGAACATGGAGGTTTTATTTTATGAGTTTAGCAGATAAAGTTATTTATCAAATTTATCCCAAATCTTTTTATGATAGTAATGGTGATGGAATTGGGGATTTGCGTGGAATTATTCAAAAAATCCCCTACCTTAAGCAATTAAACATCGATATGATTTGGTTTAATCCATTTTTCGTTTCACCACAAAATGATAATGGCTATGATATTGCAGATTACTATGCTATTGACCCTTTATTTGGAACAATGACCGATTTTGATGAATTAATCATCCAGCTAAGGCAAAATCATATCGAGGTAATGCTAGATATGGTTTTCAATCATTGTTCAACTAGCCACCAATGGTTTCAAAAAGCTCTAGCTGGCGATCAATATTATCAAAATTTCTTTTATCTGCGCCAGCCTAAAGCCGATGGTAGTTTGCCTAATAATTGGCGTTCGAAATTTGGTGGACCAGCTTGGGCACCCTTTGGTAATACTGGTAAATATTACTTACATTTATACGACAAGTCGCAAGCTGACCTAAACTGGCATAATCCTGAAGTAAGAAAAGAATTATTTAAAGTTATTAATTTTTGGCGCGCCAAAGGAGTCAAAGGCTTTCGTTTTGATGTAATTAATGTAATTGGCAAAGATGAAACTTTGGCAGATGCACCAGCAAAAATTGATAGTAAGGTGCTATATACTGATCAACCAATTGTTCATCAATATTTGCAAGAAATGAATAAAAATACTTTTGGGCGTGATCTTGAAACAGTAACTGTGGGAGAAATGTCCTCAACTGATATTGCTAATTCTATTGCATACACCAAAAAAGATAATCATGAATTATCCATGGTCTTTACCTTTCATCACCTAAAAGTTGATTATCAAGATGACCAAAAATGGACCAAAATTCCTTTTAATTTTCAAAAATTAAAACAAGTGCTCAATGACTGGCAAGTTGGCATGAGTAATGGGGGTGGGTGGAATGCACTTTTTTGGAACAATCACGATCAACCATGGGCCTTAAGTCGCTTTGGCGATTCCAAACACTACCGCGCCAAATCGGCCGAAATGTTAGCCACGGTACTGCATCTACTACGCGGAACACCTTATATTTATCAAGGCGAAGAAATTGGCATGATTAACCCTAACTACCAAAGTATTACCGATTACGTTGATATTGAAACCAAAAATGCCTATCAAGAACTACTAAAAAAAGGATTAGATGAGCAAAAGGCACTCGCCATTATTCAAGCTAAATCCCGTGATAATAGTCGGTCGCCTATGCACTGGGATGATTCGCAAAAGGCCGGTTTTACCACGGGTACACCATGGTTAAAACCACAAGACCAAGCGCAGATTAATGTTGCAGCTGAATTAGACCATGGTGAAATCTTCCCATATTATCAAAAGTTGATTCAGCTACGAAAAACTTATCCAATCATAGCTAATGGTAGTTACCAACCAATTGATTTAAATCACCCACAAGTTTATGCTTATTGCCGTAAATATAATGGTCAGACCTTGTTAGTTATCAATAATTTTTATGCTAATTCTGTTTCCTATCAACTTCCTCAACATTACCAAAAACTACCAGCTGAAACTTTAATCAGTAATTACAGCAAACAGTTAAAAGTTGTGCCTAGCGTTGTAAATCTCAAGCCCTACGAAGCACTGGCTCTTTTAGTGAAATAATCGAAGTAGTTAAAAAGCGCTGAGCCTAATGCTCAACGCTTTTAATTTGTATTTTTAAAATTTTTATCTTAATTATTTATCTTTCTGCAAAGCCCGTGATAAACGTTCAAGTAAATAAACTACTGGAACTTGGGTAGTTAAGTTAATCGTTTGGCCAATAATTTTATATTCTAAATGATAAGTAAAATTAAGATCTGATAAGTGCGCAATTGTATTATCTGCTTCATTCGTAATACTAACAATCGTCGCGCCTAACTGGCGAAAGTTATTCATTTGATCAATTGTAGGTTGTCCCTCACCACTAACCGATAAAACAATAACTGTCTTTTCTTGATACGAATCACGACATAAATTGACCGGATAATAGGGGTCGCCTATAGCAAAGGCACTACGCCCATTATTGACAAATTGACGCGCACCATAATCACATAAATCCCCTGAAGTGCCAATGCCAAAAAAGATAAACTCTTTTGTTTTTTGAGCAATGCGCTTAAATTTAGTAATTTTTTGCTCATAATTAGGCAAAACATCTTGTGAAAAATAATATTGTGCTTGATAGGTAATATCATCGACTACCTGATTACGCTTATCTTCAGCTTTAATTGCATTTTGCAAATCATAATAGTGGCCATATCCTAAAGCATTTAACGTGCGCACTACCGAAGCAGGTGAAACCTGTAAGGTATTAGCTAATTCACGCAAAGTAATCCCCTTTACCTTTTGCTTATTGGCTACAATATAATTATAAATTTTTAATTGCGTTACCGTCAGCTTTTGTTTAGATTGCACTACTTATTCCCGATTCACTCTCAATTCATTACTTAGCTGATTCTTTAGCTTGTTCTAATTCTTGTTCAGCTTTCAACTTAGTCCGATCCATACTTCTGAAGAAGAAGTAGTAAATCATTATATCCATTACCAAGTTGAATAATTGCATAATTCCACCAGAAATATGCCCTGTTGAAAGGATTCCCGATAAAATTGGTGGCGTTGTCCAAGGCGGATAAATTCCAATTGTTTTAGCGACCCACCCCATCTTCATAGCGGTGTAAGTTGTAATGACATTAGCCATTGGCGCTAAGATGAATGGTAGCACAATTTGATAATTCAAAACAATTGGTACACCAAAAATAACCGGCTCATTAATATTAAAAATCGCTGGACCAATTGAGAGCTTACCCATTGCCTTCATTTCTTTATCTTTGGCAAAGAAAGCCATTAAAATAACAAATCCCAGGGTTGCACCACAACCACCAATATGAACAAAATTGTCAAAGAAAGTTTTTGTAATAATATTGGGAATAGCTTCATGCGCTTTAAGAGCTGATGCATTAGCAGCTAAAGCAGCATACAAAATAGGATCTACTACCCCTGAAATAGCATTAGCACCATGGATACCAAAGAACCAAAGTAAACAAATTACTAATTCAATAACTAATGCACCACCAAGAGTATTAGTCACCTTACTCATTGGATTTTGTAAGAAGAATGTAATTACATTAGGAATGCTCTTCATTGGCGTAGCTTCAACACCAATTCGAACTAACCAAACTACAAATAGTGAAATTGCTCCCGGGAATAGAGCTGCAAATGAACTACTGACTGCAGGTGGGACAGTTTCGGGCATTTTGAAGACTAAGTTTTTATGCATTAACCACACATATAAATCAGTTACAAATAATCCTACTAATAATGCAGTAAACAAACCCGATGAATCAAATTGTTTCAATGGAATCAACAAGCCACCATCTTTACCAATCTGCATGGGGATAGTTAAAATGAAAGCTGCTATTGCCACAATCATTGCTGAAAATGGATCAATTCCTTGATAGCTTTTAGCTAAGTTATAAGAAATACCCGCAACAGCAATTAAGCCCATAATATTAAATGAGGCATTGGTTACATACTGCACAACCGTAGCCCAATTAGGACCAAAAACGTGGGCCATGAAATCCAAATACCCTTTAATAGGGAATTGTCCGATAATCATGAAAATTGATCCAATGATAATCATTGGCACTGCCGCAGTCATTCCATCACGCAAGGCGACCATGTGCCTAGCACTAGAAATTTTATTGAATAACGGCATTAGTTTTTCGGTAAGAAAATTATTTTTGTTTTTCTCTGCCATTTTACATACTCCTAATTATATTTCATTTTCTTTGCAATTAAGGAATCGCTTACAAATAATATATTATCATTTTGTTTCTTAAAGTCAATTGTTTTTTAGAAACATGTTTCAATAAATAACAAAAAGAAAATAAATAACCACGGCCTAATTTTTAATTACTGCCGTGGTTTGAGTACTTCTAAAGCCAGTTATGCTAGTACAACAAGTTATTTTCTTTTTGCATGGGTCTGCGACTGGGCATTATTTTGCCCGTAATATGCTCCTTGACCATGCTTTCGATAGTAATGCTTATCTAATAAATACTGGGGCACATGACTATCTGCTCTAGTTAA
>NZ_REHH01000001.1:0-42718 GCF_003692995.1 Lactobacillus sp. ESL0233 | reverse complement strand
CCTAAGTCATGTGTTAATTCAAACGTTTCCCGCCAGGATAGATCTTGTGGTAAAGCTTTTTCGTAAATTCCGAGTGCATTAGTTGTCATGATGCACATTCAACTCCTTTTTTAACTTGCTTAAATTATTCCAGGCGCCATCTAGCGCTTGTAATAATGAACAATAAACTTGATACTTTTGATTATAAATCCTAGTTTCTTCACGGCATGGTTGATATTGAGCTGTTACTTTTGTCATTTTACCTACTGCAGTCGGTAGATCAGGATAGACACCACGGCCAACGGCACAAGTTATAGCTCCCCCTAAGCCTCCTAATTCAGTTGCAGCAGTAATTTCAACTGGCAAGTTTAGGATATCTGCAAACATTTGGACCCAATGCTTAGAGTTACATGCTCCACCAGACATTCTAATTGCAGTAGGATTATGACCCAATATTTTTAATAACTGATCCAGATGATAACGGTGGGCAAAGCAAATCCCTTCATAAACTGCTCGAATCATCTCAGTTTTAGTGGTCGAACTTTGCAAACCAATAAAGGCACCTTCAGCATTTGGATTTACATTACTACTTTCATATAAAAATGGAAAGAAAAATAATTGAGCATAATCTGCCTTGGTGGTATCTAGCATTTGCTCCAAATAATCATAAATTGACTTATGATTTTGCTTAGCATTTTGAATTTCATCTGCTAGCAAAATTTTGAGCATCATATCAAGATTACCGGCAGAAGTTGGACTTGATGCTTCAATTAAGTTATCACCAGTAGGAAAAATAGAATTCATTAAGCCTGAGTCAAGTGGCGCCAACTGGTGACTAGGAAAGATATTCATATTCCACGTTCCAGCAATCATACTAAATAAACTATCATCTAAGACACCAGTTGCTAGGGCACAAGCATCAATATCGAACATCCCGCCATAAACTGGTGTGCCACTGACTAACCCTGTTATTTTAGCTGCCTGACTTGTTATATGCCCTGCTAAATCAGTTGCATTAATCAATGGTGGTAACTTAGCAGAAATTTCTGAAATACCAAAGAAATCATATAATCTTGTATCGTATTGCTTAGTTGTCAAATTAATTAAATTATTACCAGATGCATCCCCTAGCTCCTGCAAAATATTACCGGTTAAAAGATACCGAATAAAATCTTTATTAGATAGGATATAGCCAATTTGATTGTACTTAGCCGGTTGATTATCTTTTAACCAACACAAAATAACCGGTGCCTGACTAACCATGACTTGTTGATGGCTAAGGGCATAAATTTTTACTAGTTGCTGATTTAACTCAGTCGCAATACCTTTAGCTCGATTATCCGTCGACAAAATACCATTCATAAATATTTTGCCTTCCTTATCAAGCGCATATAATCCTTTACCATGACCCACTACTGTAACTGCACTAATTTGCGTTGCTTTTAAGTGGGCATTATGCAAAGCCTCTTGAATCACACGACCAATATCTACTAATAAAGTTGACAATTTAATTTCTTGAAAGTCTGGTTGGGAAGATATACGTTTGGTTGGAAACGAAGCCAAGCCTAGTTGTTGCCCTAATTCATTGCAAATGACGACCTTAGTATTAGTTCCACCATTATCAATAGTCAAAAAATAATTCATTGTACTTCACCTTATTTGTCACAAATTTGATAGATGGCCACTTCATTAGCTTCACGGTTAGCCGATAGTAAATATTGTTGTTGTTCCTTTTGATAAACTAACACATTACTTGGGCCAAGATGACTAGCTAATAAATCGCCAGTTAAATCAACATTTTTAATCAGTTTTAACCCCTGTGCTCCTGAACGCCAACCAAATAAAAAGTAGTTATGGTCCTTAATTCCTCCACCCCATAGTGCATGCCCGAAATGGGTTTCTTTAGTAGTTCTTGCTAGAGTATGGAAATTGCTATCATACATTCTTAAATAAGAGCCATGAAATCCATCAATTGCCAAATATTCTAATTGTCCATCGTCATTAAGATCAGTTGCTACAATATCAGAAGTCGCAATACTTGATAATTGTTGCAGTTGCCAATCATCCACTTTAGTTGGATAATCTAAGCGAAATATACCTTCTTCACCAGTAATTAAAGAATAACCTGCCATCCTTTGATAACCATGATTTTTGGTAATTCTAATTGGTAAAGCCTTTAAAGCGGTAATTTTTTGTGGTTTATCTTTATAAATACCTACCCAGACTTTTCCGGGATCAGACCAATCATTCGTATTTTTTTTGGAATTAGCAATTGAACAGCCGATATACCAATAATCGTCTTTAGTTTTGGGGATAATATCAAAGCGGTGGATATAGGGAAACTCCCCCACAACACTTTGATCCCAACCCTGCCCATTGAAAGTTTCTTTTACAATCCGGCAATGTAAAGAATTAAAGCCTGGATAAAACTTTTGCGTTGCTAAAAAATTTAATGTTCCTGGTATCTGAACCATAGTCATTGTTCCACCAATGTCTGACCAAACAGTGGACTTGTTAAAATTATTATTTAAATCATAAGCATAGCATGGCTGATTTTCTTCTGAAGCTACTATGATAAAATCACGATTTAAGGCTTGTAATCGCATAATTGCATAACAATGATCAAGCTGATCACTAAAAATTTTATTAAATTTCATACTTCTACCTCAGTTATAATTTTTGAAAAAAGGAATCCCCTCCTAGCACGAAACTATTTGGGGGATTCCTCAATAATTGAGCCAACTACCAGTGTTACTGGTAAAAGTTAAGCTATTATTTATTAACTTGGTTTAGTGGTTTCTTATCACGTAAATATGAAATCAAATTCTGTGAGGCTTCACGTGCAATCGCTGTCCGCGCTTCTAAAGTACCCGTTCCAGCATGCGGCGATAGAACAACATTATCTAAATCACGTAAAGCTTGTGGAATATCTGGTTCAGTTTCATAAACATCAAGACCTGCTCCTGCAATATCACCATTTTTAAGGGCTGCAATCAAGTCAGTTTGTTTAATCAATTGTCCCCGCGCCGCATTAATGATGTAAGCTGTATCTTTCATCTTTTTAAATACTTCCGCGTTAAAAATTCCATTGGTTGAAGGAAGGGCTGGAGCATGCAAAGTAATTACATCTGAAGTTTGAACTAAGGTATCAAAATCCACATATTTAACATCTAATTTTGCTTCTAATTCAGGAGTTAAGCGATGGGCATCATTATAAATAACTTTCATACCGAATACTTGCGCAAATTTAGCTACTTCAGAGCCAATACGCCCCATACCATAAACACCAAGTGTTTTACCCTGTAAACTCATCCCCATATACTGTGGTTCAGAGACATCAATCCATTGCCCGCTGCGCACAACTTTATCATAAAAATGAAGATGTCTAACTGTCGCCAATAAGAGGGTAAAAGTCATTTCTGCTGTTGGAACGCGTACACCTTGAGGACAGTTTGCTACCACAATACCCTTTTGCTTAGCATATTCAATATCAATATGGTCAAAGCCAACTCCATTAGCAGTAATAATTTTGAGGTTAGTACCGGCATCGATCAATTCTCGATCACCCTTCATCCCCATAATTAATAATCCTTCATATTCAGATAAATGTTCTAAAACCCATTCACGCGTCTCTTTTTCTGGGTCATAAGTAACATCAAAATTTTGTTTCAGTTCAGTTAAACCTGCTTCAGGAATAATTCCTGTGACTAATACTTTTATTTTACTCATCTTTTTACTTCCTTACTATATTTTCTTCAAAACTAGGTCTTCACTATCACGAACTGCTTGTATATTTTGCGGTTTGAAATAAATCCGGTTAGCATTATTATACATAACATCTTCTAATTCCGATGCAGTAAAGATATCAGTTTCTTCTAACCAAGTTGCTAAATTATGATATGAGTTAAAAGTCGAAGACCATGGTGAATCGGTTCCCCAAAGAATTCTTTTAGCCCCCAAAATATCTTTTGCTAAAGCTACATCTTTTTGACAGCGCGGAAATGGAAATTCTGTTTCATGTTCAATATCTTGAATTGCCGCAATTTCAGTAGTTATATTATTATATGGTTCCCATTGCTCTAAAGCATTAGCTAAACGATTCAAATGATCAGCACTAGGGAATGATAAATGACAAACTACAAAATCCAATTTAGGATAACGTTGTGCTAAATTAACAATTGCTTCGGGTTGATAGCTAAATTGCGTATAGTCACCATAATCAACGGTAATCACAAATCCAGGATAATCAGCAAAGTAGTGGAACATTTTACCTAATTCTGGTGAAGTATCTAAACGAAATGGATGATGATAACCATGTAACCCACCACCTTGACTAATTTCTAACTTAATTGCCCGAAAACCTAAGTCTTCTACATGCCGGCGAACAATTTCCATTGCATTATCGGCAAAGGGATCAACTGAAAAGGCTGCAATAAATTTATCAGGATATTTTTTAACAGCTTGATAAGAATAATAATTTTGAAAGCCATATAAGCTGCCCTGAAGCAAAACTGCCTTTTCAACCTCATCGTCTTCCATTACTTTTAAAGCCGATTCGGCAGTAAAATTATCGTCACCCCAGCCTTCAGGAATCAAATTAAGAAACATCCCATTGTCCCAAATTGCCTGACCTTTGCCTAGGGGAGTCATTCTCCCCTTAGCAGATAAACCAGCTAACGAGCGCACTAAATGCATGTGTCCATCAATTTTTTTCATAATAATTATCTCCTTTCGATTAATAAGTTATTTTTTCATCACTACCAGAATAACCTCTATTTTTATCTGCCATTTTACTTAAATATTGCCAAATTTGTGGACGATACCGCCGTAAAGCAAATAATAATGCCAAATAAATTAAAACTACTAAGCCAATTAACAATGGATTTTGCGAAACAAACGCCGCAAATACTAAAGCATTCAGGGGGCGAGCCATTAAATTAAAGCTGGTAATCAAGACTATACCTGCTGGAAGGGCAACGCTGTAATGAGAGACTGCTCCCGTATAAAAACTACCGAGCCAGCTAGAAGCATATAATCCCAAACTAAACCAAACAATTCCATTAGCAATTACTTTTAAGATATTCCCCCGAGTTAGAGCAACAATCGATTCAACCATGAACGGTAAGGAAATCAAATCAACAATTGGCAGAGTTTTATTACCTGGAAGGATACAGGCTATTAAAACCATAATAGGAATTAAAATTACACCTGAAATAATTGTAGCAGGCTCACCATACCCAACTCCATCATCAACCCCCAAGAACCACCGCTTTTTATTAGTAGTCTCACTAACACTTTCCTTAGCTTCAGCCGTATTTTTGTGCGTATTTTTATCAATTTCGTCTGCTAAAGCCTCAGCTGCGGTATAGACATCTGTCGCCAACCAGCTCCAGTTAGCAATATCAAAGCAATACTTAATCCCCAAAGAAGATCCCTGCTCTAAGAAAGCCTTAGTTTGGTATAAGTCACTTTCAATTGGAGTTTGATTATCTTCAATATATAATTTAAAAGATCCATCAAGTATTCCTTTTAATTCTTGATACCAACCATCGTTTGTTGGATTAAACTCACCTAAGTTCATTTTTAAATGAGTAGCACCTAATTCATGCATTTGTTCTAAATACACCGACAACTTAGAATTTAGCTGTTGCTTGTTAAATAAAACATCGCCTACGCTGTAATAAACTTTATATTTATTTGTTTTAGCAATCTGCGCTATATCCTGTAATTCCTGCTTTGAACCATTTAGAAGTTCACTTCGAATTTCAATTGCTTCAAAGCCTAAATTTTGTGCTACTTTAACGTATTTCACTTGCTCAACAGCAGTTTTTTTATTTTGAAAAGCTGCTGTATTAACAATAAAGTGATTAGTCACCTGCTCACCTACCTTTACTGCCTAATTGATTAGCATATCACTATGTTAATCGGTTAACTATTTAGTACAACTTGATTCTTAGTCAAATAAAAATTACGATATATTTAAGATAATATTGATTGAGGTTTAATTATGGAAAAACTAACTATTAGAGATATTGCAACTATGGCCAAGGTATCAACTGCTACAGTTTCAAATTATCTCAATGGCAACTACGATCGGATGTCACTAAAAACACGCAAACATTTAAATCAAATAATCAGTCATACCAATTTTAGGCCTAATTCAACCGCGCGAAATTTAGCCAAGAATGAAAATAAAACAATTGGGGTTTCTATTGCTGATATTACTAATCCCTTCACTTCACAAGTATTATCAGGTATTTATGAACAATGTGATAATTACAATTATCGCGTATTATTCACTAATGCTGCTAATAGTGAGCAAAAAGAAATCGATAATATTACACGCTTAAAAAATGATGGCGTAGCTGGAATCATCGTTGATCCAGTTAATCCTGACAGCCCCATCTATCAATCCCTCTCAAACCAAAATACAGTCATGGTTGACCGCCAATCTTCTAATTTAATTATTGACACAGTTGCAACGGATAATATGACATCAGTACAAGAATTGGTGCAAAAAATGCAAGCTAAGCACTACGACAACCTTTATTTTGTTACTTGGCCTTTCCAAAATATTAGCACTCGAACCCAACGTTACCAAGGCTTCATCAAGGCAACTCACTATTCTACTTTAAACCATTTAGTTGCCGTGCCCCATCATGGGAAAAAAGTAGAATATCAACAATTTACTCAGAATATTAAGACTATAATGGAACAAAATACTGCTGCTAAAATTGGCTTCTTTTGCATGAATGCTCGCGTACTCTTACATTTACTGCGCACTATGCAACAACTAAATTTTTCTTATCCAGAAGATTATGGCGTAGCAACTTATGAAGAATTTGATTGGATGCAAGTAATGACACCACCAATTAGCTGCATTCGGCAAAATTCTGAGGCAATTGGTAAAACTGCCATGCATATTCTCCGACAGAAATTGGAACATAAGCAGGCGTCTAAACCACAGCTGAAATTAATTCCTACAAAGCAAATCCTACACGATAGTTTTTAATTACTCTTTTTAATAAAATTAATGCTTATAAAATTTAGTTAACCGGTTAACAAACTTTACAAGTATAATTGTATGCGCTTTCTATATTTTGTCAAGAAAATATTGCAAACACTTTCACAATTTTTGCAACATTTTATAATTTCCTAGGAAATGACCCATTTAAGCCATACTTAACTAATTACTACCACTTAATCTCTATCTGTACTAGTACAATTATTTTGGCAAACTTGCTTGGAACACTTAATCGTGCTTTAATATCTTTAATTTAAAATCAGTAAATTAGTTAGGATAAAAGCAAAAATTACTTCTGAATGTAGCAATGAGAGTCTAATTCAATAAATTCATAAGTTTAGGAGCAAGACGATAGATTAACCAAACTAACTCAAAATAGCTTATTTCAATTAAAAAATTAGTTCCAAACATAAGAATAGTAACTACAACTCCTAACCTTACAATCATAAGACTTACTTTAGAATATATCTTCAATAATGATAAATTACTTTTTAGGCAACAAGAAATATTAAACAACTAATATCAATTGTGCCAATAATTATAAAATGAATTAGATTTTATCAAAATTAACATTGTAGAACCTAACAAAATTCCAGCTAGTAAGTTTCCAACAATAGGTAAGAATTTGAAATGACTAAATAATTCGCCCAATATCTAATAAAATCAAGATATATTGGCTAATAAAGTTTATTGATTACCTTTTCTCAAGCTAAAAAACTTTCAAGCTATCTCTTGACCCAAAGAGACAAATCTTGAAAGTTTTGCATTACTGTAAACTCCAACCACAAATTTTATATTTACCCTAATTATAACGAAATAATTAGTTGGTTACAATATTCAACCCTTTTCAAACGTATAATCATGTGAGTGACAATTAAACTTTACCTTCTTAATTAATAAATTTCAGCATCACATAAAATCTATTCTAAAATTAAATTTAAAAACAAACCGTCACTACTGTTTGAAAATTATTTACTTATTTCCGCAGGTAATTATACAGACCCAAAATTAATTCAATTAAAAGTAATAAATTCCATAACCCTACTAAGACTGCAGATATAATAACTATAACCATTACTTGTTCATTATATCCTACACTCTTATTTAAAATCATACCCCAAGCAAAAAGACCAAAGCCAATCACAAATAATAATACCTTAGTAATTCTATATGCCTGCTGATCTACTTTCATCGTTAGATACCTATCGCGTTCATCATCATCTTGACTGGTACCCACATCTTTTGCACGCAAAAAACTACCAATAGTCACAATGATAGCTAAGACTAGCCATACACTATCTTTAAGCAGTTTAATCCACTCAACTTTATATAAAAAATCTCGCCCTAATTCATACAGGCTCAGGACTGAACATAATAAAAAGAAAAATGTTTCTAAATAGTACATCAATTTCCTTTTTTGATTATTTTTTTTCATTCTCAAAGTACTCCTGCAAGCAAAATAAGGTTTCAATATTAGTAGCAAATACCTGTGCTAACTTATAAGCTAAAATAATTGATGGTTGATAGCGTTCTTGCTCAATTGAATTTATTGTCAGTTCATTTACCCCTACTTTTTCAGCAAGTAAAGCTTGAGTTAATTTTCGCTTTTCTCTTTCTTTTTTAACTAAGTTTTTGATAATACCATCTCCATTTTTTAGACGATTATGTTAATTTTATAATTAATATTCTATTAAATTAAATTAATAAAATCAATCAAGCTATAACATTAATTGGATCTCAAAATATACTTTAATTGAGATATAATAAAAAATAAGCGGAGGATAATTTATGAATACAAATAAAACCACTAAAAAAGAAAGTTGGGGGAAAATTTATCTTTGATGTCATCGTTATGACGATAATTACTCTGGGAATCTTTTTTCTTTTATTACAATTTTTGATTTCAAATAATCGTGTTTCAGGAGCATCTATGCAACCTAACTTTGAAGATAATGACCGCTTGGTTACATGGCGTAACTTTTCATCTAAGCACAATGATGTCGTGGTGCTACGTGCCCCAAAAACTACTTAAGACGTTCCTAGAGCCCTGTAAAACGAATTATTAGACTTCCTGGCGATACCATTATTTCTAAAAATGATCAAATGTATATCAATGGCAAATTATTACCAGAACCATACTTAAACAACTATTTTAAAAAAGCTGACAATGATGCAGGTGAACCCTTTACCACTAATTTTACTTATAAAGTCCCTCAAGGATATTACTTTGTAAAGGGCGAATACCGTGATATTTCCAGAGATTCCCGCTTTTTTGGACCAGTTAAACGTAGTGCCATTAATTGGAAAAGTTGTTTTTCGGTACTATCCCTTTAATAAAATTCAAAGCTATTGATCCACAATAAAAATGAGCAATTGCTTATAACGCTTAATTGTGCTTTAATATCTTTAATTTAAAATTAGCAAATTAGTTAGGGGGACTTAAATTGAATGCATTTAAATCACATTTAGCAAATAATCAAATAAAATATAAAAACAGATCACCTAAGCAAAAAGCCGTTAATCGAATTCAGATGCTTTGGTCATTTTTTTGGGCATTAATGGCTATACTATTTCGACAAGAAATATTTGACTTTTGTCATAGTATCAATTATTTGCGTCAGCTTCCTAGCTCTTTAATAATCATCATTTATGGTTTAATCGTAGGCTTTTTATGTGCTTCTACCTGGAATTTTTTTAAAAAGAGTACGATTGATTTACTTGAAAAATAAGCAAAGCAAAATCAAAGTACCAAAAAAAGTAGTCTCACGACTACTTTTTTAATATACATAATAATGTTAAAGGCTCTGCATGGTAACAATATTTATGTTCCGATTGTGTTCTTAATTATTCTTTACAAATAAAATTATCCTTAATTTATCTGCCTAAAACATTGGTAAATCAAGGATAATTAATTTAAATAATTCTTCTAAATGACTAGAGGCATAGAGGTTTGCAACTTCCAGCTTTACCACAATAACTCTTATAGTCACCAATAATAAAATCATGTGGGGCAAATTGTGATTATTGTTAAATAATCTTTTATTAAAGCTTGTCCGTTAAGTTAATCCATAATTGACCTTAAATCAATTGCAATGTCGCTGTTATTGATAATATACGGGTCATGCGACACTATCACAATCGTTTTACCCTCACTTTGGGCAAACTTAAGCGCGTTAAAGATAACTTCTCTATTCTTTGGATCAAGCGATCCCGTGGGCTCATCACACAAGATTAATTCGCATGGCTTTAATAAACACCGTGCAAAAGAGATACGTTGTTGCTCTCCCCCAGACAATAATCCTACTTTGGTCTTTTCATTTGCTTCAATATTTAACTTGTCTAATAATAATGACTTTCTTTCTTCAAAGGAAACTTTTAATTCTTTAGTATCTAACTTAGCCAACTGCAAATTCTTTTTAATGCTTTGATCATTAAGTAATGCATAATTCTGAAACAGATAACTAATTTTTGTTTGAAGAAGTTTGCGGGCTTTGGCACTATTGATTTTAGGAGCTTGTTTATTAAATAGTACTAGTTGTCCGCTATTTAAGTTATCAAGCAAGCCAATTATATTGAGCAAAGTTGATTTCCCCGATCCACTAGGACCATAAATAGTTGTGATTTTATTACTTGTTATTTTCAAATTTACATTATGGAGAACCTTCTTTGCTCTGAAGTTTTTATTTACTTTTATCAATTCAACTATATTATTCATTTAGCAGCCCCCTTATTGAATTCTTTGAAAATATTTTTAACCCGACCAAACTCACTATAAAGTCAACACCTATTGCAAAAATTAATAACACAATACCTGAAACACTAACTTGGCTGCTACTAAACGTAAATATTACGGTAAGTATTATCTGAATTACCCATAGTAGCCATAATCCCAAGCTACTTCTTGCTATAGATATCCCCAACGTTTGTTTAATTGCATACGTACGTCCAAATATAGAAAAATATAGATAAACCAATGAAATCGAAATAACTAAAAATGTAACTAAAGTAATCATGATTGAGATAATATTAGCCATTATATTACCTTCCGCTTGCTGCAATACATTTAATTGGATAGCGCTAGCTCTAATTAATTGCGGGTAATTATCGGTCAAATTATATTTTTTAAATAATGCCTGGTATTTGGTTTTATAAACCTCTTGCGGCGTCTTCCCGTGTAATGCTATTTTTAACGGGTCTCGATCATTTCCAGTGAACATATTGCCATATTCATCAAAAACTTTAGGTGACCTTACATAAATATAGCCATAATTCCTAACCTTTTCTCCGGCTTCATCAATAATCGACTGATTATTATTAATATATATTATTCTTGGATTGTTAATTTTTAGATCTTTATATATATACTGCTTTATTTGGCTTTGTAATTTTAAGTTCGATCTATACTTCTTAGCTAATAAAATACTTGGTCGTTTATTAACTTCGTTTTCTCTGACCCTTGTTCCATCACTTTTATATAATGGATTAAATCTTAAATAATTTGGATTGACGGTTACAAGCTGATATTGCCGCTTCATTTTACTATTTGGACCGCTTATTCCTATAGTATCAATCAAAATTCCGCCATTCTTATTAACATCTGGATAAACAACACTATTTAGCAGTTTGGATTGATTTTGAGGATTAATTAAATCCTCTTGATTATATCCAATAGAAGTTGGAAAAAATACGGCATAATCATTATAAACAGCAGATTTATTGTCATTAACATTAGCAACTATAGATTGATACATTAAATCTCCCAGTGGCAATGCAGAGGATAAGACAAGTGTTAATAAGATACCTTTTACAACATATACAACTACGAAAGTTGCTTTTGCATAAGTACGCTTTATTAATAATCTACTAGTGGGCAGTATATTTAATATAAATGCAATTAAGAATATAACCAAACCAAGTACAACCATTACTAGGCATGCTGAGGAAATTAATGGCCAAATAAGTTCGTAATGCTTATTCACTATTGCTAAAATTAAAGCAGGTATAACTCCTATTCCCGACCCTAATAATAATGGCATAGTTGTCTTTTTCAGCGCAGAAACGATTGAATATCCAAGCAAGCGATAAATGCCCAGATCTCTACTAATAGATAAGCAGTAAATTATAATAAGGACCAATTGAAAGAATGTCATAGTAATCGCTAGTTGTTGAAAATTAACTGGCCCTGATTGATCAAGATTAGGAACAGTGCTTGGATTAAAATCATTCTCGGTAAGCTTAACGCCTAAATCTTTATTTAACTTTTTACTAAGTATTCTCCTGAATTTTCTGACACCAGTTATATCTTGGGTTTGCAAATAAAATAACCCTTCTCTGGTTTGCGGACTTTTATATATATCTATTCTTTTTATTGTAAAATCTGCAATGCCATATTTAACAAGAGGCACCCTGCTTTTTGAATATTTAGTCGAATATTTATGACCGTTCCTTAGCTTGACCTTGAAGGACTTGGCTAGAGCGCTCGAATCCAAATCGCTTACTTCAAAAACCGTATCATCAACTGTTTTTGAATAATCAACTGTTTTGGGCCCAAGTCCATGCCCCTTATAACTAGCTATTTTCAAAAAAGGAATGTTGAGTAGCTTGCTTGTTTTACTAATGTCTGCGACTATTTTCTTATATTTTAGATCGCTTGTAGACTTGAGCGGCAGACCTAATTGAATATAAAAGTTATTCAGGTTACTTCTATCTTGATTCATTACCTTATTATGCCGGTCCGTCATAAATAATAGCCATAATAAAATTGTAACAGCTGAAGTAATTACTAGGACCACCCTTAAAAACTGCTTGAACATATCTTCACCATATTTATCTTAATAAACAAAAGGCTATATATAAACTTTTAAATTCATATACAGCCCTTAGTAAAAAATACTTAAATTTTCTTCTAATTAAAATTTTCTAAATATACGGTGCCCAGTACCATGCTTGTGCTGTCCCATAGCCTTTGGCAAGAGCATAAGAAAACTTATTGGCTCCTGCATATACAGTAGTTGTATCTTTTCCGCCTACTGCTGCCGTTGAAGAATGTCTTTCACTATTATGATAATAATTTGAGTGAGACCATTTATATCCATTAAAATAATTATGATGATCTGCAAAATATACCCAACGACTATGCGGCCACCAAGGATAACCTGGTGAGTATGTCGTTGTAGCCGGTGAATCAGACTTCTTAACCGATTGTGAAGTAAAAACTGGAGACGAACTTTCAATAACTTTATTATTATCATCAAAAGCTACATACCCGCTGTTAGGTACCTTTGAACTCATATCAGTTGTTGCTGCTTGGCTAATAGCAGGGAGGCCTGATAATGAGACAACCGCTCCAGCAATTACTAGTACTGTAGATAATTTTTTCATAATATTCACATCCTAAATATTTATAGTTCTAGTAGTTGTAAAAGTACTCCTAGGCTGTACTTTTGATATATATTTTAATATTTTAATATTTTTGTTATTAATTATCAAGTATTTTAATTTAATTTAAAAATATTATTATTAATAACCAAATCCGACATCTCAATATTCCTATCTTCATCTACATGCACATAAGTTTTCATAAACATTTTAACTGTATGGCCCATACGACTTGCTGCCCATGGATAAGACATTCTCGGAGTATTGCCTAACTTAGTCGCTACTGTATGCCGACAAGTGTACATGCTAATATTTATTGTGAATCAGAAACATCTTTACCACACAAAAATTATCTAATTCTATTTTTGTGGCAGTTGTGTGGCAAAAGTTAAATATTAACAACTTTACATAACTATCAACTAAAAATAAAAAACACGAAAAAAGCCCATTATCAAGATATTTATAGAACCTCAATAATAGACTTCTTAAAGTTAATTTATAAAAACTTATGCTGACTAGAGGAGTAATAGTTGCTTCTTTAGTCCTTACATGATATTTTCTTTTATTCTTTTAACTTCTTCATCTGAAAAAACATACTTCTCAGATGAAACAGAAAATTCATCATTCTAAAGAACTTCTTTAAAGCGTTCTTAGGCACAGGGTTTACAACCACTATACCTTCCTCTTGTAACAAACCAAAATAACTTCTCAAATGTTGAAGTTGCTTATCAATAGTTGAATGTCGTGATACACCTGCATTTTTATGTGTTGAAATATAATTTCGAGCAAATGCTCTTACCATATTTTCGTTAACGTCTCTTAGTTTTGTCTTTCCAAAATAAGAATCAACTAATCGACAAGTATAACTCCAAGTTGAATAAGTAACCTTATTCCAACGCCCAGCAGTATTTTCCTGCTCACAGTATTTGGAAAGAGCTTTAGCAAATTCAACTTCAGATTTAGGTGAGTATTTACCCTGGTAGTAATCGTTCCACATCTTTCTCTCAAGTTGGGTAGCTTCTAATCTTGTTGTAGCAACTTGACTTGGGATGCTAACTACTTTACTAGTTTCTTCATCTATAGGTTGAATTCTTACTCGGTACTTACCCTGCTTTTTTCCAGTTCTAATTCTAGAGATTGCCATTATCATATTCTCCTTATAAAAAGAGAGTGTCTAAGTGGCACCCTCATTTTACACCTTTAAAGTTTTAATTTTCAGAAACTTTTTGAAGCCAAATTTGAACTTCACTCAAGTAATAATACTTACGACCGCCAGAATAATAGCAATGTGACGGTAGTTTTTCTAACTTAAGTTTTTTGGCTGTTTTCTTTGCAGAGGTCAAACATCTCCATAATGTCGTTGAACTCATGCCTAAGGCTTGTGCAAGTTCCTTTTTATTCAACTTTTTTTCTTCGACTTTGGTTGCCATCCAACCGCCTCCTTCAGGGGAACGCCATCTTTAATCCCTAAATTTTTACTGAAATCTTGTAACATTTTTATCAGATCAGTCACATCACTATTTTTAATGATACCTTGATGTTCATTGACAGCTGTCTTGAGCGCTTTAGAGGGATGAAAATGGCCAAGCATGTAGTCATTTTGAACAAACCAGCGAAGAAACTCGAAGAACACATCTAAACCTTTATCGCCCCAGGTGTAATCAATCAAAAAGATAATACCTGTAGCACCATTAACTAAAAACCAGGCTAACTTATTATCTAACCAAGTGTCTGCGTAAGTGTTGAAGTTACTTTCTTCCGGTTGAGCTTGAAGTAACGTTAGCCATTCATCGGCCCAGTGATAACCATTAATTAAGTTCATAATATTCTTAATTTCCTTCCACTCTTTTGCCCAATTAGGCTATTTCTTTTTCTTTGTCATCTTTGTCTTCGTCTTTAATTGTGAGCACCCAATGTCTAGTGATACAGTCAACTAAATAAGAAGACATTTTGCTAGAATCAACTAATTTAGCCAGATCATTACCTATTCTGTGTGCCTCACGATGTTTAAACTCAGCCTCTATTCGAATCCAATCCTGAGTATTTTTTGCTTGTGTATAATATCCACTGCTTTTATTACTAAGTCCTTGCTTTCGTTTGTTATATATCCTTAAAAAGGCATCAGATTTGCGGCTGTTCACATAAAGAGTGTCTACTTCACCTGAATTACCAATAGTTTTCATCTTTTCAAGGCCAATTTTGCGTTTGGTTTTCCCATTCAAGAATTCGTATGTATCAGCTTTAAGCTTTTCAGCAATATTGTCAACCGAAAATCCGTAGTTTATTAGATCAACAGCAATATCAATACGTGATACGTGGCCTTTAAATTTAAGACAAATATTACCGATCATATCAAACCAGTCAATTTTGATGTCCGTCATTTTTGCAAGTGCTTCGTATAGTTTTTTACCTTGACCGTAAAACATCACTGTTACACCCATCCACGGTTGTTTCCAGCTCCACAAAATTAGTATCTTAGCTAAATCATTACCGTACTTAAGAGAGTTCGTGTAACCATTTAGACCATGTTTCTGCTCTTCGGCTTTTCCCAGAATTTGATTAAAATGAAACATACGCTTAAGGGCTTGTACTTCGTCAGGAGTCTCATCATTGTTCAGTACACTGGCTTTAATGGGTATCATTAAACTTATTTGGTCTATACTAATAGTATTTATTTTTTTCATTTTTATCCCTCTTAACAGGCATATTATTATTTAACGCCTGTAAAAGCAGCGCGTTCCACTTGACCGGGCGTCCGCCCGGTCAGCTGCTTTAATGTCTAAAATGGCCAATAGTCCTCTTGCCTAAACGTGTTTACTTCATTAGTTTTGAATAAATCTACAGCAACCTTTGGAATATTTACATCAGTTAAGTCTGGTGCCACAAATGGTTGTGGTAATGGATTGTTAAAGTAATCACTGTAAGCCCAGCCATGACCTGGTAAGTTATTATCAACAAAAGTAATCGAATCTATGTCACATTGAGGGAAAATTAATCTTAAGCTGATTTTATCTAGCTGCTGCATGGCGATCCTTGTACTAAATTCTGAACTTATGTTCACATCCAAAACTGAGGAATTTAATCTTTGAGAGCATAATACTGTAAATATGCCGCCCATTTGACGTGACTTAAATACTAGTTGCTTCATATAATCACTTATTTCTTTGGCTGTATCTTTATCAGCTTCTGCCATTGTTGCCGAAAACTCATCAAAGATCAAAACGATAGGTCTCAAGTTAAAATCAACCCAATCTTTGCCCCAAGCATTGTTATGCTCGTATCTATCATTCATGAGCTTATTTAATACACGCAACTCCTTAGCGACTTGAAATGGTGTTGAAGCAACACAAGAAGTATGACCATGACCAAGAATGTTATCAAACATTTTGCCCAGATTGTAAAAATCGCTACGTTTGGTATCACATATAACAGGGAAGGCACCTATAGCCATTGCAGTTAACAGAATAAAAGTGGCAAGCCACGACTTACCACTTCCGGGACGACCTACTATTTCACAGCCTGCTTGACCTCTAAGGTTAATCCTTAAGCCTTCATCGATTTGAAAAGAAGTCTTCATTTGTTAACTTTCTCCCTCTAGTCCGCTTTTTTGTCACTATAAAGCAAATTGGATATTGACTACTAGGAACAACAGACCAACCAGATAACTCCCTCTGTAATGCTGAAGTTAAGTCAACATCTGCATTAGGACAACCATTAGTATTAACCATTAATTTGATCCGATCTTGCCCAATCCTAATTGCTTTGAAGGTAGGGGCACTTTCTCGACGATTATAGCCGAAGATAGTACGATAAACAGGCCTACTGTCCTCTATCATACGATTGGAAGAAGCAGCATTGGAGACAGCTGTGATCAACCATCCCCAATTTGCACTTCTACGCATCTCGTATTCCATTAAGGCAAACAATGGCAAAGCAGCAATGATTAAGGTCAAAGCAAAGTTTGAATTACCTGCTAAGGCCGATATTAAATAAAATGAAAAGCATAGAATTGCCCATACTATTTGAACAGTGCCGAAGGTTACAGGGCTTACGCCCCTAGGTTCTTTTAAATCCACTGTAAGCACGCTGTTATTAATCATCATTTATTACTTCCTTCACTGAAATGTTAACTTTATGAACATCAGCAGCATTCAATGATTCACCGCTGCCAAAGTGGTAATGTGCCAATTTGTCAAAGGCAACAACCACAGGAACTGTCGAACCAAACATAATATCCTGCAATTCTTGCTGGCTAAAAATCGGTTTATGATCTTTAACTTTTACCTGAAGTTCTGTGCCTAAAGGCAACCAAGCTTTTTTACTGGTTACACGAACTGAGTAGACTGTTGCAGTGTTCAGCTTTTCAGGATCATTAAAATCCGGTGTTTCTTGGAATTCAGCACCTGTAATAGTGAAGTACTTACCTAATGCCTTATCCAAATGCTTATCCAATGTAGCTTGGACAGGTGCATTTTTACTTACACGAACGTCAGCAAAAGTACTTTCTAACTTGCTTTTTGCAGTTTCAGCAACGTTGCTTACCTTAACTGCATTAGCAGTGTTACCATCTTTAAAGTTTTTATTTTGGACGTTATTACCCAAAACTGAAGAATTTAAATTTACCATTTAAATTTCCTTTCTACGTAAAATCACTTAATATTTTTTTCAAACCATTTATCAACGGTTCAAAATCATTGAACCAAATTATGTTTATTTTGAATAACACTAAAAAAAGCCTAAAAATGGGCTTTTTTTAGTGTTTTCTTTTTTTAGGAACTTCATTTTTAACGTTTAAAAGTAAAAATTTTTTAGTTATTTTTTTATCTAAAATCATTTTTGAAAGTCAGAGACGTCTGATTTTTGTCTAAGTTGAGAAACACAACTGCGATTTTCAATTTAGCTTTATATTTTAAACATCGATATCGATTTTATATTTTGAAAGGAGAAAACAACGGGCCCGTTCTAGTTATCTAGAACATGCAACAAAGAAAAAAGAATAAAATCACTCTCTTAACAAGTTTTATTCAAAACACCAAATCAACCTACGTTCAAACTGGACAAGAATTAAAAAAATATATTAAGAAATTGGAGATGCCATATTCTAACTGGTATAACTTCGATGACCTTGAAATGGAAAAGAGAATCAGCAAATTAGCTCAGGGCTCCAAACCAAATTCAGAAGAATTACAAGGCTTTGCACTCTGGCTATTTAAGGATTCTACACAATGGCGTAAGTTTTTCTTTCCAAATGAGAGAGCAACTTATACCTTCATCAGACAGATTTACAACGATGAAATAAACAATATTTTTTCATCAAAAGAATTAAATCAAAAACTTCAACAAAAATTGACTCTTTTCACCAAATCCAAAATTAAAAATGGTGTAAATCATCATTCTACTACTGCAATTGAACTTACATACATCATCTTAGGGTTGCTAAATTTTAAGATGCTGGATGAACTACGTCTTGGAAAGAATAATGAAAAAGAAGACTTGCAAAAGTACGCTATTGATTGGATTAATACTAATCTTTACTCAAATTCACCACTAGTTGAACAATTAACCACTCAATTACGTAATACTTTGGATTTAGATCACAACAGAAAAAAAGAACTGGAAAAAGTTGTATTGCGACAACTTATCTCAGTTCTATAATCATCTAGTCTGTTAACTGCTTATAAATATCCTCCCATTTTACTGGAAGAAACTTTTTAGGCTTAGGTTCATCATTTTCATCAGGTTCATCAAACAAGCTTAATTGTTCCGCTTTATTACAAACACTTCCAACGGGGCCATCACCTTCAACAATGGCATCGAAAGTATATTCCGTGCGTTGAACTTTATTTTTACCAATGGGTTTCCACTCACTGAAAATGATAGGATCACCAGTAGAAGTTACTCGCTTTAATGTATCTCCCTGTGCCATGTTAGCAGAGATAATAACATTAGCACTCTTTAACACTTTTTGACTTTGATCTTTGGATTTAAATGTTTTGAAATATACATCTCTGAAAGTATTAGCCATATTCATGACCAGCATTTCAACATTATCTTCCATAATTTCAATTCCATAAAGTGTAGACAAAGCTAACAAAAAGTTATTTTGCATTTCATTTATGTCCTTACTCTGCCTTGTAGCAAAGGATAATTTACGTCTAAGTAGCTCCACTAAGAATGCTCCTTCACCTGCTGAAGGCTCAAGAAAAGTTGCAGTTAGAGAATTAACTTTTTCTTTTATTTCAGGCTGATCCAGCATAAGATCCACAGTTTTCTTTGGCGTAAAGACTTCACCTATATCTTTTACTCGATCAGCAGATTTAATTATTCTTTCTGACATTACATTTACCAACTAATTTTACTATTAAAGAATATCGGATTAGGACAATATTTCTTTGCAACATTCTTAATTTTAGATTTTTTACTATTATCTAGTTTACTACCAAAAATGACTTCTAAATTTCTTATTTTTATTGGAATATCAATACATTGAATAGGACAATCTTCACTAATCTTAGTATAGATAATGCCTAACATCATTTGACTGAAATCATATTCATCTTTTGGTCGATGCATATTATTTATTAATGTAGGTCTAAGGTGATATCGGATTTCAATTTGGTAACTCCATTTTAGATCCTTATATTTTCCTAATAAATCATCAAAATATGATATACCACTGCCAGTTGGATTGGATATATTCGGATATAAAAGTTTTTCATCATTTGTATAATTAACAGTTATCTGTTCAACTTTAGGAGGCATAAACAATAAATTATATTTTTCATTGTAAATTTCTGTACCTTTAGTAAATTCAAATGGTTCTACACATGAAAATGAATTCATAAAAAGTTTATTTCTTTGAACAGGATTCCCGTAAACAGTATAGAAGGGATATTCTGATAAAGATATGCAAACACCTTTGCCGTTTAAACCATATTTTTGGAACATTCTTTTATTATCTTTAAGGGGAGTCCATCTTGATGTAAAAATCCAACGACCTGCATTATAAGAATCTTGTGATTTAGCTTCTTCGGGATCATCCATCGCAGTTAAGTTATTAAATCTTAGTGTACCTTTTTCAAGTATCGTAATTAGTGTATCTACTGAAGTGTAGTGGTATAACCTTTTCTTAGATAATTTATTCATAAATATTGTCCTAGCCATTAAAAACTATATCTGTAGCATCAAATCCAAAATTTTCTATTGAATTAAAATGTAAAAGCTTATTACCATCAGATATATCTTTAATAAGTCTAAACTCATGCTGAAATTCATACCTTTTAAGCTTATAAAACATTTTAGCATTATCATCTATTTGATATGCATTTATGTCATTTGGATCATAATATTGTACTGGACCACCTTTAATTTTATGATTAACACTTTCTTTAAATAATCCTCTCACATTATTTACACCAAACAAAATACGATTCCCGTCTTCCGTCATTTTTAAATCATTCAAAGTTCTTCCATTTATTTTATAAGTATTAAAGCCATCATCAGTTTTCTCAATATTTTTAAAACGCACAGCAAAGAAACTACAAATACCATAATTATCTAACATGTAATCTGGTATTGTCGCATCTAAACTCATATTTAGAACATCATGAATATTTACCTTATAGCCAGCTATTGTTAAATTTTTTAAATTATTAATATTCTCGTGAATAGTTCCTTCATATTTATCCCCTGTTTTACAATTGTTTTGCGATTTTTCTAAATCTATAAATTGCCTTAAAGGAGTAAAATACAAATTTCCAGTTTTAAAATCATTTATATACCTTGGATTATTTTGAATAAACTTAAGAAGGAACATTATAGTATCCGGTTTTAAGTTGTCCATCATTTCATAGCCTGCACTTTCGTTTCAATGAAATTAATCTCAGATTCTGATAAATTATATTTTTTATATAGTTGTTGATCAATTTCAGAAATCGATTTTGACCAGTCAATATCAGATTTAGAAGTAAAATTCTGTAATGGTATAAAAGACCAAGTTACTACTGGATTATGCTGCGTTGTTTTCTTTATATCCAATAAAGTTCTTAAAAACTTTGTACAAAGATATTTTTTAACTGCCAAAGCTTCATCCAAATCATCAAATGCACCTATAGACATAAATGTTTCAGTACTACCCATTCCTGGCGTTGCCACGAAAGGTGAGCTCAAAGTCTCTCCAAATGTTCCATTACCATTAACTTGTGGTAAAAAGACTTTATATTTATTTATATTATGTGAATTAAAAATGTATTTCCTTTTGATATATCTTTCAGTTCTCTTAGCATTAAGTCTCCCAACTATTGCATAATAATTATCTATTTCTCGTTTTGAAATATTGGATTTAAAGACTTCAGGTAGTCTTTCAAATATATTAGAAGAAACATCAAAAGCATGTCCCTTACTTAGTTTACTAATAGCATCAGGATAATCTTCATGTAGTTTCTTTGTAAATTTAAAAGAAGTTCTAGAATACACCATAGAACTGAAACTAGTAAAGTTTGAATAATATACCTTTTGTAATATATTTATTAAACTTTTATCTGGGACAAAAATATTTGCTGGTTTATATTTATCAGAAATTGAACCAAATACTTTATTATTATCTCTTAGAGAAATGATTATTCCGCCTTTTATGTCAGTATTTGGAAATACATCAGCACTGTTAGCCACATATTTTTCTATTTTGAAATGTTCATCATGAAGCATCTTTTTATTCCAGTCTTTTGGTGTACTACCAGCGTTAAATAAAAATCTAGCTGGTGTAATCAAAGTTACCAAATCTGAAAGTTTATATGACAAATCCATAAATTCATTATAAATAGGAGCAGTAAAGTTACTCTGATCCCCATGTGCTTGGTCTTGATAAGGTGGGTTTCCGATTACAACATCAAATTTCATATTTCCAAATAAATCCTTAATCTTTTTAGCTTCATCATTAATACTCTTTTTAGAGTCATCAACGATATTCTCAACATACTCCGCATTGATATCCCAATCAGAATGATAACCGGCTAAAGTTCTTTTAGCTATTTCTCTAGCCATTGGTGTTTTAGCAACTAAGAAAATATTTTCCCTTAAGATTTTTTGCCACAATAGCAGCTCATCTTCCAAATTGAACTTACCTGCACGTTGATTATTCATCTTTTGAAATTCTCGCCAATAAATCGAAGTAGCTACATACAAAGGATACAAACCTGTTTTGGAATTTATTTCCAAAACATGCGCATCCCTACTCAATGTTTTATCAGTATACTCGGTTTGAATCCAACGTCTAATAACTTTACCATCTTGATATGGTTGTTCAAAGTGCTTGTCGTAGAAAGATAGACCACCTATTGTCTTACCTAAATGCATATTAACAACGCGCCATGGAGTTAATACTGTTTCCTTATCAGGATTCCTAAAAGTACTGAAAATGTCTGCTAACTTATCAACTCTTTCAAGAGGATCACTACGGTCTAATTCTTTAACCTGTCGTCTTATAATCTTCCCGGCTTCAATGAAAACATCAGCATCATAGTACTTAATAAACTGGTTAAACAGCTCTTTAGTTATTCCTTTAGGCATGAATTCTTGCCAAGAAATATCATCAATATTATTAACAAATTTTCTGATTGAAACATCTTCATCAAACTTAATATCCATACCATAAATCATCATAGGAATTCTAATAGAAATACCTCGTAAGATCGAAATCATGGTACGACGTTGCTTTTTTAGCTTCTTAACCTTATCTATAGCAGCTTGTTCTTCTGGTGTTCTTTCTCTTGGCTTTTTCTTCCTACCTTTTTCAGCTTTATCGTATTCTTCTTCATCTAAGCCTTGATGATTAACATCAATCTTCATTGGTTTCTTATCTTTTTTAGTAGTACCAATGATACCTTTTAAATTGTTAAAGGCTTCTAAGTCTGCATCTTTAATCAATAGCAATTGGTCACTATAAATGAAATCATCGTCAAAACCGGTTCTTACAGCTTTTTCAGCATATGCACGTTTAATCTTTGCAAGTAATCTATCTACCTTAAATGGTTTCATTTGTTGGTTACTTTCACCAATAATTGGTAAAAAGTTCATCAACTTAGCCATTCTTTGACGCTGTTCCTTAGTTTGAATCTTACCAACGCCAGTAGCTAAACTAGTAGATTCAGCCATAACAGTTAAAGCACGATCTGGAGCAAAATCAAAGATATAACAATTCTCTTTTTTACCAAATTCTGGTGATGAATATGGTGTTTGTGCTCTAAAGGCAGCTTGTAAGTACTGCATAGCACTATTAGTATTGGACAAGAAAATTACCCCTGTCCATTCGGGAATAGTTGCCCCTGTAGTTAGTTTTCTTACCGTTAAGGTAATTGTCTTTTTACCTTCCTTATCAGCTTCTGCAATAGCTTTATTTTCAGCCTTAGCGTCATTATCAGTACCAAGCACTGTATCAGATTTATCATTTCTAACAACATTTAAAATCTTATATTCTGAACCAAAAACGGGATGCTGCTTCAATAAATCTTCTAACGCATTTGCTTCTTTAATTCCAGGTAAAATCCATAAAGTATGACGTAATCTATTTCTGAATTCACGTGTTGAAAAAGGATAATTAGTAGAACCTGGATTAGTAATATTATCTAGAAAATGCTTAACATCACTTTCATAAACAAACTTACCATTTTTGTCCGTTCTAAAGAATTCCTTGAAGTTAAAGGTATATTTATCAAAATCATCACCAGTAAACCGAGGGTCTTTAAAATGGGCATTCATTTCAAAAGTAAACATTGATACTTTAGGTAAACCAGAGTATGGATTTTCTACACCGGGATGCATTTTAGCCCAATTACTTTTAGCCTCTTGTTCCATAGTGTAGTCCCAAGTAAAGACATGATCTTCATCATAATCAGAAATAATATTGAAAGGTGTGCCTGAAAGATCTAATTCTTTAGTATGTTTTTTAACTACTAGATTTAAGATATTTTGAGTTAACTCTGTCTGTGTACCTTCATGCGCTTCATCAACTATCACTAAGTCCCAGTTAACCTTGAACAGCTCTCTATTTTTATCTGAAACTTTTCCGCCTACGGCTTCTGAACCACCTAAATCTTGAATACTTGCAAAATAAACATAAGGCTTTCCAGTTTGCTCTAAGTCAGTTATATCTTTATGTCCTTGCTTTTTAGAACCATAAATATAACCGGCATCTGGCATCCCTATCTTATTAAAGTCATCAAACCAACCATCATCAACAACTGGACGATGAGTCATAATCAGAACTTTTTGGTATTTTTCTTCTTTAATCAGTTTTAAAGCAGTTAAAGTCTTACCAAAGCGCATCTTGGCATTCCAAAGCATCTTTTGCCCTGATTTAAAACCAACTTTAGTTTTATCTACTGCTTCTTGTTGCTCCGGCCGTAAAACTATCTTTATTTTAGAAGGTGGAATAACTCCGTCTAAACTATCCTTACCCTCTTTTACAGCCTTGATAGCCTTTTTTGCAGTAGCTAAATCAGTTTCAAACCATTCATCACCTGCTAAATCTTGACTATGCTTAATCCCTGATCTTTCAAGTACATAGTGCACATCATGATCAGAGAACCACCAACCATCAGACTTACGATAGGCAAGTTCAGCCCATTCTAATTTAGCTGGTACTCCGGATGTCTTCATATATTGATTAATTCTCTTTTGAGCCCAATCACGTAAATAAGGACTGTTGTCAGAATTATCTTCAGCAAGATCACCAACACCAGTTTTTCCAACTTTTTGGTTACCTTCATATACTTGAAATTTACCAGAAGAATTATCTGCTGTTTGAATATAAATTAAATTTCTTTCATCATTACTAGGCTGATATGTAGTAGTTTGATAAAGATATTCTGATTTCTCAGGCTCTTTAAAGTCTGTAGCATCAATCTTTTCACGATAAAAGGCACCTACAAACCATGAAGTAAGTGCAAATAATTGTTTTAATGCTTTTAATGCTTCTTCTTTAAAAGTATCTTCTAAAGTATGTGCTGCAACATTACCCGGATTTTTAATATCATAAAAAAGCTGTAATGAATAGTCATCAATGTAAGCACCTTGCTTTAAACGCTTAAGGACACTATCAAAAGTTTCTCTCTCGTCTATCTTAAGAAACTTTTGATCTGCAACGTCTTTTGCAATATTTTCTGCAATAGTTCTAACAGAAGTTAAAACATTAGGATAAAGTCCCATAGCGTAACTTAATTCAGCTTGTGACGCTCTATTAAAATATTGTCTGGTTAGCTCATTGGTATTCAAGAATTCAAAATTACTTTTCATCGTGTGCTGTTCCTTTAATTCAACATAAATCATCTTAATTATACAAAACACACGATTAAAATTCGATAAACACACAAAAAAACGGGCCTCTAAGCCCGTTTTTAAGCCATTTTGACACTCTCTAAAATAATAAAATTCCTTCTAAAAAACACGTTGTGTGTTTTTATGTGTTTATTTCAAAATATTTCCTTTAATTTAAATTATTTTCAAAACATTTCATTTTAGTTCAAATCAACAAAAAAGCCTTCAAATCAATACTTTTAAGTACCGATTGAAAGGCTTTAAATAACTTATCGCATAAAAATAATGCTGACTAGAGGATTCGAACCTCCGACCTCATCATTACTAGTGACGTGCTCTGCCAACTGAGCTAAGTCAGCGTTGTTAACTCAACAACGATATTTATTTAACCATATTAGTTGCTAATATGCAAGTCCTTTTTTGCTTTTTTTTATTTTTTCTTAACTACAATACTATCTCTGTTATTAAGCGTATAATTAAATTTGGATTTAAAAAGGGAGGAATATAATGGCTATTTTAATACCATTCGCTACAGAATTTTCTTGGATATTGCGGATTATCGTCGCTTCCTTATGCGGCGCTTTAATTGGTTATGAGCGCGCTATTCAAAGAAAAAGTGCAGGGGTAAGAACCCATATTGTTGTTGCCTTTTCATCTTCATTATTCATGATAATTTCTAAATATGGCTTTAACGATCTACTTAAGATGTCTAACATTGCCTTAGACCCTTCAAGAATTGCTGCTCAAATTGTTACTGGAATTTCCTTTATCGGTGCTGGAACTATTTTAATAAAAAAGCAGCAAATTTCCGGTCTAACAACTGCAGCCGGTATCTGGGCTACAGCAGCTATCGGGACAGCCATCGGCTCTGGACTTTATTTACTGGGTATTACAGCCACCTTGCTCTTGTTTATCGTTCAAATGCTGTTTCATGATGATAATTTAATAGATAGAATTATTCGTCATATTCGCTTTAATATTCAAATTGAAACTGTCAATAAGCCGCATATTCTACAAACAATTGAGCATGAGTTGACTGCTAATCACGTTGAAAGTATTTCTGTAAAAATAATGGATGTCAGTGATGAACGAATTATCTTTGTTGTTGATGGCATTATTAATAATAATATTGATGAAAATAATATTATTATGGCTTTGCGCAAATATCCGGATATTAAACGAATTAGTTATACAACTAATGGGTAAATCATTAAATAATAAACATTAAGCAATAGTTAATTCTATTGTTTTTTTGTCCTTATTTTTTCATTACGGACCAAATCAATTTAAAATGTAGTTATATATCAGAAAGGGGTAATTTTATGTCTAATTCACTTGATTATTTACGTTGGCGTGGTGACTTACCATTTACCGAAAAGCCGTTCAACAGTGTCGATGCCTCTTTATTAGCATCCCTAGCATACTTACCTGCCGATAATTCTGTTGTTAACCATACACTTGGTGAGTTAGCCAAAAAGTTGCAGAGCTTACCCTCTTTTCAACATCAAATGCATTCCGAAACTGCTGCTGAAATTTTATTACTTGCTGAAAGCCCGCGCATAGGTGAGATAAAAATTCTTGACTGGACTACGCGCTTGGAGAAGGAACCACATCCCCTCCAATTTAGTGCAGCTACATTTATTATTGACGATAACACAATTGTTATTGCCTTTCGTGGTACTGATGGTTCAATGATTGGCTGGAAAGAAGATATGCGAATGAACTATTTGCCAGAAATTTATGGGCAAAATGTTGCTGCTGAATATCTAACAACAATTGCTAAGCAATTTTCAGATAAGCGAATTTATCTTGTAGGTCATTCAAAAGGGGGAAATTTTGCTCAATATGCACTAAGTGCAGTTGATGCCAACATTCAAAAAAGAGTTATCAAAGCAATTAATTTTGATGGCCCGGGCTTCTTTCGTAAGGTATATACCAGTGACGGTTTTAAACGTGCCCTACCCCAGATGAAAACTTACATTCCACAGGGATCAGTTTTTGGTGCTATGCTCGATCATCCTGAACAAACTTTAGTTGTTAAAAGTACTGCCCCCATGCGCAATCAACACGATCCACGTCGTTGGTCTGTTGCTCGCGATAGTTTTACTTTAGCTGAAGGATTATCTGCAGGCAGTCGGGTAATTCGCCATGCACTGATTAATTTTAATAATTCGATTCCTAAAGAAAGACGCGGCGAAGCTTTTGCTGATTTATTTGAAGCATTTGAAAACATGGATATCAACGAGTTACATCAACTGACCAACAATAAATTAGTGGGTACTTATCGGTTAAGTCGTGCTTTACTGGCGCTTGAACCGCAAGAACGCAAATTGCTCACCCAAATTTTTACCAGTATTTGGGTTTCATATAAAAACAATATGACTTTACCTTTAATGGCAAATAATTATGAACTTTACCCTAAAAGCAACGATTCTGCAGTAGCTCCCATATTTTATGAATTTTATGATTCAGACCATCCCCAGCTTAAATTACCAATAAAAGTTAAAAACAAAAATCATTAGTGTTTCACATGAAACATGAAAAGGCGAAGGACAAATATGTCCTTCGCCTTTTTAGTAGTTGAGCGTTATTTCTTCATGTTTTCTTTAACGTCATCAACTTTATCTTTTACATTTTCGGTTGCTTCTTGCGCCTTATCTTTAACGTCTCCAGCAACTTGTTGCATTTTTCCTTTAACTTCATTAGCTTTACCAGCTAATTTATCTTTTAATCCTTTATCAGCCATAATATTATGTCCTTTCCCTAAAAAATTAGCGAAAATAATATGTTTACCTCTTAATAGTACAATTTATTATAATCATTGTCACTAAAAACGCTTTATTTTTTACAAGTTTCTTTACCACTATTAAACTATAAAGCTTTATTAAATAACATATATAATTTATATTGTTACTCATTTTGGTGGTTGATCGTGACTATAATCGAGATTTGAAAAGCGATTATACGGTTTGGAAAACATTAATTTTACAGTTCCACGGCTACCTGAACGATTCTTTTCAATAATGACCTCTACTTCACCATTTTCATTATCAAGATCACTATTCTGTTGGGGACCGTCTTCTTGATCCTCATCATGATAATAGTCATCTCGATATAAAAATGAAACAATATCCGCATCTTGTTCAATTGAGCCAGACTCACGAATATCTGATAAAATTGGCCGCTTATCTTGACGCTGTTCCACTGACCGCGATAATTGCGATAATGCAATAACTGGGACATGAACTTCTTTAGCAAGCTTTTTTAATTGTCGAGAAATTGCTGAAACTTCTTGTTGCCGCGATTCACTACGTGGACCTTCAATCAATTGTAAATAATCAATTACTATTAGACCTAAGTCGCCCGTTTCCTTAGCCAGCCGCCTTGATTGGGCCCTAATTTCGCTCATTTTAATGCCCGGAGTGTCATCAATATAAATTTGCGCAGTTGCTAAGGAGCCTGAGGCAACAACTAATTTTTGCCATTCTTCCTCATCCAATTGTCCCGTTCGCAGATGTTGCGAATTAATTAGCCCCTCAGAAGATAACATCCGTTGAACAAGTTGCTCCCCACTCATTTCTAAAGAAAACATGGCTACTGTTTTATGAACATGCAAGCCCACATACTGTGCCACATTCAATGCAAAAGAAGTTTTACCCACACCTGGTCGAGCTGCAATAATAATCAACTCATCGTTATGAAATCCAGTTGTCATTTTGTCTAATTCGACAAAACCTGTCGGCATCCCTGTAACCATATTACCATCTTCAGGGATTTGATTAATCTCTTCAATCGTTGAATTGACAATTTCTTTAATTCCCCGAAAACCATTAGCATTATTTTCAGAGGAAACATTCATAATTTCGCTTTCTGCATTATCCAGAATATCAGTTACATCTTCTGAATCTTGCATCGCATTAGTTATGATTTTTTGACTTGCAGAAATAAGACGCCGCAATAGTGCCTTGCGATGGACAATTTTAGCATAATACACTATATGAGCAGCTGTTGGCGTTGCCATTGCCAGGTCAGAAACATAAGCAATACCGCCAATATCATCCAATTGATTTTTCTTAGTTAATTCATCCTGCAGAGTGACCGGATCAATCTCATCTTCACGATCAGATAGATCTATCATTGCCTGAAAAATTAATTGGTTAGCCTTTTTATAAAAATCACTTGGTTGAACTTCAGCACTGGCATCAGCTATTGCCGCTGGATTAATAAAAATTGCGCCTAAAACTGCTTTTTCCGCTCCATCATCATGTGGTACCTGTTGCGAAATAATATTATCCATTAATTAAAACCACTTTTATCAGCTTGCACTTGAACATGTTAATCTTGTTCAGTAATATGAACGCGAATTTTGCCCTCTACACCTTTAAATAACTTAACAGGCACATTGGTATACCCTAAAGTTTTAATTGGCTCACGCAGGTTTAATTTGCGCTTGTCCACCTTGATACCAAACTGCTCTTCCAAGCCCTCAACAATTCGCTTACTTGAAATTGAGCCAAACAAACGTGAATCAGACCCAGCCTTTGATTTAAAATTAACTACAGTTTTATCTTGGTCAAGAAGAGCCTTTACTTTTTCAGCTTCAGCTTTTTCACTTTCATAAGCAGCTTTTTCATTAGCAGTAACCCGCTCTAAAGTATGCATATTGGCCTTAGTAGCCGCCTTAGCCAAGCCTCTCTTAATTAAATAATTTTGGGCATAGCCATCAGGGACTTCCTTTACTTCACCACGTTTCCCACGACCTCTAACGTCTTCAGTAAAAATAACTTTCATTGTTTTCTCCTTTACTATTCATTTTCTTGCTCATAAGTATCCACTGCTTCAACCAATTTGGCAAGTGCCTCATTCACAGATACATCTTTTATTTGGGTAGCTGCATTAGACAAGTGCCCCCCGCCACCCAGCTTTTCCATAATGACTTGCACATTAATTTCACCCATTGATCGAGCTGATATACCAATCGTATCTTTACTCCTACGCGTAAGCGCAAAGCTGGCCTCAACATTTTTTAAATCAAGGGCTGTATCTGCAGCTTGAGCAGTAATAATTGGATCTATTATCTTATCATCAGGTCCACATAAAACAGCCATCTGAGGTTTGATCATTTTCAAGCTACTAACTAAACGAGTACGTTCTAAAAAACTATCAATATCCTCTTTAAGTAGTTCGCTAACCCCAACAGAACTAGCACCAATTGAGCGCAAATAACTCGCTGCATCAAAGGTTCGGGTCCCTGTACGCAAGGAAAATTCTTTAGAATCAACTGTAATCCCTGCTAGCATTGCGGTTGCTTCAAGATCCGTCAAGACTCGTTTGCCAGAACTAGGCTGCTGATACTCAACCATTTCTGTTACCAATTCACAAGCTGATGAAGCATATGGTTCTACATAAGTTAGCATTGGATTTTCGGGAAATTCTTCCCCGCGGCGGTGGTGATCAATTACAATAATTCTGTTTTTCAAGCGATTATATAATTCTTTAGAATAGGTTATCGAATATTTAGAATGATCAACCATCACTAATACCGACTTATCCGTTACATTTTCTAAGGCTGCACTAGCTGAAATAAATAAATTAGTCTTCTCCTTTGCTTGCTGCAACTTATTAACTAGCCGGCCAACATCATAATTTGTCTTATTTAAGTCTAAAACAACGTTAGCCTGCACCCCGTGCAGCCGTGCAATCTTAACCACGCCAATGCCACTACCAATTGAATCCATATCAGGATTGGCATGGCCAACCACAAATACCCGATCAGCTTCCTTAAAGAGCTCACTAATTGCCTGTGAGACCATACGCGCTCTTACGCGCGTCCTTTTCTCCATCGGATTAGACTTACCACCATAAAAACGCGCTGCTTGCCCTGGTTGGCTTAAAACCACTTGATCTCCGCCACGTCCTAAAGCTAAATCCAGGTTAGATTGCGCTTGATTGGCCAGCTCAAGAATCAAACTACTGCCAAAAGCTATTCCAATTGATAGGGTTAAAGGAGTATTATTACGACTAGTTTCTAAGCGCATTTTGTCTAAAACTGAAAACTTATCCTGTTCCATTTTAGTCAAATCTTGCATATGAAGTAATAATAAAAAATGGTCTTCATCAATTCGCTTTAAATAAGCATTATAATTTTTGGCATATTCACTTAGAGTATTTTGTACATAGGAACTAGTTGTCGATAGTTCTTGATCACTCATCGTTTCACTTAATTCATCATAATTATCAATAAAGATTTGACCAAGCACTAATAATTCATTATTATATTTTTGCTCAATTTTGGCATAACGGGTAATATCAAGTAAATAGACCACATTTAAATCACCTTGAATAACCATTTCAAATTCATGGCTATCCCAATTAACGATATGATTTTCAGCAGTTTTAGCTTTGAGTGACTCGTCAATTAACTTATCTAGTTCTGAGTCAACTGATTTAATCGTATGCCCAATTAAATCTTCATCTTTTAAATAAAGTTGTAAATATGGATTTACCCACTGAATTTGCCGGTCATCATCATAAAGTAAGATGCCCAGTGGCATCTTAATCATCGCCTCTTGCTCACTACGCTTAATTCGATAAGACAAATTGACAGCAAAATTATTGGCATTACCTGCAAGGATATAGCTACCATAAACAACACACGCGACCGTAAGAATAAAAATTACTCCCATCGCTAACCCAAATAAAGGGTTAATAATTAGCGCTACAATACTACCTAACAGAGACAAACCTAAAATGATAATTACTGAAGCAGTTAACCGTGAATCCTTAACAAAAGCAGGTAATTCATTACGCAAAAAATCTTTCATGTAAGATCCTTCCTAAAGTAATGTAAAACACATCAGTTTTATTATACCTTGTATTTACAGGATAAGAAACTTTCTAATACTTAACTAAAAAACGTACTAAGTTTTCAAAAACTTAGTACGTTTAAATTTTTATTCGACTAATTAATCTTCAGTAACAAATGGCAACAAGCCCATAATGCGAGCTCTTTCAATTGCCTTAGCTACTTTACGTTGATTCTTAGCGCTAGTGCCAGTGACACGACGTGGTAAGATTTTACCTCTTTCTGAGATAAAACGTTTCAACAGATCAACGTCCTTGTAGTCAACGTAATCAATATGGTTGGCTGCGATAAAGTCAACCTTACGACGACGGTGGCCGCCTCTTCTTTGTTGAGCCATATCCTAGGTCCTTTCTTTAAAAGTTAGAATGGAAGATCGTCATCCGAAATATCAATTGTATCACCCGAACCAGCGAACGGATCCTGCGTTACATCCGACTGATTATTAATTGGGTTATTTTGATTAGATGCTCCCATATTAGGCGAACTAGTGGTATTTGGATTACCAAAGTTGCCGGTATTATTCGGTGTAAAATCACCATTTTGGCCACGGGCTTCACGCTCTTTGCGTGATTCAAGCAGTGAAAAGTTATCAACGACAACCTCAGTCACATATACTCTTTGCCCATCTTTATTATCGTATGTTCTGGTTTGAATCCGGCCATCAATACCAACAAGTGACCCTTTTGACGTAAAGTTACAGAAGTTCTCTGCGGCCTTGCGCCAAATGACACAACTGATAAAGTCTGCTCCTCTCTCACCTTGAGCGTTAGTATACTGACGATCAACAGCAAGAGTAAACGTAGCAACCGAGATTCCACTCCCAGTAGTACGTAATTCAGGATCACGTGTTAAACGGCCGACAAGTACAACTCGATTAATCATACTATAGGTCCCCTTTCCTAAATCACGAAAACGATAAAGTTTTTGCCTATTTATCTAATTTAACAGTCATTGAACGTAAAACAGCAGTATCAATCTTAGATAGACGATCAAATTCATTAACTGCATCTGCGTTATCAGCAGTGAAAACCATAATATGGTAAGTTCCCTCACGATATTTGTTGATTTCGTATGCAAAATGACGCTTTTCCCAGTCTTTTGACTCAACCATCGTACCACCATTATTGGTAATAACTTTATCATAGTTTTCAACTAGCGCCTTCTTTGATTCTTCATCAATATCAGGCTTAATAATATAAGTTATTTCGTACTTTGTAGTTGTCATACTAGTGCACCTCCTTTTGGACTAAATGGTTCTTGCTAAAATTCAAGAACAAGGAAAGTAATCAATTTATTACTCACAATCCCTAATTTTAGCACAATACTAAAAAATTACCAAACTATCTTCACGTGATCCTACAAAAGATTTTACTCTCTTCATAGAATAAATACGTCAAAATGCCTGATAATTTTTTAAAAATTTATAGTTGAGGCTTAGTCTTTTATATCCTCATCTTGGCTTTCTTTTTCACCAACTGTTTGATCTTCTTCTGCTGGAACTATTGCCAAACTGGCCACCTTATTTTCAGCATTAATTTTAATTAAGCGAACCCCAATTGTACTACGCCCAGTTTGCGAAACATCATCAATTTTAAAGCGAATCATAATACCATCATTGGTAATCACCATAATATTTTGGGTACTATCAATTACGGTCACGCCAGATAAGGGACCATTCTTTTCAGTAACATTAGCAGTTTTAATTCCTTTACCGCCACGCCCCTTAGTTGGATATTCAGCAGCAGATGTACGTTTGCCGTAACCTTTTTCAGAAATAACCATAATTTCATCTTGATCACTCACAACACCAGATCCAACTACATAATCATTAGCACGCAAGTTAATACCACGTACGCCAGCAGCTGTTCTACCCATTGAACGAACTGTGGTTTCATTAAAGCGAACTGCATAACCTAAATGGGTTCCAATTAAAATATCCTGTTTACCATCAGTTGATAAAACATTGGTTAATTCATCACCATCGCGTAAAGTCAACGCAATCAACCCACTATTTCTGATGTTAGCAAATTCACTAACATGAGTGCGCTTAACAACTCCTAACTTAGTAATAAAGAATAGATATTGATCATTTGCATCTTCAGGGATATTAACGATTGTTTCAATCTTTTCTCCCTTTTCCAATTGCAATAAATTAACTATTGGTAAGCCTTTAGCGGTCCGACTAAATTCAGGAATTTCATAGGCTTTCTTAGAATAAACTTTACCTTTATTACTAAAGAATAGTAACAAGTCATGGGTACTGGAATACATTAATTTTTCAATAAAGTCGCCATCTTTAATTCCCATTCCCTTGATGCCCTTACCACCACGATTTTGCGTTTTAAATTCATTAATGAGCATCCGCTTGATATAGCCACTATGGGTTAAAGTTAATAAGACATCCTGCTTTTCAATTAAATCCTCATCTTCGATTGAGATGACTTCACCATCGCCAATCTTAGTGCGACGTTCATCCCCAAAACGTTTTTGTGTTTCTAACAATTCTTCATAGATAATCTCATTAATTCGCTCCCGATGAGCTAGAATATCCTTATAATCAGCAATTCTAACTTGCAATTCTTTATATTCTTCTTCAACTTTATCGCGCTCTAAGCCAGTTAAACGTACTAAACGCATATCTAAGATTGCTTGTGATTGCTTATCATCAAGTCCGAAACGACTAATCAAAGCTGCTTTGGCAATATCACTCGATTCACTCTGTCGAATAATTCGTACGATTTCATCAATATGATCTAAAGCAATCTTCAATCCAGCTAAAATGTGAGCTCTAGCTTCAGCTTTACCCAGCTCAAACTTTGTCCTACGGGTAACAACATCTTCTTGATGCTTAAGATAATATTCAAGCATTTGTTTTAAGCTTAAAAAATGGGGTGCGCCGTCAACAATCGCGACCATATTCATCCCAAAATTTGCTTGCATTTGCGTTAACTTAAATAAATTATTTAGTACAACACTTGCGCTAGCATCTCGTCGAATATCAATAGTTAGGCGCATTCCTGTCTGATCGGATTCATCTCGAACTCCAGTTATACCATCAATTGTTTTAGCCCGTGCCAAATCAGCTATTTTCTTAACTAATTCCGCCTTGTTAACTAAGTAAGGTAACTCAGTTACAACAATCCGTTCTCGGCCACTCTTTTCAGTTTCAATGTCAGTATTAGCCCGTACGACAATATTACCACGGCCAGTTTCATAAGCACGATAGATGCCACTATGACCCATGATTGTCCCACCCGTTGGGAAATCAGGTCCAGGAATTGCTTTCATTAACTCCTTAGTCGTAACATCGGGATTGTCCATCACCATATGTATCCCTTTAATAACTTCTGATAAATTATGTGGTGGTATATTAGTTGTCATTCCTACTGCTATACCACTTGTACCGTTTACCAAAAGGTTCGGAATTCTAGCCGGCAAAACAATCGGCTCATTCTCAGAATCATCATAATTCCGCTGCCAGTCAATCGTATTTTTATTAATATCCCGTAACATTTCAACCGCAATTTTACTCATGCGGGCTTCAGTATACCGCATTGCGGCTGGCTCATCACCATCAACCGAACCAAAATTACCATGTCCATCTACTAACATGTAGCGGTAACTAAAATCCTGGGCCATGTGCGCCATCGCTAAATAAATCGAAGAATCACCATGGGGGTGAAACTTACCCATAACTTCTCCCACAATTCTAGCTGATTTTTTATATGGTTTATCCGGTGTAACTCCCAGTTCACTCATACCATAAAGAATACGGCGCTGTACTGGCTTTAAGCCATCCCGAACATCTGGTAATGCTCGAGCCACAATAACCGACATGGCATAATCAAGAAACGAACTGTTCATTACGCTAGTCAAATCAACATTTCTTATTCGATGATCCTGACCTTGATTGTCGTTATCCATTTAAACCTCCCTATGCATCTATATTTTCAACGTATTTAGCGTTTTCTTCAATAAATTTACGTCGTGGTGCTACCTCATTACCCATTAATAATTCAAAAACTTCATCTACATTTTTAGCATATTCAGGACTAACTCGATCAAGGCGACGATTTTCGGGATTCATAGTTGTCTCCCACAATTGCTCTGGATCCATTTCACCTAATCCTTTGTAGCGTTGCACCGTTGGCTTAGGACTAGGCTGGAGACTACCTAGGTAATCATGTAGCTCTTCATCAGTATCAAGGTATCTGATTACTTTACCCTGGCGCACCTGATATAGAGGTGGACGTGCAATATAAACATATCCCTTTTCAATCATTGGTTTCATATAGTTATAAAACAAGGTTAGCAACAGGGTTCTAATATGAGCCCCATCAACGTCCGCATCTGTCATAATAATTAGCTTATGGTACCTTGCTTTAGAGACATCAAAGTCAGCGCCAAAACCCGTGCCTAAGGCTGTAAACAAAGATCTAATCTCTTCATTCGCTAAAATACGATCCATTGACGCTTTTTCAACATTTAAAATCTTACCTCTAATTGGTAAAATTGCTTGAGTCAACCGCGACCGACCTTGCTTAGCAGAACCACCGGCAGAATTTCCCTCAACAATAAACAATTCAGAAATGCTGGGATCATTACTGGTATTATCAGCTAATTTACCAGGTAAATTAGCAATTTCTAAGCCCGATTTTTTCCGCGTTACTTCACGTGCTCGCTTAGCAGCTGTCCGTGCCCTTTCAGCTAACTGCGCCTTTTCCACTATTTTGCGTGCAACTTGCGGATTCTCTAACAAAAAGTTGTTAAAAGTTTCAGAAAACGAATGATCAACCGCAGTTCGAGCGTCAGAATTGCCCAGTTTAGTTTTTGTCTGTCCTTCAAATTGTGGATTTGGATGCTTAACTGAAACAACAGCAGTCATGCCTTCCCGAATATCTTCACCTGAAAGATTATCATCATTATCCTTTAGCAACTTGGTCTTATGGGCATAATCATTAACTACTCTCGTTAAGGCCGTCTTAAAGCCAGCCTCATGCATTCCACCTTCATAAGTATGGATATTGTTAGCAAAAGTCATTAATGTCGTTTTATAACCAGTAGTATATTGCAAGGCAACTTCAACATTAATGTCATTGTAAGTGCCGTCAACATAAATTGGTTCAGTAAATAGAACGTCATTACCCTTATTTAAAAATGAAACATATTCTTTTATACCACCTTCAAAGTGATATACATCAGTTTCAGCACTTTCTTTTCGCTGATCAGTAAAGGTTAACTTCAAACCTTTATTCAAGAAAGCTAACTCGCGAATCCTATTTTTCAATACCTGATCATCAAATGAAGTAGTCTCTGTAAAAATATCTGGGTCGGGAAAAAAGTGAACAATTGTTCCATGCTCACTCGACGGTACAGTTCCTGCAAGCTTCATTTCAGTATTAACCCGACCATGGTCAAAGTCAATGTAATACTTCTGGCCATCACGCATAGTGGTAACGTCAAGTTTAGTTGATAGTGCATTAACTACCGATGCCCCAACACCATGCAATCCACCAGAAACCTTATATCCACCACCGCCAAATTTTCCACCGGCATGTAAAACTGTAAAAACAGTTTCCAATGCTGGACGTCCTGTTTTCTTTTGAATATCAACCGGAATACCACGTCCATCATCTTGAACAATAACACTACCATCTTCGTTAATAGTGACTTCAATTTTAGTGGCAAATCCGGCTAGACTCTCATCAATACCATTATCAATTATTTCCCAAACCAAGTGGTGTAATCCTTGAGAACTAGTTGACCCAATATACATCCCAGGTCGTTTACGAACAGCCTCAAGTCCACCTAAGACTTGAATTTGACTGGCATTATATTTATCAGCTTCTTTTTCGTATTGTTTAATTTGATCAATATTTTCTTTTTTATTATCGGCCATTCAATTTCCCTTCTTCTAAATAAATTTTTCCAGACTTCATTCGAAATATTTTGGGCTTTTTTATTATTTCCCAGGAAATACCTGCAAGATCTGTTGTTGTTATAAAGGTTTGCGTTTTACCATGAATATAATTTAGCAACGCATTTTGACGGTTGTAATCAAGTTCGCTCATTACATCATCAAGCAAAAGCAGCGGATACTCATCTGTTAAATGATGAACTAGTTGTATTTCCGCTAACTTAATACTAAGTGCGATTGTCCTTTGTTGTCCTTGGGATCCATATAAATGAGCATCTTTATTATCTAATTCAAATTCAATATCATCCCGGTGTGGACCACTTAAAGTCGTTCCCTTCGTAATTTCATTAGTCTGATTTTTTTGAAAACTAACTCGCAACTTACGATAAACTTCTTCTAAACTGTCATGACTAGTAATATCACTAACTGAAGGTCTATAGGTAACTTGCAGTAGCTCTCCACTTGAACTAATGTGCTTATAAGCCTCTTTAGCATATTTATCCAAATATCTTAAAAATTTAAATCGTCTTACAATTATTTCTGCAGCTACCCCAGCCAATTGATCAGATAGAACCTCTAAGAAGACAGTATCTTTCGTTCTACCTCTAGCTAGTTGCTTAAGGTAATTATTTTTTTGCTGTAATACTTGCTTATACTTACCAGCAAAGTAAAGATATTCCGCATCAATCTGGCCAAATTCTTGATCCATAAAACGCCGCCGCAGAGCCGGCGCCCCCTTAATAAGTTCTAGGTCTTCAGGAGAAAATAAAATAGCATTTAACTGTCCAACATACTTAGAAAGTTTGGCTTGCTCAATACGATTGATCCAAGCTTTTTTACCTTTTTTTGTAATTAGGACGCGCAAGGACAAATCAAGCTGACTTTTATAAACACGACCTGAAATATTTGCATACTCCTGTTTAAAAGCAATTAAATCTTTGTCGTTATTTGTACGATGCGATCTAGTTAATGCCAAAAAATAAATAGCTTCGAGCAAGTTTGTTTTTCCCTGCGCATTTTGTCCAATAAAAATATTAACGTTAGGATCAAAATTAATATCGCATTGGTGTAAATTACGATAATGTTGCGCAATAAAATGCTTAAGGTACATCTTTTTGTTGCTTACCGAAATTTATATGTTTCGTCAGCTATTTTAACTTGATCATCAGGTCTAATTTTTTTACCACGCCGATTCTCTTTGACTCCATTAAGAAAAACCGGATTTTCCTGCAGGTACCATTTAGCTTGTCCACCCGATGAAATGATACTTTCTTCTTTGAGAAATTGACTCAGGGTAATATATTCGCCCTTTACTTTAAATTCCTTAATAATATCCACCTTCACCACTATAAACTTCTAATATTTCTTATTATTAAGTATATTCGTTTCATCACTAAAAGACAACTTAAGTGGCAATATAAAGCCCTATAACCGCTGTTTTTCAAAATAAACATTTTATAGTAAAGGACTCAAAAATAAAATACAGCCCCCATCTTGACCATTTTAACAAGGTCATACAAAAAAAAGCCATTAGTTTAAATTAATAGCTTTTTTTAATGGCTTTTTTTCTAAAAAGTTCTAACTGGGGTAATTAATTGGACAAAGTCAATGTCCGTTTTATTTGGATTAACAGTAAACGGACGCAGAGGTTGCGTAAATTCCATAATTACTGCATCAGATACAGACGCGCGCAAGGCATCACGTAAGTAATCTGGGTTAAATGATATTTTTAAATTGCTACCAGTGAGTTTGCGAAAACTTACGTTTTCTTCAACATTACCGATTTCTGCCGACTCACCCGATAATTTAGCACTTTGCTTTTCTGTATCTAAGGTTAAATCAACTACGTTATTACGCCCAGCATGCGTCAATAAACTTGCTCGATCAAGTGCACTAGATAATTCAGCCAAATCAAATTCAACTTGAGTTGTACTTTCAGTTGGAATTAACCGAGCTGTATCTGGGTAACTGCCTTCAAGTAACCGCGAATAAAATAAGATATTACCAATTTCAAATAATACTTGGTTTTCACCTGGACAAACTTTAATTTGAGGATCTGTCTCACCAATAATTCGCGCTAATTCTAATAAGCTTTTTCCTGGAATAATTAAATCAGTTTCAGTTGGTGCACCTTGATATAAAATTAAAGCACGACTTGATAAGCGGTGTGAATCAGTTGCAACGGCATGAATTTTATTGGGACTAAAGGTAAAATGAACGCCCGTTAATACGAGGCGACTTTCTTGAGTAGCAACAGCAAATTGGGTTTCATTGATAATTTCACGGAAAGTTTTTCCCGAAATTATAAAAGCGGAATTGTCGGGAATTTCCGGTAATCTTGGGTAAGTATTGGAATCTAATCCATTAATCGTAAATTCGCTATTTTCGGAAACAATTTGGGTTTGAAAGCTTTCTTTTACTTCTAGTGAAAATTCCTTACCTGGCAACCGTTTGATTATTTCACTAAAAAAGCGTGCAGGTAGTACAATTGATCCTGGAGAGTCGACTTTTAAATCTTCACTGACTGGAATGCGAATTTCAATTGATATTTCAGTATCACTTCCTGTCAGTAGTAATTCATTTTCAGATAGGTTAAGTTTGATACCACTGAGAATAGGAATTGCTGTTCTAGAAGAGATTGCATGCATGACGTTATTTAAATTATCGATAAATAGATTTCGATTAACAGTAAATTTCATAGTTGCCTCCTGTAATGGCTAATTTCTTTATATATTAATTATATATTTATTTAAGTAGTATTAGTAGGTCCTGTGATTTGTGTTGAAAAAGCAAGTTGACCCTAAAATAACGTAATTCGTACGGTTAAGAAGTTGTGTATAAGTCAATATCTTTTCCACAAGGATTAATTTAGTTAGTGATCGAGCATTTGCTTTAAATCAAAAACTGCAGTCTTAATATCTGAATTAGTTTTAATTTCTTGGCTGATTTTTTCATAAGCATGCATTACGGTAGTATGATCTTTACCACCGAATTCTTGTCCGATTTTTGGCAAACTAGAATCAGTTAATTCACGTGACAAATACATGGCAATCTGGCGTGGTATCACGATTTGCCGAACTCTTTTCTTACCTTTTAACTCAAAAGTTGAAGTTTGAAAGTAATTTGCAACAACTTCTTGAATTTTAGAAATTTGCAGTCCTTGATTTTTTTGTACTAATTTTAGGTCGGCCAATGCTTCACGCGCTAAATTAACATTAATATCTTCATGCTCAATTGTGGCATGTGCTTGTACTTTGACCAGTGCCCCCTCTAGTTCCCGAATGTTAGTATCAACTTGTGAAGCAATATAATCTAAGGTGTTGTCATCAATAGTGAGGTTTTCCGCTTCTGCTTTTTTGCGTAAAATTGCAATTCGCGTCTCTAAGTCTGGAGGAGTAATTTCAACTTGCAAACCCCAGGTAAAGCGAGAAACTAATCTTTCAGATAAATCGGGAATTTCAGTTGGTAAGCGGTCACTAGTCATAACGATTTGTTTTTGATCGTTATAGAGCGTTTCAAAAGTATGGAAGAATTCTTCTTGAATTCCTTCTTTTTTAGCAAAGAACTGAATGTCGTCGACTAATAATAAATCGCAAGTTCGGTATTTTTCCCGAAATTGATCTTGCGTTTTATTTTTGATGGAATTAATAAAATCATTGACAAAAGTTTCGCTTTGAATATAGACGATTTTGGCATTTGGACGTTCAGCTAACATTTGATGACCAATGGCCTGCATTAGGTGGGTTTTACCTAATCCCACACCACCAAAAATAAAAAGTGGATTATAAAAACTACCAGGACTATCCGCAACTGCTAATGCAGCGCCAGCAGCTAACTTGTTTCCTTCACCTTGGACAAAGTTATCAAAAGTATATTTTTCGTTTAATTTAAGATTGCGGACAAAAGCATTAGGTGTGGTCTTTTGTGTCTGAGCTGTTGGCATCTTTGGCTGTGAACTCGGTGTAACTAAACGCTCGGTGCTACTAGTTTCTTCAATTCGAAAAATCGGAATGACTTCAATATTGGCATAACCATATGCTGATTGAATTAATTGAGCAGATAGGTTCTTTTCCCAATAACCTTTGGTTACCGGATTCTGAACGGCAATTTTTAATTCATGGCTGGTCTGGTCAAAAGAAATAGGCTTGGTATGTTTGAACCAAGCATTATATGCGACTTCGTTAAAGCGTTGATGCATTTCAGTATTAAAATGCTCCCAAAATTCATTAATATCAAACTCCAA